>DEML01000106.1:0-4051 GCA_002359185.1 Planctomycetaceae bacterium UBA2671
CTGAGTTTAATTAACTTTTCCGGCATTCCATGCATCACAGTTCTCCTGAACCTGATAATTCTAATCTCATAATCCATCCCAACGTATAATTTTGAGATGTTCTCGTTGGCCGATTCTCGAGCCCTCTCTTTGTAAGAGAGAGCTCGAGATAGACCGTCCAATAAAAGTCTTTCTTTAAGCTGTTTTCAACAGATTCTGGTCTGAACCTGCCTGGATGCGACCTTCAGAAAGACGTAAGGTTCTGCGGGCACACTCCGCAGCAGACAAATCATGTGTTACCATGATGATCGTGCGACCTTCCTCATTGAATTGACGCAGGAAAGCAAGAACCTGATCACGGGTCTCCGGATCAAGGTTCCCTGTCGGTTCATCAGCGAGGATGATCAACGGGTCGTTGGCCAGCATGCGAGCCAGTGCGACGCGCTGTTGCTGACCAATACTGAGTTCACTCGGTTTATGATGCAGTCTATCCTGCAGCCCAACCGTGCCCAGCAATTCCTCCGCCCGCTCCTGTTGCTCTGTTCTAAACTTTTGTGACAGCATCATAGGGACCTGAACATTTTCAATCGCGGTCAGATAAGGCACCAGATTGAATGTCTGGAAGACAAATCCAATCTTATTCTGTCTGACTTCAGCGCGCTGCTCAATCGGCAAATCATAAATTGATACGTCGTCGAGCAGAATG
Source organism: Planctomycetaceae bacterium UBA2671 (assembly GCA_002359185.1). Classification (GTDB taxonomy): domain Bacteria; phylum Planctomycetota; class Planctomycetia; order Planctomycetales; family Planctomycetaceae; genus Rubinisphaera. The sequence goes on from DEML01000106.1 coordinate 686, forward strand.
CGGCCTTCAGAAGGGGCCGACATTGCCCCCAGCATGGAGAGCAGCGTCGTTTTTCCGCTCCCGCTGGGACCGATGATCGCAGCGAACTCACCTTGCGCGATTTCAATAGAGGTCGAGTCTAGCGCGACCACTTCGTGCTGTTGCTTACAATATACTTTTTTAACAGATTCTAACTTTAACATTTAGTTATACCTCCTTGAAACAGAGACAGGGATCGAGGCGGGAAGCCTGGCGCGCCGGAAAATAACTGGCAGCCAGAGTGACCAGCACCGCAACCGTAGAGGCAACGATTGCCAGACTCGGGACTGGAAACACTGCTACACTCGCAAATACAGGTCCCAGAAAGACTGCTATCAGACTTCCCAAAACATAACCGCTAATCCCCCCGGCCAGGCCCAGCAGAGCCGCTTTTGCCAGGAACAACTGCGTGACGAATCTCGGCGTGGCCCCCAGAGCCATCAGCGTGCCGATTTCGCGACGACGTTCTATGACGTTCGCAAAGCTTGCACTCGCCATACTCGCACCACCGACGGCCACCAGAATCGCAAGGAACAGGTACGATAGATTTGTCATCATCCGGTTAATCGAAACCTGAGTTTCGACCACATTGGCGATCGTCACCACCTTGGTACCGGGCAGTAATGACTGCAACTCCCCTACCAATCCGTTAGCGACGTCTTCGCAGCAGCCCATAACTTCAATAATATTCACAACCGGTCCTGTTCCTGACAGCCGTTGCACAGTATGCAGGTGGGCGAACACCCGACTGTCATCGACGGTCCCCGTCGAGGGAAGCACGCTGAGTACCTCAAACGTTTCCCCCAGAAGTTGGAGCTGGTCCCCTTCTTTCAGTCCCTTACTGGCGGCAAAATCAGAACCAAGCAAAACTTCAGATTGATTCAGGTGTTGCAGAGCCCTGCGTTCTGCCAGGGAGTCTGGAGCGTCCAGATTTTCATCAGCCACGTTAATCTTAGCTTTACAACCTTCATGCTTTTTGAATAGCATGCCGCCTCCCGACCAGGCATTCATCTTCTGTATTTCGGACTGTGGCAGGATGCCCGTCAGAATCACGTTGCGGTCGTCCAGTTTGGTGGGGACACAGAGTTTGGGGGTAATCGCTTCCACTCCGGTCAGTCCCGCCAGTGCCAGTTCAGCCACGTGTTCTTCTGGGATGGTTTCCTTGTGCATGTCTGCAGCATAATAATCCTGCAGTGTGACGCCTTCGGGGAGAATCAGTACGTTCGCTCCCAGTTCGTCAAGTTTACCAGCAACCTCCTGTTCTGAGAAAATTGTAACGTTGCGGATCGCTACCAGCGCTGTCACACTCAAAATGATTGCCAGCAGGCTGGCGATCAGCGCCGTAGGACGCTCTTTCATTTCTTTCCAGATTATTGTTCTCATTGTCATGAGAGACCTCCTTAAAGTATATGATGCAATGGTTTATTTACAGTGTTTGCAGCCTTCCACGCCGCAGCTTTTTCCAGCTTTTTTCAGCTCGGCAATCAGCTGCTGGCTGGTCACACTATTGTTGAACTTCCCGACCATCACACCAGGAGGTGCCATAAAAATGACAGACGAGTTTTGTGAGTCAGGCACTCTCAGTTCATTCAAAAAGTCGCGTTCGGTCGGCTCAGATTGTGAGACGGTAATTACTTCAACCGCGTTTTTGTAACAGGGCATCGATTGGAAATTCTGAACCCCATTGGGAATTCCTGTACTATTTGAGGCATTCACACACAGTAGCACCATTCTACGGTTCTGCAGATTCAACATGCACCGGGATTTGGCGGGGGATACGAATGCCTGCTGAATATAGTCAGCGTTGATCTGTTTCACATAGGAACCGGTGACCGCCCCATTGGGAGCAACTGCCAGCGTAAGCGGCATGGGCGCGCGTGAGACTCCATACTGTTCAACAATCTTGCGTTCCTGGGGATCGCCGGTGTTAACCGCCACAACGGACGCTGTGTTTTTGTCGGACAGATTCTGCTGCAGTGTGCTCCACATGCTTTTGGTGGTTGTATCCTGGTCTTTCCAGAACATGATAAACGTGTATTTATTCTGTTCCGCTGCGGAAGCACGTGATGCTTCCGCCTTGCTCAATGATGCCACCCGGGGCGTATTTTGAGCCGGGGAAACATTCGACATGGAAACCAGAAGAGTGCCTGCGGCCAGCAGACGAATACCATTATTTTTGAACAGTTTTAAAAAAGTGTGAGACTTCATATTATAAACTTCCTTACCTGTTTGTTGATTATGCTGCGATTTTGATCTGCAAAAAGAGGTAATGGGCTCGACCTGTAATTGCGCGCAGAAGCAGCGAAATGCAGTCTGATTTAAACAGACACAGGCGCAGCAGTTATCATTTGAATCAGAATTGAATTCAAAGAGACGGTCAGCAAGATTGCTGTGGACAATTAGTGACCGTTACTGCCAGTAGGCAAGCGAGCCCGAGAGAAATTTATAAGCGCAGTGGGAGTATTACAGCCGCCTGTGAAGTGTCATTCGCTACGTCATTCAGATGAGTTACGAAGCGGCAGGACTGATCCAGATTAACGACCAACGTCACCGGATGGGTGCAACTTTCCAGATGCACTACCGGCCCAACAGAGGCAAATATTTCGTCAGAAACATGACACGTACAGGGACATTCATGTTCTTCATCCAGCGGCAACTGCTGCTGGACTCCCTGTCTTTGATTCCACCGAGCACAACAGAAACAGGCTGTGGAAACAGCTTTGCAGTCACCGGATTCGTGCTGAACTGATTCTCCCTGCGCAGCAAATCCATGTCCCCAGCAGACCGGGCAGGGTTGCAGTAGTAGAACGATCATGAACAAGCGAATCAGTTTCATCACACATCTTAGCGAAAAAAAGTTTTACAGCATTCTGCCGGCTTGAAAGACTTTAGATAGACCTCAAGCAATCAATGGATTTTATATCCTGTATCCCTCGTAATCATACAAGACAAGCACTTCTAGCATCGACATGCGAAGTGCTGCCGCTTGATCACAACTGGATAATAATACTGGTTCTGTCGATTAGTCTAAAAACTTTCGACAAAGGCAGCGAAAACCGTGTAATCAATGCATATCCCCCATACATCCAGAGAGGGAATAAGGGTGTTGAATCCTAGGTTAATTAGTAAGATCTGCCAAGATCAAAACAGGGATGATATTAACTTAGTGGCAGGGCTTTACAAGCACCCCTCTTGCAACATCATGTCCAATCGCACATCGCCCCTGAAAAGTATCCAACGTGATCACACTGACCTCGGATGAAATATGATGGATCAGAATTTCAGAGTCGACGAGAACACCAATTTCTGAGAGATATCTCAGCGAATCTGCAGCCTGCAAATCGATCC
>DEML01000106.1:4248-10701 GCA_002359185.1 Planctomycetaceae bacterium UBA2671
ATCGATCCATCCTTTTGTGGAATGGGAGCATCACCTGGGTCATATTCAGGATGATTCAAAAAGTCATCGATATAATCAATCAGTCTGTCAGAAGCACAAGGCTCCAGTTGGAAGGCGTCTTTCTCCAGTGTTTTCCAGGTGACTCCCAACGACTGGCAAAAGAAGAATTCGAGAAGTCGACGCCGACGGACCGTACGGAGAACCTGTCTTCGACCGCACTCTGTCAGGATGGCCCCTTCATATGAGATTAAGTCGATCAACCCTTTTTGGGCCAGATCCTTCAGTACGCTACTGACTGTTCCGTTGGTAACTCCAATCGCTTTAGCAATCTTTCCGGTCGTGGCACGAGAATCATCTCCAAAAGTAGCGATACTTTCGATTGCCCAGAGATAGTCTTCAGGACGCGTCCGACGAAGATCACTCATTGTGCTCCCAATCTTAATGCAGGTACAAATATTCTTTGCAATTCAACCTCGGTTTTTTAATTACGCCAGAGATTTGTGAGATTGCAGTCTGCGATGACTGTTTAACTGGCGATCTGTCAATAAGATACTTTTCTTAGGCAACGTCTTCTGATAACCAGATGCTGTGCTCAGGATTTCGATGCGCTGTCTACCGGCCTAACAGATAGTTGCGCGTACTGAATGCACCACGCACAATTGTAGCATGCGCTACATCAAACCCCGACAAATGTAGCTTATGCTACAATTTGTGTCAAGCATAGAGAATCATCGCTCTCTGTATCCCCCGAATTGGCTGTCAGACCGGAAGTCGTGATGGAGAATTGCTTAAAAAGGTCGGTTTCAACCGGCAATTTTAATCAACAATCTTCACCGAAAGTCCGTGTGTCTGACATTTCCTCATTAGTCTCATAGTTTTGGAATACAAAAACCAGGGTTTTGGAATATCAAAACCGATTTACCCGTCGATCCTTATGACAATTAGTGATCACGAAAGTATCAACAGAATTTGTATCCCCCCCAAAATCAGCAAAAACTCTAGAAAGACTCAAATCGATGATACTCCGAATACTTAACAGTTACTGCCCATATCAAGTTTTGGTGGTCTGTGCGGTTCTGGCAGGAGAGCATTTGTACCAGCCTCCCCAGGCAATTGCCGATCTTCCGTTTGAAAATCCGACTCCCGCCTGGCACGAAAATATTACTCCAGTTTCAGATCAGGAGTCTGGTTTGCGCCCGCTTGAACCTGCCTCGATCTGTTCTGACAATGAATGCCAGCCCAGAGGCACCCTATTTCAATGGAGTTATGGAACCAGTTTTTCAGGAGGCCCCGATCTTGACGAACCTCTAGTCACTGACCGACCCGATTTCACTGAAGCGAGTTCAACTGTGGGCCGGGGAGTGGTTCAGCTCGAACTGGGATACACCTACATCTATGATGACGATGGTACTGCTTCTTCAAAATCTCATTCTTTGCCCGAACCTCTTCTGCGTTATGGTATCCTGGCAGACTGGCTGGAATTCCGACTTGGCTGGAACTATTCCAGCGATCAACTTGCTCAACTAAATGATATTTCCGGTAGTGAAGATCTTTACCTTGGCTTCAAAATTGGACTGACGCCACAAGAAGGAATTCTACCTGAAATGGCGGTCATCCCGCAGATGACTGTTCCCACAGGTTCAGATCAATTTACAGCGGGAGAAGTACTGCCCGGCTTAAACTGGATTTACAGTTGGGAAATCAACGACTTCATTTCGACGGGAGGCAGCACCCAGTTCAACCGCGCCATCGACGAAGTCACCACGAATGCCTTTACCGAATGGGCTCAATCATGGACAGTCAGTTACACTTTGACTGAAAAAGTAGGTGCATATACCGAGTGGTTTGCGTTTTTCCCTCAAAGTGCTGAGACTGCAAAACCTGAGTATTACTTTAATGGCGGATTTACCTATCTGATCAACAATAATGTGCAATGGGATATCCGGGCAGGCGTGGGGCTGAATGAAGCAGCTGACGACTACTTCGTTGGCACGGGGATCTCAATACGGTTTCTATAAGATTTCATCTGCTCATCACATTGTGATCGGCGCACAACTCACATCTAGAACAGTTCGAAAACTTGATCGTCCCTAAACGGTCGATAGTAGAAACAGGACTTCCCCAGTAATAGTGGTCGAGTTTTGACGCTTATGAATTAATCCACTTAGCATCAGATTGAGTTGTTCACATACTCCAATCTGCACTTTCATGAAATAGAATGCCAGTGAACGCACACGAATAGTGGTCAGTTCACGCATTCGCAGCTCGGCCCGTTCTCAAGAACACTCTGGTAACGGTGACTGGGCCGCGAGAAGCCGAGCATCTGGCAGGCACGCCGCTCACTGACTTCGTATTAAACCTGAAGTTCCTGCACCAGAGTTCGACGACGAGCGGGCCTCACAGTTTTTTTTGAGAACGTCCTAGAGGGTACCTGCCTGGAACATCTCGAACTGCGACGAACCGACGGCGTACCTTGATGCACTGGGAGCTCAGCGTAATCCTGATCCGACATCAGCGGGTGACTTCTGTCGACGGTTCAGCGAAGCTCACATTCAGAAACTGATGGACGCTCTTCATGAGCCACGTTTGAAAGTCTGGCAGCAGCAGCCCGACAGTTTCTTAGACCTGGCGATCAGCCTGCTAGCTTGACCATGGCACGTCCGAACACTACTCTATAGGATCACCTACTCGGACAGCGTACCAAAACTATAGATGCAAGCTCGATTAACCAAACGCAGTTGACTAGAGGAGTTTTTCATCGAAACACGATCGTATTATCTCGATGCAATTCGCCTGCTATTCATATTTGTTGCAGGTGGCGAACCACCTACAGGAGCAAATTCGGAAGGGGCTTCTTTGGTTTTTGCTGGGAATACACGCCTTTGTGCTTTTGATTTCTGGATGCGGTACCCTGACTATCTTGCTGACGAACTACTTGAGCGATTTGACCAGACCGGTGATAAAGCTTATCTCACTTTAGCTGAGAAAATATTTTCGAGTGAAGAACCCGATCTTCGCCGATTTCCGATGATTCGTTGGCGTTTCGGAGCCTACGAACGAATGGATGATGCTTTGTCAATTCTGCTTTCGCGTGGTCTCATACGAATCGGTGGTCGTAAATTAGTTGATACCGTACTTGAGACAGACTTCTTTGTTATGCCGAAAGCGATCCAAACCACCACGGATATCATATCCGAATATCCAACGCTTCAGTGGTATATTGATCGTGCTAATCTGGTCGCGGATATCGCAAATGGTCGTGGTGGTGCAGCACTCAAGAAGCGGCAATACCAGCGTATTGAATATGCGGACACTGCGCTGGGTGAAATAATTCCGTCAATCACAAACGATGTCCTCAATCGACTCGAAGAAAAGTTGAATCGAGTTGCAACTTAAGGCAAACGATGAATCAAAAAAACGTAAACCGTGATTGGGTCACATCGATTGCAGAACGTGCTGACGCGAACCCAGATAGTGTTGAGCAAATTCTTGCTGATTATCGAATTCAAGCTTCGCCTGTTGTACCAGCTCCTCGACGACTTCTGCTAAAACGTATTCATTTTTCTGGGATTAAAGATGGCGTCGATTGCTCAGGCGAATTCGAATTTGAGTGGGACAAACTCGATCATGGGCTATGGGCAATCCTGACCGACTCTAACCTGAAAGGGAAATCATCTGTCTTAGAGGTTGTGCGATGGTCACTTCGCGGACGACCAACCGCCAACCTACAGGATGACGTTCGTTCTTGGATTCGAGAATCATCGCTTAGCTTTCAACTAGATGAAGTCGATTACAAAGTTGAGATTCAGTGTGGAGACGATGTCACGGGCAAGCTGAGTCGTTTTTCAAGATCTGGAAACAAACGGAAGATAGGATGGTTTGGGAACGAGCTTGAATTTGAGGCGGTGATGTCGGACTTTTTCATGCGCGAGTTCTCAATGGATTTGGTCGCAGTTTATCGAAAGTCGGGCGATGTTGACGGAAGGACTGTACTCCATGGTTGGCATGCTCTTTCTGGAGTAATGTTTATTGGAACCGACTACACAACTCTTGTTGGTGATCTAGCTCCTAACACTGGTTTACCGATTCGCCTAACACAGATGTATCTCGGGATTCCCTGGATTTCGACTTTGGCATCCGCGAAAGCTGCTGTGGCAGAACAAAAACGGAAACTAGCTGCAAAGTCCAAGCTTGAGCAAGACGCCAATGAATTAAGAGACAAAAGATTAAAACAACTCCATGGATTGCTGGAAACAAAGCAGGACGAGTTAACAAAACTTCCATCCATGGAGATTGTCGAAGATCGATTCAAGAATATCGGAATTGAATTGTCTAAATTTAAGGAAGATGAAATCCTTCTTAGCAATCAGATTCGTCAAGCCAAGAAATCAGTTACTGCTGTCGAAGCTATCTATCTTGAAGATCGACGTACATTACAGACTCACCTCGAATACAACGCAGCTGACGCAGTTTTTAGAGCTCTTGATCCAACTTGCTGTCCACGTTGCGAAAAGAGCATCTCCGAGTCTCGCAAGAAGACCGAAAAGGAAACCAATGAATGCGCAGTCTGCGGAAAGCAAGTTCATTCCAATGTCAATGCGGCAGAGTTGCAACATAGTTTAGAGCAGCAAACAAAAGCGTCAAAGCAGGCTCAGACAAAAGCACGTAGAGTATTGAAGAATCTTCTGAAAAATCAGTCGGAATTGACTCAGGCTATTGAAGCCAAACAAAAGCAAATTACTACCACTGCTAATAAAATTTCAAAGCTCGGGCAACGGAGTAATGTCCTGACTGAAATCGCCGTCTTGAAAGCAAGGATAGAAGAAGCCAGTTCAACTGATCTAAATCAAGTGTACGAGACTGATGAACTAAAAATTTTGAATGCGGTGGTTAAAGAAACCAATGAACGAGTAAAGGAATTGCAAAACGATGTCTTCCAAAGTGTATCTGAGGGTATTGTTACCTATGCACAACGCTTTGGTATGAGTGCGCTAACCTCAGCAAGTCTGAAGGGTAATATGGTATTAAAATTGACAAAGGGGGGGGAAGAGACCAGTTACAGCAAAGTGACAGAAGGTGAGAAATTACGTCTGAAAGTTGCCACAGTCTTAGCAATGATAAGTGTTGGTGAAAAGAAAGGAGTTGGACGCTACCCGGGGCTCCTTATGATCGACTCCCCAGGAGCACAGGAGGTTGCATCGAAGGACTTAGAACAGTTGATTTCAGGTTTAGAGGACCTATCGAACGAGCTTGAGCATATACAAGTGATTGTTGCGTCAATTTCATCTGATGCGATATTGAATCACGTTGATGAATCAAGGCTAAAGCAATCTCATGCAGATAATCCGCTCTGGTAGGAAGTTTGTAGTGGCTCATGCACAACCTCGAAAAGAAGCTTGTTGATTTTCTGGAAGCGGGCACGAATCCTTCATTGGCAATGATTGGGGGAATAGATGTGTTGAATAACGTAATTCCAGAAATCGGAGTTTCTCCACTATTGCCTGAATTCGTTCGTATCGTCATTAATTCAGACGAAAGTATCGAATCTGAAGATGGATGGCGTTTCATTTGCGGAACTCTATCTATCTGTAAGAACGGTATTGCAATGAGGGAATGCGTTGACCTTTTGGATCAATTTATCTCGCTTGATTCCAAAGCGGATGACCAAATCCTTGAATCCTATCTTAATATTGCGATTGATAAAACCAATGAGTCATTGGCACGAGCAGCAACCTTGGACGGTGCATTACGTATAGCTATAGTGTTACCCGAAAAACGATTTGATTTGATTCGCGTACTAATTAGAATTGATGTTCGTGATTCACCAGATTTTTTACGTTGGGCAGCGAAAATTATTGGAGTTGCTCATTCACATTGGCATGTCGATGAACTCGTGAATAAACTTCATGAACTTCGCGATGTAGCTGACGCAAAAGACGAAGTGTATTTTGAGCTAGGCATGTCCTGTCTTTCTAAGGCACTTACGTCGATTGAATCAAACGCTGTTGCTGCTGAACTTCAGGACGCTCGATTTTGGTTCAACAAATCTCTCGCAAGCCCGTTAGGTCGACCAGATTCAACTCTTTTTTTACTATGCACGGAAGTTCTAACTGAATTTTCCGTGGGAGAGCTGAATGGATCAGTGGAGTCGCTTGCTAATCAAATTGACAATTCTGTCCGTGATCTGATTATCTCACATCGGTCTAAATTTGATCCACCATGGCTACGTGCACGGACCTTCGAGGTCCTTTTGTGGGAACAGCTATCACAAGCCCTTCGCGGATTAGAGAACGAATTGCTTGAACCATCTTGGTATGAGCCAGCTGTCGTTATCGAACAATTTTTGTTGCCGATTTATAGTGCGAGTCGAACTATTCTAAAACTGAACCAGCTTGGTGGCATCGAATCGCTTGTCAGGCCGAGGATTGAAGGATCCTTGGCAGCAGTGGCAGG
>DEML01000106.1:10835-15490 GCA_002359185.1 Planctomycetaceae bacterium UBA2671
GATCCTTGGCAGCAGTGGCAGGTCAAGCTCATCTGATGCGCAAATGGTTTTGCCAAAATCAATTCAGCGAAATCGCAAATGACGCGAAACATCTTTTAGAACAAGCTGATAAACTTGTATCGAAATATTCCGATGATCAGATACTCTTTGGTAAACAGAGTAATGGCCTCATTGAATCTCTGATTACTAATTCAAATCTCACTGCAAATCACAAGTCATTGATTATTAATGCAATCTACGATGCTTTCGAGGTTCATATGACTAATCTGACGAACGCTGAAACAATGGTAATTGAAACATGCCTGTTAGCTGTTGCGTCACAGTCTGACTATCATAAATCGAAAGATTCAAAACAACTATTCAATGCTATACTGCTTTGGACCATCACTTTTTTACACGCTCGCCTTGAAATGACTGTGAGGGATGAACCGGCTATCGCTTACCTTTTCAAACGAGCGGATGGAAATCTTGCCAAGGAAGATGATCTCCAGAGTGATTATAAAAAATTCATGGAGTCTAATGTTGCTGGCACGAAGATTGAAGTGATGAACGTTGGCGGGGGACGAGCAGATGTTTATTTCCAGTTTTCGGCAGAAAGAATTGTTGTCGAAGTCAAACGAGATTCAAAAGATTGTTCTTTCGATGCACTTGAAAAAGCATATTCATCCCAAGCCATGGATTATCAGAACATTAGCGCACGGCTGGGATTCTTGCTTGTTCTGGATCAAACCGATAGGGATGGAGCAGCAATGCACATTTCAGAGCTTGTGAAGTCGGTTGAGCTTATTCGCAAAGGAGAGACTCAGCCTAGGTTCCTCGTAATTATAAAGGTGCCTGGAGAACGTCTGCGTCCGAGCGAACAGACAAAACTTGCAAAAAAGAAAGGGTGACTTTAGGATTTTAGACAGTGCAGTATTCTTCATGGGTTTTGAGCGAACTTTTGTAACTTGAGATTGCTCTGCTGCAGTAGATTCGGATCGTTTTTTTTCTGCATTATTTGTGAGGATATGACGATCTCCTTGTGTTGACGTAGAGAGTAACATGTCAAATTGGTTCAGAATCGGATAGGGAACCAGATTCATCAGGATCTGCCTCAATCAAGTAGGATCACTTAGAATAATATCTGGAATCGGCGTTTCAATCTGGGTGATCAGACTCACTCTTTTTTCACTGGTAGGAGATCAGAACACGATCAGTTCAATGATGGTTTCTCGAAAAAACGATATGCGTAAAGCCCTATAACTTCATATTTCTAGTCTGGTATAATTATTATTTTTGGGGTGAGAAGTGTAATGGAGAATGGTGAAAATGATGATTGGGATAATTTAGAAGCAGATTTTTGTGAAAATAATGATTCCCAAGATGAGTATGAAGCTAAGATTCAAGAGTTAATTAATCAAGGGAAAGAATCTGGCGAATCAGAAGAAGATTCCGTATACAGTGGATTTTTATTCTCGTTACGTGCTCGAGTTAAATTAAAAGATCATGGTCTTTCAGTTGAAGATGCGATGTTGGTTCTTACGCAGGACAATGCAAACGTGAAACAAGGCAGCTTGGTTTATTCCGGAAAATGCGACAAAGGCTATGCTGAAATAGTTGTCAGCTCTTTTTTAACTGAGAAAGAACAAAATACGGGAGCTAATTATAAGGTGGTTACAGGCTACCTTAAATAAGATTATACGCTACGTCTCAACGCGTAAGTGGAGTGATAAATCAGGAGCTTCGCATCGTCGCAGTTCGAGATGTTCCAGGCAGGTGCCTCCAGTGAACAGGTTGAAGGCGATGTTGAGCACATGGTCGGCTTCGGAATACGGCATGTGAAACATAAAGATCGGACAGCAACGATTGATGCTCTCCATAATGCCCAACTGCCGAACCAACCGTTGCGCGACGCCAATTCCCCCACACGCAATGACCTGAGTCTTTTCCGCCAGTTCATATTTCACGTTCGGACACGTCAGCATCGGCGACTGCCCGTTCCAGTTGGCTTTATCGGTCCGTTTCTTCGTGCTACGCTTCCGTGCATCGAGTCGTCGTTGTATATTTTTCTTCACCTGAAAACCTCCCCGTGAGCCGATGTTTCTTGAACTACAATCAAATATACACCGGAATGCTACGGAGGTTTTCATCTTTCAACCAATTTGTCGACACCAGCTACGCTGGTTTAAGGACTAGGCAAGCAATGTTCCCAGCAGAATTGTGCCATTACAGCCGATGCCATGCCAAGCAACGCGAAATGGAAGCATTGTGTTTTCCAGTCTTTTCCTATCAAGTCTGGTCAATCAGGTTCGCCTTGATGTTTCTCGTGAACCTGAACATCAATTGTTGAATCATCACTGCGAACCTCGTAGTAACGCTCCAGCTTATGATAAACATTCACCATCTGATGTCCTGTTGAGAAGCTGTTCGGCTAAAGGTAATTCTCATTGCCCCAAATTATTTCCTCAATGATGCTGCTCTCATATTCGCTGAACGCGCCAGAGGCGATTGCAGGACAAACAGGGCTGCTTCGATCTGGTGGGGGGGTAAGTCAACGGTGGCGTCGAAGAGGGACCTCGACAGACGATCGCCCCCGGCGGTGGTACGCCGGGTCAGATTGTGGGCGAATTATTTGACGTGGAAGTTGATGATCATGGCTGCTCCAGCCGGTCGATTGAGGAGTCAGTAGAATCCCCTTCCGATATAATCGTGTAACGCCAGCCTCTTGCCCCTCTGATTGCCTGTATGTTGTACCCTCGTTCCCGAAGTGCCTCGACGCTGCGGGAAATGGTAGGAACGGAAACGCCCAATTTCTCTGCTAGTGCGGGCGTTGAATAACTTCCACTACGTATCAACTCCAGCACGGCATCAAGCCGCTGCTCGATCTCCATTGATCGCTGGTAACGCATTCTTACTCCACTATCGCCACTCGTGTCACTCATTGGCATGCACTCAATTATCACTACTGGTCTGCGATACCCTTGCATCCTGCGACATGATGTTGACATTCCAGAAATAAGTGATGAACGCGAATTTTTTCACCATTATTCTTCTTCCGTGCATGATGCGTCTCCTTGGCAAAGGAATCGGTGACGCGGATAGTCGAATCAAGAAACCCGCTACCTTCCAGCATCCCAAGCTCGCTTGTCCTAGAGAGAATATTCTTTTCAACATTGCCCATTGCATTGCTGACATCTCCGTCGAGAACATAACCAAGCATCGCAGCGTGACGTACACACTTCGCGTATTTCCCATCGACAAAGCGCTGCAGACCGTCCTTAACATACTCGCTGGCACACGATCGTTTCTTGCCGGAGACGATGGCGTTCAATCGCTTGGCTTCAAGGCACATGTAAATGTCTTGTTCCTGAAGTGACGGATAAAACACAATGTCCTTTCGCCCGGATTCCTTTGCGAGTTCCAGATCAAACTCAAGGTCTTCCCGAGAAATCAGGAACGGAAAGTGGTTTCTTTGCTTTGATTTGAGCATCTGAGTGTATAGCTGATCGGAAACAACATCCTCCAGTTCGCCAGGCTCTGGAACTGGAACCTGCTCCCACGAGTTAATGACGTAGTCAAATACCTGCGGAATGAGACTTTGCTCAAAGAAATCGTCCCAATGTTCGGCACCTCCGGTAATCATGCATTCCTCCGCGTCGGCCGCATGAGGATCGTAGCCGCAATTTCGTCTGCGTCATTGATCGCCGCGGTATTTGTCCAGAATCGCTGGCCAAGCGGCTTTGTGATGTAGAGCAAGTTACGGTCAAACACTTTCAGCCCACGTACCAATTCAAATGTCCCATGGCTTCGTGTAGAGGTATGCTGGAGGCTGTCCAACACATGCAGTAAATCATTACCGACTTCTGCAAGCCCAGTTGGCTCTTGCCCGCTCTTGGTCTTTTCGAGAACGACCATACCAACACCGACGGAAGAATCGGCTATGGTTTTGGCGTGAACCTGAAGGCCTTGCTTGGCCCATCCATTCAGTCGTTTGCAGAGCAGTGTGGCATAAGATTTACGCATTGCATGCTTACTGGAAAGGTTCGTTGGGATGTATACCCTTGCTCGCGAAGGCTGGATGCTAGTTAGAACATAGGCTGACGTGTCTTCAATGAGCATTCTCTCGAAGTTATCGACATCAAAATAGGCATAAACCAAGTCATCAACCTGACTCTGAACGTCGTCCGCAAGTCTCTGGCGGTCTACAAGAGGCCGTTTGGCTCGCTCAATAGCCTGATCAAAGAGCTTCGCTGACTTTTGCACAATGCTCCTGGCTTGCTTAGGTTGATCGCATTGGTCCGGGAATGGAAACGGCAATCGTAAAAGATCTTGATCGTGAACTTCTGGACGTGTGACACCCCAGTTTGCTGATGTGTGAAACAGGAAATAATGGGCCAGCGGACTCCTAAGGACGAATGAAAGAAATACTAGAAGATCGCGATCTACCTTGGGGCCATAAATACCACGCACCGAACTTCGAAACGATACAGAAAAATCTGTAAAAGCGCAGCGCGAAAATCCTCGTGTGATTAGCACATGGGGCCCATGAAATACTAAAAGGCTCTCTGCCGTGCGTCCGCGGCGAGCATTTACCCGATTGGATGGAAGCTCATTGCAGTCGTCTTCAAGAAGCAACGTGTTTAGGTTGTCACAATCCGCCTGGACAAACAGCTTTG
>DEML01000106.1:15622-18066 GCA_002359185.1 Planctomycetaceae bacterium UBA2671
GGACAAACAGCTTTGATGGCAGCTCAATGGTTTTAGCATCCTCTTGAGAATCGCCGGGACCAAGAGGTTGGAATCCCTGCGCAATGATCCAAGGTTTGTTTTTGGGCTCTTTTTCTTTGGTTTGCCGAACGTTGTCCCGAAGCCGAGGATATATGGATAATCGCTCGATCAATTGGCGATCCCTGGGAGTTGTCCAGAAGTGCCCTTTCCAGATTTGTGGTGCATCATCACTTTTCAGATCATTAAGCACCTGACGCACGGTTAATTGAGATCTATCCTGCGTAGGGATTCTCAATATTTCAGCTTGTGTAATTGCCCAATCGGTCTTGGGTGTCCAGTAATCGATGACGTGCGTGCCGTCAACGGGTTGTTCCTTTCGGAATTTCACAACCAGACTTCCCGCCTTAGCATCTGCAAAGAGAAACATTCGGAAGTCAGTCAAATTGACTACCCGATCAACTGAGTGAGTGCGGAAGAATAACTGTTGAAAGCGAACAGCGGTATCATTGTGGTTGAATAGCATGCCATGAGGCATGACAAAGCATATCTTGCCATCATCCTCAAGATGGTCTGGTGCTTTCCAGATAAATGCAATCGCCATCTGACGATCGGGGTGCGGAAGTTTTCTTTCGATGCACCATTGTGCAGATGGAGCGTTTCGAACCTTGGAACTCCCCCAAGGAGGATTGCCAACAATTATATCAACCTTATAAGGTAGTGCTGCATTTTCCGTGAAGAAATCTGCGCAATAAATTGTTCCAGCCGCCTCGTGGCCAGCCTCTATTTCACCTGGAGTTGAAACCAGATAGGGGAGACGTTCCCACTTTCCTAACAGCTTTTGGATATCGGGAGGCGCAAGCTGGTCGAGAAAGGCGAGATATAGGCTGAAGGCGGAAATCTGGCAGGCACTACGATTGCTATCGATGCCGTAAAGGTTGTTGCGAAGAATGCCCATTAGCTCACGGGCACGTCTGTCATAACGTGCCCGGGGATTCTGAAATTTCCATTCTTCAGCAAGACGATTGAACAGCCCGACAAGAAAAATGCCTGAACCACAAGCCGGATCAAGGAATCGTTTGCCCAGAAGCGACGTTTCGCCTTCCAGCGTCAGATCCAGGACAAATTCTGCAAGGAATCTGGGAGTGTAAAATGCACCGGCTGCCTTCTTCTGCTCTTCCCCGGCAGCTTTCAGGAAGTGCTCGTAAATTGCGCTGATGGTCTCAATCGGAATGAACCCAAAATCGTAGGGCCAAAAAGACTGCTGGCCAGTGCGTATATCAGTACCATGGAAAAATCGATCCAGAATCTCAAGGTGAT
This sequence comes from Planctomycetaceae bacterium UBA2671, assembly GCA_002359185.1. Classification (GTDB taxonomy): domain Bacteria; phylum Planctomycetota; class Planctomycetia; order Planctomycetales; family Planctomycetaceae; genus Rubinisphaera. The sequence goes on from DEML01000106.1 coordinate 16,940, forward strand.
TCACCTTGACTTGTCGGCTCTCCGCCTCCAAGTCTGCACTAAACAGGTCGCCGTTGAAGTCTTCTCCAAGTTGGGTAAAGAGCAAATAGAGATCATTCTTGGCATCTGTCCTGGGTTTCTTTGCCAAGATGTCTCTTAAATGCTGCGCATCATCAATCCCAAGCGACGTGAGGTAGTCACTGTCGATGACGCCTCGATCGAAGAGGTAGCAGGTAAAAACCAGTCGACATAGCAGGGCATTAAGAGTCAGGGGTTCAAGCCGCGCTGCAGGGACTTCACCTAGTGCCTGGCGGGTTGCTTGGAGATTGCGGAGCAATTCCCGATCAACCCTCTTACCAGGGTCAAAGGAATGTCGATGGGTATGAAAATATTCACCCGACTCGACGGACAGCAGAAAGGATCGTAGCCGATTTTGTAGGCGGGGAAGGATTTCGACTAGCCCAGGAAACGGATGAGTATCAACCTGAGAGCTTTCTGGCGGTATAAGACCGGAAAACACCTGGACTTCGTCTGGAGCAATGACAACGAGGATCGGAGCAATACCTTGGTTCCAGAACGATCGATGAAGGTCGAGAATCTGGACCGGATCGATTTTCTTGACCAGTCGGAAGTAGATGACCGGACTGCGTTCCTGGCATAGAACACCATTGATATTAAGTTGCTCAAAAGCACGACGAAGTGCATGGGGCTGTGGTACTACACCCGCATCGTCGAGTTGCTCAATACTGGAAATAAAGTAAGGCGGCTCGCGATCATCGAGACCAAACAACTTCTTCCAGTCAGTTGAGGCAGTGGCGGCCACAAATTTGCCCTTTGTAGATTAGATCATTTGTAGAACCAGCTACTGCCAAATTCGCAGGCATTCCTTTCAAATCAGACACCGTAAACCATTTACTGGGAATGCTCTTGGTCACAAGCGACGACTTTTTCCACCAATTCTTACAGCACAATGTCTAGCAGTTAGTGATAGACTTGTCAAGGCTGATAACCTCAGCCTTGACTTGAACCTTGGCTATGTTATCGTCGCCATCGGAGTATTTCATCGCGGGGGGTTCGCAAGAACTGGCCCTCGACGAAATGCGACAATGGCAAAGGTAGCTAATGGGTGTCCCGAAAGTGAGTTCGTG
>DEML01000106.1:18244-22321 GCA_002359185.1 Planctomycetaceae bacterium UBA2671
TGTTAAAGCTTAGGTAGTGCGTCGTGGAGATTATTGCTATCGGGTCTCAATATGGTCCCATTCTTGATATCTGGGTTAGAGATGGGTAATTTATCTGCTTTCTGCCGGGCTGTGCCCATCATTATTCTAGGTACGCTCACTCAGTATACGTTCAGAAAATGTTCCCAGTGATGAGTCAGGTGAATTCGGTGGTTGGGTATCTTCATATGGTGACCTGCAACCTTCGGTTTCAAAAACCAATAGTTATCAATTCAACAAATTAGGTTGAATCAAACTTACTCGAAGACACAACCATATTTAATTCAATCCTTATTATAAAATACGCAACGTATTTATATTTAAGTATTTACAACCTTTAATGGATTCATAATTTTCTCTGTTGTTGCCAATCCTGTTGGGATTCATGGTTAATTGGAGTTAAACAAGATTCGTAAGCATATTTTGGGCAAATGGGTTTTTCTTAAACTTAACAGCTTTTGAAATTCAACCCCTAGATATCAATTGCTGCTCGGATCGCACTAAGTATGAATTCCCAGTTTCTTTAAACAGACAATCATGACCAGATAGAGACCAATCATAACCATGGTTGAAAATGCGAAACTGGTACCGAAGCCCATTCCTTTCTTAAGCAAAAAAGGCAGCATGAGAAAAAAAGATAATGAAGGCAGGACAAGCCAGAATACACTTTTTGAAAGTTCCGAAACCTTCTCTGTACTACCTGTGTCGATATATAACCAGATCATTCCAAGAAAAGAAACCAGTGGCAACGAAGCGAGAATTCCACCCCAAAGCGAGCTACGCTTGGATATCTCCGATACAGCAACTACTAACCCGGCAGTGAGCAGAATTTTGAGAACATAGTACATTATCTACTTTCATCGTATTTAGAGTATTTAAGCACTCGACTGTATCCAAAGGCCACCGCTGCCGTTTTACCGGCGGCGGCGACCTCAATGGAAACCATAATTATCACCAGACAGTTTATTCTTTGAACTCACCCTGAGAAGGTTTTCCATCGACTTCACCAAGAACCGTGCCCTCAAAGTCGGCAACATTACCGATGCCAGGATCTGTGCCGACGAATTTCGTCGCCTTCCCGTCGGTTTCATCCTGCGGTACCAGCTTCACTGTCATGGGGGGAACAACTTTTCCCTCTTCTGTCTTTGTCTCTTTTGTGGTTAGCGTCAGATTTTTTGCTGTAACCGCTACTGGTGTTTTCTCGTCGTTACCTATGAAAAGAATCATGCATTCATGCTTGGGATGATCCACTGTGAATTCGGCGTGATATTTTCCCAGATCAAACACCACCCCGCCATTTGGTCCTGAACCGTGTGGTGCATGTTCTTCGGTGCTGGTAGCTTCATTCTGTTTTTCGGCCTGTTGTGCAGTTTCCGTTTTCGGAGCATCGGTAGTGCCTTTGTCCGAGCAACCGGTGACGAGTAAAGCTGCCAACAGTAAGCCCAGCGATTTTGTGTACATCATTTCGTTTTCCTTTGCATGATAGAAATAGTTTACGTGTATTACATTCTTATACAGATCGCAGCAGTTCTTCATCAGAGCTTTTACTACGGACCAGTCGTTCGGCATCTTTCCCCGAGAATTTCCAGAATAAGCCGGGGTGAATAAAAAATTCGCAAAACGTTGAGGTTACCAAACCTCCTAAAATCACAGTGGCGACAGGGTATAAAATTTCTAACCCTGGTTTATTACCACCCACCACAAGAGGAATCAAAGCAATACCGGCGGTCAAGGCGGTCATCAGGACCGGAGCAAGCCTTTCCAAACTTCCCCGCAGCACCATGTTTTGACTAAACGCTTCCCCTTCTTCATCCATTAAATGAAAGTAGTGTGTCACTAACAGGATGCCGTTTCGCACAGAAATTCCCCCCAGAGATACGAATCCTACCATGCTAGCCACGGTAAGAGTCTGGTTGGTTAATACTAGTGCGAAGACACCACCAATAAAAGCAGTCGGAATGGCATTCAGGATCTGAAACGTGATCCGTGCTGACGGATAAAGCATCATGAGAACAATAAATATTCCAGCGACTGAAACTGCCGCCAGTATTGTAATCAGAAACGTAGCAGACCGTTGAGCTTCAAATTGTCCCCCAAACTCAACAAAGTAACCGGTTGGCAATGCGACCTGATCACGCACCCGTTCTTCAATTTCAGAGACTGCACTGGCGAGGTCACGTCCTGAGACATTACAACGGATTGTTTGACGGCGCCTGACGTTTTCTCGGTTGATCAAATTTGGTCCACTGGCTGAACCTGGGAAGTTGGCCACTTCTCGCAAACGTATTTGCCCCCGCCCATCGGGAAGATCAATACGTAGTTCACCCAGATTATAAGGATCTGAGCGATGCTCTTCGTTGAGTTTAATCACAAGGTCAAAACGTCTCTGACCATCTAAGACTTGCGATACTGCTTCGCCTTTCAACGCAGTCTGTACGAAGTCGGCTATGTATTCCCGACTCAGCCCAAAGAAAGCCAGCTCATCAGGTTTCAGGACTACATGTAACTCATCTACCCGTTCCTGTGGGTCGATAATGGGAGGTGTCACACCAGGTATATCAGTGATCGCATCGCGAACTTCTCCTGCCAACTCGCGCAGCTTGTCGAGGTCGTCTCCATACAGCTTAATCCCGACTTGGGCTTTCACTCCGGACAGCATATGGCTAATCAGGTGAGAAAGGGGTTGTTCCGCTTCAATCCCAACCCCTGGTACATTTGAGCGCAAATCAGAGAGTAGCGTATCCAGAAACTCGTCCCGACCATGGTCTGAGTCTGGGTTCATCGTCAAAATGTATTCACCCACGTTGACTGGCTGAGCATGTTCATCCAGCTCTGCTCGACCTGTCCTGCGAAAAAAGTGCAATACGGGACCATTCGGATTTTCTGCAGACTTCTGCAGTTTGACAAGTTGCGAATCAATCAGTGAGGATGCCTCGTTGGATGCTTTCAGCGACGATCCGCCAGGTAAAGATACATTGATTTGTACGCTTCCCTCATCAAATTTGGGAAGAAAGTCAGCTCCCAACTTTGACAATTCCCAGACACTGTAACCAACGAGTGCCCAGGTCAAAACCAATAGGATGCCTGCCCGCCGCATACTGAATCGAATCAGGAAACTCGCTCCCCATTTCAGCACTCGTAGTAACCGCCCATCCTGATGGGCATGAGTTGCCTTTGCTTGAGGCAGGAGGTAGTAAGAGAGTACCGGTGTGACAGTCAGTGAGACCAGTAAAGAAGCCAGAATTGAAACGATATAGGCAATTCCCAATGGGATAAACAAGCGACCTTCCACACCGGACAAAGCAAATAGAGGCATAAAGGCCAGGACAACGACTGCTGTCCCGAAGACGATGGCAGAGCGGATTTCTCGACTGGCTTCATACACGACCACAATGGCAGGTTTCGGATTGGGATTTAAATTGTTTTCTCCCAGGCGTCGAAAGATATTTTCCACATCCACAATGGCATCATCGACCAGTTCGCCAATGGCAACTGCAATTCCCCCCAGGGTCATTACGTTGATTGATAATTCTGTCCCAGACATGACCCCTACGATGCGAAATACCAGAGTTGTAATCACCAGCGACAATGGAATGGCTGTCAACGTGATGAATGTCGTGCGAAAATTCAGCAGAAACAAGAACAGCACGATCACGACAAGAATGGCTCCTATGACAAGCGCTTCTTCGACGTAGTAAATTCCTCGGTCAATAAAACTCTTGAGCTGAAACAGGCTGGTATTGATCACAATGTCGGCAGGTAGCGTTGATTCTGCATCACTCAAAGCAGCCATCACGTCGTCAGTCAGTTTTCTGGTGTCAGCATGTGGCTGTTTGACAATTGTAATAACCACACCGGCATGTCCATCAATACTGGCATCGCCCCGTTTGGGAGCCGGCCCTTCCACGATTTGTGCCACCTGATATAAAAGTACGGCACGGTCTCCATTCATTTTGACAGGGGCTTTTCGGAGCTCATCCAGGACGTCGCTTGTCAGAGCACCAAGACGACCAATCACCCTCACAGAACGCTCTGTCTGGCCTCCGATTATAAACCCGC
>DEML01000106.1:22498-30660 GCA_002359185.1 Planctomycetaceae bacterium UBA2671
GGCCTCCGATTATAAACCCGCCACTGGCATTCAGGTTATTTGACTGGACAGCGGCCTCAACATCCTGAAGTGATACGTTATATTCTTGCAACTTGATGGGATCAACCAGAACCTGATACTGCTTCTCATCACCGCCCATGACAATGACCTCAGCAATGCCAGTCAGCTTCAGTAGTCGCGGTCTGATTAACCAGTCCGCGGTCGTACGCAGATCCATTCGTTCTTCGAGAGGAGTCGGGAAAATAACGTCATAGGACCGTTTATTCCAGACAAATGCCACATCACGCCCAGGGTTTGTCTCATCCCATTTGGGATTCTCGACTTCAATTTTCTTCCACAAGCTGAGATCGTTTCGATTCACCGGATTCCAAACGGTCAGTTCAGGACTTGCTTCATTTCCTGTGCGTTCTGCCAGTAATCCCGTCTGCCCAACCGCAGTCAACTTTCCACCTTGTGGCCCCTTTCTGCGATGAATTCCAACATGCAGAATCTGCCCCATTATGGATGCCTGAGGTGTCATAATCGGACGGATGCCTGGTGGCATCGGTACATTTGCCAGACGCTCTGACACAATCTGTCGAGCGTACCGAGGTTCCGTCTTCCAACTGAACTCGATGTAAATGACATTCATGCCCTGACTGGATTGACTGCGGACATCTTCAACCCCGTTTGCCCCTAGGATCGCTGTTTCTATTGGATAAGTAACCAGCGTTTCGACTTCTTCAGAAGACATGCCAGGACACTCTGTTAGAATCACGACTCGAGGTCGATCAAGATCTGGGAACACATCAATAGGTAAGGTTGTCGTTAAATAACCCCCATAAGCCAGGACAACGACACAGGCGGCAAGCACCAGCGTTCGATGGGTCAGTGAGAGTCGGATGATTGAATTGAGCACGGTATTCCCCTAATTCCCTTCGTCTTCGTTCTTATGGAGACTGCCATCGGCGTGAATGTGGTAGCCTTCTGGTAAGTCGTCTCCTGATGAGGACTTCAACATACGGTTCAACTGTTCGGCAGAACTCTGTACTACAAACGAACCAGGCATGAGCGATCCATCATTCGCGATGACGGTATAGCGTCGGTCTCGTTCCAGTACTCGAACCGCCTTGCGTTGAAACGTATTGACGTTCTGGGTAAAAACAAATGCTTCAGCTCCGTCGCGGGCAACGGCATCCGTGGGAAGTACAAAGACGTTTTCGAGCTTTTCGACCCGGATCAAGATGCGGACTTTATGACCTGGACGAAACCGCCAGAGTATCTGGGTCATTCCATCTTGTTTCACAACTCTAGACTGATTTTCCAACGCCATACGAAACGCAAAGGTACGATTAATGGGATCTATGACATTTGCCAGATATTGAATCCAGAAAGTCTGATTAACGGGAGGCCAGTCTGCGATCGCGTTTTCCTGAAAGTCCACTTCAACTGGCCAACCGGCTTTGACACTTTGTTCAAGAAGTTGTGTTTCGTCTCGAAATGCCCGACCTTCTATTGCCAGCAACTGATGATTTGCCAGCAAACACAACATTTGACCGGTTCTGACTTGTTGGCCTAGATCTATTTTGCATTCCTGAACTTCAAAGGAGGGGGGGGAGTCCAGTTTTACTTCCTCACCTGTCGCCTGCAGCACGACAGAGGTCCCCAATGGTTTGGATTCGCTAGCTTGAGAGGGAACGAGAATATTCAGTTCTTTGACGAAATTACCTGCAGCCACTTCGTTCAACTGATTTTGTGTAAAACTTCGACTAAGCAGTTCCTGACGATACCCTTTGATTGCCACTTTCAGTCGCGTGATTTCACTAGCGACTTCAATGATCCGGGCACCGGGGACTGCTCCTCCTGAAGATTCCAGGCGTTTCTTTTTTGCTTCGGCGAGTTTGATGTCTTGCGTATCTTTAAACAGTTTCGACTGGGTCTGTTGCAAAGACTCGCTAAGGATGCGGATCGTATAGAGCACATCCCCAGGGTGGACTGTGTCGCCTGGAAAATAATTCATTTTGTCGACCACTCCATCTACAGGAGAAACGATCCCTCGATCACTGCGACCGGGTCGATCCACTACCATGCCCGGGACCTGTAGCGTTTTCCAATAGGTCTCAGGCTGTATTGATTTGACCTGCAAGCCCAAATTGGCAATCGCCTGGTCTGATAGAATAATCTGCTCGGAAGCTGCGTTTTTCTTATCGCTTGCTTTGGTTGAAGCAGTAGAAACGTTATCCGATCTGGCGGTTTTGTTTTGTTCTAAAAGCGGCAACCAATTGTCACGCGTGAAATAGCCGGTAGCAATCAATATCGCAACGCTCCCGATTGCCAGAATGGGTTTCACTATTTGAAGAAGTTTCTTCATGATTGTTCCTTTTCAGGTAAGGGAGGGACAGGAGCTAAAGGCCACTGATCTTCCAGCATCAGTCCTGCAATTTCGCTGGCAGCCAGCCACATCTCGCTCATGGAGCGAATCAATTCCAGATTGGCTTCAGCTACAGATCGTTGTGCTTCCAGTACACGCAGGTACTCAAACTGTCCTCCCTGGTATGCTACCATTGAAAGTTCATAAGTTCGTTGAGCCTTCGGCAAGATTGAAACCTGGTAACGTTCAGCCCGTTCCCGTGCGGAAGCATAAGCTGAATAAGCGATCGCAAGTTGATTCATCAGTTCATTCTGTACACGCTCCGTTTGGTTCATTGCCACATTGATATTTGTTTCGGCAGACAATATGTTTCCCTGATTTTTGTTCCAAAGCGGGAGAGGAACACTAAAACCGATGTCCCAGTCATCGGACCGGTTCTGGCTCTGGCGAGTGTATCCCGTACCCACAGTAATATTGGGGATTGGTTCCACCTTGGCTCGTTGCAAGATCAAGCGGGCATGCTCAACTCCAATTTGTGCTGATCTGATTTCAGGGTGGATACTGAGCACGTAAGTGCTGACCTGATCCAGATTATAATCCTCTAGAGCAAGATCGAGTTCACCTGAAAGACGCTTAATAGGCATATCCTGAATACCAACACTGGCAGCCAGTTTTCGATACGCCCCTGGCAACGCTTTTTTTGTCGCATCCAGGTCTGCGCGATAACGTTCCAAATCAACTTCGAGTTGTATGACATCCAGCTCAGCTGCTTCTTTTGCATTTACCAGGGCTTTTGAATTATTGACTGATTGCTCTGCAAGCTTTACCAGGTTCGAAAGGATGTCTGACCGTTTTTGAAGTGTTAAGGCTTCGAAGTACGCTTGCCGTACTTTCGTAAAGACCTGATAGCGTTCCGTCATCAAGTTGAGCGAGGCCTGATCCACCCTTTTGAGTGCGGCTGCCTGATCCAAATCCAGTTTGTTGGCTGTGACAAATTCCTGACCAGCGTATGCTGTCCAGATCCCCCCAGGACCGGTCCGGTCACTGATCTCATTACCTGTCACGCTCACAGTCGGGTTCGGATACAATCCAGCCTGAATAGCCCGGCCTCGAGCTGTTTCGATTGCCCAGGATACCTCTGCCAGACGAGGATTACTATCAAGAGTCAGGTCAATCAACTCTGGAAGACCAAGCGTTTGTGTCTCCGTTGGTTTGCTGACCTGAGATGATGTGTCTGTGAGGTTGATTTGTACTAATTCATCGTTTGGGTTCTTCAAATCAGAGTTTAGATACCTGACCTGATGAATGGTTGCTTCCTGGGGAATTTCCCGTTCGGAAGTCGCGTCAGAAATCATTGCTTTACCAGTCGAATATGAGGAGCTGGCACAACTTTCCGTGAACAGACCAATCCCAAGCAGAACCGCAGTAAGTAACGGGCGCATAAAGACCTCCTTCGCATCATGCGAAGATTTGAAAAAATGAACAGAGAGATAGTCCGACCATAAACAAAGGGTCGAATCGACAGAATTCTCCGCAAATCATTCAGGATTTGTCCTGAGAAGAATCGCGAAATTAGTCAACGCCAAAAGCAGAGAGCAGGACGTACCAACCTAATTTTGTGATACTGTCTGCGAAGAGTTCTATGCTTATATTAAATAAGCATGGTGGCGGACAAAGAGCGGGGAACTAGAATCAGGGGGCGCGCAGTCAAATACCGATCGTTCGGTTTCTGTGAGTTGCGGAAATTCAAAAGATGAATTGCATCCGATGATGTCCCATTGAAACAGGACTTTGATTTCCGTCTTAAGAGTTGAACGCGTACCTGAGATCACATCAATACTATTAAGATAGATCGCAGAGGAATCGTGATCAGATGAACTAGTAAACTGTGGAAAGCCCTGATTTTCAGAGCTCTTATGGTGGTCATCCTGGTGGCTGTGTTTATCCGCCTCATAGTGATGAACGTGGCCGTGAGAGTCATCAATGGATGATTTATTCAGATGAATATGCGCGCGTAAACCATGCCCTGCAGGCAGGTTGCCTCCATGAGAGTGGCCGAAGGCAACTGACTGGGTCAGCAGCATCCACGGCATCAGGATTAGGGAGCAAATTCTTCTATTCATACCCATATTTTCGGTAGAAAAACCAATAATGTTGAAGTTATTCTAACGCTCATATCACTAAAGTCCAGACTCACTCATCCAAAATACCCTGTCTGCCCCATTTTGATTTAGTCCGATCACATTCCAAGAGTCTTCAAAGTTTCAGCAAAGGCTGATAGATTCATTAAGAAACCTTGAAATTCGTTTTACAGCTCAACTGATTTTATCGTTTTGATATTTCAGGACTTTGCAATTCAGGACTGGCTATTTAAGCGATCTTGATTTTCACGAGATACCGACGAGATATATAGCGAAACTAATCTTGAAACCAGGATTGCAAAATAGAACTGGCCAAAGACAGCCTGAAGATAACAGGCTGTTTGAGCTGGCCCGGATACAGGAATGATATCTCCATAGCCCAGTGTCGCCATAGTCACGAACGATAAATAAATCAACGGTTGTAAGTTTGAGTTACTTAAAGTGACTGTTTCGGATGTAGAGCTTACCAGGTCATACCGAAATGCAGCTGGATCAATGACTATGATCATTGAGTATAAGTACGCCCAGAACAGTCCAGCCAGCAAATAGAGACAGACCGTCCCGATAATTGTATCCAATGTCACTTGATTGTCATCAAAAACGGCACTGAGTACATGGTAGAAGACAAACGCCAGGAAAATGATCACCAAAATGTTATGGAGGATCGTTAGGGAATCACTGTGAAAAAGAAAACTGCTGACATTCATAACCAGCATCAGGAATACGATCGTCAGACCAATGCCTAATGTCTTGTGACGCTGACAAATTGAGATAACTGCTGTCAGCAGGACCGCTGAAAACAACAGGCAGAAGAAAATCACAGAGCCTCTACTGCTACCTGTAAAGGCTGTTCCTATCAGTAATGTCAGTATAGAGCAAAGTAAATATGAGAACTTACCAAATCGATGGTGTACTTCCCGGTCAATTGCTTGGTTCGTCATTGTCGTTCCCATGATCCGCTGATTCATACTGATGCGGTAGGCTCTCTAAGTAGCCTGAGACTTGTCTGGAATGACATACACAATTGTCGTAGTAGGTATAGGTTAGTGGAGGAGGATCACAGTACTGGCAGTCGATCTCACAACTAGAATAGCTGTGGTAAGTCGAGGCGCAACCTGTCATCATGATCGCTCCCAGCGTTGCGAACCAGCGCATCCACTTTTGAGCGTTATCCATCTTAAGCTCCTTCAATAGCAACCTCGTATATTTCGATTGCAGTAAAAACTTGTCTATTATGGTTCTACAGGTAAAGGTAAATTATCTAAAGCTTCAGGTGCTGCCGGTATGGGTTGCAAAGCCTGGGTATCAATTCCACCAATGACTCGTTCTAATTCTGCCAGCGATTGTCCTAATGAAGCTTCGAGCCTCAGGTAACTCACCTCAAACCGCAACAATTCTCTCCAGTTATCCACCAACTGTAAAAAGTCGACTTCTCCGGTGTTATAGGCCTGGCTGGAGACTTCCAGTGTCTGGCGGGCTTTGGGGAGAATATCTTCACTGAACAGAGTTAACAGATCCTGCTGGCTTTTGGCTTGAGCAAATAGGTCCGCGACTTCTTCAAGTGTTTCGTCTTTCAATGAATCATAAGTTCGGGCCGTTGATACTGCTTTTGCCTCTGCGGAGCGAACTGCTGAATCCAACTTTTTTCTGTAAACCGGCAGGTTAATTCCTGCCGTGATTAAAAATGAATCGTTTCCGTTGGCAACAGGACTGACACCGGTAGATCCGACATCGATCCAGGTGGCCCCCAAAGTAACATCCGGTTTATACGCAAGGCGCGCCAAGTTTAGAGCTTGCCTGTCTTTTTCGAGTGTTGCTAATTGTGCATGCAACTCAGGACGAGAGGCTATCGCCTGACGTTGCAGCCAGTCTAAATCGGCAGGTAGAGATCCCGGTTCGATATGTTCGAGTGCCAGTAATTTTGTCTGAGGTGAAATATGCAACAAACGAGCAAGTTTTGCCTGACCACTCACTAGCTTTTGTTCCAGACGAATCAATTCATTTTCGACATTCGAGATTTCCAGTTCAGCACGCAACAAGTCCTGCTGACTGACTTTTCCTGTCTTGTAACGTACGTTAGCTACGTCACGAATCTCGACTAATAATTGTTTATCTGCCTCAGTTACATTAATAGTCTGCTGAATAAAATAGAGTTCGTAATAGGCTCGTTTTACTTTAGCAACTGTGGCTAGTTCGACTGCTGCCAGTTGGGCTCTTGTCTCGTTTGTCTGTGATTCAGCCAGTTCTCCCTGTGCATTCAGTTTCCCGCGAGCTGGGAACTTCTGTGATATATTCAAGGCAAACTCCTGAGGGCCAGCAGCGGTCTGGACCTGTTCCGGATAAAACGTCATCCCCAGATTTGGGTCTTGCAAGCTTGAAGCAACAGGGACTTGATAAGCATTGGCTTCGACACGTTTTCGGGCAGCCTGGATATCCGGGTTTTGAGATAATGCGTACTGAATATATTCTTCAACCGAATGGGGCCCCTCCAAATCAGCAGCGACTGGATTGACTGTCTCTTGAGTCGGCGAGTATGCGGCTTGATGAACAGCCTGGGAAACTTGAGCGTACCCGGGGTCGTGGATCTGCTGCGCAGATTTACAACCGTTCAATAGTAGAAACAAGCTTAAAAAATGAACTGTATACTTCATGGCCATCCTTGGCCTCCCCCCGTGTTATGATCGATAACGACACATATTAGTTGTCATCGGTAAATTTGATTTGACCGAAACAGAGATTACTACTAAATCTTCAGTGAACCGAATTCGCACGTAACGATATTTCGGATTAGGTAATATCCGGTTCTGTTTACTGAGGGACTGACTGAACTTCCTCGTAAACTGTGGATGCCAGATGCTCAGAAATTTTCAGATGTGGAACCAATTCACATTTTAGCGCCAACAATGTCAGGTCATCATTCGGCGAAGAATTACAACGCCACTCAGCTATCACTTCATTGATTTTCATGATAGCGACAATGAGCGGCCTCTCATTCACTAGAGAGAACCAGGATGTTAATCGTGCTAACCCGAAGAGATTGCCTTTAGAGTTGGCAGATTCTGTCACGCCATCACTGAAGAGTAAGATCCGATCGCCCGGTGACAGAACGGTGTCTAATTGTTCCCATTCGGCATTTGCATCTAGTCCAATTAATAACCCCGTGCTTTTAAGGGAATCGAGTGATCCGGAATCTCTTATCAGAATCCCAGGAAGATGACCTGCACTGACCCATGATAAGGCACGCGATTCAGGTTTCCAACGTGCAAGAAACATTGAAGCAAAATTGCCTGGTAGGATCGTTGCCGCAAACTGACGATTTACTTCTTTTATTATCCGGATCAGATCGAATGGGGATTTTTCTGAAGCGGCCAATAGTAGTGATTTCAACATCGCTGCTCCCATCGCGGCTGGAACACCGTGACCACTTACATCAGCTATGCAAATTAACCATGATCCGTCCGATAGTGGTAAAAAATCGTAGTAATCTCCAGCAACGCTGTCCGCCGGTTCAAAAATGTGTGCTGTTTCAAGACCCGGAATCTGAACGCCGTGGGGTAGTAGATACTGCTGTATCTTTCGTGCCTTTTCCATCTGGTGATGACGGTCGCGATCATTTTCTTTTAATGACATACTCATGGAGTTGATGGCCGTTGATAATTGATTCATTTCAG
>DEML01000106.1:30670-31186 GCA_002359185.1 Planctomycetaceae bacterium UBA2671
AATCTGATAACGACGGTCGCGGTCATTATCATTTAGTGACATACTCATGGAATTGATGGCCGTTGATAGCTGATTGATTTCACTACTGGAGAATGACGGGGCGACAGCCCCTAATTGTCCGGAAGTTATATTTTCGACTGTCTTCAACAATTGACTTAATGGCCTACCCACAATCTTTAACAGCACGTAATTGACGATGCCAGCAGCCAACAATCCTAATATTCCCAGGACGGCAAGCTGAATTAGAACCTTCTTTCGTATCGCACGGCGCACATTTTTTAATGTTTCAATTACAAATACACTTGCTTCTTCACCAGACTGATGTCCGACGACAAGCTGGTGTTGACTGAATTCGTTCCATTGAATCGATTGTGGTTTTGAAAAATCGTATTGAGATAATAATGATCTGCTCTCAGGAGAAGAATTTCCAGCTTTCAGGTAAGTGCCATGCATGCTAACTATGATTAGATGACCGGGAGAAGCCGACTTTCGCATCTCCGAGCAGACTCTATCAAT
>DEML01000109.1 GCA_002359185.1 Planctomycetaceae bacterium UBA2671
CGTTTTCTGGCCGTTGTTTACAAAGATTTGACGGAATCAAGTGCTCGCTCGCCCAACTCCCACTACGCGATGAGAAAATCCAGATCGGATAATCGTTCCAGAAAATGCATGACGATTCAGAAATCCGCTCGCAACTTTGCAATTCATTAGTGGGCCAAATCGCCATTCGACCCGCAAATTGTCGATATAATTCGGCGATATAATTTTTACACCCGACGAATGGATGATAAATTGGATTAATTCAAAATGAATTAAAATCGAGAATTTGTACCATCGCTACATTTGGGGCAATCCAGATTTGCTCGGCCATTACATCTTGTGCATCGACTGGTAACGATATTCGTCCCATAAATTGGTGCACCCATTTGGGTACGACCAACTACGACTCTGACTTTTTGAGAAGTTCTACCATTGGCACATTCTTTGTTATCACAACTGACTGTTGACAACCCATCACACATATAGCAGCTGTGGTTATTCAGGTAATGTGAACTATTATATTTTGAAGTAGCAACTCGTTCTAACGACATACTTTCTTCTGGGTAACAAAGTTCAATTTGAACGATATGATTAATAAGTCTGTTTTTGATTAAATCCCAGGAATTCTGTCCTATGGACACATCGGTGACATTATTCGTATTAACTCCAGCAGCAATTAAAAACTTTTTAATTGCATTGGCGTTGTAGGCATAAATGAGTTCTGATTCTGCATTCGAAACAGTCTCCCGGGAGACAATTCCCATAAAATTTCCAGAATTGTCAAAAACCGCAGCGCCATCAGGTGGACTGATTTGATCAATTGAGTCTAAATATAGCGAGTAATTAGAATCATTCTGGGTTAATTCTTTATTAGTCGAATGAAATGAGATTGCATCACTGCCAGAACGAAAACCAATTTGGACAGGTTCCTCTGAAAGTGAAGTCACGGACTTAAATTTCAAATAAGGAATAGACAACTCTGGGCAATGTAACAGAGTTAATCCCATCTCACGATTGAAAGCTATAACCCTGGCTGCGCCTTTATCTGTTTTAGTATTCTCGTTTCCAATTTGGACTTTTAGCTGTACGGAATCTTCGAGATAGGGGAGTTTGAGGCTTTCGCTTGAGGTTAAAACATAACCTTCTCCAATTGCAATTGCCGTGGCTCTTTGAACGACTCGGAGAGAATGACTCGGAATGGCGTTCAACTCAGGATACTCGTGAATGTCAACAAATTGTAACGGGTTGGCAATCCAGGGACTGAATTTCCAATAGGCGGTGCCAGTAAAACTCCCCGAGTTATCTTCTGTTGCCATGTCACTAAGTAAGCGTTCTGAGAATCGCGAAAATGAAGAAGGCATCTTAAGTGAATTCGTTTTCGAAATCGCATGAGCATAGGCGACATTATGCACAATACGGCTTCGATTGATTAAATTCTGAGAACCCTCCATTGCCTTTCGCCAACTTCCTAGAGCTTTGGAGTAATTCCCGGACTTCATTTCACAAATTGCCATATTGTTGAGCGTTCCAGAGTGGTCTGGGATTACTGATAGAACCCTTCGGAAATCGGCTATCGCAGCTATGTTATCGTTGTACCAGTTTGCATGAATTAATCCGGAATGATAGTAAGCAATGATTGAGTCAGAATTCTCAATTGTCGCACGATCGAAAATGGAAAGAATCTGATCAATCGATTGACCAGCCTGACAGGACTGATTTACTGAGTTCAAGTATTGAATTAGTGTCTGCTTATCCTCATTGAACTTACTCAGAGGGATAAAATTGTCATCAACTCTAATTAAATCCTCTGAGTCTCGATTCTGCCAGACTTGTTTTTCCTGCTCAATATTTTGTTTCTGATTATCATTTAGATTATAGAATGTTGTGAAAGCTTCAATGCGTTGCAAAGCAGAAGCAGGTACAACTTCTGATTCAAGATCATTAAACAGGGACTCAAGTTTCTCTGTAGATGAATCAGAATTCATTTTCACAAGTATCTGATTTGCCGCCTCTCCTGAGAGTAATGAAGGTTTAAACACATGCGGTGTCCAGCCATTTGAATTCGCATTTGAGATGGATGTCACTCGGACGAGATTTGCGGAATCATCTAAGACAACGCAGAGGTCTTCATACTCCTTTATTAACTGATGAATGGCAGATAACGCGGTCGCATTTGTGAGTTGTAAATTTTGAACAGGTGAGTTCAATGCTCCAGCTGCTACCAAATCTTCACGGTCAATTTCTATTTCTACACTCACTTCCTTTGTGATCATACTCAGCGCAAAATCCAGTGGCACGTTTCCCAAAATAAAATCGATCTCTACTTGCATCTTTTCATGAATTGATTTCGATTCTTTACTTGTCATTCTTTGAAGAGGTATCGTGCTTTCAACAACTTGGTGAGCTTCCTCCGGCTGAATGAAATCAAAAACATGCACATCTCCGGCGTGACCATTGGCAATGATGGTTGAACCTGCAATTGCTACACTGCTTATCGAGCTGTCGCATTTATATTCTGCCATAAGGTTGCCGCTTACCAGCTCCCAGACTTTGATGGTGCCATCAGAACTTCCCGAAACAACCGTCTTTCCATCAGGCGTGATGGCTACGGAATTGACACCAGAAGAGTGCCCCTTGAGGGTCTGGCGATCTCGGCCGGACTCGGCGTCCCAGACTTTGACGGTGTCATCATAACTGCCCGAAATAATTGTCCGTCCATCAGGCGTGATGGCTACGGAATTGACACCAGAAGAGTGCCCCTTTAGTGTCTGGTGGACCTGACCGGTCTCGGCGTCCCAAACTTTGATGGTTTTATCAGAACTCCCCGAAACGATCGTCCGTCCATCAGGCGTGATCGCCACGGACGAGACATAGCCAGAGTTCCCATCGAGTGTCTGGCGGTTCTGGCCGGCCTCAACATCCCAGACTTTGATGGTTTTATCAGAACCCCCCGAAACAATCGTCTTCCCATCAGGCGTGATGGCAACGGACGAGACATAGCGAGAGTGCCCCTCGAGTGTCTGGCGGTTCTGGCCGGTCTCAACATCCCAGACTTTGATGGTGCCGCTTCCCGAAGCAATCGTCTGTCCATCTGGAGTGATCACTACGGAATGAGTGGAAGTCCCTTGCAGTGTTTGAAGGATCTGGCCGGAGTCAGCGTCCCAGACCTTGATGGTGCCATCTTTGCTCCCTGAAACAATTATCTGTTCATCAGGTGTGATCGCTACGGAACTAACAATAGACGAGTGCCGATTGTGTGTCTGGCGAACTAGGCCGATCTCAGCGTCCCAGACTTTGACGGAGCCATCATCGCTCCCCGAAAAAATCGTCCGGCCATCAGAGGTTATCGCTACGGACCGGACTTTAGAAGAGTGCCCTTCGAGCGTCTTGCGGATCTGTCCGGATTCGACGTCCCAGACTTTGATGGTTCCATCGTCACTCCCTGAAATAATCGTCCTTCCATCAGGTGTGATAACTGCTGTCCAGACGTAAGATGTGTGTCCCTTCAGTGTCTGTGTAATCTCACCAGAGTCAGAGTCTAATAATTGAATAGTGCTATCACTACCTCCAATAACAACTGTCTGACCATCAGGTGTGATCGCTACGGAATGGAGATACGGTGAGTTCCCCTGCAGTGCCTGACGGATCTGGCCGGAGTTTGTGTCCCAGACTCTAATCATATTATCGTGACTACCTGAGACAATCGTACCTCCATCAGGCGTAATTGCTACTTTAAGAAAAGGAGATGATTGGCCCCGTAATATCTGAAGCGATTGACCTAACTCTGCGTCCCAGACTTTAATAATATTGTCTAAGTGAACCGAAACTATAATCTTTCCATCTGGCGTAGTTGCAACGAAACGGACACCGGAAGAGTTCCCTTCGAGTGTCTGGCGAACTTGACCGGTCTCAACATCCCAGACTTTGACGGAGCCATCATCGCTCCCCGAAACAATCGTCCGGCCATCAGAGGTTATTGCTACGGACCGGACATCAGAAGAGTGCCCTTCGAGCGTCTTGCGGACCTGACCGGACTCGGCGTCCCAGACTATAATAATATTGTCACGGTGAACCGAAACTATTATCTTTCCGTCAGGCGTGATGGCCTCGGACCGGACACTGGAAGAGCCTCTTAAAAAGTGTCTTAATGGGCCACCGGACTGAGACATCGTCGGAAATCGCGATACCAGGGAAGTTGTTGGGGGTTTATTTCCCAGCAGCTGGTCTATCACTGTTGTTCTATCTTGTAGCGTTCTGGCATGAAGTTGTGCCCACAGTTGTTTCTTGTCTCGTCTGAGTGCATTCGCAGAGAGTCTCAATGCATGTCGAACTGTTTCTACATCTGGATTCTCTGAGTCCTGAGGAATCTCTGTTAAGAGCTGATCGACTCCTTCATCCTGTAATTTCTTTTCAAGAAATGCAAAATCAAGCCATGGATTCTTGATTGGGGTTTCAAGCGTAGGGGCAACCGTTGTGGTAGTGGGGCTTATTGAAGGCTGTTTCCGTTTGGCTTGCATTTCCTTAGCTGAAACCAGAGAGTCTGCGATCTGAGGGGAAGGTCTGTCATCATTATTCGTTTTGAGATCCGGTGGGAATTTCTCTCTCTGTACTTGCGGAGACTGAGTGCTTATCTCTGGGGTATCACTTCGTTGTTCTCCCGTATCATTGGAAACCAAGGCTGACTCATTCATTTCTCCAGAATTGTCATCCTCAAAATTAAGAACGGCCCCGCGAACCAACCATGATGTGGTAAACAGGCAGAGTAGTAATAAGATGGCAATCCCAGACCGGCTTCTTCCCCATTGCATCAAGCGATGTTGAATGTTTGACGACGATACTGCCGGCGATTCAACAATGGGCTTTTTAGTTTTTAAACGCTGCTGTTTACCGCTCTCCTTCGAGCTCTCTGTTTTGTTTACCCGGCGGCGACTTGAGTTGGATGATTGATCAGGTACTTGAATGAGCGAAGCATCGTAGACCTCTTTTTTTTGAGTGTCCACGAGCACGAGACGGGCTCGTGCGAGTTCATTGAGCAACTTTTGGGAATGCTCCAGATGCTGGCCTATCGCCATCTTTTGAACAAAACCCATTCTTTGATCGGCAGCGATCGCAATCACATCGGGATCATCTTCAAATTTCACCAGTCCCAGCAGGCGATAATAATCGGCAGGTTGTTCTTGGGGAGGGATGCCGAGCCATTTATGGTAGGGATCAAAGTTGGAAGATTTCGAAGGCATTAAATGGAAATTTCAATCAATAAGTTTTTGGCCATTTTGAATCGATAGAGGTAAGCAGAGATCAGTGGACACTACTATTCACGCCAATTACGAAGTCTGCTAGCTGAAAAATGGGGAATGACAAGCATGATCAAAGGCCGCTCAACCCTCCGATTCCAATTTCTAATGTTGCTTGCTTGCCGGACAGCTCATCAATCTTTTGTTCCAACTCGTCGATGTCAGCATGACGATTTTCGATAATCACTTTTGTAGCTAAGAGCGACTCGTGATAGTTTTTGCACTGCTCAAAAATCGCTTCGTAGTGATGTTCCACTGATGGGGTCGCTCGTGTGAAACGTAATCCGTTCTCTTTCATAAATGCCAGGAGTTCTATAACCGAAATTTTGTTGTCAATGGGACGCCCCTGCAACGGTGTGATCTTTGTGATCTGAGATTCCATCATACGAGCAGTACCATATTTTAAGGTCGTCAGGAATCGATTTGCCTCGATCAACTGATTATAATTATCTTGACCAAAATCCATTTTTGCTTGTTCGTGCTGCGCCCGGTTATAATTTAGAGATGCGTTTTCCCGCTTCCGTTGAAAGATCGCACGTTTGTCGACTTCGAATCGCTCTTGTATCGTATCGATGGCAGCCATCAAGTATCGATGAGATACATCCAGTTGACTGTCATCAGTCATTTCTTTCAGGGCACGTTCGCGATACGTTTCAATTGATTGCATGTAAGGCAAATAAAATGAATTCACACGAAAAAAAGCAGGCCATTCCAATGGCAATACGGTGACATTCATCTGTTGAGCCAGCACGGTCAGTTTGACGGGCAATTTAGGCCCTGTTCCTCCTCTCTCACAGTACAACTGTTCGAGATGGACTGCGGGAATGATCGTTTCTTCTTCAATTTGTTTGAGCAATAGCCAGATCTCTTTCTGGCTACTGCCGTCCTCGGCGTTTTCAAAAACAGGCGATCTTAAAGCAAAATGTTGCCTTAAAGCGGAGTTGCCTAATTCATCAATGAAATAATTCAATGCGCGTCCCGAAGAGATGTCACCCCGCGATTTAAATGCGGGATAATCGAGGTATTTTTGACCAAACCTCGCGCGAACGTGTTTCCAGCGATTAAGTCCATTTCTCTCTGTGTAAGGGACACGAGGTTCTTCCCGGACGTCAGTAAATCCACTCGAAACCCATCCTTCTATCTTGGAGATGCGATTTTGGAGCTCTTCTTTTAATTCGTTTTTTTGTTCGCTTAAGAATTGTCTTTCTTCCATGACTTGCTGGTGAATTGAACTCAATGAGTTAATAGCAGCCTCAATATGGCTATTATCCTCGTGGTAGTTTTCAATGACAGTGATATCCTCTGAGTATGTGAGCCCACAAAAACCCAAATAAAACTGAGACAGTAACAAAAATATCGTCAACTTTGATGTTGTCTGTTGTTTCATTATTTGGCCCTCTTATCGAGTATCCCCAGGATGACAAAAACACTTCTTATTTAAGAATGTTATCCGATGAACTCATTGTGAAATTGAGGTTTGACTTTTTCTCAATACCTAAATCATTCGGAATCTGAGGAATTCGATCGACCGGTACGACATAAGCGGAATTCTCGGAGACTTCAGAAATAGTCCCAATGATCTGATCATCCAGAAACAACGGACTTCCTTCCAGTATTGATGAAACTTGTCCATTAAATCGGAAGACAGGAAGTCTGTCACTTGGAACTGAGCCGAGTGAAAATGATGACAATTCGACCTGATCATGAATCAGTTCGGGCATGTTTGTCAGATCGATAGCTTGATTCAGTTTAGGGGATTGAAAACCGATCCATGTCACTGGTGAATTTGTTTTTAAGCCTGAGAGGACTTTTTTTGTGTCGCAAATGTGGGCAATTTGGGAGTAGGGATCATTTAATGTCAGCCAGCCAATAGCCGATGATAAACTCTGTTCCGAATCCTTGGATTGAACATTGTACTCTGGGTGGAGTTCAAGCTTATTGACTGTTCGTAAGGGAGGGTCTTCACTCGCACAATAGGTAATAATTTCATCAAACTTATCTCGCTGCTCTAACAAAGTGGAGATGACGCCAGCTGATGTAACGACAGTATTGGAATCAGCAATCCATCCAGAACAGACCAGTATTTTAATCCCACCTTTCGAGAGTCCAATCCAAACAACACTCCCGCGAACTTCTTCGATTTGAGTTAATGGAAAGCGTTCTGGCTTTGAGACCGTAGGTGGTAATGAATCTGATGTTGTTGCATTTTTCTTGATGATTGCGTTTGGTTGAGCATGTTGGAGCAAATTCTCATGGTCAGCCACAGGTTCGGTTTCATTTCGTGAGAAGCCGAAATGAAGTAATGGCCCAATCAAAATGATTAATGCGATTGCAATTGCAGGTAAAGCATATCTGGATAATGACATTCTCTTTTGAGCTGGAGTTGTAGGCTCAGGCTCCAATTTCTTTAATGGGGGAGGCTGACCAACATAAAACTCAAGTACTCCTCCAGGTAGACTGACTTCGGCTGACTCATCTAGCCATGTCAATTTCCCAGGTAATTTTCCCGCGATGTCATAACGGGTCTCGTCGCAGGACTCGAGTAACCACCGATCTCCCATTTTGCGAATCACAAACGCATCAATGGGGGCTCCGCTCTCTGAGTCCAATGAAAAATCAGCCTGTGGGCTAGTACCTACGGCAATTGAGGTCTTACTATACTCACGGGTCTTGTTTCCGTAACGAAGTGAAATCACTATCAAAGCCTTAGAGAATGCTGACTGATTTCGAGTTTTAGTACCAAGACTGACTAATGGCAGTACTCAGTGTTATTCAAAGTAAAGGCTCAATCAGGACATTTCAATAGTAGTATACAGAATTGGCTTGATTCAATCAGTACTATTACCTGCCAAATCGCTAAATTCAAAAATCTAATTATTGAGTCATTCGCGTCTGCCATTTTGCTTTTTGATCAGCTGAGAGCCCTTCGGAACGTTCTATCGCAACTTTAGAACCAAGCCCAATCGATGGGATTTGAGCGACGACAGTCAATCGTCCACTCTCATTGTATGAAAACGCAACATCGACACGAGTACCTGCTGAAAGTCCTGTTGGAAGGGGCCCTAATACACATTTTCCAATCTCAGTGACATTCTCTCCACTGGGGTCATCTCCTTCGACTACTCGAATGATGACAGTTCTCTGGTTGTCTTTGTGAGTTTTGAAACGTTTCGTTCGTGTGACTGGCAGAGACGTATTTTTAGGAATCAGTATGGAATTCACTTTCTGCTCGCGTTTCAGTGCAATCAGACCCAGTGAATGGGAATTCACATTCGTGATAGTCACATTGGTTGGACGATTTTGTTGTTTATCAAGAAGAAATCCCGCATACAGAGCAGCTCCATGAGCAACCGCTTCATCCGCAGAAAGAGAACGGTCGATTATTAGTCCCGTTTCTTTTTGTAGACGTTCAGCAATAGCTGGCATACGTGTTGAGCCCCCCACCAGGAGGATTCTTGTGAGATCTGAAATCTGCACATTGACATCACGCAGAAGATTGGTCGTCGTGAAAATTGTGCGTTCCAGCAGGTCAGCTGTGCAAGACTCAAAATCTTCTCGACTGATCGGTAAACGCAGCCCTTCTCCCGCATGCTCAAAAGTGATCGTGATTGATCCCCTCACGCTCAAGGCCCGTTTCGCATCCTCAGCTTCTCGATGCAGTCGCTTCATGCCCTTAGGATCCTGCCTGGGATCGATTCCTCGGAACTTTTGCTGAAATTTTTCAGCGATCAGATCTACGATCCGTCTGTCCCAGTCAGTTCCCCCAAGATAGACGTCACCAGCTGTTCCTAATGTATTAAACTGATGGCCAGAGACTTCCATCAATGTGACGTCAAATGTTCCGCCCCCCAAGTCGTAGACCAATATGCGTTCGGACTGATTGGCTTCGCCTGTTTTATTCAAAAACCCCTGTTGAATGCCGTAGACTAAAGCTGCAGCAGTCGGCTCGTTGATGATGTCAATCACATCAATTCCAGCCAATTCGCCTGCATCAGCAGTAGCTTGACGACGTGGCTCATTGAAAAAAGCAGGGACAGTGATCACAGCTTTTGTAAACGGCCCCACCTGCATTTCAGCATCGCGTTTCAATTTTTCCAGAATAAGCGATTGAATCACTTCAGGAGGGTAGGACTCCCCGCGTATCAGACGATGATAAGCAGAATTCCCTATATCGCGTTTGGCAAAATCCGCAACATTCTCTGCTTCGACGGTAGCTGCTTTGACTGCCTCCTGACCGACTGCAATACTGTTTTCGTCAAACAGTACGACGCTCGGACATGTCAAATCCCCCTCCGCTGTACGGATTGTTTGCGGCTTCCCATCTGCATCGAGTGTTGCTACGACAGAGAAAGTCGTTCCCAGATCTATCCCAATTGCCGGTTCTTTCATTTTATTGCCGAATACATGTCAGTGAAAATAGAGTTGGGGCAGTTTTATTAATAATTGAGACATGACTTTAGTCTCCAATAACAATTTTCACCAGCACGTCATGTCGATTGAAGGCTATGCAACTTCATGAGCGAGCTGAGAACCATAAGATGCAGAGAACATCTCGTCGTTTATCTCGCATTTAAAAGCTCGGGATAATAATTTGTTCTACGCATCACTTTTTGCTTATCGTCGAACTCATCGGGGGAAATATTCAACTCAACACGCCAATCTTTCGGCTCATATGTATTTTGCAAGACCACATCATAGAGCCGAAGATCAGAACCGTTGCTTAGCTGCCAGCGTGACTCAATCCACAAGGGACGCTTTTGGTTACTTTGTGCCAGCAATTGTTCAACTTCATGCTTTTGAAGACTGTGATGCAATTGTGTTTCAGACACAACTTTCATCATTAATAGTCGAACGGAACCTTGGTCATTCCCGGCTGAAAAGCGAAGTACGCTATACCCTTCGTCCTCGAATTGTTTCACTTGTAGTAAAGCCGTTGGGAAAACTGTATTTGACCGATGGAGCCAAAGATTTGATCCCTTGATCCATACTGCTGTTATAAAATCTGATTTTCCATTTCGATAATCTGCCACCCAGATCGGCATATATTTCATATCAACATGTTGATCGAAGACGCTTTGAAATCGTTCTGATCGAATTTCGAGATCAACCGAAAATTCTTGACTGGTTTCCTTTGAAACAAACGCGAACAGAAGTGTTTGATCCGGTCCCAGGTAAGGTGTAATGCAAACAGGTCTTCGCTTTCTAGCAATTTCCCGGTTAATCCATAATTTTGCTTCCGGCAAAGTTAAATTGGCTTTTGCATTTGTTTCACTTTGGGAACTACCAAGCCGCCAGATGATATCAAAGTGGGGATGAGCACGATTCGCTTCATTCGAAGTTGTAGAAGAGATGTTTCCTTTGTTGTCAGTGGACATTTCCGGCTTAAACACATGCGGTGTCCAGCCATTTGAATTTGCATTTGAGATAGATGTCACTCGGACGAGATTTGCGGAATCATCTAAGATAACGCAGAGGTCTTCATACTCCTTTATTAACTGATGAATGGCAGATAACGCGGTCGTATTTGTGAGTTGCAAATTTTGGACAGGTGAGTTCAATGCCCCTGCTGCAACCAATACTTCACGGTCAATATCTATTTCTACGTCTGCTTCATCTGCGATCATTTTCAAGGCATTGCCCAGGGACATATTACTAAAATTAAGAGTAATATCTTTTTCCATATTTTGCTTCAACGAGAATGGAATCACGTGGTTTTCTAAGTGGGGATAACGACGGATAGGATTACGTCGGCGACCATGCAGGCGATATAAGCCTAATTTTGTGTCAACGAGATCCTTCTCAATAAATTCATCTTCGGTCTTACCCAATAGCAAAGCATCCAGTTTACGTGATGTTCTTGTTTTTTTAGAAGCATCTTTAAACGATTCAAAAGGTTCCTTTTCCGCTTCGTAGTATTCGCTGTAGCGAACGCGATTACCTTCATATGCGATCGGATTTAATGTTTTCAAATTTCCTGAGGAATCAACTACAAGCACTTCGGGTACTATACCTATGTTTCCGCGAGCCAGTGTTTTGGGAAGCATTAGATCTTTATGCAAAAAGTCGTTCACCCTGTGGCCCACGTGAGCATCGACAATCAATTCCTCTGTCACAAACTCAACATCTTCTTCCTCTTCAAATGTCAGATCTGTTGGACGTAAAACATGAGTTGTCGTGGATCCTTCAATGAAATCGCCTGGTTGCATTGATAGATTCCCTTTGACCATCGTCCCAGAATCGTACCATTGATAAACCTGCATCTCGACTAAATCGTCGGAAATCCCTCGGGGAGGAGAAACTTTACGGACAAAGTAGGCATAGTCTGGGGACACCACGGCTACGTCACTCGGCTCACTATAGGGTGTGTCCCGTACCGCACCTTGAGCCAAAGAAGGATCGACCACCTGATCGATGGAGACATCGTAGTTTGGATTACTCAAGACCAGACTGACTCGATATCGGTAAGCTTTTCCGTCTTCGATTCCAAAATCGATATAGCGGAACAGTAATAGGTTTGTGGGAGTTAAGAATTTCTCCTTGAGTTTTTGAATCTGTTCATTGCGAATTTCTGCTGAACTTTCTTTGAATTCGTTTTCAAAGAACCGATCTAACTCATCTGTCTCGGCTTTCTGAAGATATTCCTTTTGCAGTGATTGGAAATTGAATTGAACTCTTTGAAATCCGCCTGAAACTGTTGATTGATTGATCAACTTTTGATTCGTATCGAGTTCTTTCAGGATTTTACGATTGACCGCATCCTCATATTCGATTTCCATTGGAATATTTTGTGAAGCTGCAAGGTCATCCAGGCCCAAATTTGTCTGAATTGAAGAGGACTCATACGGTTTAATACTGGGGTGACTGATTTTATTCCGCCAGATACCAATCAAACGAGCAGGTAAAGGCATCGTGATGACGGGATTTCGAACCCCAGACGAGACAACATCTCTGTCGAAATCAATCGTCTGATTTAAGTAATCCATGGCGACCTGGATATCGACCGGTTCCCATTTCCCCCAAGGGCCACTGGAAGACTCCGACATTTGGCGTTCTAGTTTGAAGTCCATAAATTGAACTAAATTTTCAGCTTCGGATTCTGAAATATTCAGAGCTTTTGAGTAATTCAAGATTTGTTTACGCAAATCAAAAACTCCCCGAACCGAAATATATCTAACAGGAACTCCCTTGATTTCTGAGGAAAAGCTATTGCCAGATGATCCAGGGCTGTTCTTCAAAACTGAGATCGTGTCGGAGTATTTTTCCAAGCCAGATATTTGCGTTGTTTGTGCCAGGATTGTGCGGCCTGAATCGGCTTTCAGCTGGGCGACCATTTCCAGTTCGGGATCCTGACGTTGATTGATATTTGGCATATCCTTAGACGACGATGTTGAAGTTTGCTGATCATCGTGAGGCATCGGAGATGAATTGTCGCTGTGAGGGATGTTTCTAGATAATGCTTGATCATCAGCTTTAGTTGCCACAGAGTTTTCTTGATCCAATTGTTCTTGATTCGACTGGCTGATCGCTTTAGAGATATTGTTTCTGTTCGGCAGTGTGTCATTGGAAACCAAGACTGACACGTTCAACTCCTCTGAATTGTCATCCTCAATATTGAGAACCGCTCCGCGAACTAACCACGATGTAGCAAGCAGGCAGAGTAGTAGTAGAATGGAAATCCCGGATGGGCTTCTCCCCCAATTCATCAAGCGATTTTGAACATTTGGCTCCGAAACTGTCGGCGATTCAACAACGAGCTTCTTAGTTTTTAAACGCTGTTGTTTGCCGTTCTTCTTGGAGCTGACAATTTTTTTTACCCGGCGGCGACTTGGGTTGGTTGGTTGATCAGATATCTGAATGAGCGAAGCATCGTAGACCTCTTTTTTTTGAGGATCCACGAGCACGAGTCGTGCTCGCGCGAGTTCATTGAGCAACTTTTGGGAATGCTCCAGATGCTTGCCAATCGCCATCTTCTGGACGAAAGCCATTCTTTGATCGGCAGCGATCACAATCACATCGGGATCATCTTCAAATTTCACCAGACCCAGCAGACGATAGTAATCAGCAGGTTGTTCGCGGGGAGGGATGCCGAGCCACTTATGGTAGGGATCGAAGTTGGATGATTTCGAAGGCATTCAATTTTATCCAAGTCGGATAGGGGATACTCCAAATGGCCTGCATTAAATCCTAAGGCCCAATAATCATTTGATCACGCTTTTTCTTAGGTTACTAACAAGGAGGATACATTTCCATACTTCTGTACGCTTTCTGGTAGATTCCATTATGTTTGCATTCTTAACGAATCCCAATCCGCTATTAGTACTCTGGGTATATTTCACCCCCATCACCTCCGCATCTCATTCCAACGCTCATGATCAATGGCCCCACGCTGGCGTCGTTTATCCTCAGCCATTTCACTCATCTTCCGTCTCGGTTCCGGTTTGACTCGTTCCTCCTCCAATAGTCTCACTCCAGACGCATGCCCGGCCGCACACGCGTTATACAGCGCATCAAACCAGTGATTGTTCTTGCGGATGCGTTCCCAGCGGGTCACAACCCCACGTCCCGGCAGAAACTCTTCCACCTTGCGTTCAGATGTCAGATGCTTGGCCAGCGATAAGTGCTCATGAGATGGAGCCTGACCGCATTGCCCGCCCGTTGAGGCGGGCAATGCGTTTTTTTTAGCTATCAGCATGGATGCGTGGCTCAAGCCACCGATCGGCGAATCAACTAAATCCAAGAGGTAATGCTGGACTGAGAAAGACGAATATGCCGGTGATTAGTTAATTGACTCACGGCCTTAAATATCAGATGCCTCGCAACATATTCCAGGGCAAAGAGTTACGGAAACTTATTTCAAAGTAGAAATCTATGTAGTTGTGTCCCCAACTAGCGTAATATCAACTTTCCTAGGCGATAAGCTCCCGAAATATTTTCCGCTCGTCGGACTTACTCGCGGTTTCCGCAATCTTAAACATCCGGAGGATGACGCCCCCTCCCCTACTCGTCTGCCCGACTGCGGCTGTTGTTTACGTCAAACGCGTTGCTGTGAACTGACCGTAAATTCGGTAAGCGAGCGGTGATAGGCATGATGGACTTCGACAGGCGATCGCACCCGGTAAAACTGAACTCACAATTCGGGCTAAAGAAACAGACCTAACCAGCTGTTACGCGATGGGCCCGTAGAGCCGGACGCATCGAGAGGTGCTTATCCGGTTCGACGGAGGCTTTGTTGAGTAATCCGGCAATCAAAACGACTGGTCTCGTATTCCAGTCGTCAGAGCGCCGAGTAATCCGACAATTCTATCCGATGCAAAACGGTCCCGCAGCGATTGGCCCATAGAGCCATTTGCCTGAGCGGGGGTGATGCGGAAATACCTTGAGACGTTCTCAAGGCCGCCATTTATCAAAGCAGGTGAGGTAATTTCGATGAACGAATTGCGTAATCCTGCACAGGGGATTCGGGGTCTTGAACTTCGTTTAACCTGTCCGGCGTGGGGAGTTTCGAGCCTGGCGACAGGCCGAACCGGGGGTGACTTTACCTCGGGGACTGCTGGTAAATCCAGTGGCCGCGAATGGCTCAACCATGAAAGGCCCGCAAGGGCTTGCCGGTGAACTTTGCAGAAGACGGAGCCGAATCGCGGTATTCGGCAGTCGATGGGTAATGCATCTGCGCGGAATCGTTGACGAAAGAGAGCAGGAAGCAAAATCCTTATCACAACGCGCAAGAATTCTCTACATTCCCGACTGAATCGCGCGGCGAAGTTACAATCCATGACACCGTTGTCGATCCTGGAATCCGAAACGAGATTCGCCACTGCAGACTGCACTTCATTCATGGTTTGTGAGTGTCAATTCGTCGAACCAGGCATGCAGAATGACGTCCAGTTCATACGCTTCGAAATCAGCCCGTTCGACATCGATCGCAGGGTCGTAACCCTGATAATCGAGCCGTCCACTGGCATGGTTATAGTTGGACGAATCTCCAGCGGCCACGTTGTAAAGCATGTCGGCAGTGCGGGCGATTTCGTAAGTGGTTGTCGGCTGATCGGTTCGCAGCTGAAATGGTTCCCACCCATAAGGCAGGGAGGTCATCATGTCGTAATCGATATGGACGGCGTCAAAAGGATCAACCGTCGAATCAAACGTTTCACCGTCATCAAACACTGCCCCAGCAGTGGTTTTCATCATGACAGTATGCTTGGCAACGCTTCGTATCTACGCAAAAAGTTCACACGGTTGTGATATGGTTCCAACCTGTTTCTTCGTCTTTAGTTACAACGCCTTTTGCAACTAATTTCCGCATGATTTTGTAGACCTGACCTGGTTTAATCTCGAAGACATCGCAGATTTCCCCAACATCGAAATGGCCTCGCTTTTCGTGACAATAATCCTCGACATCATCAGCTGTCACAAAGGGAATATCCGCTGTCAGTGAAGCCCATCCCCGCCGCGGATGGTGAGCCAAATTCTTCTTCTCAACCGCCTTGGCAAAATATGACCGGACCTGCGATTGTTTGATTCCGAATTCCTCAGCAGTCTCGGCTACAGAGCAAATTCGATCCTGTTCGATAACCCAACCCAGGATATCTTCATAACCTGTTGATTTCAGTTCGGATTTGATGTCAACCCAATGTTGATTTCCGATTTTCTTGAGGAGGTCATTCTGTACTCCGTATCGCAGATGAGCATTAGCTAGTCCACGATGGAGTTCGAACCGCTTCATCACATGATCAATGGTTGTTGGATTCTTGCGACTTTGGACCCATGCTGCGACATCCCGCCATTGAGTCTGATTCAATTCCATTTCCCCATCAGCCCATCCCTTCCCCTGGACCTTCTGCAGCAAACCACATTGGACCGCTCTCCCGAGTCTGTTCGATACATTTGATTGTGTTGTTTTGAAGTTCTTGCTGATTTCTTTGAGCGAAACCAATCGCTTTTGGTCGATGATCCACTGGGCCATGATTCTCCAGGGTCGGCGGGTGAGTTCCTGGTCACTGATCTCGATCGGTTCTCCGAAATAGGAATCGGGATGAAACAGAACCTTTGCAGTTGTTATTCGCTGCCGCGTCGATGAATAGATTCGCGTCACAATGATTTGATCGATGACCTTGGCTAATGCGACCGCAATCAATTTGCGATCAGCCAATTCAATGGAGTCTCGGCACTCCCTGAGCTTTTCCAGCGAGAGTGGCTCGATACCCGGATTCGATGACTGCTGATCCACACTTTGTCTCTGCAGTCCTCGAAGTTCTGACTTCCAGTCCTGCAATTGATCACTGATCACTGCGAAGTCTTCCGGACGTGTCGCCAGTATGAGATTCTTCTGGCCTGTTGCAATCATCGCTTTTAATTCAACGATTTTGTCTTCGAATTGGCCCGCCAGATTGATGGTTGCTTCTGGATTTGCATAGGCAGCCCAGCAACGTTTCAGGTTCTCATCTGTCAGCAGATGATTTTTGACAGCTTTGAGCACCTCACGCTCTAAATCGGCAGCCGTCACCGTGGGATGAACGCACTTCGTTTTCTTGTCAGGATGACTCCCTGAGCAACGATAATAGTCATTCATTTCACCAGAGCCGTTCACAGCATGTGAGCAATGAAATGAACATCCGCAGGTTCCACATCGAATCAGTCCGGACAATAGAAATGTACCGGCAGCCGTGGTCACCTGATGCTGCTTTTTTCTTCTCAGGATCGATTGCACGTCGTCAAATTGGTCCACAGTTACGAGGGCAGGATGTGTATCCTCTGTAATGATCAGCCCTTCGTCATCGATACGTGAAAACTTGCCATTGGAGAATCGTCCCGAGATGGTCCTGCCGGTATAGATGGGATTTTGCAGGATCCTCTGGACCCCATCATAGCGAAAGGGGTTTCCCATGCTTGTTTTCAGATTCCTGCGTTTGAATTCTTCATAAACATCGGCAATGCGATAACCATCCTGGACAGCCTGAAATGCAAATTGAACGGCATCGACTGCTGCTCGATCAGTAGAAGGATCCAGTTTAACTCGCCATGTAATCGATTTTCGAAACGTTTCACGATGGCCAATCCGTTTGATCTGCTTGCCCGTTTCATCAAAGACAATACGATCGTATGCGAAAACCCGTCCGCTGAGATGATGACCATTGATCAGTTTTTACTTTTTGCCTGAAACACTTCGCTTCGCCATCGTAAGTGATTCCGATCGGGCTCCATGCTGGCCGACGATGGCCGTCAGTAATCCACCTAGATCATCAAAGCGAATCTCTCCGTTCTGGCAGGTGATTAGCCTGACGCCTGCCTTTTGCAGCTGTCCCCAATAGGGGATAACTTCAAAAATGTCCTGCCGGGAAAAGCGGGATTGTTCATACATTAAGATCGCATCAAATTCGCCCTTGTCAGCATCTGCCAGCAGTTCCTGGAACTTTGGCCGGTTGAGTGCTTCCGTTCCAGTCAAAACATGATCTTCGTACCAACGCAGGATTTCAAAGCCATCGCGTTTAGCCAACCGGTTTATTTCCGCACGTTGCCGCTCGGGGGAATCTGCCTGCTTATCCGAACTCATTCGAATGTAGGCCACCGCAGGAATGATTTGCCGTTCAATTTGAGAGATCATTTTCCTCTACCTGTCGATATCAAAATTAGGGGATACTGTTGCGCAACTATTCAAGATCTTTCAACCTCCTGCAAATTCGTAATCGCTGCGCCTGAGATCATCATGGATTCGATTTCTGAAGGTTTGCATTGGCGATACTCCATAAAAAAACCGATGGAACTGGTGGCAGACAGTTCCATCGGGGAGATTCTTCGGAAATTCCGAAGGCTTGATTGAGTTAGCATTGTGAACCTGCCACCGTTCACGCATCCAATGTGTACCAATTAAACACATAAGAATCCACGGTATACCAGTGGAATTGACCGTCACTCAATGGATTTCGTAAATTTCGAGCATGTCAATGAAAACAGAACAAGTCCATATTCGATTATCACCTGACCAGCGCGCCCGATGGGAACAGCGCGCGGCAGAGGATAAACGCACGCTTGCAGACTGGGTAAGAATTCAGGTCGATGAAGTGTGCGACAGCATGGATGAGCAGGACGCACAGAAGAAGAAAAAGTGAGAACCTGAATTGGAATCTCATTTACAGCTTCTGGTTGGACGATATCGTCCATCCTGCCTGAATGGTTAAGCAAAGCACTATTTGAGGTTCCAATTGGGTAAGCGTTGGATTCGCCACCTCAAGTGCCAGGTAATTCGGTGTCAACCATGGGTTCTAAAATCCGATATAGTTTGCCGCAAATGGACGGCGACGTAGGATTGTTCATTTCAATTCCGCGCCAACGGCCATATCGCATGTGATGCAATCCACTTGGCAATTCGATGGACTAATATATTGCTACCATTTGGGCTGAGCTAGCCACACCGTCCCATCATCTGTTCCATGCTTGTGTCGACCGATTCCAGCAATTGTTCCATTAGCGCGGATGGCCAGCACTAAATTCGAATCTCTAAGTCCGTAGGCATGCTCAGTTGGGCGATCGATGTGGAATTCTTCCTTTGGCTCCGGTGCGATCCGACTGTGCACGGCGGAGATATGCTCGCCAATCGCAATGTAGGGCTCGAGTTCTTCGAGTTTTTTCTCCGGTGTTGATTCGGCTAGCAGAATCGATTCAACGGTCGCTCTTGTGCTCGCATTCGGATCAACTATCTTGAAGGATGAGAGCACCAACACACAAACGAATATCGCTACAAATGCCCAGTTCAGAAACATGCGATTTCCGCTTATAGAATTAGTCATAGCTATTGACCTTTGCGGCTTGAGGAAATGCTTTGCGACACAATGCCAATTACTGGGCTTGGAAAACAACCTGCTATTAGACAATAATAGCTAGCAACCGACACCCAATGTGCAACCCATGGTTGTGCCGCGTATGATCATTGCTGGATGACGCCACCTGACAAACAAAATAAAACAGTCAGGACGCCGCAAACCTTGATTTCATTCTATACGAGTTTTGATCAATGACAACATCGAATAGGCCACCACCGAATCAACGAGCACCCAATAAGATGATTTGCCGCAGTGTTATTTGTCGTATTGCTCAACAATTTCATTCAAGAGTCAGTAATTGCTATCCATGGGCGAACATAGAAGTTGGCACGGTTGTTGCGAAAGATGTTGAATTCAGAAAACAGCCCGACCACAACTCGAATTCACGCAATTAATATACCGATTTTATAAAGGCGTGGATCGCATTTGCCGTGGAGACAGGATGGGAAATCGGCAGGTCATGCCGTCCATTTGGAACAATAATATCTGGTTTAGTGTATTGGATTGGGAATGTCTTGTCGGCATCACCATGGATATGCAAGCATAGTGACGAAATTGGCTCTGCTGCGGGATTCCAGTCCAGGACTGCTGATGTTGCCCAACGATGCCACGCTCCTGCTGCACCAGATAATTTGGTTGCCCGCATCGTTGAACTGGTGCGAAGGGATTTTGGGACTAACACAGCCGAATTGCCGATCACATTGAGTATCCGTGAGCAATTACGACCGCCAAGGGAACGCCAGACACGGAACCACGGTGGCAATTCATTGGGACTGGAAACGCTGGAGATTAGAATACACCCAGCGGGTTGAACAATGCGGGAAATTTCGAGGGCGAGAATGCCACCAAATGACACGCCAGCGATATAGCACTGCTTCGGGAAGCGATCAGCCATCCGTTCAGCATAGGCTGTCAGAGATTCGTTGGGCTTAGGGTCGATGAAGTTGATGATAGTGGCGTTTGGGAGCAACGGCGTCAGTCGGCTGTAGACGGGATAATCAGCTGTCATGCCAGACAGCAAGTAGATTGGTAACGTGTCAGAGGTCACATCAGATCCTTGCGGTATAACGACTGCCGTAACCGGGCATGAATGGTAGACTTTGATTTCAGTTGCCGCGTGAATGACTTGCTCTTGTTGACGGCATTGTTGTGTGTCTCAGCCTCATGAACAACATACGTACGGTTCAGTACACTCACAGTTAGAAAGAAAACTTTGCCGCTCCTGTCGAGGGCTAGCTTTCCTTCGTCTGCCATCGTCAGTCGCAGTCGGTCCTTTTTCCTGAGCTGCTCATTCTGAACGCATCTGACGGAGAATGACGCTGAGTCTAGCCGTCGGTCGGCCGAGCAGGATTGCAAGTCAGTCTTCGTCATCGTCAAAGTCTTCATTGTCCCAAGGGAGTGCTTCGATCTCGTCAACGGAATCCCACTCAAAAATCTCGGCAGCTGCATCACGATCAACTATCCCCAGGATTTCATTGTCCCGAAAAAGGATGGTTAGTCGGTATTCGTCATCGGGAGCATCGCATTCAAGGTAGAAGTATGTATTTACCGCACGATCGATTAACGGGATCTCTGCGAGATCAAAAACACAATCAAGTTCTTCGACGGTTTCATCGTACTGGTCCGCTATTATAGCCAACACTTCATCATGTTTGCTCTGCGGCATATCGTTGATGATGGAAATCGCGTCTTTCTGCCTCACTGTTGGAGCTGAGCGATCTGATGTAGAGCGTACCAGGACGCAAAGTTCACCAAAGGCTTTTGTCGTTGTGCAGGTTCGCCACTGGCCATGCGCGCCACCGAAATTTTCCCAGTTTTCTTGATTAGTTTGCATCGGCTTTGCATTCTGCTTATTTCAGTCGGATAACGCCAGAGGTGAGCGACCGCCGCCGAGAGTGACGGTGGGGTGCAAAAGGTGCTCCCGAATTGCCGCCCAGTTTTGAACGGAGAAGCGGGGCGGCGGTTCGTCTCCACCGACTTGTTAGCCCTACGAAATCCAGTGCATCTTGTCATTCGTCACCTTCCACTTTCCGTTCTCTTTCTTGACGGTGTAGGTGTTACCTGACGCGTTCAATCCTCCCTCGTAGTAACCGCCCTTGACGTCAACCTCAGTGTCGGATTTCCACTCGATACTAGTGACGCGAAAAATCAAACCACGCTCTCCCGTCTTCTTGTCGAGCACGCCTTTGCCCGAGTCAGCGGTGCAAGCCGAAACCTTACGAACAGGCGGCTTGTGCTCAGCGAAACGCTTCATGAACGCGTCTGACGGATCGCCTTTCTCGCCAATCTGCAAGTAGTAAGCTTTAGCTTTCTTCTGCTGGCCGGAAGCGTTGTGCTCGAACTGCCAACGGAACACCGCCTCTCGAACATCGTCCTCTTGATTCTTGCGTGCGTCGTCGGCTGAAAGTCCGACCGAAGCGAAGATCAACAGCAAAAGGAAGCTGGTGACTGTTTTCATGGCGTGCTGTGTAGGGCTAACAGGTATTCGACCGCCGAAGTGCGGTAAAGTTTTACCGCATTTATTCGGTCGAGTATGGATAAAAAACTTAACTATGGAAGAATGCATAGGCTCTTTGTCACAGAACACTGATGATCCAATGATACTATGCCGCAATCCTCACAACGCCAATTAGCGTACACGCCTGAGTCATGCTCTTCAAGAACGATTGCATTTATTTAAGTTCGTCTCGACAGCTTCAGGTGTTTGATTAACGCCACAATCGCTGTTGTTCCTCCCACTTCTCCACCCCAACAACATCTCTTAACTCTCGCTCGGTCACGAGATCACCCCCTGCTCCACCCGCGGTAAGAACAAAATCGCTTCCTGAATCTCAGGAGCCAGGTTCAGCAGATTCATAATCTGCGTCATCCGGGCTCGACTCACCTGGCCAAGTCGTGCAAGCTCTGCGTAGTCGTTGACGTAGCCATCACGGATCAACTGTTGTAGGGAGAGCCGTCAGCGATGGTGGTCCTGAACTGATTTAGCTGGCTGTTGGTGGCTCCAAGTTTCGCAAAGACTCCACTTCTGAGTGAGCCCACGATTGACAGTACCCTTCGATAAACCATTCCTGCTTCACGCCAGAAAACGGTGATTTATTCCGCGCCACGCTATGCAATTCTGGTGTAGACAGTGATCCATATTCGCTTCTACCATCATTCCAGTTCTCAACTGCCGTTTGCCAACCGACGCCGAATGCAGAGGCAATGTGATGGACAAGGAATTTTCGAAGTTCTTCCAAAGCCAGCCGATCACCGCCGGGGACAATCGTTGAGTCTTCCGAGAGGAACCCATCAATGATTTCGATGTAGTCGTTCGGTTTCAATCCAGAGTAAGTGTGACTATTGGCATTGCGGGCGAAATCGAATTCACGCACTTGTGTTTCCAAAGCCCGGAACGCATTGGCTGCAGCAAACCGCCAGTGTGCTTGTAATGCGGTGTCGTCGGACATGGAAAGGTTGGGTTTCTGCATTATGCCAGCTAACGACCAGCGTCACCGGGTCGCCGCCAGTGACGCATCTTTTTGATTCCGACCCGATCGGCGACTCCGGGTGAGTACGACTATTCTTTTGTGTATAGGATACGGTTTGTGTTCCCTGTTTGCCACCTGGTTTCCCGTGGTGGTGTCACAATATTATATCATGCACAATTGAGGTCTCCGCTTCGATACTGGGCGCGCAGCTAACGCTTACCCATACGGGTTCTCCCCCCCGCTTGTCATCAAACCATTTACAGTCCGCACGTTCTCCGTTTGTTATGCCGCGTCTCCGTGAAATTGTTCCCATGCTTCCGCTTCAAGTTCACAAGAACCTGAAATCAGATTGCTGTGCTCGTCTCGGATTTGGTACGCCTGCTGAACGCCGCCGATGCTGGCCGCCCCAGCCAACCCCAGCAGGAGCGTATAGAAGGCATCCGTTAGTATCCCATCGACAACATCACGCATGATGGGAAGTTGGTCAGCGTCAAGATTGAGGGACGCGATCTTCGTTGACACAGCAGTCTCTTTTGTCTCGTTAAGATACGTCGCGAGGAAACGGTCTCTTTCGTTCTTCCAACACGCTACAAATTCGTTTGCGTTCATTTGTTCGATGCGACTTCCTTAGCGACATAACGCCTAGCTTAAGGCGTGGACGTCTGGACTTACCCAGGTTTGGTGG
>DEML01000053.1:0-8769 GCA_002359185.1 Planctomycetaceae bacterium UBA2671
ATAACACAGCCGCTCTGTGGTTCCCTTCCCTTTTTTGCGGAGTGATGTTTCAGTAAAGTAGGACTGGTTTCCTATCATTCACATCAAGAAATCGTATCTCATCATGACTGAGCCGAGTTGGGAAGAGCGTCTCGAAGCTGTTTACGAGATGATGCATGAAATGAGCCGTCAGACGGAGGCTCAGGCGATGGTGCGGGCGTATGCTCAGCGAATTGGAAAACTGTTTCCGAGTTCACGTCGAATTTCGTTGAGCCGTCGTGAGTTGTCTGCTCCGCAATATCGGATCACCCGTTACAGCGAATGGCCCGACGAAATCGATCCGTGGAAGCAGAAAGAGCGTCTGCCTTTACTTCGTGAAGGTCTGCTGGCGAAGCTTCTCTATTCCAATCGGCCTCACATCATTGATGACCTGCAGGTCGATCCCAGCGATCCGGCTGCCGAGTATCTGGAAGGTCAACGCTCGTTGATGGCAATTCCGATGCTCGACAATGGCGAAGCCCTCAACATGGTCATCACCACTCAAACCGAGCCGCATGGATTTGATAAGGAGCGATTCCCGGATACCTTCTGGATGGCCAATCTCTTTGGTCGGGCAACGCACAATCTCGTTCTCAAAGAAGAGGTTCGCAATGCGTACGTTTCGATCGATCAGGAATTGAAAGCGGTGTCTGAGATTCAACAATCTCTGTTACCCAAGTCGATGCCCTTGATTCCCGGCCTGGAACTGGCCGCTTATTATCAGACTTCCCATCGAGCCGGCGGAGACTATTACGATTTCTTCCCCCTGTGCGATGGTCGCTGGGGGTTTTTGATTGCCGACGTCAGCGGTCACGGCACCCCGGCTGCGGTTGTGATGGCGATCACGCATTCGATCGCTCATCTGTATCCCGGCGAAGTTTACTCACCGAGTGAACTGCTGACGTTTGTCAATCAACAGCTCAGTCAACGCTACACCTCTAAGATTGAAGCGTTTGTCACTGCGTTTTACGCGATTTACGATCCCAAAGATCACAGCCTGATTTACGCGTCAGCCGGACATAACGCTCCGCGGTTGTGGCGATGCAGTCAACAGAGAATTGAAACGCTCGATGTGGCTGGGGGCTTTCCGCTCGGAGTCAGCGAAGTCGCGGAGTACGACGAGGCCACATTACAGCTCAATGTCGGAGATCGTCTTGTCATGTACACAGACGGCATTACCGAAGCGATGGACGAAGAAGGAAATCAGTTCACAACCGAACGGCTCGATTACATCCTCAACCACTCCTGCCGCACCGGAGCAGAAGACCTGCGATTTGACATTCTCGCAGCGGTCGACAAACACACCCGCGGAGCCCCGGCTACGGATGATCGCACATTGGTAGTGGCGACAGTGCACTGAGCATCAGCAAAGGTTGGCTGAGGTCGAAACGTAGTTCTCAGATTCCTCGATGGAAAACCAGAAATGAAGTATGAAATTAATGTTTTGATTCTTCAGAAAGCAACTCCTTAATCCTTTTTTCGAGCTCAGTAGCGTGTCCCATTTCGACGAGAATCCCATCGCGGTTGATCAACCAATACGCTGGTGGTCCCGGCGCTCCCAGCTTCTGTATTAGTGGGCAATCCATCCCTTTCTGATCAAAGTATTGAGGCCAATCGATGTTCTGCTTCTGGATAAAATTCATCAGGATAGCTTTTTCGTTGTCATAAGTGATGGAAACGATTTCAAATCCTTTGGGGCGAAGTGATTTATGAAGTTCTTTCAGTTCAGGCAATTTAGCGACGCAAGGTGAGCACCAGGTAGCCCAAAAATGCAACAATACAACTTTCCCGCGGTAGTTTCGTAAATCAACCTTCTGTCCCTGCAAGGATACGAACGATAAATCTAGAGGCTTGCCGATAAGTTTGATTGTGTCCTGAAATTTCAGAGCCTTTTCCCGTACGTAGGACAACGCTTTCACATCATGAGATTTATCTAAAATCTCACTGAGGAGTCTTTTAGCCTGTTCATTGTTGCTGTAGTGTGCGATTTGCAACATATGCCAGCAAAAGAAATCATCTGGCGATTCAGTTTCATGCATGTAAAGTCGCACCATCTTCTCGCATTCCAATGGATCTGTCGTGCGATCGATCTGATTTGAACGGATTGTTTCGCGACAACTCTTGGAGAGTTTCGGGTCAGCCAGACATGTCACTTCGGCCTGTTCCAGTTCAATTTGACGAGTCTTGTCGCGGTAAGCAGCAATTGTCAGGAGTTCCATCCATGCGTCCCACGCCTCTTCGGAATGTTCACTGACCGAAAACTTATCCATATATTTCCGGTATCTGTCGGAGAGACTTCCTGCTTTCTTACAGGATTCGATCAGGAATTTTTCGAAGACATCCTTGTCAGTGCTGGAAGGCTTAAGTTCATAAAATACCTGCCTGTCTGCTTCGAGCGTCTGCCAGTCCATTTCAAATTCGGGCAGCGGTTTCGATTTCTCTTGAGCAGATAAATCACCAATGCAAGTTGTGAGTGCAACTGCCAATACACACAATAAAAAGTTTCTCATCAATGCTCTCCTGGAATGATTGACCCCTATTGGAAAGACTGTCTCTTACTTAGATTATTGTGTCAATGCCTTCTCCTGACATCTTAACGACAGCATCAATTTGCGAGAGCGGAATACTACCGTATTGGAATTTGTAATCCCTTGCCTGAGCTACGATAAATTAGGAAGAAGTAGACCAACTATCGTAAAAGTCGCTTGACATACACACCTGCGGCACTGTGTGGCTGGGGTCGAAGCTCAGCCCCCAGATTCGTCGATTCTCCTGGGGCTCACTTTCAGTTCGGCCTCAGCCACCAACAGTCAGGCACAGCCTGACCTACAGCTTCTTTAAAATCAAAATGTCATCGATTTAAATACAGCATCGCGCCCATTGCAACGACAGAAGCAAGAATCATCGTCCCGGCTATGATAATTGAGAAGGAGAATTTTGACTGGCGTTTGATGGCAGCCGAGGTCCATTCGACTTCTTCCTGGAGGGATTCGAGTTTCACAAAAACCGCTCTCAGGAAAGCCCGTTCATCTGGCTTTGCTCCGGTGGAAGCAAAATAGCAGCCTCCGAAATGGATGAGATCATCCTGAGTTTTATCTTTCGGGTCATGCCCATAGCCGAGACTTAAAAAGTTGGACAGGTGAGATTTCAATCGCGTACGAATTGTCGAAAGTAATTCGTAAAGCAGATTGTTACCGGGATGCGTCAGGGCGTCTTTTTCGCAGAAGAGTTTGTAGATCCAGTCTTCAAATACGCCTGTCACATGCAACGAGTATTGCTGGAGTTCGGTCACCGTAGCTGCGGCTCGCAGTTCAAAACCCATGCCGAACCGTCGGGCTTCGGAGCCTTTTTTACCGATGCGGCGGGTCAGTTCCTGGAAGCCTCGCAGTTTCTCCATGCCAAAAAACATGGCGATGACGGGAGCTTTGAGCATGAGTGTTTGCTGGATCGTGAGCAAGTCGGCTCGCATCGCACGATGATATTGTTCGACCTCGGCTCGACTGCGTTCAAGAATCAGAAACGGTGAGAGGGTGAGGATCCCGTTGATGGGACACAAGGGATCGCGGACCGATTGAATCAAGCGGCAGACATAACTGAGTCGCTGCAGTTGATGCATCGATTCTTCAGCTGTCAGAATGGTGGAGACATTATCGTCGGTCTGTATGGAATCGGAGCGAAGCGTACCAATCGAGGCATTGAACGATTCTTCAGAGACACTGTCGTAATCCTGCATGTCATCGTAATCATCCAGATCGACGGTCGCACTGGCCTGTGCCCGTGACTTTGGTCGCGTCCGCATTTCCACAGAATTCATCGACAGAGCTTTGCCCCCTCGAGGACCAGCCGGTGTCTCCAGACTGGCACCCGGGTGCAATGCTCCCAGATTATCGAGTCGATCGGCAATTTCATTGGTCCAGCAGCAATCAGTACAATACAGATAGATCGCATTCCGGTCGGCATACCAGTGAATCGGATAGTTATCGAGGCCATCGGGACTGACGAGAAAATTACTGTCCAGTCCTTCCATAATCCGTCGTTCGAGACGCTGTCCACTCGATCCAACGACCAGATAAATCGGAACGGATTCCACCGAAATGCCAGCATTTTTGAGGTCTTTCATCCCGCGATTCCACGCGGCCTGGATGTCAGGCTGTTGAGATTCCACTCCTGTAGTCCAGGCTCCAACCAGTCGATAAACCATCAATGGAATAATTAACACGAGTGCAACCGTTTCAAATCGTTCTGCAGAAAGGCTGTCGATCCATGGAACATTATTCTGATTCCAGAGCAGCGTCCAGAAGACAGCGACAATCAGAATCAGAACTCCAAAGACCGCCCAGGCGACTTTCGATGCAAACGACCAGTTGAGGATCCAATTGAAAAAATCCCGAATCGAGGATTTCAGGTATTCATACCAGGACTGCCCCTGGCTTAAGTCAGGCGGGGCAGACATTTGACTTGCCACTTCGGTACTCAATGGATTCGACATTCAATTCCCCTGAGTCACGCGACAAAATTCGCGATGAAAAAAATCACATCCACTAAAACAAATAGAACCGCAATCGTCCAGATCGAAACCACACGCTTCCTGGAAATTAACGGGGGAGCTCCCGGAATTTCGCGGACCGCTTCCGAAAGTGCGGGGCGACCTTGGCCGAGCCGAATGGCACGCGAAGTTTTGTCCATCCATTCTTCGAGAGTAGCCGGCAGGTTTCGGGAACTGGCAATTTGCGAGGCTGTCTGCTGATCGGCATAAAAACCCCGAAATCCCAGGATGACACAATCAAAATAGACTTCCAGTGCATCCTTCAAATCGAGGATAGACGCCTCTTTCGCCTTCGCAAAAAACTGTTCATTACACAAGCGGGAGTTGAAATAATGCACTTCGAGCACATTGTTCCCCCACCAGTCCCGCCCCGACCAGGGGGCTTCGACGAGCAGTTCATCGATCCAGGAGACGATCGCATATTTCGAGAGCGTCCAGTCTTTATTGCCGCCGAGTATCGCCTCGGCTTCTTCAAATAAAGACCGGAATTTCAGATGAGCCGTCTCGGCTGGGATCTCTTCGCCACGATTGATCCGCTCGGCAAAATCGATGCCGAATAGAAAAATCGGGTCTATCGCTTTGGCAAACTTGGGAGTCATATTTGTTGTGGTACTGCAAAGAGGGAAAATTCCAGAGGAACGTTTTTGTTTCGGTAGGAGACGATAATCCGATGCTCGCCCTGAAGATCGTCGCGATTGACGATCAGCGAGTCACGCAGTCTCATCGCCAGTGTTTGAGTCGCTTCGACATCCTGCCAGGCAGGTGTTCGCGTGCGGGGAACACGATAAAATAACCAGCCCGCATCCGAAGGAAGAGCCCGGACGGCTCGGTCGAGTGGTTCCAGTGTCAAACCTTCTGCCCGACGCTGAAACAATGCCTCTACCTGACGGGCACTGCCGAATTTCCAGTCGAGATTTCCCGAGGATAACAGTTCCAGACATTCCTCACTGGAAAGCTCACCCTTATTCACGCCGATAAACCATTCCCAGGTCGAGTGAAACCACTTCGCTTCCAGTGTCGCCTGCATGCCCATACCCATGCCGACAAAGGAACGTTGTTCGAACTCGTATTCCTGCACGGCATCGAGGAGAGTCTGAAGTTCATCGCGGAGAGTGCGGAAGATAGGGCCGAGGTTATCATGGTCGTATTTCGGCAACTCGGGGACACGTCGCCCGGGACCGAAAATCGAGAGACTTCCAATCGCCCGGTAGAGTTCCCGAAACGCGATATTAGGATGAACGCCTTTCGATTCACAGATCGACGTCAGCACGGCGTAAGATTCATTCAAGGCAGAGAGCATGAACAGGCGATCCAGATCTCCCGGATGACGACTCTCAAATCCGACTCGTCTGGCCTGCAGCTGATTACTGAGAATTTCGCTCTTTCGGCCAATCATGTCAGCACAGGAGTGGACCAGCCCCCGGCCAAGCTCAGGCCAGGAATCAATACTTAATACCGGGGGAATATATTCCCGATTAAGTTGCAACGTTGCCGATTCCGTCGCGGCATGGGTCAGTTTGCAGATCGGAATCAGATCAAAGCCTGCCAGGTCCTCATTCGAAAGCAGCAGCCGCACATTATTGTATTTCACTTTGACGAGCTGATCGTTCCCGCCCTGCGTTTCGTCCTGCAGACTCAACTCGCCTTCCAGATATCGATTTAGTCCACCTTCGGTCGCTGCGATGTTCTGGCGTCCCAGTTTGAGCCGGGGGATGCCGAGATAGACGGTTAACTCGCGAGACGAATTCTCTCCCTGCCAGTTAGCCGAGTCGGTCAGTCGAATTCGATTCGGTACCTGCCCTTCATTCAGAGAGATCACAGAACCATCGGGCAGCCGGGCATGGATGCGATTAACTTCAAAGTGGGAGTTGGCCAAGGCATCGGTATTGATTTCGATTTCATGCAGACCATAGCCGTAAGGGTGATCCCACTGCTGATTGAGCGTGTTCAGTTCAGACCAGTAGCGGTCAGCCGCCTGAAAATGGTGGGGATGAAGGAATTGCCCCTCGTGCCAATGTACTCCCGCATACTTCATGCTTCATCTCTTAGAACATTTTTCAATGCGATGGGCCTTCGCATGGACACTTTGAACCTGAAAACA
Organism: Planctomycetaceae bacterium UBA2671; assembly: GCA_002359185.1. Taxonomy (GTDB): domain Bacteria; phylum Planctomycetota; class Planctomycetia; order Planctomycetales; family Planctomycetaceae; genus Rubinisphaera. The sequence continues at coordinate 6,666 of DEML01000053.1, forward strand.
CTCTGTCTGCTCAGGCAAAACGCACATTGGAAAACAGGATATTATTGAACTGGAATAATCAGGCAAACATCTTAACCCGAAGCTTCAGCGAGGGGCCAACGCACTCCAATCAGGACACTACGAACTTCGATAAACCTCTTGATCCGATGACATCGCACTTCAGGAAATCGCAGCAGTGACTCAATCGATCTTTCAGTGAGTAAGCAAAATTGCTCACACGTGGTATTCCTCACACGACCATCAGATTGAATGTTAGCGATTCCCGTCAATTCTGTAAAACATCTGTTCTCGCTGTCAGAACTACAATCAGAGCAGATCAGAGAGATTCCAACACGGGGACAAGGATTGCTCCAGACTTCCTAGATTGACTATCCGTTAAAATGAATTCGATCGGAATAGATTCACTGATCCCTGCGATCCTGATAGCCGATGAAATCGTTAGGGCAGATTCTCTGTCCACATTACTCGATTGCGCGGTTGCTGATGACCGTTCGAACAACTTTACATTGTTCTCATTGAATCTTGACTGGTATAATGTCCCAAGGCAGACGTCCCATCAATTGGCGCCGATGGAACCTGTGGGGATGCTACGTCTGCATCCTGCTCATCGCCTCCACGACGATGGCAAATGGGCTTCAAGCAAAAGAGAAAAAGGGAACACGTCGACTTTTCGACTTGAAAAGTGACGCCTCAGCTCAGACTCAGGAATCCTTCAAGCCGATCCCACTACCGCTCCCGGCTCCCTCAGAAGAAGAAGCTGCGAATCAGACACCAGTCGAAAATGCGGGTCATTCGGAAATCTCAGCTGAAGAAACCCCGCTGCGAGGGCCACTCCTCGTCGGAGGTATTCCACCAAAATGGACGATTGTTGAACAGAAGCCGCAGCCGGAAGAGTTGCGAATCAGCCAGCGACCGCCCGAAACGGGATTTTTTCCGGAATCTGAATTTGCCCCGCCACCACTTCTCGAAGGCCCCGGGGGAGAATTGATTTATCCAGACAACTTCCCAGGCGATCCTAATATGGCAGTTCCGATGTTTCAATCGGTCATCGGCGGTGAGGATTTCTCGGGATTCCCCGTCTATCCTGAACCTGCCTATCCGGAAGACGTCTTTGTCGAGCAGATCTCCTGCGAAAAAATCCGTCCCTGCTGCGATCCCTGTTCACCCTGGTTCAAGATTTTTCAGCCCTTCTGTTCCGAACCGCAACCGGAAGGGGGCATTGGCGAAGAACGAGTGATGTTTGCTACGTTTCTGATTGAAACTCCTGTCCCGCAAAATTACACCGGCTTCCGTTTCGACTTCGCTTCCGGACTCGAAACCCCCGATCGCTCGGAACTGTTCTGGGCGAAAAAGGGCGTCGGTCCACCACTCAATGAGAATAACGTCAACTATCAGGATGTGACGCTCGCACTCGCATCAGGCGGCAAATACTTTTCGACGACCACCAAAGTCCCGATTCGCTTCATCAATCCCGACATCAACGACAGCACCGTCGGACTGGGCGACCTCAGTATCGCCACACGATTATTGATCATCGATGGCGACCACTGGAAACTGACCCAATACTTCAACACGATTCTACCAACCGGCTCCAAAGCCCGCGGGCTGGGAACCGGGCACACCTCGCTGGAGCCGGGATTCCTGGCTCAACTGAAGTGGACCGACAAGACTTATTTCTTCGGCGACCTCCGCTATCAGTTCCCTATTGGAGGCGACACAATTCACTCCGGTCAACGATTAATGTACGGCCTGGGCATGAGTACCGTTCAGTACCAGACGGATATCTTCGCAGTTATGCCCACCTTCGAACTGATCGGCTGGAGTGCCCTCGATGGTGCCAAAACACTCCCGAATGGCGTCGTGATCGACGTCGATTCCGAAACCGCAGCCGTCCTCTCAACAGGAGTCCGCTTCGTCCTCGGCCCAGCTGGCGACCTCGGCCTCTTCGAAGCCGGCATCAACTCAGCCGTCTCCCTCAACGACCGAGCACTCTATCAGACACTCACAACCATCGATTTCCGGTTTGTATATTGATCTATAAATTCAAGCCGTAACCCTCAACCGGTGCCATACTTGCATCGCGAAGCAGGGCAAGCATGATTCG
>DEML01000053.1:8899-48905 GCA_002359185.1 Planctomycetaceae bacterium UBA2671
GGATGGCCCCGAAAGATTCTTTCGGGGCGGCGCAGCCGTAAGATTTTTCTTGAACAACTCACGATCAATCTAAAAACCTCATATGGACTTCGTCCACCCCGATAGCGGAGCTATCGGGGTCAACCGCCGCGATGTGTGAAATAGCATTTGAATAACAGGAAAATTGCATAGAGTGACCACACCGTCGAAATAAGTTGCATCGACAATGCTAGGACGATGGTCACAGGCGACCAGTTCCAGAATTCCAAAGTATCGTGCCGCAGAAAAATCATGATGAATACAATCGGATAAACCATGCACATCACGGCGGTCCAAGGGAAACGTTGTAATGACGCAGGAGTAAATCGATTCCCGTTAGTTGCTATTAACAATGCCCAGAGGTCAAGGAATATAAAATCGGTCAAAAAAGCGAATGCAATCGGCCAAACGAATTGGAATAAGCCGAAGCGATTGACAACCATTCGCGTTTGAGTAGCGAGTGGACGCGGAATAAGCGTAACTTCTTTATGAGGGAAGTCCTCTTCGGCTTGTTCCGGTGAATCAAAAGAATTTGTGTGCGACATTCGTGAATTTTAGTCAAATCGAGTGGTTTAGCGAAGTGTTACCAGCCAAACGCCAACTATTAAATATCGAAATTAAATTACGCATAATTTCAACCCGCTTTACTTCACCAAATCAGTCAAACGCGATTCCGCGGGCGAGCCTTTATCGAGAGACCACTCAATCCAATCGAACCCCGTTCCTGTGGTTGGCGTCAGGAATTGCACAGTTCCCCGAATCGGTTCATTCTGTTTTTTATCCCAGGCTATCTCGCAATACGCGAGGATTCCCCCAGCCCATTCTCCTTCTTCGGGCCACGTATCGGGCGGACGGGTATTCAGGAAATCGGCATAGATTAGCCACAGTTTCAACTTGCCAGTTGTATGCTCTTCATTAGGGCCGATGTGGATTCGGAATGTGTCGGATCGGGCAACATGCACGATCGAATGAAGATCCGTTTTCTCCGGACGATCACTCCGCCACTTTGCAGAAACCAATGGTGAAGTTTGAGAATCAATCTGCTCACTCTGACCGCTCTTGTCATATTTACGGATGAGGACAGCCGCAAAATCGTTATCGACGAGCTTGCCGGGATCGACGCCTCCATAGCGTTCGATTCGTTCAATCCCATGGCGTGTCAAAAGAAATGGCAAATTGGGCCACTGCCATTGTGAATCTGCGTCCCAGACACGCACTTCGTCCATCCAGGGAACTTCGCCGAACTCCAGATGTGAATTCCAAAATTCTCGAGCCGTTTCATCAGACGGACGCGTAATCGTCAATTCAATTTCAAGCACACGACTTTGATCGTCAACATCCGCCTCTTTGATGTTAACGCTGCCGAGCAGAAGAGGCCGTTTGGTCTTTGGTTTTACGGAGGCGGGATCAATGGGAGGCCAGTGAATTTCAAACTCACTTGTACCAGCAAGCAGAGGGCCAACCTTTGGTTTATCCTTTTGTTTCTCGTCGACGCAACCAGTATTTAATATCCCAATCAAAATCAACATGACGGCAAACATCGACACATTGCTGGCAAAATATTGCAACATGGTTAGCCCTTACAACTCTGTTTACTGCAACATGAAAATATTGAATCGATGATAACTGAAATGTCCGACTCATGGCAGCGGCTTTCTATGCTTACGTCTGAGTTTCGATTCCGATATTATTTGAACCACGAAGGCACAAAGGCACGAAGAGCTTTCTGGTTCATGTCGTTGCAGGTCAGGCTGTGCCTGACGGCTAGCGAGATGGCACGCTCATTACGTCAGGCACAGCCTGACCTACAGATTTGTGCCTTCGTGGTAAAAAAACAAAATCAATACACTAAACCACCCTCGACAGAATACGGCTTCCCAGATGTCAGCTTCCGAGTCCATTGAAATCGAATACTCTTACGATCAACTTCCGTACGACAGTCATCCTTACGAGAAAACGCATCCGGATCATCTGGCGACGATGGCGCGGATTTTTGGGTTGCAGGCTCCCGATCCGGCTCAGTCTCGTGTGCTCGAAATCGGTTGTGCGTCCGGGGGAAATTTGATTCCGATGGCAATTGCGTTGCCGGAAAGTCAGTTTCTTGGGTTTGACCTTTCCCGCAAAGAACTTGAAGAGGGACAAAAACTGATCGATCAACTCGGGTTGACAAACATTCGGCTCGAACATTGTGATATTCTGAATTTTGAGCGGCCGGACGAAACGTTCGACTACATCATCTGTCACGGCGTCTTTTCCTGGGTGCCGGCTGAGGCGCGTGCGAAGATATTTCAAATCTGTCAGGAAACGCTTTCCGAAAACGGACTGGCTTACATCAGCTACAACACCTTCCCCGGTTGGTTCATGCGGGGGATGGTTCGACAAATGCTCTGCTTTCATGCCCGGCAGTTTGATGATCCCAATACGCAGGTTGAGCAGGCCAGAGCATTACTCGATTTTCTGAATCAGGCCGCCAGCAAGTACGATCCGACGTATCACATGCTCCTGCAACGGGAGTTGGAAATCGTGCGGAATCGGCAGAATTCGTATCTGTATCACGAACATCTTGAGCAGGATAACGAGCCGATGTTCTTTTATCAGTTTATGGAACAGGCCAACAAAGCAGGGCTTCGGTATTTGTGTGAAACCCAGTTCAGTGAAATGATCCCGAGTCAGTTCTCGCCGGAAGTCACGCAGACTCTTAAGAAACTCAGTTCCGATATCATTCACGCCGAGCAGTACCTCGACTTCCTTCGCAACCGCACCTTCCGCAGAACGTTGCTTTGTCAAAAAGATCGGGAATTGCAGCGTGACCTGGGAGCGGACCAGTTGCGGGGAATGCGAATTCGTTCTTCCCTCAAGTTGCCGCCATTATCGATACCACTTGATCGTCCGGGCGATCTCGGCTTTACCAGCCCGGCTGGTTTAACGGCAACAATTTCCAGTCCACTTCTCAAGCAGGGACTCGCGGCGATCTGTCAGCGATATCCGAATTACGTTCGCTTTGATGATTTGCCGGGACTAATCGCCTCGCAGGACTCTCCCACCATTCGCGATTCGGCCAAGCTGAATCAGGATTATGAAGAACTCGCCTCGATGCTATTGCAGTTGTGGGGACAGGATCTGATTGAGATCCGTTCCACGCCAGCTCGTCAGGCGATGTCTGTGCCAAGTTCCCCGAGGACGACTTCTCTCATTTTATCGCAATTGGAAAATGGCGATTATGTCACCAACCTGCAACACGAAATGATTCAGCTCAACGACATGGATCGGCATCTTCTGCGATGTCTTAATCGCGATGCCGCAGGACGTCGTGAATACTTTCGCGAACGTATCACAGCGAAAGAGCTTGTCGTTTCGACATTCGACGAACAGGGAGCCTGCGAAATGGACGATGACCAGCTAGACCAATTAATTACACATGGTTTAAAACGCCTTGTCGATCAGGCGTTATTGCTACCATAGAAGATTTGAGCATTTGAACTTCAGGATTCCTCTGCGGATTCTCGTTGTTCATCCAGCGTTTCGCAGTCTTCGGTGCCGAGTTGTTCGTTGATGAAGTCGATCATCTGTCTCAGGTGACCGATATCGCGGCGATTAAAATGCAATCGTAATCTCGGCAATTCGATCAGATGTTTTTCATTCGCTTCGACAGGATCGGCTGTTGTTTTGACGATCTTGCCGGTCTCACAAACGGAGTGGAACTTCTCGTTGAGTTCTTCCATAAACTCATCACTCGGCTCGACATGTAATCGCAGGACGAGATCCCCTTTCACGTATCGCATGCTGTGATACACACAGTAAAACTGCATCACTTCTTCGACCGCATCTTCGATATTATCGCAAACACGGTAGAGAGAAGTATCTTCAGGAGAGGTCAAGCCACGCCCCAGTAATTGTTCGTGAACATACTTCTGCCAGCGGGGCCAGTATTCATCGCCTATGTCGGCGACTAAAACGATCGGCATGAGATCCCGCTTGCCGGTCTGCACGAGAGTTAATGTCTCAAAGCATTCGTCCTGAGTTCCGAAGCCACCCGGAAAAATGGCGATCGCATGCACTTCTTTGACGAACATCAGTTTACGCGTAAAGAAGTATTTCAGATTGACCAGTTTGGGATCGCCCACAATGACGGGATTGGCCGATTGCTCGAAGGGAAGCATAATATTGAGTCCCATCGACATGTCGGCACCGGCTCCTTCATGAGCCGCTTCCATGATTCCGCCGCCAGCTCCAGTAACGACAAACCAGTTCTCTGCAGCCATCCGTCGACCAAACTCAACTGCCATCTGATAATTGCGATCATCATTCGGAGTTCTGGCAGAACCAAACACGGTAATTTTGCGATTCCGGCGGTAGGGCGTAAACACCTTGAAGGCGTACCGCAGTTCCCGCAGCGTTCTGCTGAGAATTTTCAGGTCGACGATTTTGGCCTTGTCAGCTTCCAGCTTGTCGGCAGTCAGACGGATTTCATCAATTATCCGCTTGCGAGCCTCGGCATCCGAATCCGATTCAACTTCGGTTTCGAAGGACTCTTCGACATCCAGAATGACATCTTCTTCTGAATCGTTCGCTTTAGCGTGCTTAAAATATTTCGGGCGCTGGGACATCCGTGACTCCTGAGATTTTATTCCGTCAATTCTAGTTGAGATGACTAACTAATCGCTTCCAGGGCTTCATCCCGGGTGTCGTAAATTGCCCAGAGGGTATCCAGAGCAGTGATGCGCAGAAGTTCGGCCGCCATTTCGCTGGCTCCGCAGAGGACCAGTTCGCCCCCTCTGCTCTTCACGAATTTGTGACATCGTAACAGCAAGGCCAGGAAGACGGAGCCGAAGTAGCCGACTTCGCTCAGGTCGACAATCACGAGCGGCACTTCCTGATCTCTCAAAGGAGCCATGATCAGGTCAGCTGCCTGTTCGATCAGGTCCCAGTTCATCGATTCGATATTACTGGCGGGCGTGACAACCACCACATCCCCATGCCACTCCAGTCGAAAGTCTTCCTGATTTTTCATTGTTGTCTATCTCAATTAATTAGGCGAACTTGTGAGAACTTCAGTACGAAGGGGCTGACTTCGAGATGCAATTGAGTATATTGTGTCCCTTTCCATAAGAGAACCCTGTGGCGAGCCGACTCAGATTCAAGAGCACTTCGAATACATTTTCTGCTGTTCAACCTAATTTTAGCAGTTCTTCCGATTAGCCATATGTCATCTGTTAATTCTCATACATTTCGCTGGTTGCTGATCGCTTTGATCAGTGCGCTGGCAATCTCGCTGATATCCGTCTGGCTGCCAGCCGGGTTGAAAAAGATTGGACTTTTTTCTTTGGCATTGGGAGCGGGATTTGCTTTTATCACCAGTTTGCTGACGGGAACGAAACCACAGGATGTCAAACGCTGGCAAGTTATGATTCTAATACTGTTCGCAGGTTGTACAGAAGCAGGACGGGCATTGGAATCGTATCGGATCTATCATGATGCAGCCGAGGCTCAGCTGGAAAAGAACCTGGAAGAACTACCGGCTTTCGCTCAGGAAATGCGTGAAGAAATTACGAATCAGCACTCGGCTGTGTTTGTCGATTACCTTCTGCAGAAATACTCCGCTTTGGCGATTGGCGATTCTTCCACCTTAGCATGTTTGATTTTTGCACTGGAAATCATTCTGGCGATGGGTGGTGCAGGAGGACTGATCTGGATCATGAAACGACAATCTGCAAAGACAGATTCAGAATCTGCCAGGAAAGCTTCCTGAGCATTCCAGCACGATGCGTGGCTGGGATCGAAGCGTAGCGAAGCCCCTCAGAAATCGCGATTTTCCAGTATAGAAACGAATTCTTCATCTCATGAACGGTCACGCTCATGGGAGACAGGCTGGAAGCCTGTCCTACGTGGAATGATAGCAAATCATGGTGATTTCCCTGCGGATGCTTTTCTCTGAGCAGGCGGGCTTGCTATAGTAATAGATCAAGCCATGCTAATGTGATACGTTGTCTTCACCCGTGATTTCGGGGCGGGGACATACTCGCAATCAAACATTCCGCCAGTTATTAATATCGAGGTGACCATGAAGATTCGATTGTCCGCCTGCGTTCTCACTCGCAGTCTCGCAATTTTGTTTCTGTTGGCAGGATTTGCCTGTCAGCAAACTCCCACAGTCAATGCAGAATCCCCTGCCGGATTCAAGCCGATTTTCAACGGCAAGGATCTCTCCGGCTGGTCGGGAGATGAATCGTTCTGGAAAGTCGTCGATGGGACAATTGTCGCCGAGTCGACCGAGGAACATCCCTGCAAGGAAAATACATTCCTGAAATGGTCTGCTGGCGAAGTCGATGATTTCGAACTGAAACTTCAGTTTCGCATCAGTGGATCTGAGTCAGCCAATTCCGGAATTCAGTTTCGCTCTCAGGTCGAACCGGATGGGCATGTGGTTGGCTATCAGGCCGATATGGACCTGGCCGGCAAATGGCTCGGCTGTCTTTACGATGAAAAGGGTCGTGGACTGCTGGCCGAACGTGGGAATTCCGTCACCGTTTCCGGTCCCAAGGAACGGGATAAGAAATCGTTCGCGTCAGCCGACGAACTCCTCAAAGCAGTTAATCTGAACGAGTGGAACTCTTATCAGATCACCGCCCGCGGAAAGGAACTGACCCTGGCGATCAACGGAAAGAAAACCGCTCACGTTATTGATACAGACAAAGAGAACCGAGAGTTCTCGGGTGTACTGGCTTTACAACTGCATTCCGGCCCGCCGATGAAAGTCGAATTCCGCGACATTCAACTCAAGCGACTCCCTCTGGAAAACAAGCAGAAAATCGTCTTCATTGCCGGTTCGAAGAGTCATGGGTATTTCTCTCACGAACACAATGCTGGCTGTTTACTGTTAGCAGATGCACTCAACAAAAGTGGACTTCCGCTGGAAACAGCCGTTTATCTGAATGGCTGGCCAACCGATGTCACCGCGTTCGACAATGCCGATACCGTCGTCTGTTATTGCGATGGAGGTGGACGTCACTTCCTGAATAATCACATCGAAGAATTCGACAAAGTGATGGAGCAGGGTGTTGGTCTGGTCTGTTTGCATTATGGCGTGGAAACGGTCATCGGTAAAGAAGGGGATCATTTCATCAAATGGATGGGGGGCTACTTTGAACCGAACTGGTCGGTCAATCCGCACTGGACTGCTCAGTTCGATGAGTTCCCGGATCACCCGATTACGCAGGGCGTTCAGCCGTTCGAAATCAACGATGAATGGTACTATCACATGCGGTTTGCCGAAGGCATGAAGGGGGTCACTCCCATTCTGACCGACATGCCACCTCGCGAAACGCTGAACCGTCCCGATGGAGCCCACAGTGGTAATCCTCATGTTCGCGATGCCGTGCTGGTTCGCAAAGAACCTCAGCATGTCGCCTGGGCCTATGATCGTGCCAATAATGGCCGTGGTTTCGGATTCACCGGAGGCCACTTCCACAAAAACTGGCAGCACGATGACTTCCGCAAACTGGTTCTGAATGCCATCTGCTGGACCGCTCATGTCGAAATTCCTGAAACTGGCGTTCCTTCTTCCACTCCAACAGTCGAAGAACTGGAAAAGAATCAGGATTACGAGAAACCTGCCAACTTTAAGTTGGACCCTGTTCAAACTACCTCAAAAAAAAAGAGTGAACCCAGCGGCAAAACCGTAAAAACACCCTTGTTCTCCAGCCCGTTAGTCACAGCCAACACTGAAGGCCACGCGGTCAAAGTCGATGTGCCGATTACCGGAGCAGAGTTCCTGTATCTGGTGGTCAGCGATGGTGGGAACGGTTTCAGTTGTGACTGGGCTGACTGGGTCGAACCTCGCTTAACCGGGCCGGGAGGAGAACTCAAACTGACTGATCTCAACTGGATTTCTGCAGAGTCCGAATGGGGAGATGTCCGCAAAAATGGAAATGCGGGTGGAGGTGAATTGAAAGTGGCGGGGCAACCCGTCGCCTACGGTTTCGGCACACACGCAAATTCGGTGATCGGTTTTCAACTCCCCGAGAATCATAAGTACGAAAATTTTCAGGCTTTTGGTGGACTCGATAACGGCGGGACCGATCAGGGTGGCGGCCAGACCAGTGTTCGCTTTCATGTCTTCAACGGCAAACCGGACCCTGCGTTCCTGGCGGCAAACCGCAGCGCCCCTGCTGCAGGGGGTGGCACTGCCAGTCATGAGTTGGACGATGCAATCAGTCAACTGGATGTCGCAGACGGTTTGCAGGCCAGCGTCTTTGCCGGTGAACCGTTTATGTACAACCCGACGAATATGGATATCGATCATCGGGGTCGTGTCTGGATTTGTGAAGTCATCAACTATCGTCAATTCCGCAATACCGATTCCGCAGAACGTGTCGAAGGGGATCAGATTCTGATTCTCGAAGATACCGACGGCGACGGCAAGGCCGACAAGAAAACATCGTTCTATCAGGGCCGCGATATCGACTCGGCTCATGGTGTTTGTGTTCTGGGAAACAAGGTCATCGTCTCTGCAGGAGAAAATGTTTTTGTTTTGACCGATGAAGACGGCGATGATCATGCCGACAAAAAAGAGATTCTCTTCACAGGCATCAGCGGGACACAACACGATCACGGAATTCATGCGTTTGTCTTTGGACCGGATGGAAAACTCTATTTCAACTTCGGAAATGCTGGAAAGCAGATCAAAGATAAGAACGGTCAGCCGATAGTCGATAAGCAGGGAAATGTGGTTGACGATTCCCGCAAGCCGTATCAGGAAGGCATGATCTTCCGCTGCAATCTGGATGGCTCCGAGTTTGAAACGCTCGCCTGGAACTTCCGTAATAACTGGGAAGTCTGCGTCGATTCCTTCGGCACCATGTGGCAGAGTGATAATGACGATGATGGCAACCGTGGTGTCCGCATCAACTATGTGATGGAATACGGCAACTACGGCTACAAAGATGAATTCACCGGAGCAGGCTGGCGCGATCCCCGAACCGGCTGGAGTGAAGAAATTCCTCTGCGACACTGGCACCTGAACGACCCCGGCGTGATGCCGAATTTGCTGCAAACCGGAGCAGGCTCTCCAACTGGAATTTTGATTTACGAAGGCAACCTGCTACCGAAAGTTTTTCACAATGAAGTCATTCATTGTGATGCCGGTCCAAATATTGTGAGAGCCTATCCCGCCACTGTTGATGGAGCTGGCTATACAGCAGAGATGGTCAACATTCTGGAAGGAACACGCGACAACTGGTTCCGTCCTTCAGATGTCTGTGTCGCTCCCGATGGTTCGCTGTTTGTTTCAGATTGGTACGATCCCGGCGTCGGTGGTCACCGCATGGCCGATGTCGAACATGGTCGAGTATTTCGACTGGCTCCGCCTGAAAATCAGTACAAAATTGCGGTCATTGAATATCAATCAGTCAATGGTGCGATTGAGGCTCTGCAGAGTCCGAATCAGGCGACCAGATATCTCGGCTGGCAAACCTTGCAGACCGCTGGCCCGAAAGCAGAATCTGCTTTGGCGAAGATGATGGCATCGAATGTTCCCCAATACCGGGCACGAGCGTTGTGGGCACTCGGAAAATTGCCGATTGATAAATCGAGTAAACTGAAATATCTCGAACAGGCAATGCAGGATGACAATCCCGATCTGCGGATTACTGCCATTCGACTGATGCGACAACTGCAGGGTGAAATTAACAAGCAGGATCTCGTCGATCTGTTAAACATCTTCGATGACTCCCCAGCCGTCCGTCGGGAAATGTTGATCGGTCTGCGAGATACTCATCTCCCCGAATCAGCTCAATACTGGACCGATCTGGCCACTCAGTACGATGGAAAAGATCGCTGGTATCTTGAAGCACTGGGAATTGCCGCAGAAAAACACTGGAACGAATATCTGGCCAACTGGCTCGATCGGGTGGGCAGCAATTGGAACTCCGATGCAGGTCGGGATATTATCTGGCGTTCCCGAGCCGACCAGACTGCTTCGCTCCTGTTAAAGATCATTGAAGATCCCTCCACCCGCGTTGAAGAATTACCTCGTTATTTCCGCTCTCTCGATTTCTGTCCAACGGTGCCACAGGATGAACTGGCCAAAGTCGCATTCTCCAAACATGGTGAAGCAGGCCGTACGGATTTGATCGTTTCAGAATCGATTGCTCGATTGAAGAATCTCAATTTCGAGGCTCATCCGGAATACAAACAAGCGTTAAATGAACTGCTGGCAAGTCAGTCGGAATCGCAATCGTTTCTGACAATTGTCGATCGGTTCAATCTGGAAGAGCAGTATCCGGAGTTAGTCAATATTGCGACGAAGCATTCCGGAGAACAACTCGGCATTGATGCGGCTCGAATTCTGCTTAATAAGAAGCAAGCCAAACTGCTGCTTGATGGATTGCGAAATCAGAAACCGCAAGATGCTGCTGCACTGGCGCGAGCACTGGGACAAACCCAGGAGAATTCCGCTTCAGGTCCGCTGCAAACCGTGATGACAGATGACGATGTCAACACCTCGGTACGTCGAGCAGCCGCCAGTGCTTTGGGATACACACGAAAAGGAACAGTCGATGTGATGAAATACGCGCAGTCAGGCAAGGCTCCCGGTTCTCTCAAGCAGGCGATTGCCGCAGTCATGCATGCCTCGACTTATAAAGATGTGAAAGAAGTTGCCAACGAACTATTCCCACTGCCACCTTCGAAAGATTCCAAACCGCTTCCACCACTTTCGGAACTGGCCAATCGCAAAGGAGATGTCAAAGCAGGACGAGTGGTTTTCCACACGACGGGCACCTGTGCGAAGTGTCATCAGGTGAATGGACAGGGCAAAGAAATTGGACCTGATCTTTCTGAAATCGGCAAGAAGCTGAGCAAGCAGGCGATGTTCGAATCGATTCTGTATCCCTCAGCTGGTGTCAGTCACAACTACGAGACTTACACTGCTGTCACGTTTGACGGAAACATCATCAATGGCTTGCTGATCAGTCAGACCGACGAAGAAATCTCTCTGAAAAATGCCGATGGCTTCGTCAAAACGATTCCCACTGACGATGTCGACGAACTCGTTAAACAGGACATCTCCCTGATGCCAGCCGACCTGCAGAAAGTGATGAGCGAAGAGGAACTCGTCAATGTCGTTGAGTACATGATGACATTGAAGAAGAAGCAGTAAGTTATTCGGTTTACTTGTTCCCAAGGTCCCCCTTGGGACGAGTGCTAGAACTTCTGGGGGCTTCGCTACGCTACGACCCCAGCCACCCGGTCGTTCGAAAATCTCCTTTGGGTACAAGCTCAATTAATAAAGGCAAACTCTAATCCGACGTTTCAAATACTCGTCATGACAAAACTCTTTATACCACGGCCAGTGATCTTGCAGAACAATTGCTGGATAATAACAGGTCCGGTAAAGCGTTAAGTCTGGAGTTTCTCCAACACTGCAATTCGTTGACTTTGCCAGCATTGAACCGGCTGACCAGATATAGAGTGTAAGAACACTGATGACGACAATCGCTCCAAGTAACTGAGAGGATTCTAAAAAGCGGGACAGTTTTTCAATTCGATTCATGACCTTTGACCTTACAGGGAGATCGGTATCTGGAAATATTCATCACTACAAACTTAGTTCAGGATTTGCAGTAAGGAATTCTTTTCGCCATGAATATTGGAATTAAAGGATTAATCCTATCAACCACAAAAAAAGAGGAACGATTCCATCAAATCGTTCCTCTTTTTTATTTCGGTCCCGCTCTGGAAAACTCTCAGACTTACGCAAACTCAGGTCGGCGTTGTCGGAGTTGTTCTTTGAGACGATTGACGATGCTCGAATGCATCTGGCTGACGCGGGACTCGGAGAGACCCAGGGTCGTGCCGATTTCTTTCATCGTCAGTTCTTCGTAGTAGTACAGAATCATGATGAGCCGCTCGTTACGGTTCAGGCCTTTGGTGACCAGTTTCATGATGTCGCGTTTCTGGATGCCGTTGGTGGGATCTTCTCCCTTACCATCTTCCAGAACATCGACTTCACGAACGTCTTTGTAGCTGTCGGTTTCGTACCACTTTTTGTTCAAGCTGACGAGATTGACGGCGGAGGCTTCGGTTTTCATTTTATCGAATTCTTCCAGCGGAAGTTCGAGCTTGGCTGCGATTTCTTTATCCGTTGGTGGTCGGCCATGCTTGGCTTCAACGGCTTTGCGGGCCGCTTCGAGTTTGCTCGCTTTACTGCGAACCAGGCGAGGCACCCAGTCCATCGTTCGCAGTTCATCGAGCATCGCACCACGAATACGTGGAACGCAGTAGGTTTCAAACTTTACGCCTCGGCTCATGTCGAATGCATCGATTGCATCCATCAAGCCGAACACGCCAGCCGACATCAGGTCGTTCATATCGACCCCTTCCGGCAGTTTCGCCCAAACGCGTTCTGCGTTGTAACGAACTAAAGGAAGGTAACGCTCGATCAAACGATTTCGCAGACGCTGGTTCGTTTGATCTTTTTTATAAGTCACCCAGATTTCCTGGATTTCTTCTGGTGATAGTTTAGTCGCCATTGACTCCTCCATAGAGTGTCTCGTTGTTGCCTCGCGGCTGCTGAGTCCATTCAGAGACGGTTGCCCGGATTGGATGATGGAAAACCATCAAGTAACAGTGATAGCAGAAGACCTGTATGCTTTTGGCATTCCTGGTTTCAGCTCTATTTACTCAGCACTTCTTGCACGGTCCTGGTCGCAGACCGGCCGACAGATCTTATTGACCTGTCGAACTGGCGGTTGACTTCGAGCCGGACAATTCGGCTTCACGAAGTTCAATTGCAGCAGCCAGTTCGCGGGCGGCAAGTTCTTCCATCATGTGGCGACTGATTTCTCCTACGGCAAAACCGATGCCAAAAAAGATCAATCCCAGAATCGCTGAAGAAGTTATTCCGTCCGTGAAGGTGACCTGCTCGCAGGCACTCCGAATGAGAGTTGCCGCAAACACAAGTGAACCAAGGTGAAACGCAAATTGAAGTGCCATAATCCGATTCCGCTGGCATGAGGTTGAGCTGCTCGAAGACTCTGCAGTAATTCCAGAGCTCAAACCGCACTTCTTAAGAATCGGCTATTCAAGG
The DNA here is from genome assembly GCA_002359185.1 of Planctomycetaceae bacterium UBA2671. GTDB lineage: Bacteria > Planctomycetota > Planctomycetia > Planctomycetales > Planctomycetaceae > Rubinisphaera. Next base: position 22,005 of record DEML01000053.1, read on the forward strand.
GGTGAGAATTCAGTCCTTTCCGTGTAAATTCTTTAATCGTTAAACTTTGACAATTGAAAAAAAGTAAAAATAGTTTTGTGGATTTAGTCCGGGAAGGACTAAAAGATTGATCAGGAAATGATCGGGAGAGAAAAAAGAGAGGGGTAAGTGAGGGGAATAGTGGTGGGTTTAAGCCGCTGCGATTGGTTTGGGAAACAGACGTGTCACAAACGGTTGCACAGCTGCAGGAAGGTAAGTGTTGGATTGTGTTGCCATCAGACGCCCTATTTGTGAAATTGCTTCACAGGCAGGAGATTGAGCGTCCATCATCATGGCGGGTTTTCTGGTTGCGATGGAACGGCGAATGGTTTCGTCGTCCGGCACACAGCCGAGGATTTGTACGTCGGTCTGCAAAAATTGTCGAGACGTCTTTTTCAAATTTGTAATGACCTGCTGAGCATCGCGAACCGCACAGCGATTCAACACGACGCGAACATCAGCCAATTGACTGGAATGGTAGATTTTCAAAGCTGCATAGGTGTCTGCAAGCGATGTTGTTTCGAGTGTCGAGAGCAACAAAACAGTGTCTGCACTTATTGCAAACTGACGTGTTCCATGATGAATTCCGGTGCCGCAATCGAGGATTAAAAAATCAAAATCGTCATCGAGTTCGGCCAGTTGTTGCAGCAGTTGACTTCGATCGCCCTGCGCGGTGTCTGCCAGTTCTACAAGACCACTCGCACCTGGCAGTATTGAAATACCTGCAGGGCCATCCAACATAATTTCGCTCAGCGATCGCGAACCACTCAACACATGCGACAGATTCCAGTAGCCGTTGAGTCCACACATTAAATCGAGATTTCCAAGCCCCAGATCGGCATCGAATAGACAGACTCGTTTATTTTGGTTGGCCAACGCGATTGCCAGATTGAGTGCGACGACTGATTTCCCCACGCCACCCTTACCGCTGGTCACGGCAATCGTCCGAGCCGAACGATTGCGAGCAACCGCATTTGACTCGCGAGGACGCGATCCCTGAGAGCGTTGAATCAACTCTCGGAGTTCAGTGGCCTGATCGTGATAGTTTGTTGTCATGCGACTCTTCCATCCTGGAGAGATCTTATTTTACATAAGTCGTAGGTCAGGCTGTGCCTGACGGAATTGGACGTCATTAATTAAACCTGTCAGGTACAGCCTAACCTACAGTTAAATTCAGTCCCCTCTCCCTCTGGGAGAGGAGAAACAATCATTCTCATTCATGAACTCAAATCTTCCTGCCCAAGGATTAACCTCGTGGCCCGTGTGGGTTGAGCCGGTTCGATATCCTTGGGCACATTTTGTCCGGTTGTCAGATAACTCAGTGGCAGTCCAAGTTTACTGGTGATATTTAAGATTGCTCCGAGGCTGGGAGCTTCATCGAGTTTTGTCAGAATAACCGAGGTAAGTCCGACCGATTTGAATTGTTCGGCTGTTGTTCGTAAATGTCGATAACCGGTGGTGGCACTCAGGACCAGATGGACATCATCAACGACGATGTCTCCCAGGACTGCTTTGAGTTCCTGCAGTTTGACTTCATCTCGAGGACTGCGGCCGGCGGTGTCGATGAGAATGAGGTCCATACCTGCAAATTCTGCAACCGCCTGCTTCATCTCTACTGCAGTAGAGACAACTTTCATGGGCAGATCGATAATCTCTGCGTAAGTTCGTAACTGATCGACAGCGGCTATCCGATAGGTGTCGACAGTAATCAGTCCCATACGGACATTATCCCGCAGACGAAAATTGGCCGCCAGTTTGGCGATCGTAGTTGTCTTCCCGACGCCGGTTGGTCCGACCATCGCGACAATTTTCTGTTGTCCCGGTTTTGCTTCGATTGGTCCGCGACATTGAATGGAGGATTCAATCATCGCGAACAATTGTCGTCGAAGACCTTGTGAGTCCGACAATTCATTCACTCCGCAGCGTTGTTTGAGTCGTCCGATCAGTTCCCGAGCAACAGATTCTTCCACCTCGGCATCAATCAACTCGGTGAAGAGTGAAAACAGTTCGGGTGGAATATCGGACGACATCCCATTGCGAACCTGAGTGGTCAGCTGTTCGACCATTGCCTGCAGGGAATCGATACGCTCTTTGAAGAGGGATTCGAGTTTTTGCGATTCAGAAAGTTCGGGTTGCGGGGTTGGGGTTTCGGAGTTCGAAATTGCAGGAGGTGTTTGTTCAGAGTTGACAGGTTCGTGGGTTGGGATTCGAGGTTCTGCAGCTGAAATTCTGGATTCTTGAATGGGGGGAGCAGCTTTTCGATTGTAGGCTGAGAGATCGGGGGGAGGAGTTTCTTCGATTTGTTCTTGATCAGGGGAAGTTGTCGTAACAGCTGTAACTGGTTGAGGTCGCTGGCGTTTTGTCTGTTCGAGCACCGCGACGATTTCTGTGACAATGCGATCTTTCTGCCACGGAAGTCGTGAGTGAATAGGAACTTGCCGGGTATGCAGAATCAAAGCGTCTGGCCCAAGATCTTCACGAACCTGCAACAGTGCCTGTTGCATAGTTTCTGCTCGGTAAGTTCTGAAGTCTGGCATGGTTATTCCTGAGATGTTTCTGAATTGCTATGGGTTGGGTTATTGAATTGTAACTCAACTCTGTTCTTGTCCCCTCTCCCACTGGGAGAGGGTAAGGGTATTCGAGGTTGATTAGTTTATGTCACTTGAGATCGGGGAGAATTCTGGCTGGATTTCGGGGAAGGGGTTTTATGAAGTGAAGACTGTGGCAGCACCCCGGCATTCACATGTCCGAAGGCTTCCACCTGTGTGTCTCTGGTAATTTCATTCAGACTCATCACCACCAGTTTTGGAAGTTCTGAGGAAGTAATTTGTTTCAGTCCTGCTCGCACCTGAGGATTGCAGATGACAACCGGGGGATGGCCTGTTCGCACAAGTTTTTCGAGCTGGTCGGCTAGTCCACGATTGATCGCTTCGCAGGTTGCTGTGGAAAGTTTGACGGCGATACCGTGATCCCCAAACTCAATACCCGCAGCCAGAATATCTTCGAGAGCCGGGTCGAGTGTGACCACATGCAATGTGCGTTTAGAATCGCGATATTGCTGACAGATCGTGCGGGATAATCGATGGCGAACGTATTCGGTCAAAATGCCCAGGTCTTTGGTTCTGTCTGCGTAGTCCGAAAGTGTTTCGAGAATCGTTTCCAGGTCTCGAACAGGAACGCGTTCATTGAGAAGTTTCTCGAGCACCTGATGAACCTGTGAAGCTTTCAGAACATCGGGAACAAGATCTTCAACCACTTTGGGGGAATGTTCTTTAAGGTGATCGAGCAACTCGTGAACCTGTTGTCGGGAGAGGAGTTCTCCGGAATGATCGCGGACGACTTCCGTCAGATGAGTCACTAAAACAGCAGTCGGTTCGACGACACTATATCCCATCATTTCTGCTCGTTCGCGATGATGAGCTTCAATCCATTTGGCTGGACGTCCGAAGGCTGGTTCAATCGTATCGATTCCGGAAATTTCGCCGGTGGCCATGCCTGTGTTGATCGCCAGTAATCGATCGGGATGAATTTCGCCCCAGGCAACGGGAACGCTGCGAATTTTAACTTGATAATCTTTTTGTTTCAGCCGCATGTTATCGCGGATACGCACCTTCGGCATGATGATGCCGAGGTCCTGAGCAATACGGTTTCTGACTTTGGTGACACGGTCCAGTAAATCGCCACCGCGAGAAGGATCGGCCAGTTGCAGCAGTGCGATGCCGAGATCGAGTTCCATCGGATCGACCTGCAGATGATCTTCGGGTGTTGGTGGCGGAGCTGGTTCCTGTTCTTTTTTCTCCTGAGCGGCTTCGCTCTGATGGACTTTCTGCAGATTCGTCTGCTGCAGAATGAATCCAATTAAGGCACATCCCAGACCTAACGCCCACATCGGAGCAGCGGGAAGTCCGGTGAAAGAGAGTGAAATCAAAAACAAAGCAGCCAGATACATCGCCACCGGATGCCGGAATAATTGACTGACAACATCGGTCGGCAGGTTACTGTCGACACTTGTGCGAGTCACAATCAAACCAGCGGCCAGCGAAATCAGAAACGCAGGCACCTGAGTGACCAGTCCATCGCCAATCGTCAATGTCGTAAAGACATTGATCGCATCCATGAAGGGCATTCCTTCCTGAACCATGCCGATGTATAACCCGCCGGCAATGTTGATCAATGTAATCACAATACTGGCAATCGAATCGCCACGGACGAATTTACTGGCACCATCCATGGCCCCGTAGAAGTCGGCTTGTTGTGAGATGATATCCCGTCGAGCTTTGGCCTGTTCGGAAGTGATTAACCCGGCATTCAGGTCGGCATCAATTGCCATCTGTTTCCCCGGCATCCCATCCAAAGCAAAACGGGCACCCACTTCACTGATACGTGTCGCCCCTTTGGTAATCACCAGGAACTGAATCGCGACCAGAATCACGAAGATAATCACACCAATGGCGGGCGAACCACCAGCGACGAATTCACCAAACGCCTGAATCACTCCGCCAGCTGCTTCAGTTCCGCGAGTCGATGCTCCGGTCAGAATCAAACGGGTGGAAGCAACGTTAAGCACGAGTCGTGAAAGCGTTGTTCCAAGCAGTAGAGCAGGGAACACGCTAAATTCGAGGGGATTTCTCACATGAATGGTCGTCAGGAGAATGATAACCGCAAGGGTAATATTACAGGCCAGCAACATATCCATCATGATCGGTGGCAGCGGGGCCACGATCACCAGAACTGATGTCATAATCAGTACTGGAAAGATCAGACTCAGATTGCGTTGCAGAAAGCTTTGCAACGATCCCGAAGTCTCGTTCATGCGTAGGGACTCCTCAACTTGCAGGACGCAAATTGGTAACAGGCTGGATTGTGAATGGGAATTGAGTTGCTCGCGGGAAGGAACTCTGCGAGCGATCGGATAGGTTTGAGATGCGAGTGATATTGGAAACTGCTCGCGGGTGTCCAGATAAATTTTTAAGATTTGCTCAAGAACTCAGTTGTCGATAGCCGAGGGAGCCGCGAAACGGTCGGGAGCGTCCAGAAATGATTGCAGCATCACCTGGGCAGCCAGCATATCGAGCCGGGATTTTTGCTTGGCTTTCGATATCCCGAATTCACGTAAGTGGTGTTGTGCCAACGAGGTAGTGAAACGCTCATCCCAGTAAATCACCGGGAGTTCGCTGATCTTGCTCAACCAGTCGCCAAACTTTCGAGCCATTTTCGCCTTCTCGCCTTCGTCCCCAGACATGTGAACAGGCAATCCGACGACCAGTCCTTTGATGCGATATTCTTTGCAGATCTTACAGAATATCTTGGATTCCTGGGCAGGTTGCGACCTTTGCAGAGTTTCCAGCGGCGAAGAAATCGACTGATCCGGCGTCGAAATCGCGATCCCGACACGCTTCGTACCAAAATCGATCCCTAATAAGGCCCCTTCAGAGGGGAAATCCTGCGACATGAACACGACCTATTGAAAGCGGAAAGCTGGAAGTAACAAAGCGTGTTTTCTGCCCCTCGGCTTTCCGCTTTCCGTCTTCCGCTTTCGTGAGTTTATTCCGAAGGGTTTGGATTCGTCACCACTGCTGCTTCCACCTCGTTGACGAGTTGATCGAGTCGGAACGGTTTATAGAGGACGGATTTGAGTCCCATTTGTCGGGCTTTGACGATGCAATGGTTCGGGTCGTAACCGAAACCGGTCATCAAAATGACGGGGAGATCGTCATAGATTTCCCGGAGTTTACAAAAGCATTCGAATCCGGTCATATCATCGAGCCGAATATCAACTATGACGGCATCATACAGTGAACTTTTCACCAGCAGACAGGCTTCGCCCCCGTCGTGAGCCGTTTCCACCTGACAGCCGAAGCGTCCCAGCAATTCATGGGCGGCTCTGCGGACCGCTTCGTCGGAATCAACCACCAGAATCCGTTTATCCCGTAATTGAGGTCGATCATCCTTCGGCTTGTAACGGGGATGAGCTCCTTCGGGGGTGATGGTTTCTCCAACTTCGCGAATCCGCTGCTTAATATCGCGAGTATGCTTGAGGATTTGCCGCAATCGGTCAGCCACATTGGGCTCATGTCCGATGTATCGTTCGAGAATCCAGGCCGCATCGTTCAAGATTTCATCAACGGGAGTAGCCACCTGCTGCAGGATTTTCTGCATGCTTTGATTCACAGTCGCTGCTTTTTCAATCGCCAGCAAATCCAGAGTGTTCAAAGCGACAGCCACTTCCCGGCTGAATAACTCCAAAAACTGCAAATCGTTCTCATCAAACGCATGATCGAGTGGGCTCTCGACATTAAAGGTCCCCAAAACTTCATCGTGCAGGATCAGCGGAACCGTCATCGAACTTTTCGCACCTGGAGCTCCCGGTAAATAGAGGGGATCGTTGGTGATGTCGTCACACAGATAACTCTTTCCCGATGCGGCGACGAATCCGGTGACGCCGTTGTTCTTGGGATCCGCATACAATTTCCGCTCGGCTGCGACTGCCTGCATCCCCATGGCGAGCAAAGGGCGTAACTGAGTAGAATTCTTATCGATGAGCCGAATCTCGACAGTTTCAAACTCAAGGAGATCGTTTGTGTAATGGAGAATTTTCGATTTGAGGAGTTCAATTCGCTCATCAACCGTCAGTTCGATCATTTCCTGCGGCGACAAATCGCCCAGTTCAAGACCGGCCTGATAAATAGCATTCAATTTCTGCCGTTGAAATGTCGCTGTGGTCGTATTACGGACACAGGCCAGAAACTGTTCGACACTTCCATTCTCATCGAAAAAGACCGGGGCGACCCGTACCTCAAAATACTGTTTGTCCTCTAATTTCAGGGTGCTGGTCCGAATTTCGCCCGAGAGCCGACAGCTTTCGATCGGGCAAAGTTGATGGTCGAGCAGTTCGACATCGCCGAACAGATCATAAAATGAAGGCTCGACATTGATCTGCGGAGCATCCAGCATTTTGATCAGCGGGGTATTACACCAGAGAATCTTCTGATCTTTATCGAGCAGTGCCAGTCCATCGGTAAAACTGGATGCGATATTGAGGACATGAATGAGCGACTCACTCGCTTCACTATTGTCGTGAGGCACGACCAGTCCGGAAATTTTATCTTCCCGCCATAGCCGGGCAACTTCCTGCAGCGAATCCTCACAGACTTTCAGAGTGCTCGCGTCTCCGGGAAACGCAAGGACTTCTTCATTGGAAGTCAGGAACAGGATCTTGGGCTCGTCCATCACAGGAAGTCGTTACTCACTTTACACAGCAGATTTCGGCCCTCGCCTCCTCCACTCACCTGACTCACCAAAGCAATTGACACACTTAGTCACAATTTCATTACATTTTAACCCGAAGCGTCAGCGAGGGGACGGCTTCCAGTCAAAATTTCGGTCCATCTCAAATTATGGAACTACCTAAATGTCATTTCCATAAAATTCATTTCAAAGAGAGTCAGCTTCAATCCAGAAATCGCGTCACCCTCACTGACGCTTCGGGTTAAGAAACTCTCCTCCCATAATTCGCTTCGTGCAATCTTTATTCATACTATTATATAGTCAATCTGATACAAGAGACAAAGCGGCAGCGAAGTGGTTTAGGAAAAAACGCGGTATCTGCCCCGGCAATTGTTCTCCATTTTCGCCACAACCTCGGGTGCAGTCCCCACTTCAAACCGATACAATGCCCGCGTTATCAACCCGAATTCATACGTTAAGTGTACACTCAGGAGCGAATCATTCATGGAAGCTGGAATTGTCGGACTTCCCAACGTCGGTAAATCGACACTGTTTAATGCATTGACCGCGGCTGGAATCGCCAGCGAGAATTATCCGTTCTGCACCATTGAACCTAATGTCGGCGTGGTCGAAGTTCCCGATCCCCGACTCGATCTCATTCACAAGTACATCAAAACCGACCGCGTCATCCCGGCTGCCCTCAAACTGGTCGACATCGCCGGGATTGTCAAAGGAGCCTCCGTCGGAGAAGGTCTCGGCAATAAATTCCTGGCGAATATTCGCGATGTGGATGCAATCATTCACGTTGTCCGCTGCTTTGAAAATGACGATGTCATTCACGTCGATGGCAGTGTCGATCCGCTCCGGGATGTCGAAACCATCGATACCGAACTCATCCTGGCCGACCTGCAAACCGTCGAATCCGCTCGGGATCGTTCTCAGAAAAAAGCCAGAACAGGCGATTCCGACGCCAAAAAGCGAATTGCAATTCTGGACAAATGTTTTGAACGACTCGATCAGGGCATGCCCATCCGCGGACTCGAAATCGACAATCCCGACGACCGAAAAATTCTGAGAGGCTTCTCACTGCTGACCGCCAAGCCGGTGCTTTACCTGGCGAATGTCTCGGAGAATGATCTCAATGGGGAGAGTGAACATGTTCAGGCACTGAGAAATCGAGCCGGAGTGGAGCAGGGGGAAGTGATCCCTGTCTGTGCCGCGATTGAATCCGAGTTGAGTGAAATGGACAAAGCCGACCGGGCAGAAATGCTGGCCGATCTCGGTCTGGAAGAACCAGCCTTGAGCGTTGTTGCCCGGGCGACATACAAAACTCTCGGATACCAAAGTTACTTCACCGCCGGCGTGAAAGAAATTCGCGCCTGGACCATTCCGCAGGGAGCAACCGGCCCTCAAGCTGCCAGTGTGATTCATACCGATTTCGAAAAAGGCTTTATTCGAGCCGAGATTTTCTCGATCGAACATCTCGAAGAATACAAAAGCGAAAAAGCAATCCGCGAAGCCGGCAAGTTACGCGTTGAAGGAAAAGAGTACATCATGCGGGATGGCGATGTCTGTAACTTCCTGGTGAATCCTTAATTTGGACTTCAACTCATTCGTTCTCCACTGCTGATATCAAAAAAAATCATGTTCGGACAAACCCCACCCACACCCTACGATATAGATTTCAACCTGTTCGGAATTCCGGTGCGTGTGCATCCGTTTTTCTGGTTGATCGGTCTGGTGTTTGGATGGGGATTACAACGGCCGGATTTGATTGTCATTTGGATTCTCTGTCTGTTTGTTTCCATTTTGATCCATGAAATGGGCCATGCGATCATGGTTCGTGCTTTTGGGTACGATCCTCATATCGTGTTGCACCACTTTGGAGGATATGCGGCTTTTATTCCCGGACATAACTATTCGCTTTGGAAATCGGTGGCAGTCTCGTTTGCGGGGCCGTTAGCTGGATTTATGTTCTTCGGCGTAATCATTGGCATTGAATTTCTGATGGTTGTGTTTAATTACTCTCCTTCTCCACAACTGAATTTTGCATTGTTTCAACTGGAGTGGATCAATCTATACTGGGGGCTAATCAATCTGCTCCCGGTGATCCCGCTCGATGGTGGCCAAATCTGTCGAGATCTCCTGCTGATGTTTCGTCGCGATGGCGAATTGTGGGCTTTGCGCATTGGCGGATTTGTAGGAGCATTGATCGCCACAATATTCCTGATGCGACAAGATATGTATCCAGCCATCCTGTTCGGCTTTCTCGCACTATCTAACTTCAAAGAATTGAGTGATCGCAATCTACGCTAATCTCTGTTATGCGATGGGTGCCACGGCTCTGTGAGCCGTGCATTCGACGATCTTATCTCTTCCCACCGCTTATGTGAAATTGACCCGAATTTACACGGCTCGCAGCGCCGTGGCACACATTGTTCTATGGATTCCATGCTGGAAATTCAAAGTCATCGTGCAACTTCAAAACTTGCTCTTCGTGCTTGTAATACTCTCTCTGGAGTGAGATGATCAAGCTATCATCATCGATTCCATTGGCAGAGCATAATACTCATGAATTTCTCCACAGACCACAATCTGCTCATTGGCGTGATTGCTTATAACAACGGATTTGTGGATCAGAACCAGTTGATTCAGGCGATGAATCAATGGGTGCTCGATAAATCGAAAAGCCTGGCCGAGGTGATGCAGTCGCAGTCTGCCATTACGGTTGAAGAACGCGAATTGATTCTCGCACTGGCTGAGCGGCATCTGGAAAAGTTTGGAGGCGATGCGGAAAAAACACTCCAGCAACTTTCTTCGATCAGTTCCGTGAAAACGCATCTGGAAACAATTCAAGACAGCGATCTGCAGAAGAGTTTGAATACGCTGCATAATCAGCCGACGCATCAATCGGGAACTTCAGGCACTGAGGAGAGCAGGGGCGGCGGTCAGGGATATATCCGCTTTCATAAAATCCGCTCGCATGCTCAAGGGGGATTAGGAGAAGTTTTCGTAGCGGAAGATATTGAATTGAGTCGGCACGTAGCCCTGAAGGAAATCAAAGGAAATGCCAAACTCTCTCCCGCCGATAAGGTGCGGTTTCTTCGTGAAGCCGAAGTGACCGGGCAACTGGAACACCCGGGCATTGTGCCAGTGTATGGTTTGGGGAGTTATGCCGATGGTCGTCCGTTTTATGCGATGAAGTTCATAAAAGGGGACAGTCTTCAAAAGGCGATTGAGAACTATCACAATCCGGCGACCCCCGGCCGAACTTCCGATCAAAAACTGTTTCAGTTGCGTCAATTGCTGCAGCGGTTTATTGATGTCTGCAATGCGATGCACTATGCCCACTCGCGTGGAGTGCTGCATCGGGATTTGAAGCCGGGCAATATCATGGTGGGCAAGTATGGAGAAACGCTGGTCGTCGACTGGGGTTTGGCTCGGCTGCAGGGAGAAGCTTCAGAAATACTATCAGACACCGAGGGTCCACAAATCCTGTCGGGATCCGTCGAAACACAAACTCTCGATGGCACCTTATTAGGAACGCCCGCCTACATGCCGCCGGAGCAGGCGATGGGGACGATCGATCAACTGAATGCCACCAGCGATGTCTACAGTCTGGGGGCGACCCTGTATGAATTGCTCACCGGGCAGGCTCCGTTTGTTGGAAAGCAATTGACGGAACTCCTGAAGAAAGTTCGTCGAGGCAATTTCCCGAAACCGACAGAAATTGAAAAGGATATTCCGAAACCACTCGAAGCGATTTGTCTGACTGCCATGAAGCTCAATCAGGCGGACCGCTATCAATCCGCTGCAGAACTGGCGGAAGATCTTGAACGCTGGCTGGCCGATGAGCCGGTGAACGTCTGGAAGGAATCGTTTTCGATTCGCTTGGGCCGTTGGGTCAAACGGCATCGCACTTTATTTACGAGCGTGGCCACGTCAGCCTTGGTTTTGATCGCTGCCTTAACAGTGGGGATGTTGTTGTTGAACGCTGCAAGAAATCGGGAAGCGGCTGCGAGAGAAATGGCGGAAACTAATTTCCGCATGGCCAAAGAAGCCGTCGATCAGTTTTATGTCCGCGTCAGCGAAGAAGTCCTGCTCGATCAACCAGGACTTCAAGCCGTACGGGAAGAGATGTTGAAAGAGGCGCTCGAATATTACAAACGCTTTCTCGAACAACGGTCAGATGATCCGCTATTGCAGGAGGATCAAGCCCTCACCATGTATTATCAAGGGCAGATTCTGGGAGAGATCGAATCGCCGGAACAATCTCTGAAGGTGCTCAGGGAATCCGAGGAACTTCAGAAGAAGCAGCTCGAACGGAATGCAAATGATCCACTACAGAAATATCGGCTTTCGAATATCCAGAATGCCATCGCCTCTCAATTGACTAAAGAACAGAAGTGGAAGGAAGCTGAAGAGTCGTTTAAAAATGCGACCTCTTTGCGACAGCAGTTAGTCGATGAGTTTCCAGAGAACACCGAATATCAACGCAAACTGGCTAATACGTTGATGAACTTTGGCCTCGTCGAAATGAAAACGGGATCGCCTGAGAAGGCTCTCGAATCTGTCGGGAAATCACAAACGGTCCGAGAGAGTTCGCTCAAGCAGGATGCTGAGAATGTACTGATTCTGCGAGATTTCGCCATGGGCTATTTCAATCAGGCGATGCTGCAACTGGAACAGAAGCAGGTTGCCCCAGCTGTGGAATCACTCAGGAAAGCTGCGGATGTATTTGCGAAAGTCGTTGCGAAACAGCCACAGGATTTTCGCATTCAACTGCGGTTGGCCCAAACCAAATCATGGTTATCGGAATTACTCTGGTTCCAAAAGCAGCAGCAACAGGCGAAAGTGTTGAACGAGGAGAGCCGCAAGCTTCTGGAAATGCTGGTCATGTCGAATCCCGATGTCGCCGAGTATCACTCCGCTCTCGCACGACTCCTGATGAACCGGGCCCGCTGGCATCAACAGAGTAATGAAACAGATGCAGCCGTAGCATCCTTTGAAGCCGCGATCAAGCAATTACGCATCATTGTCGATGGTCAATCCATTTCGGAAACGCCAAACGACCATCGCGATCTGGCTGTCTCGTTGTCGTCCCTCTCAAAACTGCTTCAGGAATCTGATCCCGAGAAAGCCAATGCACTTCGAGAAGAAAGTTCTTCAATTCTCGAACAACTGCTCAAAGCATTTCCCGAGAATTCCGATTTTCAAAAGATCAAAGAAAAACTGAGCAACTTGTAAATATAGGCATTCAGGATGGATTGCGCAATCCTGTTTAACGGATACAGCTATTCTGAACCGATATCCAACTACAGGAACCCGCGTTCTCAATGCGCGCGTCGCAAGGCAAGGATGTCGATGATTTCGTATCTCTCAAAAATGATCTTGTTATTACTGATACCGATTCCGGTATTGAGCCAGGTCGGTTTTGCGCAGAACCAGAATCCGACACCGGGCCAGCCCGGGACATATCCATCGGCCGCTCCTCCTGTATTACCTGGACCAGATGATGGAAATCTGACGACAGAGATCGAAAATTTGCCTGTTATCCCCGAAGTTGCAGCTGCTGCGGTTCAACCAAATGCACAGGCCAACGATAATGACACGGCAGACAATCAACCGCAGGCTAGCGAGGAATACGAACAACTTTCCAGCATGCCGTTTATGCTGGGCGATTTGCTGCGGGCCAATCAGAGTTTTACCTTTCCTTATAATCTGGCCGGTGATATTGCCGGGACCGAGGCCAATGGAACGCTTCGAAGTCGCAACCCGAAAGTGGCTGAGAACAACTCGGCTCTTCCCCGTAACCGCATCAGTGTTCGCTACAACTGGTTTAGCGATGCGTCCACCATTACGGGACTCGAACCGTTTGGGGATCCCGTTTTCCCAGGCGTAATCGCAGCTGCGGATATCGGACTGAATGGTTTACCACCCGGTTTAACTTTACCTTCGGGAGTCCAGTTCCTGTCTCCTGACCCTCAGTTTGGACAATTTCAGTTTGAAATTCCGGCAAGCCAGATTGATGAATTGAATGCCTTGTTTCCTCCGGGGGACTTAGGACAGTTTGGTGTACGCTTCGATCCCGGGTCCAATTCTCAGGGAACAGCGGTCATCCCTCAGTATTCTTATATCGACAATAATGACGATCTCATATTCGGCTTCGATTTAACCCGAGTGCTGAGAAATCAGGAGATCCGCGAAGCGAAACGCGATTACAATGTGAATCTGATTAACTTCGGATTTGAATCGACCTTCTGGGAAAATCGAGCGTCGATTGAAATGCGGATGCCGTTTGCCCGCTCGGTCAATTCCGATCTCGATCTGACCGCTTCGCAGGTTGTTGAGGATGATTACACGCGTGCCGATCTGGTATCGCCTTTTGGCGTGACCCTCGGCAATGGGAACTTTGCGATGAAGGATATGCAGTTGATATTCAAATCGATCGCATACTCCACGGATCGCATGGTCTTTTCCGCCGGATTTGGTCTGCAAATTCCGACCGCTTCCGACTCGAACCTTTCCATCGTTGATGGATTCCCGGACCCCACGATTCGTGTTTTCCAGAATGGGGTTGCTCCTTTAGCCGATGTACTGCGGTCGCGGGATATTCGTGTAAAGAATGAGACAATCGGGTTATCTCCCTACCTCTCGATGGCTGCTGCTCCTACTGATCGTACGTTTTTCAACGGATTCTTTCAGCTCGATTTTCCATTGGGACAGGACACTGTCGAATTTCAGCAAACGAACTTCGCACGTTTCCTGATTATCAATAACGATTCAGGAAGCTTCACGCGCGATCCCTTTGTTTCCCAATCGCAATCGGAAGGAAAGATTCGCGATCAGATTCTGATGAATCTCGACATCGGTGGAGGCTACTGGTTTTATCGCAACCCCGCAGCTCGCCGAGTGACTGGACTGGCTGGTCTGTTGGAACTGCACTGGACCTCAACACTGCAGGATGCAGATATCTTTGAAGCCAACTCCACATTCCTGGGAGAACCCGTCCTGCTGGCCAATCGCGATCCGAATCCGAGCGTCCCACAACCGGTGATTGAAGAAGACCCGATTCGCATCGGCAACACCGCCAACCGCATGGACATCATCAACGCCACCTTCGGCACAACGATTGAATTCAGCAATCGTTCAACATTCAGTCTGGGTGTGGCCGTGCCGTTGCAGGGAGGATTCAATCGGACATTCGAAACGGAAATTACTGCTCAGTATAATAAGATATTTTGAGTGAGAAGTCCCACTCGTAGGGTCCGCACCCGCTCTCGGTACTTTCAATGGAGTCTACCGCTGACCAGTAGGGTGCGTCCTGACGCACCGGATTGGAGTGTCGGTTACAACATATTCGTGATAGTTGAGCTGGGGTGGTTTCGTATATAGGGAGAAACTCGAAGAGGAAGCCATGTCGGGAGCATGGTGCGTCAGGACGCACCCTACAATTACGATAGTTGGTCAACGACTGGACTGATTTCGGTCCGCACAGCGGACCCTACGGTAATCGCACCCACGTTCGTTACACTCAACGGAGTCTACCGCAGTAGAAACGGGCCAGTGCGGGGTTTCAGTGTGTCTTCGATATCGACAGGTACCGTGACTGGCGTGGCATAATTATGCAGCCAGCTTTGTCGGCTCGTATCCAGCACGTGGAACTTCAGGTTTTGGACCTGTTCCTGATCCAAAGGCGTTGTGAAATATAACCGGGTGATCAGTAATTCGTTTTGGGAATCGACTTCGGTTTGTGTTGAAATCAGAGTTTCGGTCGGTTTGATGAGCAGACTTGTGGAGCCCAGGTTCTGTACGAGTATCAGCAGATTCGGATCCTCTTTGACCACCTTCGCATCCAGCAGAGCGACACGGGAATCGGATTTGAGTTGTGCGAGTGTCGAATAAGCATCGGCTGGAATCTCTTCTTCGAGGATTGCACAGGTCACTTGCACCGAAGTTGCTTCGCGGGGCCAGTTGAGAGCCGAGATGGAAATGACGGGAGCAGGTTTGTCTGTCATGAAGGCATTTCCGGCAATCACGTATTGTTGCACATCAAGAATTCTCTGCTTGGCAATCGGACGCAAAATCACTCGATAGGCAGTCGGCTTGTTGATTGGTCGAAGTTCAACATCCTGAAGAGAGAGTTCAACGTTCATCGATTCTTTCGTGAGAGTCGGTCGGTGCACTCCCAGTTGATAGCGGCTCGATCCCGCTGCATTTCTCAAGCTTGTATAACTGGGGGATCGATTTGTATACGGTAACGATTCGAGTCGTCGTTTCTGTGAATTGCTGACCAGTTGATAGTGATCTCCCGGAGTCAACACGAGTTGAGCGTTGTTTCCCGAGAAATTGACGGTTGCCGGAATCAGTTCATTAAATTCCATATTCAGGCGAACAGGCTGACCGGCTGGCTGAGTGAATGTCTGTTGTTTCAGAGACGTCTGTTCGCTCGCAGAGACGGTGAATTCCTGCTTGTTGAAATAACCACTCGCTTTCTGCAGCAAGCTTCCGGCATCATTAATTTCGACATATTCTCCCCCTGTGCGGCTGGCAAGCTGTTCGAACTCACGAGCGGCGGTTTGCGAGTCGGAAGCCTCGATGCCAAAGCCGACAATATTCACTTCCGTCTGCCCAAAATTCTCACCCAGTAAAGTCGAGAGAGAAACATATTTGTCAGCAGAAGGATTGAGCTGTTTGTTGATCCCATCCGTGATCACAATAATCTGCTGTTTCCCGCCGAGTGATTTCGAATTCATATCCCGAAGTGCAGACTGAATCGAAAGATAGAGTGGCGTCTCTCCCCAAGGTTGGACGGTCTGCAGGATTTTCTGCAGTGATGCTTCTTCTGATTTTCCAAATCGTCCGAACGGAAGCACGATTTCGTAATCTTCATACGGATACAGGGCATCGGGAATCGGGAGAGCGTAATTGGTTTGCCGCAAAATTTGAGTGGGACTAGCGGTGTTCCAGCCGACGCGATGTCCGTACAAAACAAGACCAACGCGGGCTTCCGGAAGTTTTGCCAGCGATTTCAATATCTGACTGGTTGCAGCCATCGCCGCATTAAATTTCGTCAGTTCATTTTCGGAGGATTCCCAGGGAATGTTCGCGTTCATACTTTGCGAACAATCAAGCACGATCATTACCGAAATGGGATTCGCCTGGTTATCGATCACCATCACATCGGCATGCAGACTAGTCGGGTAATAAATATCGGCTTGTTGACCAGCGGGCATGATCACTTCGAGCGGAGTGAAAATTTCATGGCCTCGAAACTGGAACAGACCCTGAACCTGTTTGGCCGATTTGGCATGTAATGTCAGGTCGGGCCCAAGTTCAAATTGATGAATCTGATAATTGGAGTGCAGCTTCGCATTGATTTCTGCACTTTGAGGAGCAGTGCAGGGCATTATGTCTTCGACGATCACTAACTGCCCCTGCATATCTGGTAGTGCTTGAAAAGCAGCTCGGGGACCAGGTTGTAAATCAATTTCAAATGTGCCGAAGACATTCTCATCAATCACAAGACTGCGGGTTCCGTTCAGTTTCAATCCACTTTGTGCAGCCAGAACACGTTGGTTGAGTAACTCCTGCAATTGTTTATTCTGCAGCGTTAACTCCACATCCATTAAATTGAAGCGATCGAAATATTCTAGATAGTTGTGAGCTGCCTGCTGAAAGAAAGGTGGATTGATTGCGGTCGCTCCCCCGAGAAAATCGTCCAGAACCAGTTCCAGTTGCCACATGATGAAACTGGAACTGTCAAATTTCAAAAGTTCATTAACCGCATCGGATTCCAGATTCGGGTGCCAGTAACTGGCCAGTTGCCGCGATCTGGATGCGGCCTGAGCGAGCAACGTTCTCACATCTTTTCCATGCGTGCGAGACTCTTCGATCTGCAAACGGTTTTTTTCGGGATAGGATTCGAGGACAAGACGAATAAATCCCTCAAGGTGCTCAATGGATCGTTCTGTATTGGATTCGTCTTCAAATTGCTGAAACTCATCTGCAGATGCGACGAGATCTCGGACGAGGTTTTTGGTTGTATCGAGCAAGGATCTCAGCGAATCATTCTGGCTGGCGCCTTTGATAAGCGGATCGGGTTGCCGAATTGCGCTGGAGATTTGCAGCGGTGCCTGACTTTCAAAATGTCGGGACATCCGGCGAGTCACGAGATAGAGTGTCTTTCGCTGTTGAGCCCCAGTCAGCTTGTCTTCGCTGTTGACCGGAAAGAGAATCGGTGTCTGCAAGAGCCCCAAATTCGCTTTGTAATCTTCAATCACCCAGGCCGCATCGGCTGTTTCGAGGACAGCTTCACCAGTAAAAGTCTGCTGCAGTTTCGAAAGCAATAGTGTTAAACCCTGAACAGTCGTCTGCAATCGTTCCTGATCCAGAGCAATGTTCTCTCCAGGATTTTCATTCAGAATTTGCTGCAGTTGCAGGTTTGCATTCAATGCAGGAGTCAGTAACTGTTCGGCAAGTTCAATATGATGTTTGAACAAGGCATCTAGATGACTGGCATCTGCCAGCCAGCGTGCATAAAAGGGAATTTCAGACTGAGCCCGATCGCTCAGTGCATAAAATTCACCCAGTTTGTTCACGTATGTTTCAAAGTCTACGACGGTTCTCTGCAGCTTCTGCCAATCGGCGAGATTTCCTTTTCCGACCAGCAGGTCATCTTCGAGTTGTCTGCGGCGTTCCTCAACAGGACCCCAGGCCGTTTCAATTCGTGTAATTATTCTCTGATCAGGCAGAACTGACAAATTCCGGCATTGCTGTTGTGTTTTTAAAACCGTCGTCATTAATTCACGGTTCGAAATGGTTTCCTTGCCTGCCATCTGCTGGACAACTTTGAGGAATCGAAGTTCGACAAACTGATCAAATTCCGGAGACACGTCATTCAGAAACTCTGTGAATGAATCTGCGTTATAGTTTTGAATCAGTTCATCAAATGACTGGACAAAACTCAGTGTCTTTGTGTCCGCACGTCCAAAATATTGGTTCAAAGCGACCGTATGGCCAATGGGTCCCGGCGTTATTTTCCAGGCATCACCCCTGTTCTTTGCATTTTGAGAGTTTGTGGCTTGCTGAATTTGCGAGAACTGTTGCTTGAGGGACAGGAGTTTCTCTTCGACTCTCGTCAGATAGAAATTTCCAGAAATCAAAGCCTGTTCGCACCAGCAGAGTTCCTGGATGAACCGTGTTGTGGCAATCGGACTTAAACGTAATAAGTCGGAACCAGAAGCCTGTTCATAAGACTGCCAGAGTTCATATAGATTTTCGACCGCTAGAGAAATGCGATCGGCTGGTCTATTTGCTGGTAAAGAAATCTTGAGATCGCTGATCGCCCAACCGATCGAGACATTATTCCCATGATCTGGGGTCAGCATGGGGGTTTGTTGCTGGCCGCGAGACTTCAGGCTCCAGCTCGAGACCCTTGATTCGACAAATTTCATGACTTCCGTCAACTGCAGTTGTCGATCGCCATTGCCCTGATTTCTAGTCAGGTCAGCTTCACCAGCCAACGCACGTGCAACACTGTCTCCAAAGATAGACCCCTGCAATCCTTCAGAAGAATTCGCTTGTTGACCCGAACTTGTCGAATTAAGAACAAACAGATTCTGCATGGCCGCTTCACGAACGGTTTTGGCCAGTGCCACTGCAAATGAATTGTAGACCAGACCCCGATCCCAGTTCGTGATCCTCTTATTGCAATCCATAAACAGCATGATGGGCTGTTCCTGATTGAGCTGCAGTCGTTTAATTTCCGTCAGCAATTCCGCAACCGGGATCCAGGTGGAAGTATCGACGGGTGAAGAGTTGGGGGGAATTAAGCAGGGGTTTCCCTCGGCATCGACAGAACCATGCATGCTGATATAAATGAGGATCGGCTGATTTCCGCTGTGCTGGAATTCCGCATTCACCAGCTTGCGACTGAAATCGGTCAGCCATTCTGCTCGACGCATTTGATCCTGACCAACAGGATACAGTTCCAGATTGCGGCCATTCAGGCTATTGAACCGCTGCAGATCTTCTTCGGCCCAACTATTGGGCGCGTAAGGCCACGCATAGTCGAGTGAGACCATCGTCAGGAGTGGAGTCTTTTGCGGAGCAAACAAAACCAGGTAAGCAAACAGTCCAAGAGTGATGAGCAGACTCGCAACGATGCCCCAGAGAAACAGGAGGCGTCTCCAGGAACGGCGAAAGGCTCCCCGAGTCCCCAGTTCCCCGCGGATTTGCCATTGATACTGGATCGAGCGACTCGAAGCAGATTTCTTGCGCCACGTTTTACCGCTCTTACCGGTTCCAGATTTTGAAGCTGCCTGGCTCATATCGCCTTGAGTATTTCTGGATTCGAGGTTAATCCGCTATTCGAGCTTTGTCGAGGAGTGAATTTGCTTGATGTGTGCCACTGCTAGCTTGCCCGGCAGTATGAATGATGACTATGAATTTGAGACTATTCCGAGTATTAATTTGCATTTTCATTGGAAATGGATAGCCCAGATAGCTCCGCTATCTGGGTGAACGAAGTCCACAAGAAGCCTTCAGGTTGACGATTGAGTTTCCTCACAGACTTCTTGCGGCTGCGCCGCCCCGAAAGAATCTTTCGAGGCTATCCTAAGCTAAGGAGCGTTCTGCCGCACCAGCAATTTGTCTCCAAGGTATTACTCCTCAAACCCGATCGATTTCCGTTGTAAGACACGGACAATTTCATATCCCCCTTCAATTTCAATCACGTTACTCATTTCGCCAATAGCGATCGATTCCAATGCTCTCCGGCGGGCAGCATTCGTGATAAAGCCCGTATTGGTCCAGTCGATGGTTTTAGCTGTCAGTTGTTGACGAAACAATTCATCGGGAGGACTGGCTTGAGGGCTGTTTTTCAGGAACGCCCGCAATTGTTCCAGTTGCTGGCGACCATTGGGAACGGCATCTTCCATTAAGATTAAACTTTCCCATCGCACCAGAACAGGTTGACTTTGGTGGCTAACCTGTTGGATTTGAGTATCGATGAAGTTTGTCTGAGGAATCTGCTGGACAATCGGTTTCCCGGGCATCGAAGACTGGGGGAATTTCAACTCGCGTGGAGGTGTTATCTGAGCGGGCTGTTTTTGAATAGGACTGGGAACTACCAGAGGAGATTCTTTCACCAGCAGCTGCTGTTGAACTTGCAGCTCATGGAGAATATCTCCTACGAGAATTTCCCGTTCGTTCTGAGTCTGCATGTAGTTTCTCATTCGCTTCCGCAGCATGTCCCGTTTTTCATCCAGCGACAAATCAGCCGGCAACTCGGCTAACCAGGTGGAAGCTAATTCTTCCACTTGCGATGGATTCATCCCTGATAAACCTTCCACCGACTCAGAGGAAGTTGTCGCCGTTTCATAACTCGCCTGTTGAACTCCAGTTTGTGGAGTCTGAGCAGGTAGAGATTCTCCTACGGCTGGTGGCGGGGCGAGTTCGAGTGTCGGGCCTTCAATATCGCTGGGGAGGATGTCCGGAACGGCTGCCAGCCCTTTTGCTCCGCAGGCAAACAACGCCAGCCGAGCGACACGACGCACGCGGGGAGAAGGTTCGCCGGGACAATCCAGACAATCACCTTCCTGAGTCATTTCCAGCAACTTATTGCGGATTCTCGGACTGCAGCAACTTTTGTGCGAACAATACGCACAGGGATTACCACCTGCATCCTGCAATGCCACAACAGCGGCATAGCGGACTGATTCCGTACAATCTTCCAGAGCAGCCAGAAAGGCATCTTCCACTTCCGGATAACAGCCTCCGCAACCGATCGTTGCGAGATAGTTGATCGCTTTGACCTTCTGTTGAGCCTGATTCTCATCCATCTTGATTTTGGCTGCACTTTGCACAGCTGGGCTACTCGATGTCAAATTCGCAGGAGAATCGAGCGGCAGGACAGGATCTCCTGGTTCCCGTTCTGGAAAACCAGTCGCGATCACAGGAAACAGTCGAGCGGTTAGCTGATATACACCACCGGCAAGATTGCGAAACGCAGTTCCAATACGGGGAAAGCCAAGAAAATCGAACAAGGAACAGCAGGAGCGATGGACATTCACATTGAGATCACGAGGCACAACAACAGTTGTCGAGCCATCAGCCCCCGGTGGAAGCGGAGGCAATCCGGGCGGCGCCGGAAGCGCAGCAGCTCCCCCGGAAGGAGCCGCACATCCCTGGAGAAATGTAAACACCCCCAGCAGAAGGATAAGAATTGACTTCCATTCCATCGCCGTAAAATCCATACAATCGGTAAAAACATCCTGAACCATCCATGTTATCGTCACCGATATAGAATGACTTGAGGAGTGATCCTCGATTGGGGCGAGCTGAGAATATCTTAATTAGGAGAATGCGAAGGATTGGCGATATGCGCAATATAGGATGAGGAGTTATTCCAGTTTCAACATCAGGTTTACCTCCGGATCGGCGGGGGTGAGTTCAACAGGCTGAGACAAAGTTCGAATTTTGCCCCGTTCGACCGCGCGCACTGAAAGTTCGTAAGCCCCCGGTTTCAGATTTTTGAGGACAAATCGCCCATTCTCATCCGATTTGACTTCGCCTGCACTGGCTCCCGTGGCATCTTTAAGCGTGATCACGGCTTCATCGACCGGATCTTTCCCATAGATAATCTGGCCGCGAACAGTTTTATTGGGAGCTTCTTCACGAGCTTTCATCTCTTCGGCAGAGAAAAATTTGACAATGGTGCGAGCGGTCTGACTGACATTGCCTGCACGATCGGTCGCCTGAGCGAGCAGGAGATAGCTTTCCGGTTTCGCATCTGCGGTTGGAACTTGAGCGATCCACTGGCCGTTTTCATTTTTTTGAGCCTCAATCAGAGCAGCATCCGGTGTGATTTCTCCTTTCCGGGAGATATCCAGCACTAAGGAAACGCTCTCCACTCCACTCAATTTCCCATCAGTGGCGATCACTTCAACAGGGAGTGGCATTCCGACAACTGCTGATTCAAGTGGTGAGATTTCGGAAATCACGGGCGGTTGTCCATCAAGAATGATTTCGACCGGCTCGCTCCAGACCTCTCCTTCCCCCGTGTGCACCTGCCCCAGTAAATTCACCCGTTGGTTCGTTAGATTGTTCAGTGGGACTTCAATTGATAAATCCTGTACAACATTGATCAATTGCAGTGTTGTTCCGGTCATCACGTAATTCAGTAACGGAAGCCGATCCTGATTCAGTTTGACCGACGGTTCCTGATACAGAACGCGATCCTGATTAATATCGATTCCGAATTCAATGTAAGTCTGATTGCCAGATGTGCTGGTAAATCCCAAATCGGCCTGGACTCCCCCTAGTATTTGATTGGCCTGGCTGGAATACGCAGTTCCTGCAACGGGGGAAAGAATCTGAATTTGTGATTTCGTCGATCGAGCTAAATTACGGACGGTTTGGTTGGGCGGAAGTTCGTAGCGGAAAGCGCGAGGATAACCATCGACAGTCAGGTTGATGGATAATGGTGATGTGTTGAACTCTGAAAAAGAGGTTTCAAATTCAATTTGTTGCCGACCCGCAGGTAAGGTGATCGGAAATTGAATCGCGCTACTTTCTTCGCCCCCGGCGATAAGATCGGCCTCCACCCGAACTGTCGGAGAGCTGGGGAAACCAGCGTTGGTTCGCTTCAAGAGGATCGTCAAAGATCTGGAGATGGAATCAAAATTAATTTCCGGCTCGACATAATCCTGAGGGTGAAGGATTTCGGTTTGAATTGGAACATAGCTGACCAGATTCTCCTCGGTGTCATGGAGAATTGCCATCAGGACTGGATTGACCGGTTTCTGATCAGTGGGTGGAGCCGGGGGAGTGCCTGGGGCAGGGCTGACGAGTAGCGGGAAGTCATTCGCCAGGGCAGGAACCTCATAGTCCACTGCTGTTGATATCACTTGCGCCGGTCCCCACTGTTGTTCCAACTGTTTTGCCAGACTTGCGTCCACGGCTACGGGTGGCAGGTTTGCGGGCAGACTTTCCAGTCCAACAAGTGATAAGGCCAGTTTCTGTGGAGTCTCGCTCGAGTTGCTTGCTGTCAGCTCGACATCGGTTGCGGAATTGGGCAGCATCTTCAGGCTCCACCCGGTTTCGAGTGGGAGTGCAATGGCCTGGGGAGAGTTCCAGGTCAATTGAATTGGACTGGTTTGTCCACAGTTGACCCAAATCGGATAACGAATGATGCGGTTGTTTGTAATGACATTGAAGAAACATTGGCATGATTTTGCCTGAGATTGGGTGCGAGTCATTCGAAACGTGAAGGTCTGTGTTCCGCGTGGTTGAAGTTTAATTGGAGTTTGCGATGTTTGAATTTCATCAATATATTTTGAAAGAGGGCGATAATCGGCAATCTGTGAAACTGTTTTTAAGCGATTGGATTCGGTGAGTGGCATCATTGGAGCAAGCTTACGAACGCCAGGTCCGGCTGCTTCAAGAAGAAATTCATTGCTTTCGTATTCTGCAGTCAGCCAGAGTTTTTGGATCTGATCCCGATTCGAGGAAATCTTCAAGTCAAATTCACTGGAAGGACCGGACTGCAGATCGATCGGTAACGGTTGAGCAACCTCAACCGGCAAGCCCTCAGCTATTTGAATTGACCAGACTGCTTGACCCAATACGATAGGACGAATTTGATCAGCCTGACTTCTTAACTGGGAGTACTGAACGTAGGAGATCTCCACGGGATTCAACAGGCGGTCGCGTAAAGCATTCGCGATGATGCCAACATCCAGAGGAAGATAGGCAATGTTTTTGATCTCGGTTTGTGAACTGAGAGAATTATTAGTGGGTAAGGAACAGAACAACGCACGCAGACTTCTGGGAAGTTGACTGCCAGATTGTGTCTGCTCGACTTGCATACTTTGAGATGAACTGTAGAAGTCCCGCACGAATGCGGCGAGTGCGATTCCAAAGGTTTCGCTTAAGGAAATCGTTTTCGACTGAAACTCCTGTAAATTCCGAATGGACTTTTCGACATCTTCCAGTGGTTTGAAATGCTCTCCCACTTGTTGGGAAATATCGTTAAGAGCCTCAAACTCAGTGGTTTTTGCTCCCCATAAAGCAATTTCGAGTTGAGCCTGCGAAAATGCCAGCTGAATCTGGGTTTGGACTGGCATCCAGGACTGGACAGGTCGCGAAGTGATATCGAGCAATTGATCCCCCGTCAGTAAATCCACGCCCGAGGCAGCGGTTTCCTCTTCCCGTTTCATTCTGGATTTCTCATTCCCCTCTGCTGGTGTCTGGAGGAATGTGTTGGCCTGATTGACCAGTTTGGGGGAAGAGTTCTGAATATTCTCAAGGTTGAATCCCTCCTGCGAGACAATATTTTCCATCGTCTCGAATCCCGTTGTATTCCTCAATTGAGCAAGATGTTGAAACAGAAGTTCTGGATTTGCCTGTTTCACATTTATTAGAAAGTGGTAGGTGCTGGCAAGCACGGTGAGTTGCTGGATAAGTGTTTGGTCGTCCTGTTGAAATTCATTCGTCAGGACGGGAGTGGTTTGATCAAAATTCGTCGAGGACACATCGACAACTTGAACCCACAATTGATTTTCAACGATCGTCATGTCCCGATGAAAATTCAAGACCTGCTGATACAAGCCGAAGGCTTTTTCCAGCGACGGCAAAATCGGAGAATCATCGAGTGAAATCGTTGTGTTACTGATTTGTGTTTTTGCAAATGTAAAAAGTTCATCAGCCTGGGAGACCAGGTTTTGAGAGTAGTCGCTTTGAATATAACGGGAGAGTCGACAGCGAATACTGCTTTGCGTGGTTTGAACGATACGTTGACAAATCAACCATTCAACTCCGGTTGACAATAGTTGATCGCACAGTTTGACTTCCTGATACGAGTTGATGAATTCAGGGTGGGCGGTCAACCATTTCTGCATGGAGTCAGGAGTTTGAGAGTTCAGAGCAGAGTCAAAATCCTGAACGGCTTGCAGGATTGGCTTTTGCAGAGGGCGATGATTACTCTCTGCCAGCCAGGTGAGCAAAATCAAAGAATCGGGATTGGGCCAGTTAATGAATTGTCGTGGAAAGGCACGATCGATTCTCCGGGCTATGCCCACTGCTCCTGATATCGGTTCAGTCGCATCAAACTGCTTGAGTGACAAAACCTGTTCGGTCAACAACGCGTTCAGTTCCGTCAGATTGGCAGAACCGGGTCGTCGGGAAATCGAAGTTGCATAGACGAGTAAAGTTTCTAAATCTTTCCATGCCGCGGGAGCATAACTGGCAACCGGCATCGATAATGAGCTTTGAACTGAAGAGGGAGAGGCATTGAGTAATTGTTCGTAGATTTTCCAGCAGTCTTTGAGTGTCTGGTTGAGATCGACCGTTTCGAGTGCAGCTTCCGGTGGCTTATCGGTTTTCTCGTTGAGAGTGGTTGATGGATCAGCTTTATCGGCAGAAGGGTTTGAAGTTTCGCCTGCTGGACTTGCCGATTTCTGGCTTTGTGGTCCTTCTGGAACTGGGTTCTTTTGAAGAGCAGTTGCAAACAACTGAGGGATTAATAATGGATTCACAAAACCAGCCTGGGCCGGTAGTTTCTCTGAAGTTGCAGTCCCTTCTTTCTCCGTCGAGTCCTTCTGCAAGCTTGAGGAAATAATTCGTTGATTCCACTTTTCCGTACCACGAGAAGAATGGCTTTTCAGAAATCGAACCGTCTGTTGCAGGCGATGTTCCGATTCTTCGCCGACACGAAGTTGCACCTTCTGCTCGACATAACTGAGCAACTCCTGCAATTCGACCCAGCCATTCTGATTCAAATCGGCCCACCCGGCTAGTCCCTGTGAAAGCACGCTTTCGAAGATCGATCGCTGGTCCAGATCGGAAACATACGACTTCTCAAAAAGATCATGCGAAGCGATCACCCATAGGTTGTCCTGCTTCTGATTATTGAGCGCCAACTGGAGGGAACTGTTAAATTGATTCAACAGGATTCCATTAGCAGGGTCCGTCTCCAGGGAGCCGTAATCGATCAAGACCAGCGTCGCCCGCGTTTGAAACGAGAGCTCTTCGAGAATATCACTCACACTGAATCGCTTCAGAGGAGACTTCGGGTTACCCGTGTGAACCAGCAGTACGGCATCATCGCCATCGGAGATCCCTTGAGCTCTGAGATAAATCAGCACGATGTCGCGGGATTGAATTCCATTCTTCTGTCGCTTTCGTTCTATTGTGGGAATGAGATCACTGAGGCGATTGACCGCTTGTGTTTCACAGCGTGGTGGCGGAGTTTTCTCTTTCTCTTCACCAGTATTTGCGGGTGCTGGTTTTAATTCTGGAAACAGTGAATTCGGTTTCGCCGGGTATGCCAGCGGCTTAACCGCAATCACACTTTCGAGCTGAGAATAGTCTGGGATCTGATCTTCAAAGATAAACAGATGCGTCCGAGGCTGCCTGAGCACTTCCGTCAGACTCATCAGCAATGCCACAATCAACAGGATAGTGACAAGGAGCAAGATCAAGCGACGTGAATAAAGTGTACTGCGTGCGACCGATTCTGAAGGTTGAGGTTTTCTCCATAATTGCTTGTGCAACCTCGACAAGCCCTCAGTTTGCTGGTTCATAGCAATCCATTGTTATCTGTGGAGCAGTATAAAAAAATGATTGAGACCAGTAGTGCTCTTTCGAGCTTTA
>DEML01000053.1:49076-53121 GCA_002359185.1 Planctomycetaceae bacterium UBA2671
GGTGCGTCCTGACGCACCATGCTGCCGACATGGCTTCCTCATAGAGTTTGTCTCTATAGACGAAACCATCCCCCCCCTCAATTATCACGAATATGTTAAAATCGATACTCCACTCCGGTGCGTCAGGACGCACCCTACTGAACTGACGCTTCGAGTTAAGATTATGCACCGTCATAGTTGTCACACTATTCCACCGTCACGCTTTTTGCCAGGTTTCTGGGTCGGTCAACGTTGCAACCGCGGTGCAGGGCGATGTGATACGAAAGTAACTGCAAAGGAATCGAAGTGACCAGTGGTTGCAGATATTCTTCCACATCCGGGACAAAAATAACGTCATCAGCCAGCTCGGCTATTTTTTCATCTCCCTTGCAGGCGATGGCAATCACTGGACCTTTGCGGGCTTTGACTTCTTCAAGATTACTGATGACTTTCGGGTAGATGCCGCACTTCGGGACAATAAAGACAGACGGCGTGACTTCATCGACCAGTGCTAACGGACCGTGCTTCATCTCCGCAGCCGGATAACCTTCTGCATGAATGTAGCTGATCTCTTTAAGCTTCAAGGCTCCTTCGAGAGCGACCGGGAAATTATAGAGGCGGCCCAGATAGAGAAAGTTATTATTTTTTGCGTACTTATCCGCGACGTATTTCACCATCTCGTGACATTTGAGCGTCTCTTCAATAATGCGTGGCATCTCTTTCAGATGACGAATAATGCGAGAGCCAGCCGGGTAGGAAAGATGCCGCATGCGTCCGAAATACAAGGCGAGTAATGTCAGAACCGTCACCTGCGAGGTGAATGCTTTCGTGGATGCGACACCGACTTCCGGACCAGCATGCAGATAAATTCCGCCATCAGCTTCCCGGGCAATCGTCGACCCAACGACGTTACAGATGGCCAGAGTCGGATGCCCTTTGCGTTTACATTCCCGCATGGCAGCCAACGTATCAGCGGTTTCGCCGCTTTGGGTGATTGCGAAAATCATCGTATTTTCGGACATCGGCGGGTTTCGATATCGCAGTTCGCTGGCATATTCCACTTCAGTCGGAATGCGAGCAAATTCTTCCAGAAGATATTCGCCCACTAGACCCGCGTGCCAGGATGTGCCGCAGGCGGTCAGGACGATTCGATCAACTTTACGGATATCCTTAGCCGACATGTTCAGTCCGCCAAATACGGCAGTCGCTTCATCTTCATTGAAGCGGCCTCGCATCGCATTTTCGATCGACTGAGGCTGCTCATAGATTTCTTTGAGCATGTAATGTTCGAAATCGCCAAGCTCGGATTCGGCTGCGGTCTGTTCGAGGACTTCAATTTTCGGATCGACAGAGCCGCTGTCTCGATGAATGATCTGAATATCGTCTGCCGTCAGAACTGCAATTTCATTGTCCGACAGGTAAACCACTTCTTCTGTATGAACCGCGAGTGGGCTGGCATCGCTGGCGACGAAATGTTCGTGATCGCCGATGCCGATCACCAAGGGACTGCCGACACGGGCGACGTACATGACATCAGGACAATCTCGAAATAAGACGGCAATTCCGTATGTCCCTTTCAATTTGAGCAAAGTCGCCTGAATGGCAATCAGGCAACTTTTCTGAGAGCCGACTTCGCCGCCATTGGAAATTGCCCGCCGATATTCGTGAGCGAGCATGTGAGCGACAGCTTCGGAGTCCGTTGTCGTAATGAATTCGAAGCCTTTTTCTTTAAGCGATTTTCGCAGGCTCGTGTAGTTTTCGATGACTCCGTTGTGCACGATACAGACTTCGTTGTCTCCGCCAATATGCGGATGCGAATTCGTATCGTTGACTTCCCCGTGAGTCGCCCAGCGTGTATGACCAATGCCGAGATGACCTTTGAGTGGCTGTTGCGAAATCAGATGTCCCAGTTCCTGAACGCGACCCGATTTTTTACGGATCGTAATCTCTCCCTCTTCCAGAACTGCAATTCCAGCACTGTCGTAGCCCCGATATTCCAGTCGATGCAAACCATCCAGCAACAGATTTTGCGCTTCCTGATAGCCGACGTAACCGATAATTCCGCACATAATATCCACCCTGATCATAGAGCAAGTGAAAATGCTCTGACTGGTTCCCCGCCTGGGCGACCACTCGTTGTTTTCTTGAAATTCCTCTCATGCGAGAGCGATTTCAAGTGAAGGTTAATAGCGCTAAGTGTCGCTCTGGCATGAAATTACCAGAATACGGAAAGATTGGTCAACACGGCCTTCGGCTTCCCAGCAAAATAAACGGGTTCATCCCTCGTGAATCCTCCAGAATGTCCGGGAAATGTTTCTGAAGATGTGCCATCAAGTGGAAATCAGCTCGTTGGGTCCACTGTGTAGACCAGATTTCGGGATCGATGATTTCTTAAGACTTTGTTGCATAAGGAAATGGTTCATACAGCCAACCCTGCTGCTTGAATATACAGAAACGAGACGTGATCATTTATGCACACGGAAAGGTGGCGGGAACAAATTTGGATGCTATTTTTCGCAATTTTGAAAATTTTCTTAAAATCAGAGAAGAATATTACCCGCTTCGGAGTTTAATTATTGTCAAGAAAGTTAACAGCTCAAACCTTACCACAAAGCTCAATCTTGACTGTGTGTTGAACAGAAATTTTTAGTCAGGCACGCAATATGCTCAGCTAATACGTTCATCCAACCCACGCAATGCGCTCTCGATAGCGTTCCCTCCTGAATTGACAGATCTTTCGTGATAAACTGCATTGAAATGCAGTGAACCCGTAGGTTTTCCATGAATAACACTGCGCACATCTTGCATACACCCGTTGGTTCAGAATCAATTTTTCTGGATGTTGCTTCCCCACTGGTGCCCAATAAAACAGCAAGTCGACTCAAGGCATTTGTTGTTTTTGCCCTGTTAATTTCTGCTGGTGCCTGGTATTTGATGAGCAGATCAGGAGGGGGACTGACACAACCTTTCGGTAAAACCGATCCCATTGTCACTCAATATGAAAACCCTCTGGGAGGATTTTTCGATATTGCTTTAGTGAATGGTCAATCGAAGATTCTTGCCCGAGCCACTGCTGGTCGAACCATGGAACTGAACTTGAAAGATGGGACGATTGAGCAAGTTTCCTCACGTGAGAATCAGTCCGCACTGCAATTGATGGTGCGTACTACCGGCTTGCCGTTAGCCGTATATTCCAGCTCAAAACCAAATTTCAAATTGCACTTTAACTTGAAGAATTCGCTCACCGAATTGTTTGTCCCAGATTCACTCGAAGTTTCTGCCGTTACGATGTTCGATGACAATCAGAAAATCGCGGTCGCCAGTTGCGATTTTAACTCAGAGCGTCAAGGCTTAAATCTCAACTATCGTGTTGATATTGTTGACGCCATTTCCGGGAAACATGAAAAGACAGTCCGGCTTGGAGATCTGATTTTTGATTTTGCCTTTGATGATCAACTTGACAATTTGTATGCCTCGACAAACGCAGGCCTGTTTCGTCTGGCAGCCCAGGCTGATCAACTGGAACTGGTCAGCAAGTCCCGTGTCCGTGCTCTGGAAAGCCTGAATAACAGCCGTTTATTGATCATGGGCTATTTCAATGGCGATGTTGAGGCGATTTCACTCGATACTCTGGAAAGTAATTGGATCACATCCATTGGAAAAACGGCAACCGTTAAAGCCGTATCCTGCCACGAAGAAATGGGGATGATCGCTGTGGGTGGCGAATTTAACTATGTTCTCCTGCTTGACAGTAAAACAGGAGCAACAATGCAAATTCTCACTCAAAATGAGTCAGCTGTGAATGATGTAGTCTACTCATCTGATGGTCGGCAGCTTTACGTTTCCCGATCAAATTCTTCAGTTGCACTTTGGGATCTGAATCAAAATAACCTGGTCAAAGTGTATGCACTTTAAAATTAACTGAAATTAGGTTTTTCGTAGGTATTATTGGCTAAAAGTCGTTCACAGGATAGCCTCGAAAGATTCTTTCGGGGCGGCGCAGCCGCAAGAAGTTTTTGAGAAATTTCAGACATCCCACCGAAACCTCTTATGGACTTCGTCCACC
>DEML01000053.1:53222-55489 GCA_002359185.1 Planctomycetaceae bacterium UBA2671
TTCGTCCACCCAGATAGCGGAGCGATCTGGGCTATCCGATCTAGAAACAGTGATTCCATCAAGAACCCTGCCGCAAAATCTCTTCATCAAAATAATTAATGCCCATCCCGGCATCGATCACAAGTCCCTGAGCGTTAATCCCGGAAGATCGCGGGCTGAGCAGGAAGGCAATTGTATTGGCGACTTCTTCTGTCTGGACCGCTTGTTTTCTGAGCGTCGCTTTTTCAGCATGAAGATAGCTGTCGACATACCCCGGGATCCCGGCTGAGGCTGAAGTTTTCAGCAACCCGGGACAAACGGCATTGAAGCGGACACGGGAAAACTTCGAGAATGATTTCGCCAGAAAACATACCGAGGAATCAAGAGCCGCTTTGACAGGACCCATAAATCCATAATTCTCAGCAGCCATCCGCGTGGTCGAAATCGAAACCGTCACAATGCTCGCGTCCTCATCCCATTGCTCTTTAAACGCTTCCGACAGCGCCATTAAAGAGAAGCAGGAAATATTGACACTTTGCAGAAACGCCGCCCGCGGTGTTTCGTTATAAGGTTTCCAACCCGCCGAGTAATCCGCAAAAGCGATGGAATGGACCAGCCCGTGGAGCGTGCCAAAGTCTTTCGAGACTTCCTGCTGCAGTCGATCAATTTCAGATTGATGTTCGACATCACAAATATAAACCGGACGATCCCCCAGCAGTTTCTTGAGTGAATCTTTGCGTTGTTCGGAACGGACGGAGTAAATCACTTTCGCTCCTGCTTCTTCGAGAAGTTGAGCGGTATGCCAGGCGACACTCTTTCGATTCGCGACGCCGGTAACGAGAAAGGTTTTTCCATCGAGCTGGAGGTAATTCATGGAGTTAACTATTTCGCTGATAATAGGGAAAATATCAATACACAGTTGTCGTGATTGACAGTGTGTGTTCTTGCCGGTAGTGTACGAATGCCAATCTCAAAAAGACGTTCTTTACCAATTGATTGAGAGTAATGTTAGAACAGTACAACTACAAACCAATGGGAACTCTGGCAGGGTTCGTCAATACCATGCTAATGATTTACCTTACCATCAGCGTCGCATCAATTGTTTCATCGTTTATGATGATTGACCTGTTGTCCACTGCTGATTTCAATGATGATCTTTTGCAGCTCTATCTGCAGAGAGATGCTGTCCTATCTATGGTCCTCCTGATCATATACATCCCCACTGCAATTGGTTTTGCAAAATGGATTCACCGTTCTAACAATAATGCACGAGCTTTGGGCGCAATTTCATTGCCAATTTCTCCCGGGTGGTCCGTAGGTTATTTTTTCATTCCCATTATGAATTTATGGAAGCCGTATCATGCAATGCGAGACATTTCGGCTGCTAGTAGAAATGCGAGAAACTGGTATTCAGAAAACTCGTTACCAATAGTGCTCATTTGGTGGTTTCTCTATCTGATTGCATTGGGAGTTGACAGAGTTGGAGGCAGAATGTGGCAAAAGGCTGATACTGTTGAGACTTTAACAGCTGCAGCTCAGGTATGTATGATTGGAACACTTATTGGCATTCCGTTGACCTTAGCTGCGTTGTCGATGATCTCGCAAATCACCAAAGGAATCGAAGAACAATCGAATGATTATGAACCTGTCGTGCCACATCCTCACCCATATAGTTAACATTTCCAACTTAAATTCCGTCAGCCGTATACACTTTGGGTGTCATTCTCATTGAAATGCTATTGAAGGTAGGTTATGAGCACTGCTGTTTCGCAATGTCAAGAAAGTGTCGGACGGCTCTTCCGCTGATCGCTTCTTTTTCGATCAGCTCGTTGGCGATCAGTTCGATTGCTTTCGATGGTTCTGCACCGTTGAGCAGGTTCTCGGTTTTATCGACCAGTCGTTGAGCCAGTCGCTGCAGTTGACGTTCATTGGTCGCTCGATTAGCCGAGAGCAGACTTTCTACAAGAAGAAGATCTTGAGAGGCTCCCAACTGACAATATCTTCCGGTCACACGACTTTCCGCCACCATCCCGGCCAGCAAAATCAGAACTTCATCTTCCATCGGGTCTCTGGAAGCTTTGTGCCGTCCTTTCTGAATTTTGCAGGCACCGAGTCGACTGATTCCACTTTGCAGCTGTCCGACAGCGATCGTCACTTTTTCAACGGGTCGCCCCAGCAAAATCGCCATCACCGCATGCCCCGCTTCATGGTAAGCGGTTGCCTTCAGTTCTGCATCGGACCGAGTGAGGGTCTCCGCAGTGTATTCGTTCACACCTCGGATAGCAGAT
>DEML01000108.1:0-2098 GCA_002359185.1 Planctomycetaceae bacterium UBA2671
TAATTGCGCACGGTGATTTAGTAGAAAACGCATTTGTATAATCCGGTGTATGTCAGGCACTGCCTGACGACTCTCAAGGTCGCACGCACATTTCGTCAGGCAGTGCCTGACCTACAACTTTTCAATGAATTCATGATTGTCCAATTCTTGCGCACAGTGATTCAATCGGCCTGATCCCGATGCGGTTCCAGATGAATGAGCACATCTCTCAATTCCGGATGCTGTTTTAACAACCGGTCTTTGACGTCGTGTCCTATCCGATGTCCA
Organism: Planctomycetaceae bacterium UBA2671; assembly: GCA_002359185.1. Classification (GTDB taxonomy): domain Bacteria; phylum Planctomycetota; class Planctomycetia; order Planctomycetales; family Planctomycetaceae; genus Rubinisphaera. Next base: position 268 of record DEML01000108.1, read on the forward strand.
AAATCGACTGTAATTGAGGGATTCACTTCGATATGCACATCGGCGAAATACTCCAGACCAACTTTGCGAACCAGTAAGGTTTCGACATCTTCAACGCCGGTAACCGCCAGAGCCGTCTTATGAATGGATGCCAGAAATTCCGGGTCAGCCTGTTCATCCATCAGTTCGCTGGCACTGCTGCGAAATAAATGGATGCCGGATGCAATCACACCCATCGAAACAATGATCGCCGCCAGTGCATCGATCCAGCCGGGTCCCCCCCAGCGAATGATTAATAATCCTGCAAACACAGCCAGTGAGCAAAGGGCATCGCTGCGATGGTCCCAGGCATTTGCAATGATGGAGGCAGACCGCGTCCGTCTGCCCACACTCAATTTGTATTGAAACAGCCACTCTTTTAAAACAACATTTCCGCCAGCAATCGCAATCGCCCACCAGGGGGTTCGGGGAGCAATTTCGCCAAATCTCATCATCGCTTCCCAGCCGACAATCCCAGCCGAGATGATAATGCCAATCGCGACATTCGTCGCCGCAATTCCTTCTGCTCGCATATGTCCATAAGGATGCTCAGCATCAGCCGGACGTTGAGCGATATTCAATCCATAAAGAACCGCCAGCGACGTCAGAGCATCCCCCAGGGAATTGACCGCATCAGCGATGAGTGCACTGGAACGGGCAACCACCCCCGCAAACATTTTCACCAGACCCAATGTGAGATTGACCACCAACCCGATTAAGGCGGCTCGAAAGGCATCTCGATAACGGGTTGGTGTGTCGTTCAATAGAAATCTGCTGGTTGACCAGGGGCATGCAAGAGATCGTAAAACCGACACAATAGTGGATCGATGGTCGAGTACTCAATCCACTCAACAAAATCCTTGTGGTAAATTAACGATAATTGATGCTGGGTGGCGAGAGCGCTCCGCGTAAGCGAAAGACTCAAGATTCAGGATCTTCTCTTCGAGAGCGCCCCACCACCCTGTCCATGGAGTCGACAACACAGGGATCGATGATTTATGCTCATTAAAAAAGTCCAAAAACTTTCTCAGAACTGACATCATGAAACCAATCGTACAAATCTCACTCGACCTGACGAACATCGAAGAAGCTCTCGAAACTGCTCATCTGGCAATGCGGGCTGGTGTCGACTGGCTTGAAGCGGGAACTCCACTCATTCTGGCAGAAGGACTGCATGGGGTTCGTGCACTCCGTGCAGAATTTCCTGAGACACCCATTGTAGCCGATTTGAAAACAATGGACGGCGGCTATCTCGAAGCCGAAATGATGGCCAAAGCAGGAGCGACGCACGTTGTTGTCATGGCTCGTGCTCATGCCGAAACAATTCGATGTGTCGTGAAAGCCGGAGCCGACTTCGGCTGCAAAGTCATGGGAGACAATATGGTCTCCGAAAGTATGGTCGAGGGAGCAAAATTTCTGGAAGACCTGGGCTGCGATTATGTAATTCATCACATCGGTTACGATGAACGGCGTGGCATAGCAGCACGCGGCGAGCGTATGCCCAGCCCGCTCGATGAATTGCGTGAAGTTGTCAATGCGGTGAAAATACCGGTCCAGGCCGTTGGTGGACTTTCACTCGAACAGGCAATTCAGTGTCCTCAATATGGTGCCCCGCTGGTTGTTCTGGGAGCGCCATTAACAATTGATGCCGACGCCTTCAAAACAGCTGATGGTGACTTGGAAAGTTCACTCCGAATGATTTGCGAAGCGATTCATTCACAAAATGTATAATCCAGTAGGGTCCGCTGTGCGGACCAAAGGAGATAGTTTTTATTCAATGTATGACGGGTGGCGGGGGCGCTCTCGAAGAGAA
>DEML01000108.1:2250-6444 GCA_002359185.1 Planctomycetaceae bacterium UBA2671
TAAAGCGGAGCGCCCCCGCCACCATAACAGTCCCTTGAAGTAGAATTTCAAACCCGTGTGTTCCCAAGGAGGACCTTGGGAACAAGCCAATTGATCCTAATGGTCCGCACAGCGGACCCTACAATTGCAAAGTAGTCGCTCATGAAATCTGCAGCCGTTGTGAATTATGCTCCTGAAAAAGGTTCAGTCGAAATTCGGGAAATTGAGCAGCCGAGTATTGGTCCAGATGATGTTCTGCTTGAGGTCGCCAATGTCGGCGTCTGCGGGAGCGATCTGCATCAATGGACGGCTGACCATTCCTGGCCGGTGAATTATCCGGTCGTGCTTGGTCACGAATTCGGCGGTCGGATTGTTGAACTCGGCTCGAATGTACAAGGTTGGAAAGAAGGCGATCGTGTTGTCAGCGAAACAGCAGCCATCATCGATGCCAATAATCCGATGTCTCGTCAGGGACTCTATAATCTCGATCCCACCCGCAAAGGCTTTGGCTACGGCGTCAACGGAGCGATGACCAAATACGTCTGCGTTCCTTCCAGAATTTTACACAACGTGCCGGATGCCCTCCCTTTCGAACATGCCTGTCTGACCGAACCGTGTTGCGTGGCTTATAATGCCGTGGTGCGAAATGCCCGCATTGAGCCGGGAGACCGTGTTGTCGTACTGGGACCGGGAACGATTGGAATCCTCTGTGCCGCGATGGCCCGTCTTTGTGGAGCAGAAGTCGCGTTAGTCGGCCTCGAAGCAGATCGCCATCGTCTGGAAATTGCCAGGCAATATGGCTGTGAAGGAATCATTGGAGATGCCAAACCCTGGGCGATGGAACGAGATGGACTCGGTTGCGACGGCGTCATCGATGCCGCCGGGGCAAGTGTGACTCTGAAAATCGCCATCGATATCGTCCGACCAGCCGGCTGGATCAGCAAAGTCGGCTGGGGTCCACAGCCGTTGAATTTCAATCTCGATCCCCTTGTCCAGAAAAACGTGAAACTCCAGGGCAGTTTCAGTCACAACTGGCCCATCTGGGAACGAGTGATTGCATTACTGACGAGCGGTCAACTGAATGTCCAACCAATCATCGGAGGCGTCTGGCCCACGACCGAATGGCATGAAGCCTTCGAAAAAATGCATTCGGGAGAAGTTGTGAAGTCGGTTTTGAGACCTGTTTGATGAGTTCTAAATTAAAATTGTAAAGATAAGTGTCATCAGACTGCAGAGTATTGAATAAGATTTAATAAATCACCAACTTGCCATCAGGATAATTTCCCTCATAGCCACATGGGAAATGCCCTTTGAAAATCCAGCTTGCAGGTAAGAGGAAATAAGTTGCATCTGTCACTTCATGGTAAGTTATTTCACGTAAAGCTGCTGAAAGATCTCCTCGTAATACGGTTGCAATATGATCTCTTTCCTCAGTTGGGCAAGAAATTTTTGATTTCAATTTATCGACAATTTCATATACTTGATCTCTCATGAGAGTGTTATTTTTGTCGTAAATCTCTTCAAAACTTTCGAGTGTACCAAACTTTTTCTCGAAGTGACCTAGATCCCAGAAATCGTTCAACCGATCAGTATTGAAATTAATCCATTGCAGTTGCTTACTTCTTTTGATCGCTAAATTCCAACTGGTTACTTGAATCACATTTGAATCTTCAATTGGTGTTCCTGCGTTGCCACATAACTCTAAAGATTCTAATCCACTTAAAAATTCTTCTGGTGTCACAATCATTATCAATCCTTCGGATTTCCAGCGATTAGAAGATGGTGATAATTGTTTGTATTATTCACTGCATAAACGTATTGGCCAAGTTTGTTTCTTTATCATCTTCACAGCCACAATCGAATCCGCACAAAATCAATCGCATCACCAAACAGCACATACCCAAGTGTCATTTTTCCGCAATTGATTTTCGCAATCACCTCGGCTCCTATTCGCAACTCCGCTAACTCTCGCTCGTCGATGTCTGCATAGACTTGAATCACGTTTCCCGATTCCTGATTGATCGATGTTCGAGAGGAGATTTTTTCCAAATGACCTGTGTAAGTTGTTTCCGGATCGGTCGCGAGGACGTATTCAATTGGAAGTGCAGTCGTTTCAAATTTTGTCTGGGCTCGAAGCAAGTGCCCCATGCGTTTATCTTTGACTTCCAGCTCCAGATGCCATGTTCCCTTGGGATCCATTACCTCCATCAGCACTTCGCCGCGGCGAACCGGGCGGTTTCTCAGTAACTGTTCGACCTGAAAAGTTGCGACAACACCATCAATCGGGGCATACACTTTCAATTTGTCGATACGGTCTTTAAGGATATCAGTCTCTTTTTTCAGGCTGTTGACTTCGATTTCTGTTTCCGCAATTCGCCCCTGCAGTCGAATTGCATCTTCCACCTGACCGGCTCGCGAAGCCAGTTCCAGTTCCGATTGCTGGGCACGAACCAGAAATGTTTTTTCACTCAACTCTCCCTGAACACGCAGGAACTCAGCCTGCAGTTCGGGATTTTTGAGTTGAATCAATAAGTCTCCAGATTTAACCGGATCTCCCCCAGTCACAAAAACGGTTTCGACCTCAGCATCCTGACTGGCAAACACATCCCGCTGGACAATCGGCATGAGTCGGCCTTCGCCATTGGCGCGATAATCGTATTGCACGAACATCAAAGCGAGGATGGCAGCCAGGATCAAACCGCTCACAACCAATGTCTTGACGAGTGTCTTACCACGCAGCGCTCGAAAACCGCGGCCGATAAATCTCCACAGGGGAAGCAGAAAGATTTTCTCATGTTCATCGGCATTATGAATGGCGGTGGCGATGTGATCCGAAACCAGTTCAGTCGCGGCTTGACGGTCGGTATCCCAATTGTGCGAGGTCAACAGTTCGACCACCATGGCCCCAATCAGGATGGGAGGCTTGGCTTTGTCCTGAGGCTTATCTTCTGATTTATGCTCCCGATCCTGATACTCAAGCGGATAAATGGCCAGCATGCGTGCATTGGATTCTTCCAGATAATCCGCGAGTTGCTTTTCAACCTGAGGAGCAAGATCTTTGAGTTGCCCGTTATAGATGAATGGTTTACGAGACTGATAAACCGTTCGCACCAGTCGGTTTAACTTCTGCATCAGGTTGGCATTGCGATTGACTTTATCCTGACCGCTCACCGCGATCATTTTCGTTTTGCGGCCCCATTTCATGGCAATCGCGACGCGATCGACGGTTAATATCTGACGCACATCATTCACCGCGGTGGTCGCCACCTGATTCGTATCGAGTCCATTATGCAAATCGAGTAAAAACCGATCGATCGATTCCCAGAACGATTTGGAATTGACGGCTACTGGAGAAGCCATTTTTCCAGAAAGGTGTAACGAAGCCAGCCCAGCCAGATGCTCTGCAAACTGCATCAGACCTTTCTGGGCTTCATCGGAAATAGTCTCTGGAAAAAACAGCTGCAGGATCGCTGCACACTTTTTCTCTTTGAAGATCGGCGAGACCACAACGACTAACGGAGCAGGTCGCAATTCTGCTTTCGAACTGGCGGGACCGATGGCGATCGTCTGCGAATTATTGACAACCTCGACCAGAAGTTTGGAATTCTTCTGGCCCCGTTCCTGATTCTGAAGAATTTCCGTCCCAGCAATATTCTGCTCGCCTACAAGACGAAATCCATTTTCGGCAAGTGTCCAGATCGCTCCCGCAGGGGCCTGCGATCCTTCCATGACGAACGCGAGAAAATGACGAAGGAAATCGTCGGGAGGTATGCTTTGTCGAGCCAGTTTTTCAACCGCCTGGACACAAGCCGAGATTCGTTCGTTCGGGTTTGGATTGTTCATATGCTGGAGCGTTTTGAGTCAATCAAGTGAAAATTCAGGATCCGGAATCTATAATAATTGAAACCTCTGTTCATGTGGCCTCATCTTATGGGATTAGACAGGCAATAAAAACTGGTAAAGACTTTTTATGCCATCAATCTCCGTTTAAATTCCGACAGAATCGTTCGCGTTGACTGTAACGGTGGGGTATGTTGAACCAGTGGAGACCACAATGTGTTAATATTCCAGAGGCTTCATGGAAATAGTGGGTAAACGTTGATTTCAGGATCGCCCTGAAAGATTCTTTCGGGGCGGAGTCGCTGCAAGAAGCCTTTTGAAGTTTATTCATCAAACTGAAGACCTCCTGTGGACTTCAGTCCGAAGCTCACGGCC
>DEML01000108.1:6539-10887 GCA_002359185.1 Planctomycetaceae bacterium UBA2671
AACCTATCGGCTTCAGCCGATAGCAATTCAGTTGTGTCCATCCGTGGTTCCACTTAAAAAGATACCATCTACACTTTCAACGACAATCCTTCTGAGCCTCCAGAAACCAGAAAGTCGATCATGTTTCGATTACTACTCATTACCCTCCTCCTGACATGTTGTATGACTTCATTGTCATTCGCAGAATCGCCGAATGAATTTCGCGTTGCGGAGCCGACGACTGCCTCATTGCTGCAAACTCTTGAGGATGTTCGCAGCATTCGGGAACAGCAATCCGATCCTGTTACGATAACCATTCCTACTGGACGTTATGAATTTTCAGAACCGTTAACGCTCGATGCACAAATCGTGGGTCGTGGTTTGAAATTAATCGCTGCAGAATCTGGCAAGGTTGTGTTTGCAGGGAGTCAGCAGCTATCGATTTCGAAGCGGGAAGAGAATGGCCGACTGCATTATCAGTTACCGGCCGGATGGAATCAGAATGGCCAGCCGCGGGCGATGATCATTAATGGGAAACTGTCTTCGCCTGCACGTTTTCCGAATCAGGGATATTTGCGAATCGAAAAGGCACTCGAAGATCGACGGAGTGGATTTATTGTTCAAGCAGAAGATCTCTCTAACGAAACTAAATTGCCGACCTCAGGTTACGACCTGATTCTGATGCACGACTGGTCGAGCAGTCGATTGCCAATCGCATCATTCGATACAGAATCTCGCACGCTGAAAACTGTTGGGCCAATTGGCTGTTCTGCAGCTCATTATGCAATCGATCATTTTGAAAAGCAGCCACGGTATTATCTGGAAGGTCATGCCAGTTTTGCGGATCTCCCCGGCGAATGGTTTATTGATGCCGAGAATTCCGAACTGATTATGCTACCGACAGCCTCTCAGGAAGAACCGATTATTGCCTTGCCCGTTTTGACAACGCTATTTTCCGCCATTGGTACAGACGATTCGCCTATCACAAATCTATCGGTTCAGGGAATCACATTTTCCGAAACGGCATTCCCGATGCCAGCCGGAGGATTGGCGGGAGCACAGGCTTCCATGCATGAACCACGGGATCAAACCGGCAAGAGAACGACATCTGATCGACCAATGCTGCCGGCTGGGGTTTATATCGAGAATGCCAAAGGCTGCCGCTTTCAGGGATGTCAGTTTCAGGCGATGGGAGGGACGGGCCTCTGGTTCTCCAGTCGCACAAAAAACTGTCTGATGCAACGCTGTACCGTCACCGATGTAGGTGGGAATGGATTGAATCTGGGGGAAAACAATTCTCGTCGCGTGGATGGAAAAGCCTGGTATCAGTCCGCTCCCGAGCAGGTGCCGACGGCTAATAAAATCGATCAATGCGAAGTCAGCCAGTGTGGAGTCATCCTGCCCGGCTCCGTCGCCATCTGGGCTCCCTTGAATCGTGAACTGGAAATCACAAACAATAACATTCACGATTGTCCTTACACCGGAATTTCTCTCGGCTGGATGTGGAATCCTTCCAACACCCCGGCTGGAAATAATCGCATTGCCGACAATCGGATTCAATACATGATGCAGGTCCTGAGCGATGGCGGCGGGATTTACACCCTGGGACTACAGCCGGACAGTGTGATCGAGAATAATCTGATCACCGACATTCCTCTCAATGCCGGTCGAGCAGAATCGAACGGCATGTTTCTGGATGAAGGCTCGACGGGCTTTACGATCCGCAATAATGAAATCCGCAGGATTGATCGCTCGCCCATTCGCTTTCATAAAGCGGGAGAGAACCTCGTCGAAAACAATCGCTGGGAACTGGCAACAGAATCGACTCCCCCGGTGCGATTCAATAATACACCCGAAAAGAATATAACGATTATCGATAATACAGTGCTTGAGCCACAGAAACGCATCTTCCTGATCGGCAATTCGCTGACGTGGGATACGATTCCAAGTCGCCTCGATGAAGGTGTCGAATGGCATGTCGATTGTGGAAAGAGTCTCAAATATATTCAGGAACATCCTGAACAACCTTGTGTTGGAACCTCCCGTCTCTGGCCACTTGCATTCCGCTCGGCTCAATACGATCTCATCTCTTTCCAACCTCACTACGGCACAACCCTCGAAGAGGATTTTGCAACGATTTCGGAGTGGCTCGAACTACAGCCGAAAGCGACAATTATCATCCACACGGGCTGGGCTCGACATGCGGAACTGAAAACCGAGTTTGCCGATGAAGATCCAGCCGGAACTTTGACGCATAGTCAGGCTTACTTTGAGGCTTTGCTCAAGCGGTTGCGAGAGGCATATCCTGATCGCGAATTCCGCAGTACTCAGGCGATGAACGCTTTGCAACAGATTCAGCAGGACATCGATACTGGTAAAGCTCCGCTGGAAAACATCGAACAGATGTACCGCGACAGTATCCATATGACAATTGGACCGGGACGCTATCTGATGCACAACATGATGCGTAAAGCGATGGGACAAAAACCTGTTTCTGACGGATTTCCAGAGTTTGATCCGGAGTTGAAAACTTATCTGGATGGAGTGATGCAACAGTTTTGAATTCGCATCTTAAGGATAAGTTTATACTCAAGTTGGTGCCACGGCTCTATGAGCCGTGTAAATCGATGTCGATGATAAAAAGCACTGCTCTTAGAGCCGAGGCACAACAAAACCGCTGTTTATTTTGAAACGGCAGCATTCAATTGCAGTTCCTGAAACTGAGTTTTGAAGATCTGCAGTTTTTCGTTGAATCGTTCGCGATCCAGGTCATCGACCCGCTCAAGTTGAAGTGCATTTTCAAGTCGAGTGATGGCCGCCTGATGTTCCCCGGTTCGCCACTCGGCTAAGGCGTATTGATACTGAACCACCGGCAATTCCGGAGAGACCTGACTGGCCTGTTTCCAGAGAGCCGAGTCATTACGCCAGACAGACATTTGTTGAACGGAAATGGCTGAGTAAGTCAGAACAACAAGCCCCGAAGTGACAGCGGCGATGCGAAATGACGTCTGCGAATTCAGAGTATGATTACTGATGCGTGGGTGGCGGGGGCGCTCCGCTTCAGCGGAAGCCCCCGAACTCTCAACACTTCGGGGGCTTCTCTGCGAGAGCGCCCCCGCCACCCCAAGGTGATAAACATACTCCACAGCTGCGACCATCAACGCAAAGAATGCAATGCAGGGCAGATAGAGATAGCGATCATTCATCAATGTTGTCAGTGGAAAAAAATTTAAGACCGGAAACATCAGTGCGAGAGCACTCAACGATGCAAACAGAATCAGCGGTTGCGATTTCCGTGTCTTCCAGATCCAGACAGCGATCATTCCCCAGGCGAATACGGAAATGGCAATGGCTAATCCGATTCCCTGAATGGCGGGATCGTAAAGAATGGCCAGATCGGTCGGCCAAAGCAGCATGCCGATGTATTTCCACATCAGCACAGCATCTATTCCCAGAATTTCCAGTTTATTGAGCCCGAGATGATGTCGGATCCCGCCCGTCTGAGAGTTCTGAGAACCGGCTGTCAGTAGAATAAACCAGATGGCCAGCAATCCGCTGACGAATTGCCGGGCCAGCGAATCGGCGAAGGAACGTCGACGCACAAAAATGTCATAGACAAAAACAATTCCCGGGACGACGACAGCCGAGGCTTTGCACATCAATGCGAGGACAAACAGAATCGTTCCTGATAATTCATCCTGAGAAGTTCGCTCTCGTTTTAACCAGCAGAGTAACGACAGCAGGATGAAAGTCGAAGAGAGCAAACCTTTACGAGCAGAGATCCAGACGACCGATTCGATTTGAATCGGATGAATCGCAAACAACATCGCGACAACGAGTGCGAACACGTGCCGCGTTGTGATCTGCCGGACCAGTAGAAAAACAAGTACCGCATTGATGCCGTGCAGCAGGACATTCGTCAGATGATATCCTCCTGCCCATTTCCCCCACAGCGAGTGATCGATCAGATAAGAGAAGATCGTTAGTGGAGCAAAATTTCTCGTTACAGTTTCCGTGCAGATTCCATACAGGTTCTGAAAGGACCAACTCTGCACGAGCGGATTGCGATGGATGTACCAGGGATCATCCCAGTTCACAAAATCAAAGGTGATGGAAATCCCAAAGACTGCCAGTACAAGACCGAACAATAGAAACATCGCACGCCGTGTGTGCAGGGCGACATCGTGTGCTGGTTGTTGAGGTTGAGAGTCCATAAGGCGGTGCCACGGCTCTGTGAGCCGTGCTTTTGGTCGTTATTTGCAATTCGTGGGTGGCCCCGAAAGGTTCTTTCGGGGCGGCGCAGCCGTAAGAGTTTCTGTAAAGAATTCGTAATCAAACTGAAGACTTCTTGTGGACTTCGTCCACCCAG
>DEML01000060.1:0-21589 GCA_002359185.1 Planctomycetaceae bacterium UBA2671
ATAATTGCGCACGGTGATTTAGCATCTTGGGCGTTTTGCTTTTTTTGTTGTGCTGATGGCTTTCTTTTCGGAGGGACTGACAAGTTCTCTCCGGCTAGGAACATACGTCCGCATGCAATGACGTTGTCATAATACTCTTCGCGTGCAGCTTGCTGCTTTTGCGGGTCACGAATGCTTTTGATTTCCTCGCACACCAAACCAAACTTGATAAACCAAGGATTGCCGATTTTGTTACTGGGAATGACTTTTCCAGCGATCTCACATTGCAGCGAACGTGGAACTCCGCAGCCTTCCTTGAGGAATACGCTCAGGCTGGGCTTATCCCCATAGCATGCCGTTTTTTTATAGTTGTCGATCAGTAAATCAACAATCCAGGTTTGATCTGAGAGTGCATACCACGCCAGCAGTTGTCGCATTTCTTGGTCACGAAATCCCTCCATGTGACGCAAGGCTCCCACGTTGATCCGCATCCAATCCTTGGCGTGTCGATATCTGCGAACGCAGAAGAATAGGGATTCGTAGACCTTCACAAGATCGGGTGAAACGCTGCATCGCTTGGCGATTTCCTCATCTGTCTCCCTGGCGACGATGCGAGCTTCGATTTCTGCTCGGAGCAAACCGTCCTCTTCGTTAATCGCACGAGCTGCATTGATGAGAGGAAAACGCTGTTCATCGCCGGTATGCAAATAAGTGATCGCATCCAGAATCAACTGTTCTTCGGGCTGATAGGGATGACGCGGATTGTCGACAATAAACTCTGCGGCTTGCCATCGCCAGTTTGGTTTCTTGAAAATATCCATGTCAGCCTGCTCTTCAGTTAGAATCATATTTGTGACTCCGTTCTTAATGAGATAAACTTCTAAAAAGCACTTTTGGAAACAGATTTGATTTTACCAGATCGTGTCCGTACCCTCCAATAGACATCCATTAAATCAATGCGAAACGAGAGTTCTTTATGACCAGACGAAACGACACCCTGGAATCCATCAACGTGGGAAACGCAGCTATGTGGGCAGCTTTTGATCTTGGGGAAGAGCTTTGCAAAGAACTGGGAATGCGGTCGGAGTATGGAGCGATGAGGAACTTGACGGGTGGTGACGCATCCCAATCTGAAAAGATGCGGAAGTATCGAGCGATGGCAAAGCGAATCACTCACTCAGAGTTGGGAGATATCTGCGAACTGACCCAGCTCCACGGTAAAGCCTGGGGGCCAACACACCTTGTGGCACTAAGTCGGCTGACTAAAGTCAGCGAACGACGCAAGATCGCTAAGGTAGCCCTAAGAGAAGGCTGGGGGCTGGCAGAACTACAACGACGCATCCGACGACTACTCGGCCCTCAGAAGGACGCCACTGTTGTCGGTCGTAAACGACATATTGACTTAATGAGTGAGACTGACATTCTGGAGCAGATCAATGCTCTATGCCTCAGTTGGATTCGGCTCAACACGCAACTCCAGCAGACAGAGGATTTACCCGGCAAGCTTGGATTGGAGTTGCTGCCCATGAAACTGCGCGAGCAGTTTATTGAAGCCTCCACACTGATCGTCAAGTTACGGCAGCGCATCGCGAAGCGTTCCAGTCGGGTTTCCTGACGTCGTGGCAATGCTCATCCATTAAGAGGCTATTCACTTCGACATTGACCATTCAAGTACTGTCTCGCCAGCAACCAATGTATCGCAAGGAGTTCAGTGCGGCTTTAAGAACACTACGATCGCCATCCTGATTGAACTTTAAAAAGTGTGTCTGGCATCCTCGTGAGCGAGATCTTAGGTGCTTCATTTGATTCAAGCTTTCTTCTGTTCTCTGCGATCGTGGCACTAAGAATGATCTGCTTTCTAGGAAAAAGCATTTCTTCTACTCCTCTTCGGCATAGATCGCGGAAAACAGTTTCATACTCCCAATGAGTCTTCTCACGTTCCTTCTTGTCTGTGGAAGATCGCCGATAGCGATTCGCTCTGCTGTCACCATCACTTTTCTTCAATCAAATAAACCCCCACTAAAGAACAGCGAGTGGAGCGAGCTGTCCTTTAGATGTTTCACTTAGTTGTCTATTCAGGTTTATGTAAAGAATAAGTAGTTCTATGTGGTGCGCCATTTTCGACGCCCCAGATTCACGTGCGCCATTTCGGACTATGGCGTTGACAAACTGAGCACCCCCACGTGCGCCATTCTGGACAGGCCTACGCGATCACATTGCATTCTGCATTCGGAAGGATTCAATCTCCCAGGCTTCCTCTTCAATCTGTTTACTGGTGAGGAGGTTATTGAGGGGACCGACGTTGGGTCTGAGATGGAGAGTTTCTTGCCCGCGATCGCGCCGATTGTCATACCGCCAGAAGCCTTTCAGCAAGAACTGCTTGTCTTCAATCAGATAGTCCAGTGCCCGCCTAACAGTGCGATCCGGCAAGCCGGTTTCCTGACTCAGTTGCCGCGAGGATTTGGCGATCCACAGATAGTCGTGTCGTTGAATCCGTGCTCGTGTACCCAAGTCAGTTCCGTTGTTGTCAGTTTTCACTGAGAACCACCAGAGAACTTGAGACAACACTTGAGCGCTGGCAGCTTTCTTTTCGCATGCTACGAAAATCCAATCAGACACCCACGTCCCTCGACAGATTTGTTGACCACGGATCGAATCACGGTTCATCGCCCGTTTCCTCGTGTCGCTTTCATACCATCCCGGTCGGAACTTGCTGTCCTCTCCAGCGACGGGAGGTTCCCATGCAATCCATCTACGGCGAAAGTACCCGTCCTTTCCGAACTCACGATCAGGAAAATCATCTCCAGTTGCCCCCTTATATTTTGTTGCAAGCCGAAAAGGGTTGAAACGAACCAGTAGGCGTCCGGAAAAGATTCCTGAGTCACATCGTTTCGTCACAATAAGATTTTCCTGCTCGAACTTTCGGAGGATACTGGTAACGGTATTCCGTGAGAGATTGACTTCTTTAGAAAGCCTTGAACAGGAAGTCCCAAGGCATCTTTCTCCTAAATCATCCATCACCCGAGCACGACACGGACCGGTTTCGTATAGACCTCTTTCTGTTCCGCGATCAGCAACACGTGACCGAGAGGACTCGTCATCGAACCACCAAAGCAGCCACGACAGCAGACGTGCTTTGTTCGCATTACGGACTCCTTTGGCCGCCCAGTTTGGAATCCAGATACCAGAATGGTAGTTTTCTGGAGATAGCAGTTCGTATGCGAGGGATTCGTGCCATGCGTCTTTAGAGTGGATTGGGCAGTTTTTTCCTGCTCGTCGGGCAAGCTCTCGGCTCTGAAGTCGATCTTCAAATGCGTATGGCCCCAGCAAGCTGTAGGGGTCAATGTCCTCACCGTTGTCTGGGAAAATCCGACCGTACTGTTCATTACTGTAATCAACCGTACGTGGTTTGATGTGGCGACGATACTTCTCTTGAGTTATCATTCAGAAACTCCATCTCGGGGTGAAACGAGCCTTATGCCATTTTCCAGCGATCGGCTCAAGATTTTGAAGCCACCGTGGTTGCATGCCACGGTGGCTTATTCGATTTTACTGCGGCTCATCAGCGACGTTCAGGAACAAGCCATCTTCAAAGCGTTTGAGATGTCGTGTACGATCCTGCCTACGACATGACTGTAAACTCCATTCTTCTTCAAAAGTGGTTTTGAACAGCATTCCTGTTCATGCAGACACTGTCCTCGGCGCCTCCGCTGAACTTTTCTGTCAGCGATGGTAGATGTTCTCGTTCCGCTGTTGTCTTCTACTTGTTGTCCCAGTACGGCGACATGGGTCTATGGACCAGCACGCACATGCAGGCGATCTGATCGAATGAGATTCGTGGGAGAAGTGGCTCAAGGTCTTCTGAAGTCTTATCCCTCGTCGTGCCCTTGTTTGTAATAACTCGTTCGACGGTCGAGACCGTTGGAGCACGCCCCGACCGGTGCTCAACGATGTAGCGACGAACCAAATCCGAAGGTGGTATCTCAAGGTCAAACGGATCAGCTTCGATTCGAGATGGCCCAACTTCTTCGTCTCCTTCGAACGAGTTGACCATCGCCAGCTTGAGACTGTTACCAATGTTGACACCGCAAAGTTGCTGCGTGAGCTTGCTTGGCTCTGGAAACGCAGTCCGATCTGTTTCCATCAGGAGTAAGTCACCGGCAATCACGCCCTCTTCAGGCGATCGTGTGATCGGCTGATCCCCCGTGACACGAAGCCAGTAGCGTGTCGGTCGATAGTGACGACTTGTCAGTGCATAAGAACTATTTGCTGCGATCGATAGTTTTTCGGGAACCTTCGGTTGAAGGGCTGTGCAAACCGGTATGTCAATCGACTCCCAAGCACTGTCCGCTTCGCCGATTCCCCTCATCAACCACTCTAGGTTGACTCCAGGGGTCTTAGCAATGTTCTCGATTAATCGCCCAGAAGGGGCCTGCTGACGAGTCATCACACGAGTAATGGAGGACTGGGACTGGTCTAAAGCCTCGGCCATGTGAGAACGATTCCCATCCCAAGGCGGGGGTGGCGAGACACTTTACCAAGCTCTTTCGGCATACGTTAAGTCACTTCAAAACAAGCATCGAGATCTGGAAGGCACTGTCAGCCCGACAGGAACCACCCAAGTGCGGCAAGTTGATTTTCTCAAAGAAATCTTCCCAGATTGTCAGCTTGCAGACTTGGACACCGCAAAAATCAACATGATGCAAGACATTCTTGCCATGCGGCCCGGCGGAAAACGAGTTCAGCGGATCGCAGTGCGAACGGCCCGAAACTACATCAAGCAGTTTCGCCATTTTATCCGGTGGCTGAATATGGCTCCCGGCTTCGCCTGGAAACGCCCCGCTGACCTGGAGTTTACCTCCATCCGCATTCAACAGACACCTGAAGAGAAGTCGGCGATCGCACGAAAGCCAGGCGTGCAGACTTACACAGTCGAAGAGATTCAAGTCCTCTGGGAACATGCCACGCCGCTGAAACGCTTGCTTCTGCTGTTTGGTTTGAACTGCGGCTACGATGCCAAGATGATCTCCACGCTACAACCTGGCGATGTCCACCTCCATCAAAGGCATCCCCATGCTGGCGAAATCGGATACCAGAGTTCGGATGACGAAAGTTGGATTTTTCGGGTTGCCGAACCATTCGGCGGCCCTGATTGATCAATCGAGTTCCCTCTTCATGGATTATCGCTTCGGCTTCTTGATGAGCCTGCGGATCGTGCAGTTCGATATGAATGAGCGGCACATCGCGTCGAAGCTGGTCCAGCCAGTGTCCAACAGAAGGGCTTTGTAACCCGTACTGTCCAAGACGCTCCGGAACAGGAATCCTCACGATCGAGTCGCCGTTTCGGATCGCCTCGGCAATCGTCAGTGAAACATCGTCCCAGACGGGCTTGCCATCGCGAGTAAGTTCGAGTTCACCTACTCCAACCGAAACAATAGCTACAGATCCGGTCGTTAGGTCGTCGTTGTTGGTAACAAGTTGGGAATCGGCGCTCGGTTTCCGAACAAATCGCTGAGGGCATGTGGCTTCCCAGCGTCTACAGACGGCTTCCCAAAGCTGTTCTAGTTTCAAGCTCGCAATCTTAGCTCTGGTCTCGTCTCGACCTAAATAGAACTTTTGCTGGGCGTACCCCTTTTCGGTTTGCTTCCAGCCTAAGTTGCGTTGGAATAATCCGCGTTTGTCGCGGCAGAGTTCTCGCTTCTTCGCCATCGTCTTGACTTCCTCCAATGTAGTGGAGTCTCGTGTCTGAATATGGCATTTTACCCCAGAAAATCAGACACGACAAGGCGATAATCAGACACGAAATCAGACACATCAGCGATAATGGGCCAAGTCTGGATATGCAGCAAATAGCGTAACTTCAATAAAAATAGCCACTTACAACAATGTGTAAGTGGCTATCGAGTGGAGGCGGGGGGGATTGAACCCCCGTCCTGTGAGCCCTCGGTTTCGGCCTCTACGTGTGTAGAACGTTGATTGGGTCTCGCTTTCTCGGGCTCAACATCCAAAGCCTTTGAAAGCCAGGTGTCTACGAGGTCTCATGTCGAGCGTAGTCACCATTGACTCGACACCAGTCTGATTTTGTTAAGCGGATTTTCGGACTCCTCAGACAGGGATTCCTAGATCCGGGCAGCTAAATTAAGCTACCATAGCAAACTGCTTTTCGGCAGATAATTTTGTGATCAGCTTTTTACGTGGCCAACTGATCAACCACGACACGCCACCTCAACTTACGGAGAACCAGTCGATTCCAATCGCCCCCGATTGGATGGTGTTGTTAAGATTTGATCCTTAACAACTTGCTTCTTCGCATTTCTTTCATGGATTACAGTATAATTTCTTCCACCAGGTGGATCAAATTATCATTCGGCTGAGTCCACAAAAAACTTCATCAATACTTAATTTTACGGGTCTAACGCGAATCGTCAAGTAATTTTCAGGATTCGCATTATCTACGACACTACAACGAACTCCAGGTTCACTAAAATTGCCGTATGAATTTGTTTTCCGGAATATACAGTCTTTGTTATTTGATCCTCTCCCTGAGCCTGTTGAGTGCAGTTGGGTGTTCAGGAAGTTCAGCCCCTGAATCTCCTGATTCTGGATCTCCTGACACCCAGATCAAAAAACCGATTCCAGCAGAAAATCTCGACTATCATCGTCGTTCAGAATTTGCCGAACGGGAGCAAATTGGATACTGGCCCAATCTGGCAGGCCCGGAATTTAACAGTACCTCGCCGGGAACGAATCTCTCCTCAAAAAGCTTGTCGGATAAAAATCGGCTGTGGACAATCGAAATCGGCAGCGGCTACAGTACGCCTGTTGTCGGACGGGATGATCTCTACGTTTTTCATCGTCTTGGTGATGAAGAAATTGTTGAGTGCCGCAGGCTGATGAAAGGGAGTATGAAGTGGCAATTTCGTTTTCCAACAGTGTATGAGTGTCCTGTCGAATACAGTGATGGGCCTTACTCGACTCCCGCTCTTGATGCGAATTATCTGTATGCCATCGGAACGGAATCCAAATTCTACTGCATTAATCGAGCCGACGGCGAATTGAAATGGTTGCGTGATTTGCAACAGGATTATGAGCCGGAAGCCTGGGACTTTCCTGTGGGATCCAGCCCTCTGGTAATAGATGGGCGAGTTTATTTGAATCTGGGAGGCAAGAAAGGCCATAGTGCAATCGTGGCACTGGATGCAGAATCCGGTAAAACGATCTGGACATCCATGGAAGATGGCCGCAGCTATGCCACGCCACGTTATGCAATTATTCATGGGATCCCCCATCTGATTGTGCTGACAGATCATTATCTCGCTTCCCTGAAACCCGAAGATGGCGCGGTTCGCTGGCAGGTTGAATTTGGAGTGAAGAAGAGTCCGAATCGGGTGAATGCGGTTTCTCCATTGATTGTCGATGACAAAATTATCGCGACTGCTGGTCCCGGAGGTGGAGTCATTTGCCTGCAGATTCAGCCGGATGGGTCGTATAAACAGCTGTGGACTGATCGCCGGAATCTGGATAGTCAGTTCAACAATATCACGTGTGTTTCCGGTTCGATTTATGGATTTACCTCGAAATGGAATCGTCAGGCTTTGTTGCGATGTCTTTCTTTGGAAACAGGGGAAATTCAATGGGAATGGGCCTCCAAGCTGATGCGGGGCTCGATGATAGCTGCAGATGGTAAACTCTTTCTGCTGGGTGAAGAGGGAGAATTTGCAGTTGTCGAATTGCGTTCTGATCGAGTGGAAGTGCTGCTGGAACCGGAGGAACCTGTATTGAAAGGCCCCAGTTACTCGGCTCCGGTCATTGCCAATGGGAATTTGATTTTACGAGATGAACACAAGCTGCAGGTCTGGGATATTCAAGAATCTTCCAGTGAGTGAAGATGATCTCCTATCTGGAAATTTGACCTGAATTTCTGCTATAATTCCACAAATTATCGACACGATGCCGGATTACCTGTGCTGATTTGTGACCTCAGGGAACTCAGGTTCAAATTTTCGTGTCTTCATCATAGTCATTTCATCCCCGCAATAATCATTCAAATATGATCGTAACTTCCGAACTGCAAGAGCCGACAACTTCTGCTCAATTACCGTTTGTCAATATTGCCTCGTACCTGTTTGTCCCTCTGGACAAGTTGCCGGAACGTCGTGAGGAGTTACGGTCTCTTTGTAAATCTCTGGGTTTGAAGGGAACGATTCTCCTGAGTCCAGAAGGGATCAATATCTTCATGGCGGGCAGTCGGAAAGATATTGATCAATTGCTCGATCATCTGCGCAGCGACCCTCTGCTCGAGAAGCTGGAAGTGAAAGAAAGTTACAGCCAGACCCAGCCTTTCAGTCGATTACTGGTCAAGTTGAAGAAAGAAATTATTGCGTTCGGGATCGATGGAATTGCACCCCGCGAATACACCTCGAAAAAGATACCAGCCGGGGAATTGAAACGCTGGCTGGATGAAGGACGTCCCGTCACGTTACTGGATACACGGAACGATTACGAAGTCGATCTAGGCACCTTTGAAAACGCTTTGCCAATCGGCGTTGGGCATTTCAAAGATTTCCCGGAAGCTGTCCGTAAGTTGCCAGAAGAGCTTAAAGAGCAGCCGATTGTCATGTTCTGCACTGGGGGAATTCGCTGTGAAAAAGCAGGCCCGTTCATGGAGCAGGAAGGGTTTCGGGAAGTGTATCAGCTCGAAGGGGGCATTCTGAAATACTTCGAAGAATGCGGCGGCGTGCATTACGATGGGGATTGCTTTGTGTTCGATCATCGCGTCGCATTGAACCCGAATCTGGAAGAGACCGCAACGACTCAATGTTACGCTTGTCAACACCCGTTGACTGTGGCTGATCAGGAGTCGGACTATTACGAAATTGGGAAAACGTGTCCGTATTGCTGGACGGATCCGACTTTGAAGCAGCTGACCATCGCTGATCGTGAGCAGCGAATTCGCGAAGTCAGTCACCCACTCCCCGGCTCAATTTCCTACACGAACGAACGCCCATTGAATGTGCCGTTGCGATATGAAAACTGGACACTGATCGATTTCCTGTGCGACTATCATCCCCATGTCACACGTGAAAACTGGGAGAAAGTCTGCCAGGAAGGCTGCATTCGAGATCGCGGACAAAGTCTCAATGAACAATCCATACTCCGTCCCGGTCAGCGACTCCTGCGACTGGAACCCGATACGATTGAGCCCGATGTAAATGCCGATATTCGTATTCTGGATTGGGATGAGCCGCTGGTCATTTTTGAAAAGCCAGCTCCATTGCCGATGCATCCTTGCGGGCGGTTTAACCGCAATAGCATGACATCAATTCTGGATCTCGCTTTTCCAGAAATCCAGTTACGCCCAGCTCACAGGCTCGATGCGAATACAACCGGACTCGTCCTGTTTACGTCCCATCGAGATATTTCCAAACGAGTTCAACGTCAATTTGAAAATGGGCAGGCGAGCAAAACCTACTTGTGCCGGGTGGTAGGTCAACCGGAGTGGCTTGAGGTCACAAGTACAGAATCGATTTCTCGTGTTCCCAATGAAGGTGGATTTCGCGGGATTGATAATGAAGCCGGTGATGCTGCCGAGACTCAGTTTCAAGTTCTCGAACGATATGAAAACGGTGAAGCATTAATCGAAGCTCGCCCCATTACTGGTCGAACGAATCAGATTCGTGTCCATTTATGGCATCTGGGGATTCCGATTTGTGGAGATCCGGTTTATCTTCCGAATGGACAATGGGGCGATCGTCAGACGCTTACGGTGAACGATCCCCCGATGTGTCTGCATGCCTGGAAGTTGACATTCAACGATCCCGAGACAAATCAGGAACGAAGTTATGAATCCAATCGGCCAGCCTGGGCGGAGTAAGAAATTATAATTGAGCGATATGCATATGTAGATGGCATGGATCAATGATGACTGATTTCGAAATCAAAATTCATGACTTAATGAAACGATATCCATTCAACCGTCGACAATCTGATCTTATGTGTAATAATTTTACGTATTGAATTTGACACACGATCCTTTTGATGGAGCGGATGATGAGTCGTTTGAGAATCGTTGCAGTATTACTGACCCTATTCAGTATCAGCCTGTTCAACACAACTGCTCAAGCTGAGGACTGGCCTCAGTGGCAGGGACCTGAGCGGGATAGTGTCTGGCGAGAAACGGGGATCCTTAAAAAATTTCCCGAAGCTGGGCCTGAAATTCTGTGGCGAACAAACATCGGGCTCGGCTACTCTGGGCCAGCTGTCGTCGGCGATAAAGTTTTCGTCTTCGATTACGTTCACGATGGCGGCGACCTGACTCCGAGTGCTTCTGTTCGAAATCGTCTGATTGGTCAAGAACGTATTGCCTGTCTGGATGCCAAAACCGGAGAGCAACTCTGGGAATACAAATACGATTGCCCCTATTTCATTTCCTATCCTTCCGGTCCCCGCTGTACTCCAACTGTTCACGAAGACTTTGTCTACACAGTTGGCGCAGAAGGAAATTTGACCTGCCTGAATGCCAGGAACGGGAAAAAGATCTGGGCGAAATCACTCAAGGAACAATATCCGCTCGAAGAAACTCCGATCTGGGGCTATTCCAGTCATCCCCTCGTTGATGGCGATCTGCTGTATTGCCTGGCGGGTGGTGAAGGAAGTGTCGTTGTAGCTTTCAACCGGAAGACGGGTGAAGAAGTCTGGAAAAATCTTTCCTCTCCTCAACCCGGATACTCGCCGCCGACAATGATTGAACATGGTGGAACAAAGCAGTTGATTGTCTGGGATCCGGAATCACTCAACAGCCTGAATCCTGTCGATGGGACTATGTACTGGTCGCAACCGCTCAAGCCGGATTACACCATGTCGGTCATGTCCCCGCGTCTTTCAGGAGACTATCTATATGCTGCCGGGATTGGGGATGTCGGTGCAGTGTTCAAACTGGGGACCGATGCCAACGGCCAGCCGACGTCTGAAGAAGTCTGGCGGGGAACGGGGCGTACGGGAATTTATCCGGGAAACAGCACCCCCTTCATTGAGGACGGCGTCATTTATGGATGCAATATCCGACCGGGATCTTATATGGCCGCTGATTTGCTGACGGGCGAACGTCTTTGGGAAACAACAGAACTGATTACCGGCGAACGTCCAGCCGCGCACGCCACTGCTTTTACCGTGAAAAATGGGAACCAGTTTATTCTCTTCACGGAAAAAGGGGATCTCGTGATCACGAAACTGGGCCGAAATGGATTTCGGGAAATTTCCCGGGCGCATGTCATCGAACCGACCGGCGATGCATTTGGACGCCCTGTCGTCTGGACACATCCGGCTTACGCCAGCAAATGCTGTTTTGTTCGCAATGATAAAGAAATTATCTGTGTCAATATGGCTGAGTGATTGGGAGAAGTTGGTTTCACATGAAACAGACCAGGAATGCACTTAAAGGGTTGAGTGGCCAGTGGCTAGTGGCTAGTGGCCAGATGGGGATGGTCTGTTTTGTTCTCTTGATGATCGCTGCTGAAGCATCGGTTGATGCAGAAGAGATTGTTGCCGAGTCCACATTTCTTTCTGTCTTGCACTCGGCTGAGATTCCTGCTCGTGATTTGGGGATCCTTGAAAAACTCGAAGTCAAAGAAGGTCAAAAAGTCAAAGCCGGAGCAAAGCTGGCGAGTTTGAATCAGACCGAAGCTCAACTGGAGTTGAAACTGGCAACGGGGCAATTGAATGTTGCTCGGGAAGAAGCCGAAAATGAGATCAGTCAGTCATTGGCCAGGAAGACGATTGAAGTGGCTCAGGCAGAATTGAAACGGGCTCAGGAAGCGAATCTCAAGTATCCGGAAACGGTTTCTTTAACGGAAGTCGATCGACTTCGACTCATCTCCGAGAAAGCGGTCCTCGATTACGATCAAGCCGTTCATGAACAGCGGATGCGAAAGTTGACTGCAGATCTGAAAGAAATCGAACAGGAAATCGCTCAGGCGAATCTTGAACGAAGAACGATCAAATCTCCGCTGGATGGTAGCGTCGAAAAAATCTATGTTCGCCCCGGTGAATGGGTTCAACCGGGGACAACATTATTGCGGGTGGTTGATGTCTCCACATTACGAGCCGAGGCGATTTTACCGGCGAAGTATCGATATCTGGATTTGATCCAGACAAAAGTGAGTGTTGAAATCAATGCCGATAACAAGCCGTCAGTTGTTACAGGGTACATCACGTTTATCCATCCTCAGTTTGACCCGATTGATGGATCATTTCGGATCTGGGCAGAATTGGATAACAAAAAAGAACGACTCAGCCCGGGAGAATCCGTCACGATGACAATCCATGTGGGGGAAAAGTTACCCGCTGATCAGCCATGACCGACCGATCTTCCGAAAATATTATCGGTCTGGATTTGGGCGGAGCCAACCTCAAATTTGCGGATCGTCATGGTCGTGCTCTATCGATTCCTTTCCCGCTCTGGAAATCCTGGCGTGAACTGGAAGACGTACTCCGTAATGCATTCCGGCAGTTTGAACCTGCTAAGCTGATCGCATTAACGATGACCGGAGAACTGGCCGATTGTTTTGCCAATCCAGCTGAGGGTGTCGAGTATTTAATCAATACAACGGTCGCAGCCGCGAATGGGATTCCTGTCACTGTCTGGCAAACCTCTGGTGAATTTGTATATCCAGAAGTGGGCTGTGAATTTCCCATACTGACAGCCGCAGCGAACTGGATGGCATTGGCGACCTGGGCGGCTCGGGCTCTTGAAGCTGGCGAAACGGGCCTCTTGATTGATATTGGTTCAACAACAACCGACCTCATTCCCTTGTCAGACGGCTATCCCTGCCCAAGCGGTTTAACCGACTACGAGCGTCTTCGCAGCGGCGAACTTGTTTATACAGGCGGGCAACGTACTCCTCTGTGTGCGGTTTCCCAAACCGTCCGGCTTGATGATATCGAATTTCCATTGGCTGCCGAAATGTTCGCAACGATGCTCGATGTCTATTTGATTCTGAAAGAAATTCCAGGAAATTCCTCCGATTTCAATACAGCTGATGGACGTCCAGCAGATATCAATCATGCTCGACAACGTCTGGCCCGTATGGTGTGCGCAGGCGAACATCAGCTAAGTGAATCTCAACTCACTGAGATGGCCCTACAATTCAAGGAGAGTCAACAGAGGTTGATAACTCGTCAGCTTCGACGGGTCATGAAATCACTTCCCTCACACCCGCAGCAGATAATTCTTTCTGGAAGCTGCGAATTTATCGGGCGATCCGTAGTGAAAGCCTGCCCTGAGTTGAATGATGTCAATTTGCTTTCACTCCCCAAAATGCTCGGCTCCAAACTCGCCTCCGCCGCCTGTGCTCATGCACTTGTCCAACTTGCCAATGAGCGGATTTAGTCCTCTGTGCGCAATTAATAGAACAGTCGTAAGTCAGGCTGTGCCTGACGAAATGTGCATACCACCTACTGCTAGAGCACGAGTTATCACATGAAATGCAATTACACCAGTTCGCCTTCCAGACGACGGCCTTTGAGTTTGTAGCTGATCGCCAGAAAATGCTTGAGCGGAAATGTCGACCGCCAGGTGATCGGGTAGGCTCCGAAGAAAGTTGCCTGGAATGTATCTGAGGGAGCATCGTAACGCAGAGTACCGCGGCGGACTTCGCGTTCGTAGTCTTCTTTCAATACCGATTCGGCGATAAAGCGTTTCAAGTCCCCCTGATACTTCTCACGCAGAGTGAAAGTTCGACGGGCCTCAAGGCAGTGCCGCTGGACCAGTTCTTGATGGCAGCGATGCAACCGGGCAACCGACTGAATGTGCGGGAACCGAAACTGAGGCTCGTCTTCTTTATCAGCAAAGGCTCCGGGAATCGGATTGTTATTTGTGCAGAGACCGCGGATTTCCTGGCCTGAGATTTCCGTCATAAATTCCAGATACTTCTGCTGTTCAACGGGGGCATCTCCAGCAAAGCCCCAGATAATATTCAGCATCGCCGAAGTTTCCTCGGCTTCATTGATGTACATGGTCAGCAGAACGCGAACATTGTCAAAAGCATCCGGAAGAATCGCGGCTCCTTCGGGCTGGAACCCGATTTCAATGAGCTCTTCATTCATCTGCTCGTAATAATCGACAATCGACTCAGGCATCTGCTGACTAGCCGCATCAAACATCACGACTGTCGGATGAGCCTTCGCTTTGAAGGTTGCCAATACCAGCAATGGCACTAACAGAAAATAACTGGCTGCAATCCCGAGAAAAATCAGGAGAGGCTGGATTGTTTCATCGAGTCCAATATCTGTCCACATGAATGAAGTCCTCCGGTGAATGGATTCAATCTGCAGGAATTCGGCAGAAATGATAGTTGCCAATCAGATCAGGCTGTCATGATATGTCTCATTTTGCAAGTTGAACAGAGGATTTCATCGAGATCCAATTCTCTCCGTATTCTATTGCAAGTTGCACAAAATGTCTCGATAGCGATAATCAATAACTGCTTGTCACCAAATTGGTCTCAAGCGTTCTGGATCAAAAGACAATACGTCACGTGATACTCCACCAATGGAAGCTGAATGATATGCGATCAGGAGTTTTAAGAAATCATCTGCTCATTCTGAGTCTGGTCATTATTGTTACAGGTTCGATCTCGGCTGATGAATTACCAAAATCTTCTTATGATCCGATCGAGCAAAACATCGAGGGCTGGTCGGTCTCAATTGATCCTGATTTACTGGAAGGCGATCACGCCAAGGAAGGTCAACGTGCGTTGACAATGCTGGCTAATCATCTTCAGCGAATCAATATCCTCATTCCCGAAAAACCGCTTGCTGAACTTCACAAAGTGGGCATCTGGATCGAGTGGGAGAATCCAAAACTGGCCGCGATGCAGTATCATCCTGATATGCAGTGGTTAATCAACAATGGACATGATTCACGGTTAGCAAAGAAGGTTCACATTCCCCGTGCTCGAGCACTCTATTCCCGAGAGCAGATGCTCAAACACCCCGCTGTCGTATTGCATGAACTGGCTCATGCGTATCACGATCAGGTTCTGGGATTTGATCATCCAGAGTTGCTCACAACGTTTCAGAAAGCCAAAGATCGTGGTATTTATGAAAAAGTTCTCCTCTTCACAGGTCAGACGGTGCCTCACTACGGACTGAACAATCACAAGGAATATTTTGCCGAGGGAACAGAAGCCTATTTTTATCGCAATGATTTCTATCCTTTCGTGAGAGCCGAACTCAACGAGTTTGATCCCGAATTCCATGAAATCCTCCGAGTTATCTGGAGCGATCAATAAAGATTTTTCTCTCCAATTGCGTATCAATCCATCAAAAGTGAATATCAAATCCTGAGAGACATATCATGCGGATTCTATTTATCGTACTCCTTTGCAGTATCCTGTTTTCGAATTGTTGGACTCAATCAACCCTGACCGCCCAGGAAAGGGCTTCGCAGATTCGCGAATCGCGATCGAAAAACTTCGTCATGCGAAGTGATCTTTCCGATGAGGAGTCTCAGGAGTTACTCAAGCGTCTTGAGACAATGCTCGATCTGATTTCCCGATATTGGGGAAAGAAGAACGCGGGCATCATTGAGATGTATGTCGTGAAGGATCTTTCGATCTGGTCTCCCAATATGATGCCTGCCAATGCGTGGCAGTCGGTTTCAACGGGTGGCGGATTGACCATTACTCAAAAACGGAGCATTGGTCAGGTCTGGCAGGCCAAAGCGGTTGTGTACGCGATTGCCGATCGCGGCACCCCTCAGCATGAAGCCGTGCATGCGTATTGCGGGCAGGCGTTCGGCAGCACCGGACCCGTCTGGTATAGCGAAGGTATGGCGGAAATCGGAAAATACTGGGCGGGCCCCGATGACAAAACCGTGCATTGCGATCCGTATGTCATCAAGTATTTGAAGACGAGTCCTTATAAACCACTGGAAGAACTTGTCGATCGAGATCAGTTCACCGGAGACTCCTGGCAGAATTATGCCTGGCGGTGGACGCTCTGTCATTTACTCGGTTTTAACGACAACTACTCTCAACGATTCAAACCGCTAGGCCTGGCATTGATGTCTGAGCAGCCTCGCATTTCTTTTGCCAGTGTTTACGGCACGATGGCTAAGGAAATCGAGTTTGAACACAAGCTGTTCGTCGAAAATATGGATGTCGGCTATCGAGTCGATTTATGCAGCTGGGACTGGCGCACGAAGTTTCAACCACTGCGAGGAAGTCGGACTACATCCGTTAAAATCGAAGCTGACCATGGCTGGCAGGCGTCCCGGCTGGAAGTCGCTGCTGGACAAAGTTATTCCTACTCGACAAATGGAGAATGGACACTCGAAGAAGATGGTCAAGATATCACAGCGGATGGAAACGACGCAGGCGATGGCCGAATGGTCGGCATAATCTTTCACGACTATGAACTGACTGAACCTTTCGAACTGGGGATAGAAGGAACATTCGAAGCCGAGTGCGATGGGAAGTTGTATGTTCGCTGCCGTGAGGACTGGAGCAAAATCGCAGATAACGAGGGGACAGTTACACTGAAATTACAGGCCGCTCGATAATTGCTTTCGTTAACATGTTACAAGCACGAAGCGCAAGCGAGTGCGTCAATGCGGTATGAACTCACTCACTCGCTTGCGCGTCGTGCTTGTAATGAATTAATTACTCATCAAAGTGATACTGCGATCCCTCATAAATCTCGGCATCATCTCGAAATTGACTCCACTCCCGTAGAGGGACATTGGCATCGCTGGCTTCAAAGCTGCCAACTCCAGACACATTCAATCGTGCTTTCAGCAAGCCGAGCGGGAGAAACTCACTGTCAACATCAGGTCGTTGATTTCGCCAGGGAAGTTGAATATGAGCATCCCCTTGCTGATCGATTAAATCCTGGGAAAGTCTAACTGTCCAGTCTCCCAGTTTGACGAAGCGTTGTTCATCCGGCTGCGGACGATAACGTACTGCATAAAGTGTGAAGGAGACGGATCCCCGTAACTGGCAACGATTCTGCTGAGTATCCAACGCAATCAGTTGAACACTCACCCCATCGGCTTCGACATCACGATCCCAGTTTTTCGCAGCTGCACGAATCGAAATCGACTGAATGGAACTGGCTTCGGGGAAAGAATTCTCATTCGAGCAGTTTCCAGGTTCAGTCTTAGACTGCAGCATCCCCGGTTCAGGTTCAATGACGATTACAGGATCGATTCGTTCAATCGTCTGCACTCTAGTTTTGTGAAATCGACTCACTATGGCCAGTTGAGCCGAGGACGATTCGAGAACAATCCACTCACTGGAATCGGCCTGAGGGACGAGTTTACCGACCGGCTTACGCCCGTCTCTTAATTGCAATTTGACATAACTGCTCGATTCCTGAGCTTCGGAAACTACGACAAAACAAAATATCGCAATTGCGAAGAAATACAGAGAACGAGATATCCTGATGGAATTTGACATCTTCGAAACAAGATGCAACGAATGTGCCAGCCGGAATCAATTCCTCAATTCGCTATATTCATAGAGTCTGCGAACTTTAGTCAGGACGAGACTGTTTCGAGAAAGCAACACCGATGTTCTCTGTGAGCGACAAAAGACTCATTGAGTTCGATCGGATTGCCGAAAAGTTTCTTTTGGGAACGACACTTTTTCCTGTTAGAGTGGTTAATGAAATCAGGAGATTCTCAAATAAAGGAAACCGAATTATGATCATTCTGCCACGTCGAGCATTTCTGCAGTCGATGGCCGTTGCCACGACTGCCCTCTGGACGACTCCCGGATTGTTTGCAGAGCAACTGACTCCCACATCACGCATGACTGAGGGGCCGTTCTATCCCGATAAACTGCCGCTCGATACCGATAACGATCTGATTGTCGTGAATAATGCCATCACGCCAGCCGTGGGTGAGATCACACATCTGTCAGGAAAAGTGCTGACCGCCAGTGGTTCCCCCATTCGCAATGCGTTTGTCGAAATCTGGCAGGTTGATAATCAGGGAGCTTACTTACATTCAGGCACCAGCAATGCAGCCAAACGGGACAGCAACTTCCAGGGATACGGCCGATTCCTGACCGATTCCACAGGCCAGTATTATTTCCGCACCATCAAGCCAGTCGCCTATCCGGGACGAACTCCGCACATTCACTTTGCCGTCAGCAAGAATGGTCATCGTATTCTGACAACACAATTGCTGATCAAAGGAGAACCTCAGAACGAACGCGATGGACTATTCCGTCGCATCTCCGCACCTGCAGAGCGGGAAACGATTCTCGCCGCGTTCGATCCTATTCCCGATTCAAAAATCGGCGAACTGAACGCCAACTTCGACCTCGTCATTGGCCAGACGGCTTCCGACGAACCAGTCAGCAAAATCCAGGGAGGCATCGCTCCTTCAGAACGAAGTGCCGGTGGTGGACAATTCGGTCGCCCACCAGGACCACCGCCGCGACGATCGGGGAATGGTCAGTAGACCTCTCATTCAGAGGGGGTACATCAAAAATCGATTGCAATTCCGATCATTTCTTTCACAATGCAATCATAGCTAAAATCCATGAAAGAATAGGGGATTTTTATGACCGAATTATTAGAACAGCTATTTGATCGAGTTTCAAAACTCCCGCCCGAGGAGCAGGATGAAATTGCAAACTGGATAATGAAAGAACTGGATTCTGAAAGGAAATGGGATGATCTGTTTGCAAAGAGTCAAAATCAGCTTTCCGAAATGGGAGCAGCGGCGCTCGCAGAGAATAGAAATGGATTAACAGAGGAAATGAAATTTGAATAATGATCATTTCCAAAACGACACATCAATTCCGCAATTGCTTAGAAAAACTTGCTACAGAAATTCAGCATCAGGCACAAAAAGCTTATTCAAAATTTAGGGAGAATCCTCAACACCCAGGTCTTCGATTCAAGAAAATGCACGCCAGCAATCCCATATATTCCGTCCGAATAAATGATGATTATCGAGCATTAGGAATTATGGATGGCAATGAGATTGTCTGGTTCTGGATTGGCACTCACACTGACTATGACAAGCTTCTTGATAAACGATAACCTCTCTCTATCACTGGCTTAGAATTTACAAAGCCACATATTCATGAAAAACATCGACTCTTGGAGCCTTCGTCAGTAGAGGTTCCAAATCGGACAAGAGTTTTTCCAGGTAGGGCTGCTTGAGGTGATCATCGAGGGATTGCAGATCCTGCCAGTGTTCGATGACGATAAAAGCTGTGGGAATATCAGCCTGTTGAATGAGGCGGTAAGTGAAGTTGCCGGCTTCTTCAACGGTTGCTTTGAGTGCAGGATGGAAAGCCGCCTTGAAATCGTCTTCCTTGCCGGACTGAACTTCGCAGTAAACGAGCATCATGAAAGTTTTTGTCGGGTCCGACAGATGCTGACTGACTTCATCCGCCAGAGGATGCAACTCCGAACTGCTCATTTTACTCTCTCCTGTTGAAAACACATTCTTATTGGCAAGTTCTATACAAGCACGAAGCGCAAGTGAGTATGTAATAATGACCGATGTGACACACTCGCTTGCGCTTCGTGCTTGTGATTTCAGCGATAGTTTACCAAATTCTATCTCGTCAGGCACAGCCTGACCTACGGCTTTACTCTTCAGGCAGATTCAATTCAAGATACAATTCTTTGGTTTGTTTTTCGTCGACCGTCGAGGGAGCCCCTGAAAGCAGGTCGGCTGCTTTCTGTGTTTTCGGGAAGGCGATTACGTCGCGGATGTTGTCGTAGCCGCAAAGCAACATCACCCAGCGATCGAGACCAAGAGCCATGCCGCCGTGTGGAGGAGCCCCGTATCGTAACCCCTCAAGCAGGAAGCCAAATCGTCTTTCGGCTTCCTCGGCTTTGATGTTGAGCAGATCGAAAATCTGCTGCTGAATCGCGGGATCGTGAATACGAATACTGCCGGAGGCGGCTTCATAGCCATTGACTACCAGGTCGTAAGATTGTGCTCGAACCTTGCCGGGATCGGTCTTCAGCAATTCGATGTCATCGGGATGCGGATAGCAGAACGGATGATGTTCGGCAACCCAGCGGTCAGCTTCCGCATCAAACTGCAGCAATGGAAATTCAACAACCCACAGGCAGGAAAACGCCTTCGGATCGAATAGTTCCAGCTCTTTGCCGAGTCGATTTCGCAATGCAGCCAGTGCCGCCGAGGTGACAGAGGCTTTGTCAGCCACACAGAAAATCAAATCGCCCGGTTTGGCGCCCATCTTTTCGATGATTGCCTTCTGATGTTCTTCGGTGAAGAACTTGGCAATCGGAGAGTCGAGTCCACTTTCGTTGACCCGGAAAAATGCCAGACCTTTGGCTCCGTAATCGCCAACGAAGGCCGTTAAGGCATCGATATTCTTTCGGCTGTATTTTTCAGCAGCTTGAGGAGCGACCAGTCCACGAACTCGTCCGCCGTTTTCAATGGTCTTGCTGAAGACGCCGAATCCACAATCGGCTGCGATTTCTTTCAAGTCGGTCAGTTCCATGCCGAATCGCATATCCGGCTTGTCAGAACCAAACCGTTCCATAACTTCCGCATGTGTGTAGCGTGGAAGTGGAACCGGCGAGTCGATGCCTTTGAGTGTTTTGAGGACTTCAGCAATCATCCCATCGACCACAGATAGCACATCGTTTTGCTCAACGAAAGCCATTTCGAGATCGATTTGCGTGAACTCCGGCTGGCGATCGGCTCGCAAGTCTTCATCACGAAAACAGCGGGCGATCTGCATATAACGATCATATCCGGCACACATCAGCAGTTGTTTGAAAATCTGCGGCGATTGCGGCAACGCATAGAAACAACCCGGGTGGACTCGAGACGGAACCAGATAATCGCGAGCTCCTTCCGGCGAACTGCGTCCAAGGATTGGTGTTTCGATATCGAGGAAGCCGTGTCTGTCGAAATAATCACGAACGATTTTCGTGAACTTGTGCCGTAACATCATTGCATTCTGCAATTCGGGACGACGCAAATCGACAACGCGGTGCTTCAGACGTAATTCTTCATTCGGAAGATCGGGCTGATCGATCAGGAATGGAGGATTGGCTGACTTGCTAAGCACTTTGAGTTCATTGACACGGATTTCAATTTCCCCGGTCGCCAGTTTTGGATTGACCATATCATCGGGACGGGCAACAACTTCGCCGATGACCTGAACAACATCCTCGTGCCGCAAGCCACGGGCTTCTTTCTGAGTGTTGCTGTTATCTTCCAGGTTGAATTTGATCTGGGCTCGACCGTATCGATCTCGCAGATCAATAAATACGATGCCCGCGTGATCCCGATATTTATCGACCCAACCGGCCAGCGTCACGCGTTCGCCAACATGAGATTTCCGTAATTCGCCGCAAGTATGAGATCTTAACACGTGTTTTGGTCCAGGGGGCAACAAGTAGGGTACGCTGTGCGTACCATTGATAATCTGTTGAGTGTGGTACGCACAGCGTACCCTACAGGATTAATATCCGACTAATTTGAGCCGCATTATAGTTGTCTGTGCGGGAGATTGAAGCCGAGCGGGCAGGAAATCTTGCTGAGTAGTCGCCGAATTCCTAAGAAATAGTCCCCTCTCCCTGGGGAGAGGGTTAGGGTGAGGGG
>DEML01000060.1:21759-37878 GCA_002359185.1 Planctomycetaceae bacterium UBA2671
CTTCGGCCACCTTCTCCCCAAGGAGAAGGAAAGTAAACCGCTCCCCAAGGAGAAGGAAAGAATACCGCTCCCGAATAAGTGGGATAGTATTATTGCTTGCGTTCTCATAATCCAATTACTAAGTCTCCTTTATACGTTCCACATCCGCCCCCAGGCTCATCAGTTTTCCGGTCAGATTCTCATAACCTCGTTCGAGATGATAAATTCGACGTATGATGGTTTCCCCCTGTGCAGCAAGAGCGGCGATCACCAGGGCGGCTGAGGCTCGCAGGTCCGAGGCCATCACATGGGCACCACTCAAAGAGGAAACGCCGTCGATAATGACACTGCCGCCATCGCGACGTATTCGTGCTCCCATTCGCATCAACTCAGCGGCATGCATGAAGCGATCCGGGAAAACTCGATCCGTCACCACGCTGATTCCCGGTGTCAAAGTCATGAGTGCAGTCATCTGGGCCTGGAGATCGGTCGGGAAACCGGGATAGGGCAATGCGACAATATCTGCGGGGTGCATTTGATGGGTGCCAGAAATTCGTACGGAATCTGACATAATTTCCGGAACGATTCCTGCTCGCTGCAGAGAATCAAACAGAGCGGAAAGATGATCGGTTCGAAGAGATTCGAGGGTGACATCCCCCTGAGTGATAGCGGCTGCCATCATCCAGGTTGCCGCCTCGATACGATCGGGAATCACTCGATACTTGATCGCCCGAAGTTCCTCAACGCCTTGAATTGTTATGGTCGGTGTGCCGAGTCCTTCGATATGAGCCCCAGAAGCCTGTAGAAAATTTCCCAGATCGACCACTTCCGGCTCACAGGCAGCCGCTTCAATGATGGTCTCCCCTTTGGCAAGCACCGCAGCCGACATCACATTGCATGTTCCTGTGACAGTGCTGCCTTGAGGCCCGCCGAGAAAAATGCGTGCCCCGCGAAGTTCCCGAGCTTTTGCATGCACATAGCCTTGCCGAATCGAAATGTCTGCTCCCAAGGCAGCCAGGCCTTTGAGATGCAGATCGATTGGACGGTGTCCAATATTGCAGCCTCCCGGCAGAGAAACACATGCTTCTCCTCGACTGGCAAGCAAAGGCCCGAGCACACAAACACTGGCTCGCATCGTGCGGACGAGATCGTAGTCGGCATGACTGATTTGATTCGATTGCGGTTCCAGAATGACCGAATTGTGACCAGACTCTTCAATTTTGACACCCAGCTGCGTGAGCAACTGAATCATGCTGTTCGTATCGCGCAACTGCGGAATGTTACTGAGAATCGTGCGACCGGGAATGGCCAGGCAAGCCGCCATGATGGGAAGAGCCGCATTTTTAGCACCGGAAACGGAGATTGTTCCCTGCAGCTTCACTCCTCCCTGAATTTTAAGTTGGTCCATCCTGCAAACTATTCTCCGGAGGTCAGGCTGTGCCTGACGTGATGAATAATCGACCTCGTATTTCGTCAGGCACAGCCTGACCTACAGCATTAGGGCTGATGTCTCGCCGAGAGAAATCGAGTTCGTCCCGTATCATCAACGAATCCCTGCACTTCACTCCAAGTTCCAACTTTAATCGCATATTCCATCGCCGCCTGCGTTTGGGCAGGATCCATTTCGAGCAGGCAGTGGGCTCCCGGCTTTAAATACGTTCCTGCCTGATCGAGAATTTTGCGGACAATATCCAATCCATCTTCCCCGGCTACCAAAGCTTCGCGGGGTTCGTGATGTTGAACATCAGCCTCCAGACCTGCCATTTCATCCTCTCTCACATAGGGAGGGTTGCTGACGAGTAAATCGTAGTGAACCCCTGAAGGCAAAGGCTCAAACAAATTTCCCTGTAGAACCTGCACCCGCTGATTCACTTTGTGACGTTGGGCATTCGCAAGAGTCGCCTGATAAGGAATATCGTGCAACTCGACTGCAGTGACCTGTGCTTCGGGAAGTTGTTTCGCCAGAGAAATAGAAATACAACCGCTTCCCGAACAGAGCTCCAGAATATGAGGGGATTTTCGATTCGCCAGTGCTTCCAGACTCTTCATGACCAGAGCTTCAGTCTCGGGTCGCGGTATGAAAACACCCGGCTTGACAAGAAAATCCAGACTGAAAAACTCTTTCTTGCCGACCAAATAAGCTACCGGTTCACGATTCACCCGGCGCTTGACGAGTTCCCGCATCTTCGCGCGGACTTCTTCGCTGAGAATCTCTGCAAAGTTCGTGTAGAGCTGAATTCGCTCACATTTGCGGGCATGCGCCAGCAGGATTTCGCTTTCGAGCCGGGGGGATTCGATTCCCTTATTGCGAAGATGCTCGGTCGTCCATGTGAGGATTTTCTGCACAGTCCATTCTGTAGACTGCGGATTCGCCACCGGATTGTTGGGCTGCGGCGATTCCAAAGAAGTCCTCCTGACTTTATACGAACAAAAAAATTATCTGGGTGGCTGGGGTCGAACGAAGTGAGCCCCCAGATTAATCACTTCTGGGGGCGAGCGTTGCTCGACCCCAGCCACCCATCGTGCTTGGTTAGCCTCATTAGTTCTGACTGTTGAGACGTTCCTGACGGTCGAACTCAAGTAATCCTGAAACCAGTTCTTCCAATGCTCCCTGCATGATTTGATCCAGCTTGTGCAAAGTCAAGCCGATGCGGTGGTCGGTCACGCGTCCCTGCGGGAAATTATAGGTGCGAATACGACTGCTGCGATCTCCGGTTCCGATCAAAGTCCGTCGATGCTCTGCTCGTTCGTTCGCCTCTTTTTGAATTTGTGCTTCCAGAATACGACTTCGCAGCACCTTCATCGCGCGGGCTTTATTCTTGTGCTGACTTTTCTCATCCTGACAGGTCACCACAGTTCCCGTCGGGATGTGCGTGATGCGAATCGCCGATTCCGTCTTATTCACCTTTTGACCACCGGGCCCCGAGGCTCGGTACGTGTCGATCTGTAAGTCTTCGTCCCGGATATCGATTTCAACTTCATCAGCTTCTGGCAGCACGGCCACTGTCGCCGCACTCGTATGAATTCGCCCCTGCGTTTCGGTTTCAGGAACACGCTGAACGCGGTGCCCGCCACTCTCAAACTGCAGTTCGTGGAAGGCTCCTTCTCCGGAAACGGCGACGATCACTTCTTTGATGCCGCCCATTTCGGTTGGTTGAAAATCAAGGACTTCCCGCTTCCAGCCACGATTATCGATGAATCGCGTATACATCTCATAGAGATCATTCGCAAAGAGCGAGGCTTCGTCGCCGCCGGTGCCGGCGCGAATTTCGAGAATCAGGCCTCCACGAGTGATCGAATCGCCCGAAGTTGCCAGGTCTTCGAGCGTGACCTGCATTTCTTCGAGTTTTTCTTCATAGCCTTCGAGTTCCTTGCGGGCATACTCTTTGGCTTTGGGGTCTTTTTCCTCGTCGAGCATCATTTGAGCCGCTTCGAGGTCTTCGACCAGAGCATGATACTCTTTGACTACGGCTGCCACTTTTTTCAGGCCGCCGTACTCTTTTTGAATAGCGAGGAGTTTCGTCTGATCCGAGAGCACCTCAGGATCGACGAGTTTGCGTTCCAGTTCCAGGAACCGCTGATACTTCGTTTCCAAGCTGGGAAACATGATGGAGACACCTTATAAATGATTTTCGAGCTGACCAGATTTTTACAAAGGCCGCGTTAACTCACATTATGAGAAACGCGGCTCACCGCATCGGTAGTTCGAAATTCAGCTAAAGCATGTCCATACCAATGAAAATTAACCGCATACTGCGCGAGCAAACTAACCACTAACGTCTGTATGTGTTTCTACGAAGACACAGAACCAGCAAAATGGTTACGATTTTTCGCCACGTTTGGCCCAGTTGTACTTCTTCTGGAACTTTTCGACACGACCAGCGGTGTCGACGTATTTCATCTGCCCGGTGAAGAATGGGTGAGAATACGAGCTGATATCGACTTTAATCAGCGGATATTCGTTGCCATCTTCCCATTTGATGGTTTCCTTGGAGGTCATCGTCGAACGAATCAGGAATTTGTCCTGAGAACTGGAATCGAGAAACACAACAGGCTGGTATTTAGGGTGAATGTCTTTTTTCATGGTCTTTACCTGACAGGCAACGGGTCACAACTGAGATCCCGAAGCCGGGATATTCGCAAAATTTTGATTCGGCATTCTAATCAGACAAGCCGGAAGTGACAAGCCAATCCGGTTGGAAACTTGTTTGAGACAGCTTTTCGTACGGGAGTAGGTGTCTTCCGATCTCAAGAACACAAAGGGGGAACTGTTAGTGTGCTCCATAAGCGACTGCAGGTAAAGGGTTTACATTTAATATAGCCAAAAGATGAATCTCATTTGGTCGTGCCACGGCTCTGTGAGCCGTGCATTTGACGATCCTATTTCTTCCAGCTTCGTACTTTCTGACGACGCGGATAAACACGGCTCACAGAGCCGTGGCACCGTCTAAACCCCCACCCGTCGTCATTGAAATAGTGCCATAAATCGACCTCCCTATTCCTTGGATCGCCTCGTCGGTTTGCTCTGTGGCTCAGAGGATTTGGCTTTTTCTATATTGCCCCACATGTGCCCCCCTTCTTTTCCATGCTGCCAGGTTCCGGCATAGCGGTCTTCGTAGAACAGGACGCGGCAGGTAAAAGTTCCCAGGCCGGGAATTGTGAAGTCGGTCAGTGAAACCATTGGGGTATCCTCAGCCCATTTGACGGGAACAAGGATTGGGACGACGGTATCGACGCTGCCATACTTAACGCGGGTCTGAAACATCCAGGTGGAATCACTCACCTTATTAATACGCCGAATTTCATAACGCTCGGGACGATTTGGCCCCTCTTTGGAAGATTCCATCGAGAAGTAGCCGACGAGTACTGCATTGTTCAACTGATCCTGAAAAGCCTGCTCAGCTTCATTCAACTGAACTGGTTCAATCTTTTCGGGTTCATCAGCAACGACTGGTGAGACAGAACCGATGACGAGTATGAGAAGCGAGAGACGCAGCGCTGATTTCCACATTGAAAAACTCCAGTTTCTGAGTGGGGCGATTGTGTTTCTGAACAACCACTGATTATAGTCGCTTTCGACTAAAAAGTCTTCAATTCCATCACACTCCATGAATGCGAACTGCATTCGATCAGGTTAATCCCGTATGAATTCAACGCCCAAACCAGAAACGACGGGAATCCCTCCCAACCGCGAACAGGTGGAAAACGAATTCTGGCGACTTTGTGAAGTGATTGCCCATTTGCGTTCTCCGGAAGGTTGTCCGTGGGACCGGGTGCAGACGCTCGAAACGATTAAACCCTTTACTCTGGAAGAAACTTACGAACTTCTCGAAGCGATCGACTCGGGCGACGACACGGCTATCGTCGAAGAGCTAGGAGATGTGCTACTGCAGGTGATGCTCGATTCCCAGATCGGAGCTGATGAAGGTCGGTTTTCGATTGTCGA
The DNA here is from genome assembly GCA_002359185.1 of Planctomycetaceae bacterium UBA2671. Lineage (GTDB taxonomy): Bacteria > Planctomycetota > Planctomycetia > Planctomycetales > Planctomycetaceae > Rubinisphaera. The sequence goes on from DEML01000060.1 coordinate 27,185, forward strand.
TGTTGTTCGTGTGATTACCGACAAAATGATTCGACGTCATCCGCATGTATTCGGCACAGAAGATGTCGAAGATGCCGAGGCGGTGAAAGTGACCTGGGAACGGATCAAGCAAGCAGAGGGAAAACCGAAAAAGGAATCGAAACTGGATGGTCTTCCCAAAGACCTCCCCGCTTTGATGGCCGCTGCTCGATTGCAGGAAAAGGCGGCTAAAGTCGGCTACGATTTTCCGCATCGTGACATGCTGTTTGTCAAACTCGATGAAGAACTCAATGAACTTCGCGAAGAACTTTATGGAGACACGAATCCAGAAGTTACCGAAATCGCGATCGAGGCAACCCATACACCCGATGAAAAAATGGACGATGAGGACCGACGCCAACGGGCGGAGGATGAATTAGGCGATGTTCTCTTCGTTCTGGCCAATATTGCCCGCCGCTGGAAACTGAATCCGGAAGAAGCACTCCGCCGCACCAATGCAAAGTTCAAACGCCGCTTCCGGGCCATCGAACAAGGCCTTGCACGGAACAATAAAACTGTCGATGAAGCGACTCTCATTGAAATGGAAGAACAATATCAAGCAGAAAAACAGCGGGAAAAGCAGCAGAATTCAGGATAGACTGGGTAGTCCGCGCTTACACATCAGTTTGTGCCAGTAATTTTATTTTCCGCTCTAATTAAGTCTCTTTTGACTTTCGGTATGAATAGAAATTTTATGCAGATCGGCATCAACATGAAGACAATAAAAGGGAACCCAAGCTGGAGCAAGTAGACCAATTTATTATCTCCCATGAGTATAAATGGGGCAAACATTAAAAACAGGGAAATAAATATGAGTCCTGAGAGCAAAATATATTTCCTTTGACACTGCCAGATGTCCCTGCCAATTTTCATCCCCATCCAATATCCAATGCACACCATTACAATTAAGATTGAATTGCGAATCCAATGGTTTGCAAATATTTCTAATGCCGCTTCCAACCAAGTTAAATTAAATCCTAATACCGAAAGCTCAAGTTGAATTAGCGTCGAATAAATGAATAACATCACTGTACCGTACAAAAACAACTTGCCCACCAGATATCCAGCAAAATATCTGAATAGCTGAAGTTCAAATTGATCAAGTTTATCATCAACAGTCATGATGATTTGTTGCTGATTGATGGATTCGGACACGCTGATTACTCCAATATAATCATCTCACTCAAACCATAAGTGGATGTTTAAGCATTTCGCTAATTCAAAATACGGCACTGATGATTTAAATCAATCATAGAGATGACAAATCGTAGTTGGCCACACAAGATTCTTTCAACGGGTGGCTGGGGTCGCAGCGAAGCGGAGCCCCCAGATGTGTTGATGTCATCTCGCTAAAATTTGCAAAACTCCAACTGGAATCATTAGCAGCACAGATAACCACAGTTATTTTGCATCCGCGTTTATCCGCGTCCATCTGCGGTTCCATTTACGGATTAACACAGGCTATCGTTGAAATCCGGCTTGCTAATTTTGCTGATGAATGAGCAAATATTGTCATTTTTTCCAAAAACGGAAACGCATGGCACGATTTGCTCAACAGTCCTACACTCCCGTCCTCGTCTCGGAGCGACTCTTCGCATTCGTACCTTTGAATGCAGGGATCGTTTCACTTTCCTCGACATCCAATCGATTCTCCTCTTTGCGAATCTAGAGCATTTTCAAAATGAACTGCAGCGATCGGCAGGAGCAAAAACAGCGACTTGCTGTCTTTTGATGCTCAGGCGACTGAAGTAACCATTTGAAAATGGTCCAGGACTGAGAGTTCTTCCATGTCTCGAATCAAACTGTTTTCATCTTTGTTGTTTGTGATTTCAGCCGTCTCATTGACGGGCTGTTCGATGATGCCTCATGCTCTGCAACCCAAACAGTTACGGAGATTGAATCGTGGTCCTGAACTGGGCCGTGACAGTTATAACTTTTCGATCCCCGATCCCCAGCCGGAAAAGCATCAGGTCGATGGCATGATGTACGGTGATCCTTTCAACAATTAATTGCGTTTTCTCCCTCCCAGCTTCTCCCGGAAGCATTCATCCTCGACATGTCGAATGGATTCTAATCATGTTTCAGGATCGTCCTTATCTGCAGCAGCGTAAGTCCACATGGTCTATCTGGTGGTTCGTCGCCATTATGGCGGCTGGATTAACAGCCTGGCATCTCGAATTGTTACCGACTTCGTGGATTAGCTCTCAGGAAGTCGTCATCAACGATCATCCGATGGACGATTTTCTGGAAGACTATCCGACAGATCTGACTGCTGCACCAGCTGAAAAAGTAGCTCCTGAATTTGCAGACTCAGCATCTGTTGAAGAATTTCCTCCTATCGATCAACAGCCGGAACCTGAGCTTTCAGCAAACAGCATCGCCGACATTCCGGTTCAACTGAATGAGTCTTACGATACTCCACAAGGGTTTGGCTTGAAGAAAGCAACTCATACTGCAGAGAACACAGTTCCCGTCCAAACACTTCCTTATCGGCAGGCTGAAGCTCCCGCGATGGTTCAGACACTCCCGTTCCGCGGAGAATACACTCCCGTTCAATATGCCACACCTCAGAATTCCACAGAAGCAATGCCGATTATCACCGCTTCTGCCACCATTCCTCAACAGACCACCATCCTCGATGCCCGGCCAATTCAGCAGGAACCCAAAAAACTGAATGCCCCCCCTGCTCTCTCCGCTCAGGCTGAACAGGAAGTCTTACAACTTCGTGAATTGTCGACACTATTCTGGAAGCAGCCGGAACAGCGGGCGGAAATCAGTCACGAAATTCAGATGCTTTCCCACAAAATTTATTTTTCTCCCGAAGTTCACTACCTGCCTGCTCATCGGGTTGAACCGAATGAACATCTCGAAACAATCGCCCGGAAATACGATATGCCCTGGCAGTATCTGGCAGGACTAAACCGAATCACCCCAGAAAAATTACGAGCAGGTGAAGAGATTAAAGTGATCCAGGGACCCTTTGATGCGATTGTTGAATTGAGCAACTTTCAATTGATCGTTCACGCTCATGGCTATGTCGTCGCAACATTCCCGATTGGTACCGGCAAAGACAGCAGCACTCCTCTGGGGCAGTTTCAGGTTGTGAACAAACAATCGAATCCAACCTATTATGGTCCTGATGAAGTCATCAAAGCAGATGATCCCAATAATCCTCTCGGAGAATACTGGATCGACCTCGGCGACAGCATCGGTATTCATGGCACCAACGAACCCGACTCGATCGGCCAGGCCTGTTCGCACGGATGCATCCGCATGCGAGATCACGATGTCGCTCAGGTTTATAATTTGCTGACGACGAAATCCCGTGTAGCAATTCGGAAATAAAACCGTAGGTCAGGCTGTGCCTGACGACATTCGACGTCGTTGCTAAATCATGTCAGGCACAGCCTGACCTGCGATGATCTCAAAATATTCATTACTGAAGACCCGTGCCTGTCCAGGTGTGGGTCTTCTTATTATTGTATTGTTCTTCTCCAATTGACTATTCAAACTGTGTGCCACTGGCTCTGTCAGTGCAAGTCGAGATCCAAACAGAACTTACAATGCACTGGCAAAGCCAGAGCCACCCAGATACTGAATTAGTACAAAGTTAATGTGCAAAACACATCTTCCATTTGATGAGGAACTTTGAACCATGAGCTCGCGCCCGCTCGTTGTTGTGACTGACTTTATTACCGAACCCCTCGATTACGAGCGTCAAATATTAGGTGAAGTTGCTGATGTCGTTGCGATCGATGCCAACCATGAAAGTGAGTTGGCCGGAGCCGTCGAGCAGGCCTCCGCGTTGATGATCTATCATGCGATTTCTCTGACCAGTGAAACGATCAATCGTCTGCAAAATTGCAAGTTGATTGTCCGCTGTGGTGTCGGAATCGATAATGTCGATGGTCAGGCGGCTCGAATGCGGGGCATTGATCTGGCAAATGTTCCCGACTACGGCACTGAAGAAGTCGCCGACTCGGCCATCGGACTGACACTCTCTTTAACTCGTGGATTGCACGTCCTCAATAATCGATTGCAACGCGAATCGGGGCCATGGTCCTACAGTCAGGTTGTCCCGAAACATCGTCTGCGAAAGCAGGTGTTTGCGATTATTGGACTGGGTCGAATTGGTATTGCAACGGCTCTGCGGGCAAAAGCTTTAGGCTTCGATGTTCGCTTTTACGATCCATTCGTCTGTGAAGGGATGGATAAGGCTCTTGGAATTCAAAAGGTCGATTCGTTGCCTGAATTGGCCAAAAGTGCGTATGTTCTGAGCCTGCATTGTCCGCTGACACCGGTAACGCATTCCATCATCGATGCCGAACTGATTCGCATGATGCCGCCGGGCGGATACATCATCAACACCGCTCGCGGCGGCTTGCTGCAACCAGAGGTGGTGCTGCAGGCGATTGAAGATAATCATCTCGCTGGTGCAGGAATTGATGTCCTGCCCGATGAACCTCCTTCACCGAACAATCCACTCGTCAATGCCTGGAGAGATCCCAATCACCCAGCATACGATCGTGTAATCATCAATCCTCATGCTGCCTTCTATTGCGAAGAAGGACTGCAGGATATGCGCATTAAAGGCTCACAAAATTGCTTACGCGTTTTGCAGGGCATGCCTGCTGTGAATGTGGTGAATTAAGATCACATTGATTTCATGGATCTTTGTAGGTCAGGCTGTGCCTGACGATTGACTGGCCTGTGATTAAAACTTTGAAGGTGCATTTTGTATGATTAAAGAATTAATTTCGATCCACACAAGTGTGCCACGGCTCTGTGAGCCGTGTTTTACGGTGTTGTGACATCAAAAGCGTTGGAAGTTAATATGATCACGCATTGCACGGCTCACAGAGTCGTGGCACGATATTATCAACGTATTTTTCTTGTTATCAACTGAAGTTTTGCAAAACGCTAGAATTCAAAACGAATGAGAAGTCAGCGTATAAATTATTGAGAGCATCTTAACCCGACGCGTCAGCGAGGGGACGGCTTTCGATTAATAATTCGGTTAAACTCTAAGACCAGTTGGCTACTGTTATTTCACGTGAAAAACTGATCGGTGACGCATAATAGCTGGTTGTTTATCGATTCGTTGAATCGGGTATCCAAAGACCAAATCCAGCAGATTAACAATTCCACACGGGCCCCTCGCTGACGCGTCGGGTTATGAATTATTGGAATTTGCAAAACTTCAGTTATCAACTTACATTTTTATAAAATTCAAAAATTAAAACCCAGCATCAACCCGCTCATACCCATTCCTTGTGCACAACGAGCGATAAACCTCAGTGTCAATCATTTTGCTGACGCTCTGTGTGGAGCCATCAGCCATAGCGAAGTGGATGGCGTCGCCGTGCCAGCTGCCGAAGCTGAGCATGACTGCGGGAATGGCTTGAAGTTGATCGCCGCGCCACATCGTATCGAAATTGGGTTTGTCATCGCGGACGCGGGCACAGCAGCTGTAGCCATCCGGCCATAATCCCAACTGCGTTTCACCGAGCATGATTGTCGAAGTCGTCCCGTCAATCACATCTTTAAACTTCACGGCACTGTTTCCATAAAACAGGCCATTGTTGAGTGGCTGGGCGTTCGGATCTGTCGATTCGGGCCAGTATCCCATGTTTCCTCGGTATTGTGTCATCTTTTGTGGCAGGCACGACTCAGGAATAGCCGAGCTGGGGCAGATGTAGGGCTTGATGGTTACATTACCGGCTGCGATGTTATTCGCGGAAAAACGAGCGGATTCAAAGTCGACATTGACGGTCAGCTGGTCCATCTGACGCAATAGCAATGCATGCCAGCCCCAGCCTTTGCCCATGCAGGCCCATTCGTGAATCAACTCTGCCAGCCCGGGAATATTGACATCGCATGAAAGAGTCTCGGCCATATCGGCAGAATCGTCGGGAGGTATCATCGCCGGGGGCAGGCTGTTGTCGTAGCCTCTTGAGCTCTGGACAAATCCACTGGGAAAGGAGCCGAAACTGTCGTGATAATTATGCATGCCGATGGCGATTTGATGCAGATTATTCCGACAACTCGCCCGACGAGACGCTTCCCGCGCCTGCTGCACGGCTGGCAGCAACAGGGCAATCAGTATCGAAATGATAGTAATCACGACGAGTAATTCAATCAGCGTAAATCCTGAGGGAATCTTTTTATGACTTCTCTGATCCGACATATCGATTCCTCCTGTGGATTTGTGGAGATTAAACAATGATTTGTTTTTAAAGGGAGGCATCACTCCTTTTGTTCAGTAACGAAATGGCAGACAATGATCTACATGGATTCTCCATAATTTCATAAACTCTGTGAGTCAGGGCGGGAACAGATCGAAAATCACACTCTGTTCAAATTGCTCTCGAACTGTAAAATGAAATACAGAACTCAAACCAGAAGAATGTGAAACTGTGGGGCGAGTCTTGACTGAATTACTATCGGCTGAAGCCGATAGGTTTTTTGGCCGTGAGCTTCGGACTGAAATCCTTTCGCTCACATGCCAGGTTTTTATTGTCTTTGGACAAATTTGAACCCACGATAAAAAAGAACCTGAAGGTTTCGCCTGAAGGCGAGGGTTTTAGGCCCATCGCAAGGACAATAAACTTTGAAAGCGAGATGATGATGGATCGAATAAACGTCTTAACGAACTCAGTACTTTCACTGATGGCTATTTGCGGTTTGACGGGTTGTCAGCAAAATGTGACAACTGTCTCCAACGAATCGGTCGCCAGTGAATCTCGATCATTGCCAGCTGAGGAATCGACGACAATCAGTCATTCCACTGAGACCAGTGGAGATAAACCCTGGCTCAATTTCAAAAAGCCGCCCAAAGAAGAGCTTAAGAAAAAGCTCGATAGTCTGCAGTACAATGTGACCCAGGAAGAAGGAACCGAGTCCTCTTTTCAGAACAAATACTGGGACAACAAAAAAGCAGGCATTTATGTCGATATCGTCTCGGGAGAGCCTTTGTTTACCTCGACTGATAAATACAAATCGGGCACGGGATGGCCTTCGTTCGTCAAGCCGGTGGACTCGAAGTTCATCGTGCTGAAAGAAGATCCGGGATTATGGTACAACCGGACCGAAGTCCGCTCCAAATACGGCGATTCCCATCTCGGACATGTTTTTGATGATGGTCCTGCTGATCGTGGCGGAAAACGTTATTGCATGAACTCAGCCGCAATGCGATTCATCCCTAAAGAAGAGATGGAAGCTGAGGGATATGGCGAGTATCTGCCATTGGTGGAAGAGACGAAGGAATAGTTTTTGGGAGAGAGTTTCATCACTCCTCGGCCACGCCCATCACTTCGTTCTGGGGCGTGTTATCCAATGCGTTACTATAATTTGAAAGCTGTAGGTCAGGCAGTGCCTGACCTACAGCTGATTTTTCATAGCAAGAATTGTCCCGCAAACTTTGGCCATTCCGAGGGGAGTGGTGCGTTGATGACCTGCGTATCGTAGCGGACGGGATGTTGGAACTCGAGTTTCCAGGCGTGCAGGGCAATTAGTGTTGTGTAATCGGAAGTTAGCGGTCTCAGGTCGATTTCTCGGGTGGCTCCATAAAGTTGATCTCCGACAATTGGGCAGCCGCGGGAGGCGAACTGCAGTCGAATCTGGTGCATGCGTCCGGTGAGTGGCGTCACTTCAACCAGCGTATAATTCTGATGAGTGCCAAGCACACGATAGGATAACTCAGCTCGTTTCGCGCCATTGCTTTCGCTCGGTTCAATCACTGCTCGCGCCTGATCCGGAATTTTACGAATCAGATCGACAAGCGTACCTTCCTCATCTGGTGGAGGTGATTCCAGTAACGCGAGGTAGGTTTTCTTGACCTGACGTTCGCGAAACTGTTCGGAGAGCCGAGCTGCTCCTTTGGAGTTGCGGGAAAAGAGGACGACTCCCGTAACCGGACGATCGATTCGATGAACAACCCCCAGATAAACATTGCCCGGCTTGTCGTATTGATATTTCAAATACGCTTTCACGTAGTCCGGCAGACAGAACACGCCTCGTGGGGCTCCCTGACTCAGCAAGCCTGCTGGTTTGGAAACTGCAATAATAGGTGCGTCTTCGCACAGGATTTGCAGATTGGCAATCTCCTCACGAGATGGAAGTTCATCAACGGTATTTTCAGCGGCAGGATCTCGTCTGCGGGATCGTTTGGACATTTTGGGTCTAGGGTCTAGGGATATGGGGCCAGGGGAATAAGTCGTTTATCGGGTCCGCTGTGCGGACCGGAATACGTGTTGAGTTTAGTTATTTATAGATCGCTCAGAGTCATGGTCCGCACAGCGGACCCTACTGGCGGTCAATCGCTCAAACCGAAAAGTTGCTTGACCGTTTCGAGCAGAGTGTGGGGGGTCCCTTCGCGGGAATGATGTTTGATGTTTTCGAGGGGAGGATGCAGCAGTTTATTCACAATCCGGCTGATGGTCTGCTCGATTTGTTGTTTATCCTCTTCGGAAACATGCTCCATTTTCTTATAGAGCCGATCGAGTTCTTCCTTGCCAATCGCATGCCAGGTTTCTCGAAGTTGCTGAACAACTGGTCCCGTTGCACGATGATAAAAGGCGTGCATGAAATGATTGGTGGCCTCGTCAAGCAGTAGTTCCGCTTTTTTAACTTCACGAGCGCGAGCTTTGCGATTCTGCTGGCAGGTTTGTTCAAGGTCACTAATGTCGTACAGAAATACGTTATCATCCGTCCGAGCAATTTCAGGTGCAAAATCCCGGGGCGCCCCTAAATCAAGAATGAAAAGTGTCTGCTGACAATCGGGTTGTGAACGCAATTCTGCAAAGCGTTGTTTATTGATAATTGGCTCGGTCGCTCCGGTCGCACTGACAATCACATCGAATTCCGATAATCGCGATTCCCATTCCATGAACGGGATGGCAATGCCTCCCCATCTGCCAGCCAGATCTTCGCCGCGCTGCAGATTTCGATTCGCAATCACAATTTTCTCGACACCCTCTTCTTTGAGATAGCGAAGTGTTTCTTCGGCCATCTCGCCGGCTCCGAGAACAAGGACGGTTTTATCGCTGAATCGCTCGAAGATACTTTTGCCAAATTCACCGACGGCTACCGAAGCAATCGAAATGCGACCTTCAGACAATTTGGTTTCGGTGCGGACTTGCGAAGCGAATTTCATAGCCGCCTGAAACAGATGATGAGTGATCGGTCCCACAGCATCATAATCAGCTGCCCGCTGATAAGACTGCTTGATTTGATTGACGATCTGAGCTTCACCGAGCACCATGCTGTCGAGACTGCTTGCGACCAGAAACAGATGCCGGACAGCTGAAATTTCTGTATCAGATCGCAACTCATTGATAAAATCATCGAGCGGAACTTCGTGAAATTCAGAGAGGAATCTCGCGATCGATTCCTGCTCTGGCAATTGCCCGCGGTCTTCTGCTCCGAAGTAAAGTTCAACGCGGTTGCAGGTGGAGACTATCACGATTTCCGTCTTTGGAAATCGGACTCGAAGGTCCATATAAGCCAGGCGCAGACGTTCCTCGCTGGAAAATGCGAGCCGTTCGCGAATCTCCAGTCCAGCCGTTTCATGATTGCAGTAAACAACCCGTAAATTCACTGATTTGACATTGTCTATTAAGAAGAAGGAATTGATTTCGTTAGCCGTGTTGTGTCGGAATTCCGGTCAGCATGACGATAAACTGTAAGCCGAGCAAAGTCACAATCAAAAAGCCGAAGGCCCAGGCATTCAACAGGGCAATTTCCCGTCCGGAATGAGAATGCGACTTCAACAACCAGCCAAACAGGACAACCATTGCCAGCCAGATCACAGTGAATCCGATAACAATAGGATCCTGCCAGGAAAATGGATTCTCTGCTTTGTCAGAGTTGGCGATCAGCACAAATCCGGTGACGAGACCAATCGTTAGCATCGGCATGGAGAGCATGACCATCCAGCGATTGTACTTGGCCAGGGAGGATAATGGGGGGAGAGAGAAACCGCGATGCAGCGTATGTTTTTTCTTGAGCCGACGATGTTGAATGAGATACATCAGGCTGATCAGAAAACCGATCAATACGCCAACAATTCCGATTGATAATGAACTCGCATGTAACATACGGACGACCTGCTGTCCTTCGGCAAACGATTTCACGTGCGTCGTGAGCAGGCTGGAGCCGATCACCATCAACAAGGCGACCGGCAGGACAAATAATCCGAGAGAATCAGAACCGGCTTTCTTCAGATTCAGGATGACATACAACAGATAACCGGTGATCAACAACCAGGCGGAAACCAGCAGCCAGTCATGATACGAAGACAATAAGGGTGGTAATTGTGATTCGGCAGAACGGGCAATCAAATACCAGGTTTGAGCGGTCAACCCGGCCATGGTGGCGACGATTGACATCCAGTGCAGCCATTTTTTTGACTGCCACAGTCGACTCAACTCCAGCACGAATGCTGCCGAATAACTGGCCAGGAAACAAAACAGATGGACCTGATACATGCGTGAGCATTCGTAAGGGTTGAAATGAGGGATCGACTCGTATCCAAGGATTTCCTTGGAAATCTAAAAATACTATGAATGATGTAGTCCCCTCTCCTTGGGGTGAGGGGAATTCGATGTCGATTACAGTAAGTTCGTCGAAGGGATCCCCTCATCCGGCCTTCGGCCACCTTCTCCCCAAGGAGAAGG
>DEML01000060.1:38015-40310 GCA_002359185.1 Planctomycetaceae bacterium UBA2671
TCGCTACGACCCCAGCCACCCAAAGTTTTATTTAATTATCCATGATACGATTTCACAAATGCAGAGACTTCCGGATAACTTTCCATAAACTCAGAAGATTGCTCAACACTGGCTTCTGCGAAGGAATCTTCCGTTTCCCAGATGACCACTTTGGAGACGCTGTGAGGCTGATTCTCCATCAATTCGACCGCGACGTTTTCTAAAAGATACTTCGCGATATTTTCAGCGGTCGGATTGTAGGGCAGAATGAAATATTTGCTCGGCTCCACCCGCTTGATTGCATCGATGCCATTTTCGTCGGAGACATTGAGCAGGAAAGCGTGATCCCAGTTCTCGTCGATCCAGCCTTTGAAGGCTTTTTTAAGATGGGCGAAATCAACCAGGCGACCGACTTCATCGGTTTCTTCGCCGGTCACGTAAATGTCGGCGATGTAGTTGTGTCCATGAAAAAACGCGCATTTGCCTTCATGTCCGAACAGGCGATGTCCGGCACAAAATCGGATGCGTTTCATGATTGTTAAACTCATTGATACACCTCGTTTCGACGTGACAATCTCGTAGAAATCTGTCTTTTATTTTAATCAACTCGTAGGTCAGGCTGTACCTGAAGAAATTTGACGTCAATTGTTAATCATGTCAGGCACTGCCTGACTACGGCTTAAATTTATTATAACATGGCTGAACGAATCATAAACCGTTGATCCTTATCGTGTTCCAGGCTCAGTCTTTTTCAGGATTACTGATCACAGAGACACTTTCGCCCGAACCAATTGTGCCGAGTATCCTCTGAATGCGAAAGCATCAAAATGTGTTTTCGAGAGAGTAACCATGAATAAGCGACAATTAGAGAAAATAGGCATCCCGGATTACGCCCTTCGTGAAGCGATTCAGGCTGTACAGAAAGCGGTTTCGGTGCGCGGATTGCGGGGAACTCCGCTCAAGCAGGCCTTCAAAGAGTTTCTGGATGCTCCGGAAGACTTTACGGAAGACGAAGTCTTCGGGGAACTGGCTCTCGTATTGACAGACGAAACGAATCATTTCGTTCCCGATCCGATTTCGTATCGGACCTGGGGAACTGAAATCGATCCGGCCAGTCATGTGCAGATGGAGCAGGCTTGTGGATTACCGGGCGCTTACGGAGCCGCTTTGATGCCTGATGCGCATGTCGGCTACGGTTTGCCGATCGGCGGAGTGCTCGCTATGGAGGGGAAAGTTGTCCCTTATGCGGTTGGTGTCGATATTGCCTGCAGGATGAAACTGTCGATTCTCGATATGCCGGTTGAATCTCTTGAGAAGAATTTTGAGCATTATCGGAATTCCCTCGAAAACGGGACTCGATTCGGAGTTGGTTCCAAGTGGGACACGCCTCACGATCACGAAGTGCTCGATCGGGACTGGACCGTGACGCGAGTTACTCGTGAAAACAAGGATAAAGCCCGGAACCAGCTCGGGACTTCGGGTTCAGGAAATCACTTCGTCGAATACGGGATTGTGACATTGGACGAGCGAGATGAGGAGTTAAATCTGGATGCCGGTCAGTATGTCGCTCTGTTGAGCCATAGCGGTTCACGTGGGACAGGTGCGTCGGTTTGCAATGTGTATTCGAGTATCGCTCAGCGAAAACTGCCGCAGTCGATGAAAGACTTCGGACGCCTCGCCTGGCTGGAAATGGATTCAGCAGAAGGTCAGGAATACTGGGAAGCGATGAATTTAATGGGAGAATACGCGGCTGCTAATCATGCGGTTATTCATAAGAATGTCGCGAAGTTGTTGGGAGCACGGATTATTTCTGGTGTCGAGAATCATCATAATTTCGCCTGGAAGGAAACTCACGGCGGTAAAGAAGTGATTGTGCATCGAAAAGGAGCGACACCTGCAGGAGCAGGCGTTCTGGGTGTGATTCCCGGCTCGATGGCATCTCCGGCATTCATTGTCCGCGGAAAAGGAAATGCAGAAAGTCTCGACTCAGCTTCTCACGGAGCAGGCCGTCGGATGTCGCGAACGAAGGCGAAAAGTATGTATAATTTCAAAGCAGTTCGAAATGATTTGCTGAAGAAAGGAGTACATATCATTTCTGCAGGATCCGACGAAGTTCCCGGCGTTTACAAGGATATTGAAAGCGTGATGCAGGAGCAGCAGGATCTCGTGGAAACGGTCGGCCGTTTTGATCCTAAAATCGTCAAAATGTGCGGAGATGGGAGTCGAGCGGAAGATTGATTTATTGTCCTTGCGATGAGTCTAAAACCCTCGCCTTCAGGCGAAACCTTCAGGTTCTTTTCATTGTGGGTTCAAATT
>DEML01000038.1:0-37134 GCA_002359185.1 Planctomycetaceae bacterium UBA2671
GATTGATTTAACATACAAGACACTGAGGACACCGAGAAATCTTGTTAACCAAAGCTTGTACACATATCCAATGTTAGAAACTAACGGATCTAACAAAGTAAAAAATCTCTGTGACCTCTGTGTCTCTGTGTTTTTTACAAATTCTATAATCAATCTCGTACATCCACTGTGAACTGGAAACCATGATGAATCGTCTTTTCTATTGTTTCGCCATGTTTGGCATTTTGACTTTCTCCTGCTCCGCAAGTGCGGGTGAGAATTGGACCGAGTTTCAGGATCATCAGCAGGTTGAGCTTGATCAGTCCTGGAACTGGTCGCAGCCTCCAAAAACGACTTGGAAGATTCAACTCGATGGTTATGGTCAATCGAGCCCGGTCACCTGGGACGATCAGGTTTTCATCACTAGCGTTGAAGGAGACAATAAAGAAAATTGTCTCATTACGGCATACGCGCTGAAGGATGGCAAAAAGCTCTGGCAGCAATCGCTGGTTAATCCCTCGCCTGTCGAAGCGACTTCGTATGTCAGCAAGGCGGCTCCGACTCCCGTCATTGACAGAAATCAAATCGTCACCTTTTTTGAAGGAGGTTTGCTGGCCAGTTATTCCCTCGATGGAAAATTGCAGTGGCAGAAAAATCTCGTTGAAGAAAATGGCCCGATTGATGCCCGTCATGGTCTCTCATCATCACTGGAACAAAACGCGGCCAATGTCTTTGCCTGGGTCGAACGCCAGACTGATCCTTATGTGCTCTGCCTAAATAAGCAATCGGGGGAAGTCGTCTGGAAAGTCGCAGGTCTTGGTGTGACAAGTTGGGCCAGTCCACGAATCCTTACTACTGAAGGTGGTGATCAACTTCTGTTGAGTGGTATTGGGAAGATCGTGGCTCTGGATCCGGAAACGGGCTCGCAACTCTGGGAATTTACGGAAATCGCTGGTAACTCGACACCGACACCATTTCCTCTGACTGATGGTCGATTTTTAATGGGAGCGACAACAGGTCAGGGAGACGGCAATGAAGGACGAGCCGCTGAGTCGAATGGCGTGATCGCGATTTCCAAATCTACCGACGGAACCTGGTCTGCGAATTATGTCTGGAAAGCTAAAAAGGCAACCAGTTCTTTCGGCACACCGGTCGCCAATCAGGAGATGACATTTTTTGTCAACAAAACGGGCATCGTCTTCGGCCTCGAACTTAATTCTGGTGAAGAACGGCTGGCTGAGCGAACATCGGGCAGCGTGTGGGCAACACCTCTATTAACCGAAAACCATCTGCTCCTCTTCGGAAAATCAGGCACCCTCGATGTTTTCCGGCTCGGCGAAAAACCAGAGTTGGTTCAGACTGTCGAACTCTTTACCAAGGAAGCCGATGCCACGAACCCATTTGCCGGCCCTACGTTGTATGCTGCAATTGTGGTACAGGACAAGATTTTGATTCGAACGGGAACAGAGTTGATTTGTTTGGAATCAGCCAAAGAGTAATAGTTAATTTGTATTTGGCTTCTGCGATTTCAGCAGATTTCGCGGCGAATCGCCTTCGGGAGGAAAGCCGTGAGGCTTGCCCTCTGCATCGAATAGATACACGAGACCACATTCCGGACATTGCCAGATTGTTTGTCTTGCCGAAAGTAAATGCCGCCGCAAATTCATGCAGGCGGCTTCTTTTTCTCTTGCGGTAGGTCCCGATTTCTCAATCGCATTGTCGATCAGTTCCCAGAATTGATCCAAGTCCTGATCAGCGATCCAGTGTGCAATATAGGAACGGTTGTCGGTGGAGTTTAGAAATGTGAATCCGCAAAGGCATGCCAACTCGACTGAGCCCATTGTTCATTTCCAGTCATACCAAATCAATTTCAGGCACAACCACTTTTGCAGGGCTCAGGAACTGGCCCTGAACCAAGAGATTCCGTTTCGATTGTATTCTTAGAATCTCTCACGAGCTTCCGGGAACTAACGTGATGCAACATTTCCGGATCTGAAGTGCGATGCGTCATCAATCCGTAGAGCACCATTGTTCCCAAAGCCGCACCGGCTGTGGTGAGGAACATCGGTCGGAACCCGAATTGATCGATAATCGCTCCTAAAAGTGGGGCAAACACAACGCCTCCGATATCGATAAAACAGAGGACAAGTGTTGTCCCGGTGCCACGAAACTGCTTCGGAAAATGTTCTGTTCCCAACGAGACCACACAGGGAAACAGAAGTGCGTGAGCAAATCCACTGCAGATGGCTGGCAAAATGAAATGCCACTCGGCTGTCACAAAACAGAGTCCCGTATAACCGATCACATGCCCCATCATTCCGAGGACAATCATACGATGTCTGCCATAAACCTTACTGGTGTGTCGAGTTAAAATTCGCACGATGAATGCACTGACCGCATAGGCGGTAAAATAAGTTCCGACTCCCTTCAAGCCCAAGGTCGTTGCATATCGGGCAATGAACACAGTTGAGCAGGCAAAGGCCATCCCGATCATGATGCCGACAATCACAACCCAGCCCGGCCAGTAACGCTTTAATAAGGGCCAGGCAGCAGGGCTGTCTCGCTGAAGTTGCGACTTTTCGTGCCGGGTGATGAAGGTGACAATGATCAGATAGATGCCTCCCATAATGGCAGATGTCCCGAGCAACACACCATGCCGCAACAGACTATCAGGAGTGAATCTCAGAAAGATGTCCCCCATCTGAGAACCTAAGATCATTCCCAGAAACCCGCTTGAGCCGAGTGTTGCAATCATCTCCGTGCGACGTTCCGGCGGAACCTGATTTTGTATGTGGGTCATCGAACAGGCGAACATGCCCCCTAAACCAAAGGCGAACAATGTTCGTCCTGCATACATCAGAAAGCCAAGCGAGGGGAGGCAGACCATCATGATTATGCCCGTCATGTACAAAACCGAACAGGCAATCCATAATGGGCGGACACCATAGCGATCGATCCACTGTCCGAGAAACAGCCGCCCGACAAGTGCTCCAATCGATCCGACACTGACAATTGTCCCGGCAACCTGATCGCTACCGCCGAGCATGTTAATCATATCGGCAAAGCGAAATGTGAGTGCATTAGCAGAGACGAGAATTAAATTGGCAATATAGGCCCACCAGAAAATGGAATTGTAAATGCTGGGATCCTGGGGAACATGATTTTCCGGTTCTGGACCTTCCGCCACCATTCCCACGGCTGCTGACGTGGCATACTGGTCGGGAATAGAAGAACTCATAGCAGATTCAATTCGGGTAGGCTTAGATTAGGTTAGATGATCTTATTTTACGAGGTAGAACGGACGTGGCAACCTGTCTTTACAGGTAATTCTTACAGGCTCCTGGCAACAAACAATCATCATGTTTACATATCAAATAATTATCCATGAGATGAGTGGGATACATTCAACCGCCATACGCTCCGTATCGTTTCAACCCTCGTTTGAGCATAATCCGATTGGCAGCCAGCAGCGCGACAACCCATACACACTCGACACCAATTTCGAACCAAAGGTTCTGGGGTGGAATTTTTTCCAGGAAAATTGCAGCCGGGAAATAAGCCAGATATTTGAACGGCAGATATTCAATCGCATGAAAAATAGGGCCGGGGAGCCAATCGAGAGGAATCATGTGTCCGGAAAGAAAATAGTTGAACATCATATAAATGAACAACAGTGAACTAACTTCCAGAAACCAGAAGCCAATCAACCCAATCAATGCTTCCAGCAGGAAGCCAACCAGAAAGCCCAGCAGGAGTGACAACACGAAAGCCAGCCAGACTTCGGCACTTGGCGTCGTCGGAAAATAACTACGGCAAAAATAAAAGACGACGGCAAAGGGAATTGTCGCAATCAAATAATAGACCAGCTTATGAGCCATCCGATGCCAGAACAGATAACCAAGCAAATCAATCGGCTGAATGACATATTTTTTGATGCTGCCATCACGAATATCATTCCCAATCCCGCTTGCCAATCCAGGCATACTCGAAAACGCCCGCGCGACCATCGCCAGCAAATAGTAGGTAACCATATCTTCGTAGCTGTAACCGTTAAGCGAATCGATCTGGTTTGAAGTTCCAATCGAATAAACTTTATGCCACAGAAAGATTTGCGTAACAATCGGCAGAAAGCGAATGAAGGTCGAAAAAAAGAAATCGCCCCGATAAACGAGCCGCTCGGCTACACAAGTTTTGAAGATAATCCAGCTGATATAAATCGACGAGAACACTGCCTCACAACTGGCTACCAGTGCAGATTTCCGAGTTGTGATTTGCTTACTCACTGGAGTTTGTTCCAAACCTTGGCGTCTAGGCGGTTCATTATTTTCAATCAAACAACGGCCTCTTCAGTTTCCGGCTTTCGATGACTGTCGAAGAGTTCTGCGAAGACGTCTTCCAGGGGGCGGTCGTGAACTGTGATATCGTGGATATCATAGCGATCGAGTAAAGTTGCCAGGATCTGGGAGACCTGTTCGCGTTCGACTTTCACTTTCGCGACCCCAAGATCGACACTGAGCAATTCTCCAAATCGCTCCAGGTCCTCCGGGATTTCTCCATCTGAAAACTGCAGAGCGATCACTTTGTGCAAACTAAAACGATCGACCATTTCGTTGAGGGAACCATCGTGACGGATTTCCCCTTCATCAATAATGATGACCCGCTTACAGAGCGCTTCGACGTCTTTCATATAATGAGAAGTCAGCACAACCGTGATGCGTTCTTCCTGTTGATAATATTTCAGAAACTCCTGCACCCTCTTTTGACTGACCACATCCAGTCCAATCGTCGGCTCATCGAGAAACAGAACACGCGGATTATGCAGTAGCGAGGCGATTAACTCCATCCGCATCCTTTCGCCGAGTGACAATTCTCGAACGGGTTGTCCGATCAATTTTCTCACTTCCAAAAGAGCGGTTAACTCATCGAGCCTGCGATTGAAAACATCAGCTGGAACCTTGTAAATCGCCTGATGCAGCCGAAACGATTCTTGAGCAGGCAGGTCCCACCAGAGTTGATTTTTCTGACCCATGACAAGCGAAAAATTGCGACGATAAGCGTTCTCCCGCTTCCAGGGAACGTGCCCCAAGACTGTTGCTGTGCCTGAAGAAGGATAGATCAAGCCGGACAGAAGTTTGAGCGTGGTCGTTTTGCCAGCTCCGTTCGGACCGAGAAAGCCGACGATCTCCCCTTCCTGAATCTGAAAGCTGATCGACTTGACCGCATCGACAGTCGAATATTCCCGCCTGAATAAATGCGAAACTGATGCCCACAGACCTTCGTGTTTGCGATACACACGATACTGTTTGCCAAGTTGGGAGACATCTATTATTGCGGACATTTGCTGAGCGATCGTTCGTTGATACTTTTTCTATAGTGTAGATGGTAATTCCGTGATCGCCAGTGAAGTGTACCAGACAATTCCCGAAGGAATTCGATTCCATCATCACTGTTATGTAATTTTATGACCATGAGGGCACCAAGAAATGTTCAGCACGCAGATTGGGTTAGCGGAACACGTAACCCAATCTACTTCTACTACTACAAGCAAAATTAACTCTCTCACATCTTGGCGTGTTGGCGGTTAAAACCAACTGAACAAAAAAAGGCAGGCCTAAAGACCTGCCTTTCTGGAATAACTTCACAGCCGTAAATTAACGGCCTTGCACGATTTTCATCTGACGGAGCACATTCACATAGTCGCTCGTGATTTCCAGAACTTCATCGTTGTAGAAAGATTTTGGAAAGACTTCTTTTTCTTCATCTGACTTTTCTTCACTGTTGAGTTCCGGGAAGAGATCATTATTTTCGTTGTCATCCTGTTCACGTTCTTTTCCAAGAATGGCTTCATTCAGACTGACACTTTTACGATTCTTCCGCTCGACCAGCCGATCAATCTGCTTTTCCAGTTTCTGGAATTCTTCGGTCTCTTTGACACGAGTCATGCTCTCCTTCTGCAACTGATCGATGATCGGCCCGGAAGTGAAGCCGGCGTTGTAAACGCCTTTTGCTCGTGGAATGTGATCGAAAGCCAGAGCATTGTCCAGGAATGATTCTCCCAGATCCATGTGGTCGATTCGGGAAGGTAGAACAATGTCGGATCGAACACCCCGGTTTTGCGTGCTGTCTCCGTTGACGCGATAGAACTGCTGGATGGTCAACTTGAGTGCACCTCGATCTTGAGGCTGGAATAATCGGAAACGGAACAACGGATCAGCGACCGGCATCACATTCTGAACAGTTCCCTTGCCGTGAGTCGTGTAATCTCCCACGACAATACCGCGGTTATAATCAACAATCACACCGGCGAAAATTTCGGAAGCTGAAGCGGAGAGGCGATTACAAATGACAACCAGCGGACCATCGTAGACAAGGTCTTTGTTTTCATCGTTATGTGAGCGAACAGTCCCGTCAATTTCCTTGACCTGCACGACTGGTCCTTCAGTGATGAACAGTCCGGAAACACCAATCGCTTCGCTAAGTGCCCCACCGCCGTTATTTCGCAGATCAATCACAACTGCATCGACCCCACCCTGCTGTTTGAAATCAGCCAGGACTTTACGGACATCTTTTTCGGTACTCTTGAAGTCACGATCTCCATTTTGAGCCCCGGCAAAGTCGCGATAGAACGAAGGAATGTTGATCACGCCGACTTTAACTGGCTGACCAATTCGATCCTGCAGATTCAAAACTTCGCCTTTGACTTCCTGCTCGTTCAACTCAATTTTCTGTCGAACCATTTCATAGACAGCAGTATCTCCACCTTCAGCTTTTTTCACTCGCAGACGGACTTTTGTGCCGCTTTTGCCGCGAATCAAACGCACAACGTTTTTTAATTTCATTTCGACAATATCGACAAATTCGCCATCTTCCTGACCGACCGCAACGATTTTGTCCTTGGCCTGCAGACGACCATCTTTATCGGCTGCTCCCCCTTTGACAACTTCATAAACAACGGTGAAACCATCTTCGTATCGCAGTTGAGCTCCGATACCTTCGAGAGAGAGTCGCATGTTGATCTGGAAATCTTCCAGTGTCTGAGGTGACATGTAGCTGGAGTGAGGATCGAAAGAACGAGCCAGAGCAGTCAGATACATTTCGAGAATTTCGTGTTCATCAGTCAGACGCAGGTTACTGGCGATGGTTCGATATCGACGATGCAACTGTTCGCGAATCTCTTTGATGTCCGCTTCTTTGTCTTTTTCTTCGAGCTTGAGGTCGAGCATTTCGTATTTGATTCGTTTTCGCCAGCGCTCTTCTCGTTCGGCTTCGGTTCCATAATCAATGGCATCGGCATCGGTGACAATTTCTTCATTGACGGTGAAATCGAAATCCTGATCGATCAATTCGTGGGCGCGATTGATCTGCTGATCAACCAGATCGAGATAACGGGCAAACACTTTGCGGGCAAAGTCAATATTGCCAACCAGAAGTTGATCATCCAGATTTTTGCGATCCTTGACGAAGGAATCGATGTCAGACTTCAGGAAATAGAGTTTGTTAGGATCGAGATCTTCGATGAACCGGTCGTATAGGCCCATCGAAATTTCGTCATCGATTTTGTGTTGACCGATGTGCGATTTCTCGATCATTTTGCAGACGAGACGAGCTGTTGCAGGATCGCCCCCTGTCTCGGTCGCCAGTTGTTGTGCCCCAATCGTGGATACGATAAGACAAACCCCAACAATTGAGAGGAGTGCGATGCGTCGAAACAATGGAGATTTCATAAGTGATTCCCACGTAAATTTATTAGAAGATATCATGGCTGATTGCCTGCCGAGTGCCCTGTTTCGGGCTTGGAATTAGGGCTCAGTGACTGCAATGCACTATTAAATGTGTGCATTACAACGTCTCTACCCCTAATTTTTAACATAGTCGCAGCACGAGTCTACAGGGATCTGTTCCCGGGACACGGATGCGAAATTGCAATAATCCTGCAGACAGTCCTGAGGACAGGTTCGGAAAGGGGAATCACGATCACTCATGAGCGAATCGCTGTCAGTCATCTCCTCCCTGAGTACCCGACTCCACTCAATCGTAGCGTTTTCCCCAAACCACGGCAATATGCAGATGGTTTGATACGCCAAATCGAGCTGGATGCACATTTTGGGCATTTGCTTACAGAATTTTACGAATTTTTAACTCGATCTGTTTGATTATTACGCATTTCCATCACCAGCAAAGTATTCATTTACGCGAATCATCTTAACCCGAAGCGTCAGCGAGGGGCACGCGTTGCATTAAAATAATGTGTTCAAACTTCAATTCATGTGAGCTTACAAAATAAGCGATTATCACAATTGTACTTCGAAAGCCGTCCCCTCGCTGACGCTTCGGGTAAAGATCGCTCATGCAAAATACTTCAGTTCTCGGAAGAGAGATGGCTAACCACTCGAATTCACAGTTGCTCGTTGGCAGTATCGGATTGAGCGATTACAATCAGATTTCGATACGAATTACCTGAATTGAGGAACACTATGTCTCGGCGAATTTTAGTGACGGCTGCGCTGCCGTATGCCAATGGTCAAATCCATATTGGACACCTGGTCGAGTACGTCCAGACCGATATCTGGGTCCGCTTCCAGAAATTACGTGGCAACGACTGCCGCTTTTTCTGTGCAGACGACACCCACGGCACCGCCATCATGATTCGTGCCCGTCAGGAGGGCCGTAGCGAAGAAGTGATGATTCAGGAAATGAAGGAATCCCATTTGCAGGATTTCAACGATTTTCGCATCGAATTCGACAACTACGGCAGCACAAACAGCCCGGAAAACAGAGAACTCTGTAATCGAATCTGGGTTGCACTGCGCGATGCAGGTCTGGTTTCTGAAAAAGATGTGACTCAGCTGTTCGATACAAAAGAAGAAACGTTTCTGGCCGATCGATTTGTCAAAGGGACATGCCCGAAGTGCAGCACAGAAAATCAATACGGAGATAATTGCGAAGCTTGCGGGTCGACTTACAGCCCTGCAGAGTTGATCAATCCTGTTTCGACACTTTCAGGAACGACTCCGGAAATTCGCACGGCTCCGCATCTTTTTGTCAGCATAGAAAAGTTGCACGGATTTCTCGAAGAATGGACACAAACCGGAAATCATTTGCAGCCGGAAGTGAGTAACTATCTTAAGAAGCAGTTTCTCACAGAACCGCTCCGTGACTGGGATGTCTCCCGCCCTGCCCCGTATTTCGGCTTCGAAATTTCCGATGCCCCCGGTCATTACTGGTACGTCTGGTTCGATGCCCCGATTGGCTATATTGCATCGACCTGGGAATGGTGCAAAAAACAAGATGAAGGTCTTTCCAAATACTGGCAGAGCAACGACACCGAAATCCATCACTTTATCGGGAAGGATATTACGTACTTCCACACCCTGTTCTGGCCAGCCATGCTCAAGACAGCTGGATTCAACCTGCCCACTAAAGTGCACATTCACGGCTTTCTGACGGTCAATGGCGAGAAAATGTCCAAGAGCCGCGGAACCTTCGTGAATGCCCGTACCTATTTGAATCATCTCGATCCTGCTTATTTCCGCTATTACATTGCTTCCAAGCTGAGTAACGGCCTGGATGATCTCGATCTGAATCTGCAGGAATTTATCGACAAAGCGAATGCGGATCTGGTTGGAAAGCTGGTCAACATTGCCAGTCGGTGTGCCAAGTTCATCAGTGGAAATAAGATGAGCAGCAAGTACCCCGACGACGGCGGGATGTTCAATGCAGGAGCCGATGCGGGTGAGCGGATCGCGGCTTGCTATGAAAATTGTGATTATTCACAAGCGATGCGAGAAATTATGCAGCTGGCAGAAGTCGCCAACAAATATATTGAAGATCAACAGCCGTGGACTTTGAAGAAAGATCCAGATAAACAGGACGAATTGCGAGATGTCTGTTCGATTGCTTTGAATCTATTCCGGCAAATCGTGATTTATATCTCACCGGTTCTGCCAGAACTGGCCACCAAAACAGGCGAATTACTCAGTGAAAAACTTCATGCCTGGAGTCAGGCTTCAACACCCTTAACCGGGCACACCGTCAATAAATTTACTCACATGATGAAGCGAATTGAAGAAGAACAGGTTCAGAAAATGATTGAAGAAAGTCGTGAAGGTCAGGAAGTTCCCGAAGAAAATACGGCTCCAGAGTGGGATGATTCTGCCCAGCCGCTCGAAGATGAACCGATGTCCGAAGAGTGCAGCATCGATGATTTCGCGAAAGTCGACTTACGGGTTGCCCGCATCCTGGAAGCTCAGCACGTTGAAGGAGCCGATAAACTTCTGCAATTGACCTTGAGCCTGGGTGGAGATAACCGCCGGAATGTTTTTGCAGGCATTAAATCCGCTTACAGCCCGGAAGAACTAATTGGCCGACTGGTCGTCTGTGTCGCCAATTTGAAACCCCGCAAAATGCGTTTCGGCCTCAGCGAAGGGATGGTTTGTGCTTCTGGTCCTGGCGGAAAAGAGGTCTTTCTGCTGACTCCAGATTCAGGGGCTCAACCGGGACAGCGCGTGCATTAATTGGAATGCCTGAGATTGTACTATGGTCGATACTCTCGGCCTATTCATGCCATTGAGCTGAATCTGGTGCAAATCCGTCTTACAAATTAATACATTCCCATTACTGAATGAGTTGGGCTTGAAATGCATGGACATGTGCCAATTTGATGCATAGAATGAGTTGATAGAGTAGATTGTCATAATATGGTTAGATCTTGATTACCCTCTGAGTATCCTCCCAAGTAAATCATTCCGCACGACAATTCTTTCCTTTTCTCATTATTTTTCTTCATTAAGTGAGTTATATGAAAAAAAACAGGCTGAAATTCCGTAACGGTTTTACATTAATCGAACTTCTGGTTGTCATCGCAATCATTGCCATACTCGTGGCATTGCTACTGCCTGCTGTTCAGCAGGCTCGTGAGGCGGCTCGCCGAAGTAGCTGTAAAAATAATCTGAAGCAAATTGGACTAGCTCTCCATAATTACCACGACACTCACAAGTTATTCCCACCTGGAGGGATTGGAATTCGCCTCAGTGATGGAAGTTTACAGTTTCGAGAAGCTAACGATCCTGTCAATCTGGTGGGCTGGGGAACATTTCTTCTCCCCTTTGTTGAACAGGGCGCTCTCTACGACCAGATCAGCTCTCGATTGTTTAGCAGCAACAGTCCCGGAGGAGGCACCGCATGGTATAACGATACCGGAGCCAATTCCGTGAATGATGTCCATGCGACTACTCCAATTAACACATACACCTGCCCCTCCGATATTACTGGGCCCAGAAATGGAAGCATGAGAAATTACGGCACTTCCAATTATGTAGGATGTTCGGGCGGATCCCCGCATTCAGCTGGCGGGAATCGTCCGACTGGTGGATCCCCACTCGGAATGTTCGGGCTCAATACGCGATTTAATTTCAGTAATATAAAAGATGGTACCAGCAATACTTTTATGATCGGCGAAAGATCGGCAGATCCCCCAGGTGGACGGGCTTCAATCTGGATGGGACACGAGAATGATGTTGGTGTCAGCTACGCCGAATACGAGATTATGTCAATCGTATTCGATGAAACTGAAGGGCGCCTTAATGGCACAGGTCATAATGGCCGAGCCTTCAGCAGCCCTCATCCGGGCATTGTCCAGTTCGTAATGGGTGACGGCAGCGTGAGATCCATCAGTGAAAATATCGATCATGCGGAATTGATTGTGAATCTGGCAAATCGCAACGATGGAAATGTTATCGGAGAATTTTAAAGAAACTGATTCTCCGAACCCAGGCCGGTTATTACCGGCCTTTTTTATTATGAGCGGTTGTCCAAAACACGTATGTTTAGAACAATATGCCTTCTACAATTAACATCAACTTTATGTCACAAAACTAAAATTTTATCAATAACGACGCGTCCTTTTAATGGGCGCATTTGCTTGTTTAGCAATCGTATATACTCCATAGATCCCCATTGCCAAACTCGTAAAGAAAGCAATGACCGAAGGCTGGAATGAACTGCCAGCTATGCGGAATCCGAATTCATCACCAGGAAGATATTGGATCTTGATCGATCCAGAAGGTGCAATCCAATCCATCGGACGTCGATCAAATCCCTGGTGAGAATTCCCCAGCTGATCAGTGAATCGAAATTTGACGACTTGGACGGGCTTGTTGAGACGCGAGTACCGTCTGCCCGTCATTTCTGTCGATTCTTTGATTTCAGTAATGGTTGCCTGAGCGGTTTTTCCGAATATCAGATAACGAAATTCCTGGAAGGAATAAAATGCTGAAATCAGGAAAACAATTCCAACACAGAAAATCTTCTTAAATTTTTTCAGCTCTTCGTCTGAATCCATATCCAACGATTTTCTGTCAATTTACTCTTCGAACGTCTTAATCACCAGACAAGCATTGTGACCGCCGAAGCCGAAGCTGTTGGAGAGGACGTGTGTCATCTTCATTTGACGGGCTTCGTTGGGGATATAGTCAAGATCACAAGCCGGATCGGGATTTTCGAGATTGATGGTGGGAGGAGCAACCTGCTCCTGCAGTGCCAAGGCACAAATCACGAATTCGACACCACCGGAAGCTCCCAGCATGTGGCCCAATTGGCTTTTTGTGCTGGAGACCGCCAGCTTCTTTGCGTGATCCCCAAAGACGGTTTTAATGGCAGCAGTTTCGGCTTTATCGCCAAGCGGTGTACTGGTGCCGTGAGCATTAATGTACTCAATAACGTCCGGCTTGAGTCCAGCATCATCGAGAGCCTTCTTCATCGCATAGGAAGCTCCACGACCTTCGGGATCGGGTGCGGTCATGTGCGTCCCATCAGCAGACATACCATAGCCGACAAGTTCACCAAGAATGGTGGCTCCGCGAGCTTTCGCGTGCTCCAATTCTTCCAGAACAACAATCCCGGCACCTTCGGAAAGCACAAAGCCATTGCGATCCGTATCGAATGGTCGACTCGCACGTTCGGGTTCATCATTCCGTTTGGAGAGTGCATTCATGCGAGCAAAACCGGATAGTCCCATCGGCGTCATCGCTGCTTCGCTACCGCCGGTAATCATGACATCGGCTTCACCATATTGGATGAGACGAAACGCATCCCCAATCGCATTGGTGGCTGAAGCACAAGCGGTGGCCACCGCTGAGTTTGGTCCTTTGAGACCCCAGTTCACCGACACATTCCCGCTGGCGGCGTTTACCATCAGTTTAGGAATCATGAACGGAGAAACCCGTGACGGACCTTTATTATAGAGCGCGTCGTGTTGATCTTCGATCTCATTCAACCCGCCGATCCCACTGCCGATCAGCACTCCATGCCGGTAAGGATCTCCTTGAGTGAGATCGATACCAGACTGGGTGATCGCTTTATGTGAGGCGACCATACCGAACAGGACAAAGCGGTCCATGCGGCGTTGTTCGCGAATATCGAGCGGCATGTGATCCTCGGGTTTGAAGTGGCGTACCTCTCCCCCGAAAGTGACCTTGTATTCTGAACAGTCAAACCGTTCAATCGGGCCAATTCCGCTTTTGCCTGCGCAAAGCTTGTCCCAAAACTCAGCCACTTCACAGCCGAGCGGGGTAACGACCCCGCAACCTGTGACTACAACACGTCGGCGCATCGTTCAGGACTTCTCCTGAATATATTTGACAGCATCACCAACGGTACGAATTTTTTCGTAGTCGTCATCTGGAATTGTGATGTCGAATTCTTCCTCAAACTCCATGACGAGTTCAACCAAATCCAGTGAATCGGCTTTCAGATCGTCTTGAAATGAGCTTTGAGTATTGATTTCTTCCTTAGGGAAGTTCAGCTGCTCGCTGACAATGCCGATGACTTTTTCCTCAATGTCCACTCGAACCCTCTCCTGTTTTCGGGTTGATAATTCTGGCAGGCCAATCCTGTATTCAATGGCCCAATATCGCGTTTCTCATTCAGACTGACAAGCCCGATTGAAAATTAACTGTCAACAGTAAAATTGACATTGCTTCCGTGGTATATCGCTTTTTGAAATTTGTGTAAACTCTAATCCCGACCTGTTTTCACTCATTTTACCGGATGCTGGGATTCCGTGGCAAAATCTCTGAAATAAATGCTGAATCCTGCTACTCAATCGATTCATCGTTGAAGTTTTCGACACTCGCTTTTCTGGCAATTCGCTTCATCAATCCTTTGAGGACTTTTCCGGGACCAATTTCATAAAATTGCTCGACACCCATTTCTAGCAATGCATTCATCGATTTTTCCCAGAGAACCGGATGCACAACCTGCTTGACGAGAATCTCACGTATTTCAGCAGCATCGCTATGTGTTTTTGCATCGACATTGGAAACAACAGGAATCCGGGGAGCCTGAATCTGGACTGATTCCAGAACATTGGCCAGCTTTTCTGTGGCTGATTGCATAATTGGTGTGTGAAACGCTCCAGCGACTTTCAGCGGAATTGCCCGGCCACCTGCCTCTTCTGCGATTCCCACCACTTTTTCACAAGCAGCCTGATCGCCAGAGACCACGATATTTCCCGGGCACAGGTAATTCGCAATCTGAATCAAACCGGCATCACTGGCTTTTTCGCAAACCTGCTGAACTTTTTCTTCATCGAGCAATAGTAGACTGACCATACCAGATGGCGTCGCATCAGCCGCAGCCTGCATCGCCTGTCCACGCACTCGAACGACCCGCAAGCCATCCTCGAATGACATCGCTCCTGCAAACGCCAGAGCAGTATATTCGCCCAGACTCAATCCGGCTGCCACCTCAACCTGGCCGAGTGCCTCCGACGATTGATCTTTAACCACTTCCAGTGAAGCCAGACTTGACACATACAATGCCGGCTGACTGATCTCTGTGGCGTGGATTCGTTCCTCAGGTCCTTGCGCACATAATTTCAGAAGGTCGAACCCCAGAATGTCAGCGGCCTGATCAAATAATTGACGTGCGGCTGGATATTTCTCCGCGACTTTCACACCCATTCCAATTTGCTGGGCACCTTGTCCGGGAAACAAAAAGGCTGTCTTTGGCATCACTCGGTCTCATCTGAAGAAATATTAAAACTGGGAATTATCTGGGGGCTCCGCTTCGCTACGACCCCAGCCACCCATCGACGAATCATGCTGTCGGAGTAGGCGAACCAGCCAGATTGTCGACTACCATCTGATTGATTTGTCGCTCTCGCATTTTGATGCAGGTTCCTAATGCATTTGACATTGCGTGAGCATCGCTCGAGCCGTGGCTGATCATGCATAAGCCGTCCACTCCCAGTAAAGGAGCCCCGCCGAATTCACGGTACTCGTATCGGGCAGCGGCTGTCTGAAAAGCCTGACCGGCCTTTTCACGTTCGGTATCGAGAGCTCCGACAATTTCTCGTGACAGAACGCGGAACATCATATCCGCCATTCCTTCACTCACTTTGAGGACAACATTCCCGACAAAGCCTTCACAGACGACAACATCGGCTTCGCCCTGATAAATGCCCCGCCCTTCGACATTGCCAATATATTGATCCTTCAGATACGAATTTGACAGCATCGCATGAGCTTCGCGAACCAGATCAGTTCCCTTGCCATCTTCGCTGCCGATATTCAGCAAGCCGATGCGCGGACGCTCAATCCCCAGCATTTCGCTGGCATAGACAGATCCCATCACGCCATATTGATAAAGATGATCGGCCCGAGCGGCTGGATTAGCACCGACGTCCATCAGGACACATTGCCCCTTGAGAGTCGGCAGTACAACGGCAATCCCAGGCCGCTTAACCTGCTTGAGAAAGAGCCGGGTTCGCAAACCCGCAGCGACCACTGCTCCCGTATTCCCGGCACTGACAACAGCCTGCACCTTCTTTTCAGCCATCAATTTCCAGCAAATGGAAATCGATGCATCTGGCTTTTTCCGCAGGGCTTCCGTCGGCTTTTCGTCCATACCAACAAACTGGGAAGCATGCACAACATTCAAACGGTCAGGCACATTTTCGCATTGCGCCAGAATTTCGTTGAGTTGCTCAGCGGGACCGACGAGATCGACGGTGAGATGATCCCACTTCGCCAGAGCCTTCAATGCCCCATCGATATTAATGCCGGGAGCGTCATCTCCCCCCATTGCGTCCAGGGCAATCCGCATGAATTCATCATCTTTCCGCAGACCGCTCCTTATGAGCGGCCAGATCGTCAGTAATGCTTATCAAACTTTAACAGTATAAGTTATCGATGGGGTGGCACTGGCTCTGCCAGTGCATTGCAACTTCAATGCCAGTCTCGACTTGCACTGGCAAAGCCAGTGGCACACGCCCAAAGCTTCAATTAAAAAGATCGATTAGTCGTCAATTTCGACTACTGTGCGTCCCATGTAATGGCCGCAAGTCGGGCAGGCGACGTGACTTGGGGTTGCCTGACCACACTGTGAGCAATACTGCAGCTTGAGCGGTTTGACGGCATCATGACTACGACGTTTGCGGGACCGGGTTTTAGACTGTCTTCTCTTTGGTATTGCCATGATTCACTCACTTACGAATGTGGATTCTCCACATCATCCTGTAAAATAGTTGATCGATTCAGTATTGCACACACGCCAATGTGCTTGAATTCAAGACTCTCACCAATTACTGATGAGAAACTGTTCATTGTTTTGCACTGCTGTACAGAATGGATTTTCCGCCTCCATCCCGACATTAAGCCCGCAATCTGCGGTATTCTCGCAAAAATGGCGAGGTTTGCAACTGTGACAGGCTGTTCTCGTATTCTAATCATCTCAGAAGCACGATATGGGAGCAGCAGAACGGGAATCCTATGAAGATAACCTCTTTCCTGTCAAGCATTTCGGCATGATCTGATCACAACTTCGACATGGATACAACAATTATATCTATTGCAGAATATTCTTTATCGCGTTGATTTGCAATTAAACCATCAAGTGAACAACATACACCTCAAGTTTATCGTGGTAAAATACTCTATGAATATGGAATACAAATTCATGCCCAAAAAACGTGCTTTTTCAGCTGAAGGGATTTAACAGAAAAAAGATGACTATCATGGTAG
Source organism: Planctomycetaceae bacterium UBA2671 (assembly GCA_002359185.1). GTDB lineage: Bacteria > Planctomycetota > Planctomycetia > Planctomycetales > Planctomycetaceae > Rubinisphaera. The sequence goes on from DEML01000038.1 coordinate 17,001, forward strand.
TTGCCGTTACGAAAGAACTCGGCCAGATATCAAAGCTCAAAATATTAAATCTGTGAATCTCACATAGTCCTTCGATGAAGCGATGCAGTTATCACTTTCCATACAAGCTGGACTCCTTGCATTAAATCGATACAACCGTAGTAAAAAGGATGGTCGAGAAATGGGGCTCTGTCTATCTGTAAAAACGGAAGCAAACACAATCTCAGTACTTGAGACAAAAGTTAAACTAGAAGCCAAGTGACAAGTGACTGTTCGAGAACTTGAGCGTATCATTTAGGATGATGGGTGGTCTATGGTTGGCCAAAAGGGTAGTCACCGACAATATAAACATCCCTTCAAACTTGGGCGAGTCACCATTGCAGGTCATCCCAAAGATGAACTTGCTCCTGGTACATTAAACAGCGCTCTCAGGCAAGCTGGTCTTAAGGATTAAATGCATGTCAGCAAAATATCTGATCGTCATCGAGAAGACCACAAATAACTTTTCCGCATTTTCACCAGACTTACCTGGTTGCATAGCCACAGGTGCTACTCACGAGGAAGTCGAAGAACGCATGCGGGAAGCGATTCATCTTCACATCGATGGCATGCGGGAAGATGGAATTGATGTTCCTCCTCCTTCTTCAGTGGCTGAATATATTGAAGCTTGATCCAATGAAAAAGACTCCCTGATAGCCAGGGAGTCTTCAATGTGCTCATAAAGTCTTGCGAGCCGAAGCGGAGAATATGCTTACCACACTTTGGTAATATTTCCGCTTCCAATATGCAGAACCAGATTGCTGCTGGCTTGCAGGTCATAGTTGATCGCGAAGCTCAATGAATCGTATGGTGAGAATGTCATCCCGGTTCCGAACATCAGGAAGTCGCGGCCGGTGTCGAGTCCGCGGGCACTGAAGCCGGGAGCTGGTGCTGGGCCGAGACCAGAAACGATGGCGTTGCTGGTTTCCAGGAATTCATGCATGTAGTAGGCATGAGCTTCTGGAGTCAACCGCCAGCAGCGTTCTCCGACTTTATCCCAGGCAATGCTTGAGCCGACAATACTTCGCAGTGAGTCCATATCTTCTGCAGTCACGACCAGATTTGCAGGGCCAGCACCAGTTTCAACAAAGTTATCCTGAGAAATATGCACATACTGCAAGCCAACCATTGGGCGGTGATAGAAGTTACCCCAGTACTGATCCCAGGCTCGTTCCAGATAAGCAGTTGCCTGCTGACCTGAGTAATTACCATTGGCGATTGCGTTAAAAGCACCAATATTGACTTGACGTTGTGAATCGTAATCGTCATATCCGAAGCCAACTGCTGCCAGGAAGGTTCCCTGACAATCTGCAATGTTCATGTAAGCCCCCGCGTGAACGTTTTCCGAATCGACACCCTGTGTTGGGTTATTCGTGTCGAGGTATGATCGTCCGTAAGCTCCGAAGAGTCCGAACTGAACCTGATCGTTATGGAAGGTTGAGAGACCGAACATGGTTCCGTTTGAAGAGTATTCGCCCGGTGTCGGGTTCACGCCCGAATCGATTTCTCCGCCCAAAGCGTAATAGGTAATCCAGGCATCTTTCGGGTTTCGGCAGCGAACTCGGCAGGTTCCTTTTTCACACTGACCGCGAACAATCAGACTCTCGTATTCCTGACCAGCCAGATTGATATTCAGTTCTGTTTCATCAAGACCAGCGATAATCGGATTGAAAACACCACTTGGAGCAGTCGATTTGGCAACCTGACGGCTCAGCTGACGATACAGCAGAGTTGTCGTCTGAAGAGCAGCAGCAGGAGATGAAGCATAGACATCGCCAGCGAGTTGATCGAAAGCATTCCGAACCAGATCATCACTACCCAGCAGGTCGATTTGATTTCGCAGGTTCTGTAGACCAGGATCGGGAGTGTTCTTGACAAGTTCAAGATACTCGCCGAAAGCGATTTGATTTTCCGTGATGCCGATTGTGCCGAAGTTCGTATCGTTGGCGATCTGGAATCCAAAAGTATTGGCTCCCATGATGCCGATTAGACGACGATTGGCGATATCATCGGTAAACATCGGATTCGCATTAACTGTCACCCCGCCAGTAGCGTTGATGAAGTTGTACTGAGTACCGATAGTGTAATCGGTCGCACCGGCTGGTGTCTGGAAGTCGGTCACATTGACTGTTCCGCCATTCACAGTAGCCGTGCCGGTGACTGCGATGTTATCGACATCAGTTCCTGGAACTGGAGCTGCACTTGGCAGAGCTTCAATATTCAGGTTACCGGCAGTGACAAAGTTGCCGTTGATGTTCTGAGTTCCAATACTGTTTCCGGGAGCGATAGTACCGCCGACATTATTGGTCACATTACCATTGACTGTCCCTGTACCATTCATGGTACCACCATTATTGATGTTGAGCCCCATGGCGGTATTGATGGTTCCGTTATTGTTCAGGATGCCACCGTTTACGTTTGAAATAGCAGTATTAGCAGTGAGTGTTCCGCCAGTCAGAACATTTGCTGTGCCACCTGTCTGCAGATAGCCGGAGGTTGTCAGAACACCACCATTGCTGAGATTTAACACTCCCGCATTCTGAGTATAATTTCCACCGCCTCCCATAGCGTTCAGGTTACCAGAGAGATCCACCTGACCACCATTGGCGGTGAAGTTGTTCGAGTTAAGAGTTGCTCCAGAAAGAACAACCGTATTACCTTCTGTGAGCACAAACTGGTCGGTCGTTGTCGTTCCAGCTGTGACCGCGAAACCATTTCCCATAGTCATGTTGTTATTAACAGTCACATCATCCAGAAGAGTTGTTCCAGAAGTGACGAAACCACCAGTTCCGTTAATGGCCACATCGAGTGCGTTGAAAGTGCTTGTGGCATTGATGCGGCCTGCATTGTTGACGACCACATTGTTAACGACATCGGTATCACCAGCAAAGTTGGCCGTTCCACCATCAACTGTCAATGCGTTGACATTGAAAATGCCATTCGTGTTGAGTGTTCCAAGTTGCAATCGAGAATTACCAGCAGTGACATTTCCATTAAGCGTCGTCGTACCGTTGAAGAAATCGAGATCGAGTACGGCTCGTGTGCCGGCTGGTGCCGCAAGAGCACCAGAACCATCGGTGCTGCCGAGGATGTTGCCGCCATAAGTGAAGTTAAACGCAGCATTACCAGTCGCAGTGGCTGTCCCGTCGATATTGGCCAGCTTACCGAAAGTCAGCATTGGTGCGGCTCCTCCTCCATTGAGGATTGCATCGCTGAAGATGTTTCCAGTAATACTCGCACCCTGCATCACATTGATAGTGCCCACACCCGGAGTCTGCGGATTGACCGTTCCAACTGGTTGAGGATTGCCAATTTGAATTGCATTTGTCGAGGCGTTAATTGTGCCTGTGAGATCGAGTTGATCGACAAAAGGCACGGTGCTGTTTGGCACCACATTCTGGAAAGGGTTCACCCCGAAAGCAAAAACATAACCGCGGCCATTGGCTCCGACTGCATTGATCGTTCCCTGTTGAACAATCGTGTTTCCCGAGCCAGAACTGACGAGTACACCAATACCTTGAGAACCGTTTGTGGTGATGGATTGACCTGTCGCGATATTGACCCGGTTGTTATTGGCATCTGAAAGGCGAATACCGGTTGCAGCAAAACCACTGGCTGTGATGTTACCTGTTTGAGTCAGCACATGATTGTCTGCTTGCAGGAACAGTCCAATTCCGTAGTCGGCTGTTGGAGCCGATCCTGCAAAGTTTTGAGGAGCAATTCCATCCTGATAAATGGCAGTTCCGAAGTGGTTGGCAGGATTGTAGCCGTTGTAGCCGATGTCATCGAAGATCGCCAATTCGCCGGGTGCGTAGTGTGGGATATTCAGAATGGAATTCGCGATATTTGAGGAGTTATGATTAGGCAGGTTTGTGAAAGATTCATTCACCCCATCGGTTTGCGTCCCATCGAGTGGTAATGGCAATCCATTGGGCCCGAAGATGGTCAGTGCAGTCGTACCCTGGAAGGTGTTATTCCCATTTCCATCTGGGTTGATCAGATTCAAATATGGTGCGTTGACGTTGTTGCCATCCGCTGCGACGAAGTTGTTCACATCGTCGACATTGCCAACACCCAGCAAAGCCGCAATATTGAAGATCGCTTCCTGTTCAAGCGAACGGGCTTCGGTCCCTAACTGAAGAATTCGATTGGTCCCAAAATTTCCCCCATTCCCGGAAGCAAATTCAATACTGCCATCAATCTGAGTCGGTGATGTCGCAGGAACACCACCTGTTGCAAGAATGTTGTAAGTATTGGTCTGAGCAGTCATCCCTGCAGCGGTTTCGAATGAAATCGCGGTTCCACCAAAGGTTGTGGTGTTGTCATTCTTAATCAATCGAATAACCGGATTCACCGTCGGTGCCGCATTGAGCGTATTTGACCAGTAAGTGAATGCTCGACGAACAGCCGCCTTTTCTTCGTTGGTCCAGGTTCCAAGATTGCCATTGGCGACAACGTTACCATTGGCATCGACTGCCCCGGCTCCGCCGTTATCACCCTGATCCCAGAACTGAATCGTGAAGACTCCCACGTTTTCAGTCGGCTGGCCACCGCCCGGCTGAGCCGAGGCTGTGTTCGGCAGGAATGCCAGGAGTGTCGTACATATGATGCCGAGCACAAATTTCAGCTGAAGTTCAGAACGAACTCTTCCCATCCAGCTCTGTTTACATCTCGTAGGACCCAGTGATACCATGAATTCGCTCCGCGACGACTTTAGAATTGAGAATCCGTTCTACAACGCACGAATCAAACAATTCGCACATTCGTCTTAATCGAATTTTCAGCCTGTAAATGTTGATACGATCCGCAAGACTTACCAAATCCGCACCAGAAACTGTGCCGTGCAATAGGAACTGCCTACCCATTCTTCCTGTTTTGACATCACAAAGCCTGCTGAGATCGCGAATCATGACTTGAATGATTTCTTACAAAACTGTCTGGGAATTCATGAAAATACCAACGTGGATTACGAAGCACCCGCTGATTGTCCAATTCGTATTGATCACGACCCTCCTCATCAGTTTCGTGCTCGGCTACTTTTATCCGAGTTATCGAGAAATTCAGGCTATAAACAGTTTCAAGGAGATACATCCCGATTGTCACGTCTATATAAAAACCACACAAACAGCTCCCGATTGGGTTTTTGATCTTTTGCAGAAAGTGAAACTGGAGAAATACGCATCGCGAATTTGGCGAATGGAGATCCATGGAGTTTTCAATTCCTCACGAAAACTCACCTCCGAATTCGAACTTGATTTGCTGCCCTCCTTCCAAAAACTGCGGATCCTTTCCGTAAGTGGCTGTTTTCTAAACTCCAATTCGATGTCAAATCTCAGTCAACTTAAGCATCTCATGCAGTTGCGGATGGAGAGATGCGAAATTCTCGATGACGGGAGCCTAACCCTTCATAATCTGGAATCACTCAAGGAGTTCTATTCCAATTATTTGATGCTAAAAAAAGTGGACCTTAAAAATCTCCCCCGACTCAAAACTCTTGATCTAAAGAATGCTCGAATTGGAGATGAACTGATCGATCAACTTTCTCCCGTCTCCGGCTCCCTCACTTCGTTGGGGATCGCGAATTCGAATATTTCCGATGAGGGGCTGAAAAAACTTCACCACCTCACCAAACTGGAGTTCGTCGATTTACGATTCACCCGCTCCTCAGCGACTGGTCATCCAAACTTCACCTGGGAAGGTGTGACGCAATTAAAATCGCATCCGACTCTGGAAAACGTCGGAATTTCGTCCACGTTTGATGCTGAGATTCTCAAAAAAATTAAAGCCGAAGTTCCCCGATTCGTCACCAGATGGGACGCGCCTGTCCGACCGGAAGAGCGTGAGCGAAGAATTCTGGAAGTTGAATCGAACCATAAATTGGAGAGAAATTGATTATGGGATGGGTTTTTGGTGCGGGGGTATTGATTTTAATTTTACTTTTCGTTTCGACAGCCACTTTTTTGATTGCCGTTTATGGAGTCTGCACGACCAATCTGGGTAGGAATCAATTTATTTATCTGCTGACTGCGTGTGGAGCCATACAGGGCTGGACTTTCCTCGTGATTATTCGATTCCCTGGAATAGATGAACTATTATTTGAAATTTTGTGGTCCTGTTATTTTTTGATCGAGATTTGTTTACTTGTATTTACAATGCACAGAATTTCACGGTAGAATAATGCACCCTGAAATTGTGGATGACTTTACCGAATCATCCAATCCGCATGAAGGTTTTCACTCTAATAGCTGTCTTTGTGGAGAAACGTGAAATGCAAACAAATAAGAATTATTCACAGCCGAATTACTGGTTCAGTTTCATTCCCTTTTCAATCGCAGCCGGCCTCGGTTTTGCCAGTTTAATTGTGGCGGAACTGTTCATGCCTAACAATGCAGGTGGCATGGAAGGCAAACTGGCCATGTATCGATCTCTGGGAACTCTCTCTGTTTGCTGGTTGGCTTTTGCGATTTGGTCGTGGGGGAAAATTCGTGAGTCACGCACCTCAACTCATCACACGACTCCATAGGGTTCGTTTGCACTGTTTCAAGATGGGCCGAATCAGTTGGGTTACGCTTCACTAACCCGACCTACCGTACTGGTTTTCCAGACTCAGAACAGCTGCGAGCATGTCGGCTGGGAGATTGCTGGTCAGTTGCAGCCAGACTCCAGTGATCGGATGAGCGAATTCGATGCGAGCTGCGTGCAGGGCGTGGCGTTTGAGGCCTGTTTTTTTGCAGCGGATTTCTGTCATCCGTCGCCCTTCCTCAAGCGTTTGTCGCGAAGCGGTTTTGAATTGACCTCGTGGTCCATAAAATTCATCGCCTGCTAGAGGATGACCGATTGCTGCAAAGTGGACGCGAATTTGATGGTTCCGCCCGGTGACAGGACGAGCCATCACGAGGGAATAATCACCGACGTTTTTGAGCCGTTCCCAATGCGTTTTGGCCACCTTCGCATTCTTGGTATTGGCTCGGGTCGACATGAGAACTTTGGAGCCGATGTGATCCTGACCGATCGGTAAGTCGATTGTTCCAACTGGTTCTTCTAGATTTCCTTCCACCAAAGCGACATAAGTTTTTGACACACGCGAATGTTCGAAGGAGTCGACCAGATTGCGGTGAGCCTGATGAGTTTTCGCGACGATGATTAATCCCGTTGTTTCGCGATCGAGCCGATGCACAATGCCTGGTCGCAGCAAACCTTTGATCGGTGTCTGCTGATCAAAATGAGCCTGCAGAAAATTGCAAAGCGTGCCCGACTGCATATTCCCGGTCGGATGCGCGATCACCCCGACGGGTTTATCAACGACCACAATCCAGGCATCTTCATACACGATGTGCAGCGGAAACGGTTCGGGATCGTACAGCGTTTCCGGAGGTTCGAGCAGTTTCACCTGCACGGAATTTCCGGGCCATAAGCGACGCATCAAATCAGCGGGTTGATGATTGACCGTCAACGCGTTCCAATGTGCGAGCCTTTGAATCTGCCAGAGAGAATAATTCCGCAACTGCTGCACCAGAAACGCATCCACACGAGCACCGGATTGATACGGCTCGACAATCAATTCCAGTGAATAAACCATTTTAAATTCAGTAAATACTTTTCATAAAGTCCCCAACAGATGCAGGCACAATCATAACTCGAAGCATCAGCAAGGGGACGGCTTTCGATTAAGAATTCTGTTAAACTCCGGTAATTTGAGCATGTTCTTGTTCCCAAGATCACCCATGGGAACGAGCAGAACATTATTCGGAAACATTTGAATTCTCGCTCTTCAATCTGGCTGATTCCTGAGCCTTCAGCCAAATTTTTGTCATTGGTACATGGAAAAACTTGAGGTATGCGGGCACCAGTAAAATGAACACATAAAAAATCGATATTAGCAACCACAAAGTGAAATCATCGCTCAAAAGCAAGAATGGCCCAGCAAGAATCAATTCGGCAGATAACAGAAATGCAATCAACATTATATATTTTCGTTTACAAAGCCAGATGTCCCGACCAATTCGGGATCCAATCAAAAAACCACTTACTGTGATAACAACTAAAGGTGTTATGATTCCCCAAGGGTTCATTACAAAATGAAAGTTGTCACTCAACCACTTAAACTGATTTTGCCAGCTTGGCAGTAACTTCAAAGCTGTGGCGCTGAGACTCCAATAGATTAGTGACATCAAAATTATTGATATTCCAATGAGGAACATCACCGCAACGACTAAACCAGCTATGAGCCTGAATGCCTGACGCTCATAAATACTCAGTTGGTTTTCGATTGCCATGTCAATTTCTAACTGCAAATAAATAGTGGCTTGCCTACTATAATATTTCGCTCATTTCTGAAATTCATAGCCGAATCCAACACTTCTGGGCAAGCCAGCAGTGGCACACGTCGATGGAGATTGAACGGAAATCAGAGCATTACGGCTTCGAAGCAACTTTCGGCTTTTGATTTTCCGTTCCCGCTTTCGCATCCATGTGCTTTTTGATGATATCACGAACCTGCAGCAATGGCTCGCGGATTTGCAGGGCTTTGTGGCCTTTGAGTTGACCAATGTCGGCTGAGAAGGTGGGATAACCTTCGATGTGCAGCGTAATTCCTTGACTGACATCTCGTTCTGTCAGAATCACATCTCCCACATTCAGATGCAGCAGGTCGGAAGTGCTCATTGTGGTTTCTGCTAATACTGCCACCGTTTGCACCTCAGCGGAGCCAATACCGACTTCGAGTTGAGCTTTCTCTTCCGGGGTCAATTCATGCTTGGCGTAAGCCGACCAGGTGTCTGAAGAGAGTTTTCCAACGAGTGGTTCAATTGTGTTGAATGGAATACACAGGTTCATAATCCCCCGCAAATCGCCCATCGTGATTTCAAAACTGATGAGCACTATCACTTCGTTCGGCGGCACGATTTGTACCAGTTGAGGATTACTCTCAATCTGGCTCACCCGCAAATTCAATTCACTGATATTCTTCCACGAATTCTCCAAAGCAGCAATGGCTGACTTGGTGATGCGGGAAACGAGTTTCAGTTCGATTTCCGTCAATGGCCGTGAGGGAAACGATTGAGTGGCCGATTTCCCTCCGCCGAGCAGACGGTCGACAATCGGATAGATAATCGAGGGATTCAAATCGAGAATGATGTGACCGTTGAGCTTGTCGGAATAGAGCAGATTGAAGCAGGTTGGGTTTTCGAGACTGAATACGAATTCGCCATAAGTCAGCTGGTCGACACTGATCAATTTCACTTCAATAATCGAGCGCAGCATGCCACTGACTGCAGCCCCGAACTCGCGACTGAAGCCTTCATGCAAAGCCTGGAAGGCACGCATCTGTTCTTTGCTGACGCGTTCGGGACGTTTGAAATCGTAAACGCTGATCTGGCCGAGAGATTCGTTATTATTCCTTGCGGGCTGACTCGTATAGCCACCACTCGACTCAGCCGGTGCGGCATCCAGTGCCGCTAACAGCGATTCGACTTCTCCCTGACTGAGAACATCGGCCATGCTTCGTCCTCCCTGACGATTGCCTACTCATCACCGCTTCAGCGGATCTGTCCAGCTCCCTGGACAACATATTTATAACTGGTCAACTCACGCAAACCGCAAGGCCCCCGTGCATGCAACTTATCGGTACTGATTCCAATTTCCGCACCCAACCCGAATTCACCACCATCGTTAAATCGAGTCGAGGCATTCACCATCACAGCGGCCGAATCGATTTGGGTCGTGAATTGTCGAGCAGCCCATAGATTGTCGGTCACAATCGCTTCGGTGTGACGAGAACTGTAATGATTAATGTGGCTGACCGCTTCATCGAGTGAATCGACGATTTTCGAGGAAATGATCATTCCCAGATACTCTTCACCAAAATCTTGATCGGTGGCAGGTGTAGCCGCTGTGACAGTCTGACAGGTCCGTTCACAACCGCGAATTTCGACTCCTGCTGCGAGTAACGGAGCGACTAGTTCCGCCAGATGTTTCTTTGCAAATTCCGCATCCACAACCAAGGATTCTGCTGCGTTACACACGCCGGTACGATGACATTTGCTGTTGAAGAGAATCTCCTGTGCCATTTTCAGATTGGCATCTCGATGCACATAAACGTGGCAGTTACCATCGAAATGTTTGATGACTGGCATCCGAGCTTCTTTGGCCACCCGTTCAATCAGTGATTTGCCTCCACGCGGAATGGTGACATCGATTTTATCGCTGCGTTTCAGAAAGTGTCCGACCGCTTCCCGGTCTGTCGTTTCGACCATTTGCACTGCGTGCTCAGGGAGATCGTGAGCGATTAATCCCTCCACCAGAATTTTGTGGAAGGCATGATTACTGTGAAAGGCTTCTTTCCCGCCCCGCAGAATAACCGCGTTTCCGCTTTTCACACAGAGAGCAGCGGCATCGATAGTAACATTCGGGCGTGATTCATAAATGAAGAACACTACACCGAGAGGAACTCGAACCCGGCTGACGAGCAATCCGTTTGGTCTGACGGTACTGTCGATAATTTCGCCAATCGGTTCTGGATGAGCGGCAATTTCACGAACAGCTGTCGCAATCCCCTGTAGACTTTTTTCCGTTACTCGCAATCGATCGACCATCGCCTCGGTCAACTGATACTTTTCCGCATTCGCAAGATCCTCTGCATTTGCCCGAATCAATTCCTCCTGACGATCCAGCAATGCCTCGGCTGTCGCATGCAACCAGTCAATTTTCTGTTGTCCTGATGCAGAAACCAACGGGGTCGTCGCCGCGGCTGCCTGATTGGCAACTCGGTCAGTGTATTGTGTCAGGTCTTCGATGGTCGTTGTCATGGGATTGAGGGTTGAATGTTGAGTGTTAAAGGTTGAGAGTATTACAAGGATAGATACTGACACACCCTGCAGAATTATTGATTCGATTTCAGAAAGTGTGTAAGTATCTGCAAACAGACAGTTTGAGTCAACGGAGGAATCTAACAGGCATTGAGAAGTGGATGGAATACCTCAAAGGCAAATCAACAGCCTGCCTCAACCGAAAGCCCCAATTACAATAGGCCCTATCCTCTTGCTATTTCTGACGTTATAATCATTACTCATCTTCAAACTGCAATAGTTCTGTGAGATTCTGGAGCTCATTTTGGCCGTCCACAAACTCCCACAACTGGAACCAGATTCCTGCGAAGGGTGTGGACTCTGCTGCCAGGGAATAGGATCGCCTGTTTTGTTGTATCAGACGGACGAACGAACATCGGGTTCACATCCCTTCCGACCAACCGGCTTACCATCTAGTTTGATTGCGGAAATCGATGATCATTTTGGAGGCTTGAGACGCGGCGAGGAACCTCAGACACAATGTTTGTGGTTCGATCCCATTCAGCAACAATGTCGACATTACGAGTGGCGACCTCAATTCTGCAGAGAATTTGAATTGGCGGGTACAGCTTGTCTGATTTTGCGGCAGTCCGAAGGTGATTACTGAAAATGATGGGGTGGATTGGCGCTCCGCTTCAGCGGAAGCCCCCGAAGGTTCTACGATTCGGGGGCTTCTCTTCGAGAGCGCCCCCGCCACCCTCGTTGATCACGCTACATCAGAGGTTCAATTTTTAGATGTTCCCAAGCGGCTGCGGTGACCATGCGGCCTCTGGGAGTTCGCTGGATAAAACCCTGACGGAGCAGAAATGGCTCGACTTCATCTTCGAGTGTATCGGGCGGACAGTTCATCGAATGGCCAATGGCCTGAATACCGGCTGGTCCTCCGGTAAAAACCGTGATGAGAGTCGTCAGATAGCGACGATCCATCTCTTCGAGGCCGATGGCATCGACTTCGATCATCGCCAGGGCATCTTTGGTTACAGCTTCTGAAATCGGACTCGGTGCATTTCGAACCTGAGCGAAATCACGTGTCCACCGCAGCAGATTATTCGCCTTTCGCGGCGTCCCTCGACTTCGAATCGCCAATTCGAGAGCCGCTTCTTCTGTCAGAGATGTTTTTAGTTTGCGGGCATTCCGCATTAACAGAGTCGCCAGTTCATCATGTTCGTAAAAATCGAAATGGGCACGATTGACGAATCGATCCCGCAGGGGAGCAGTCAACATCCCGCTGCGTGTCGTCGCTCCTACAATTGTGAACGGTTTTAAGGTCATATTCACCGTACGAGCGTTTAAACCTTCACCAAGAGCGATATCGACGCGAAAGTCTTCCATAGCCGGATAAATAAACTCTTCCACGGCTGGGGGCAGACGATGAATTTCATCGATAAACAGAATCGATTTTTCACTGGCTCGCGTTAAATACGGAAGTAAATCCTTGGGAGCGCGGAGGGTTGGGCCGGACGTGATTTGAAAATCGGAATTCATCTCCTTGGGGAGCACCATTGCCAGAGTGGTTTTTCCGAGACCGGGAGGGCCTTCAAAGAGCAGATGCCCGAGCGCATCGCCCCGATTTTGAGCGGCCTGCAGGATGATTTGAATTCGCTCGACCACTTTCCGTTGTCCCACCACTTCGCTGAGAGATGAAGGGCGCAAATCATCATCGAACTCCGGATTGTCGATCGCAAAGTTCGATGTTTTTGGTGGTGAAGCAGACGGGATTTGCCCCTGATGATCTGCTCCTGTGACAACGGTTTTTCTAGCCATCCCTGTTCAATCTTGATTCTGTGAGGAATCGATCAGTGTCCGATTTCGACTTACTCTGACAGGCTGGAAGCCTGTCCTACTTCACTGCAGAGGATATGTCAGAACGTTGCTGCGGACAATCCCAGCTGTTGATCCCCGTCAGCAAATTGGCTTTAAGTCCTGATTAGTATAGCAGATATGACATGAATTCGTTCAAATATCGAGTTTCATCCCTTGCAGGACATCTCATTTCGACATTCTGACTGGTTTTTGCCACACATGGAACAAACGTCTTCCCCCGTCGCCGATGATACAAAATATCGCAGAGAATTACTCCAGCCGGGCTTTCTGGCTTTGCTGGCGACGCAATTTTTCACGGCTTTTAACGACAATCTGTTTCGCTGGCTGGTCGTGCCGATTGGTCAGAACTTTCTGGGCGACAGTGCCGCCCTGGCCTGGGGAGCAGTCCTGTTTACGCTGCCATATCTGATTTTTGCTCCAGCGGCTGGTTTTCTGGCAGATCGTTTTTCTAAGCGATCCGTCATCATTGCCTGCAAGCTGGCAGAAATCTTTGTGATGTCGCTTGGCGTGTTCGCCATCTGGCATGGGAATGTGTATCTGCTGTTGTTTCTGGTGTTCTGTATGGGAACGCAAAGTGCCCTGTTTTCGCCAGCGAAAATTGGCGCGATCCCCGAATTGCTTTCTCTGAAAGCGTTATCGGAAGGAAACGGGTTGATGGCGATGATTACGATCGCCGCCTGTGCTCTCGGAACATTTGCTGGCCTGAAAATCTACGATTTAACTTATGACGAGGCTGGTCTGCTAACGAATTTGATCCCAATTGCAGCTTCACTTTTAGGCATTGCGGTGATTGGCTGGATTGTCAGTTTCTTTGTGAAAACTCAGCCGGCAGCCGATGTGAATCGCAAATTGCTGCTCAATCCGATTGAAGAACTTCGCCCCAGTCTCAAACAACTCTTTCGCGATCCTCCACTCGCTCGAGCCGCTTTGGGAATTGCCGCGTTTTATTTTCTGGCGATTTTGTATCAGGTCAATATCGATGCCTTTGGCGAACATACTCTGCATATGAATAAGGGGCAGATTGCCTTTCTGATGCCGATGCTGGTCCTGGGAATTGGTGTTGGCAGTGTGCTGGCGGGCTGGATTTCTGGCGGGATGATTCAACTCGGCATGGTGCCGATTGGAGCCATGGGCATCGCTTTTACGACGATGGTTCTGGGATTAATCGGCTGGAATGTTGATGCGTCGTCAACAGAAACGATCAATACCGGCTATTACTCGACGGCTGTCTGGCTGTTTTTGCTGGGGACTATTGGCAGCTTCTTTTATATTCCGCTCGAATCCTTTCTGCAGCATCGTTCCCCCCATGCGATTCGAGGCACCATTCTCTCTGCTGCAAACGCCTTGACGAATTCCTTCATGCTGCTGGCGATGGGAATGTTCTTTGTTCTGCGTGAAAACGCAGGTTTAAGCCCGGCCTGGGTCTTTATGATTGCCGGATTGTTGGCGTTGCCGATTATTGTGATAAGTTTTGCACTGTACTTTTGTGATTTTCTACGATTCCTGCAGCGGTGCATCTCGAACTGCCTGTATTCCGTCCATCTGCATGGGTTTGATAAACTCCCGCGTGAAGGGGGAGCTTTGCTGGTTCCAAATCACATTTCCTGGTTCGATGGCTCGATGCTGTGTGGTTTTGCTCCACGGTTTGTGCGATTCATTATTTATGCGAAGTACACGCGCGTCTGGTGGTTAAAAAGTTTTGCTTCGGTCTTTCGAGTCATTCCGCTTTCACCGACCGAAGGGCCGAAAGCGATTATCAAATCACTCAAGGATGCTCGTCACAGTGTGCAGAATGGGGAGATGGTCTGTATTTTCCCAGAGGGCGGAATTTCCCGGACAGGTCGATTGATGACCTTCAACAAGGGTGTCCTGAAAATCGTTCAGGGAACCGATGTGCCGGTCTATCCGATATACATTCATGGCATGTGGGGCAGCAAAGTCAGTTTTCGGAACGGACTGCTGAAGAGTCCTTTCCGCTGGCGACGACGGGTCGATATCTACGTCGGCGAACCTCGTTACAACATTGATCATGTCGCGGGATTGCACCAGGCTGTCGAGGAAATTTCAGCCGAGTCGATGCAGGATCAAATGTTGCGACGTCCAGTTCTTCCCCGGCAGTTTGTCCGGTCCTGTCGTTCCAGCCTGTTTCGCAGAAAAGTTTCCGATTCCTCAACCGTTGAACTGACCGGCGGAAAACTGCTCGCTAGCAGCATCGCCTTCAAGCGCGTGCTAGAGCGGAATGTTTATTCGAAGTCCGAACAGAATATCGGAGTGCTGCTGCCGCCCTCCGTTGGGGGCGTGCTGGCGAATACTGCATTGGCGCTGAGTCGAAAAGTTTCAGTCAATCTGAACTATACACTCGACGATGCGGTCATGAATCATTGTATTCACGATGCGAGTGTGAAGCATGTTCTGACCAGCAAAAAGTTTATCGAGAAAAAACCGGTGCAACTGGATGCGGAACTTGTCTTTCTGGAAGACCTGAAAGAGCAGGTGAAATCGACAGACAAATTGATCGGAGCTATCTTCGCCTATTTACTGCCCAGTTTTCTTTCTGAGCGAATGCTCGGATTACTGAAAATTGATCAGAATGATTTGCTGACCATCATCTACACGTCTGGTTCAACAGGAGAGCCCAAGGGGGTGATGCTGTCTCACCTGAATGTGTTGTCGAATGTAGAATCAGTCGACTATATGTTCTCTCTCAAACACGAAGATACATTGATCGGAGTTTTGCCCTTCTTCCATTCGTTCGGTTACACAATATCGATGTGGCTGGTACTGGCGATGAAACCGGCTGGGGCTTACCACTTCAATCCGCTCGATGCCCGACAGGTTGGCAAGCTGGCCGAAAAGTATAAGGGAACCATTATCCTGGCGACGCCGACGTTCCTGCGATCTTATGTGAAACGAATTCCAGCCGAGCAGATGTCTCATCTCTGGTTGATTGTCGTCGGAGCCGAGAAACTACCCGCTGATTTATCGCAGGCCTGCGAAGAAAAATTTGGGGTCACTCCGATTGAAGGCTATGGTTCGACGGAAATGTCGCCTCTGGTCGCTGCGAATCAGCCGGATCATAAAGATGAAAACTCGGAAATCACGATGAACCGTATCGGAACGGTCGGCCAATGTGTGCCGGGAGTCTTTGGAAAAATTGTTGATCCCGAAACCCACGAAGAACTTCCCCACGACACAGAAGGACTGCTCATGGTAACTGGTGCCAATGTGATGCAGGGTTATCTCAACAAACCTGACAAGACGGCTGAGGTCGTGCAGGATGGCTGG
The DNA here is from genome assembly GCA_002359185.1 of Planctomycetaceae bacterium UBA2671. Lineage (GTDB taxonomy): Bacteria > Planctomycetota > Planctomycetia > Planctomycetales > Planctomycetaceae > Rubinisphaera. Next base: position 32,972 of record DEML01000038.1, read on the forward strand.
TACAACACGGGCGACTTCGGAAAAATTGACCCCGATGGTTACATCACGCTGACAGGCCGACAAAGTCGATTTTCAAAAATTGGTGGCGAAATGGTGCCCCACATTCGGATTGAAGAAGTCCTCAATACGCTGCTCGAACAAATTGCTCCCATGACGAATGCGGAGAATGAAGATGTTGTCAAAATCCGCCTGGCGGTCTCAGCCGTTCCTGATGAGAAAAAAGGGGAACGGATTGTGGTACTGCATCTTCCGCTGGGTGAGTATCGTGAAAAGTTGATCAAGGAGCTTCACAAATCCGACCTGCCCAACCTCTGGTTGCCTGGAAATGATGGATTTATCGAAGTCGAAGAAATTCCGCTGCTGGGAACCGGGAAGATGGATCTCAAGGCGGTGAAATTACTGGCGATGGAGCATTGTGGTCAGCCTGTTTGACGTGCCAAAATCTAAAATATCACGAGTGGCAAGGACATTCTCGAAGAGAAGCCCTCGAATCGTAGAACCTCGGGGGCTTCCGCTGAAGCGGAGCGCCCCCGCCACCCCATACTGTTTTTCCTCTCACTCCAAAGATCGATTGGGGGAACGAACTGAAAATCGGGCAATACGGATTTTTTACATCCAGCGTTGTAATCGGTCGAGGATTTCCTGGAGGATGAAGCGGTCGGATTCTGGGCGTTTCGGGCTGTTGACGTGTGTTTCGTCGGTTTCAATCCAGTTTCTCAAGTGCAGGAATTGAGCCGCATTGTGCTTATAGGCGGGGACCGGCACGCGAAACGCGAAATGCCCCAGATACTGCAGCGTATCGTTCAATTCGTAGAACTCATTGTTTCCGGTTTCCCAGAATCGATCCCGTATTGCAAACAAATCGGGAGCGAATGTCGATAAGCCGAGCAGGTAATCGGAACCGTACATCACCATATCGATCGCCAGATCATTCCCTGTCATGACCATGAAGTCGGGGCGTTGATTGTTTCTGATTAGGAGCCGTTCCCATTCGAGTTCCCGCGAGAGAGAAGAATGTTTCGCTCCGATACATTGGGGAATAGCAAGAAGTTTACTGTATAAATCGAGCGAATAAATTTTTCCGAATGGGGCGAACATGGTACCGAGTTCAAAGGCGATGAAACGATCGGTTCCGCTTGCAAGAGACGAATATTTGTCGGAGATTTCTTCGTCGGTTCCGCTGGTTAATCCGTAGGACTGAAAGAGGACGGACGTGCCGCCGAAGCTGTCGATCAATTCGATTTCTGTGCGGTATTCAGATTGTCGGAAAGCTTCTCCTTCACGATCACCCACATACGCCCCGGCTACAAATTCCTTTCCCGAAGCAATATCTCGCGTGCGGGAAAGGACCTCAACTTTGGTGGCCGAATCAATCAGATTCGCATAGCCGGTGTCCATATTGATCGCTGGAATCAGCCCCGCAGCATAAGTTCGTTCGACATGGGCATCGAATCCGTTCCAGTCGACAGCCCCCGTACCGGTCAAGGGTAGCAAAATTGCAGAATATCCTTTAATCTTACGGTTCGGAATGATCAATTCGATGGGATTCATATCTTGCTTCATTTCAAATACAGGCACGTCAAGGTTATTCCATTCAGTGTAGTCAATCACAATTGCAATTAACATTGTGGTAAAAAAATCTGCCTGTTGCGTCTGTCTTTCGAAGATTCGGATTGCTATGATCGCTATTTATGGTATCCTCCATGGCACCTGAACATAAATATCATAGCATTGTCTAAGAATTTCGTGAAGCCACTCTTCTAACGAATCATCACTCTCGACAATGACGATTTGATCAAGACGACAAATAAGCGGTACAGGATGAAAACAGATGGCTAAAAAAGCATCGTCGCAACTTTGGCTCCAGGGACGGGTCCCCAGTGGATACTGGGATCGTGTCACGAACCGAAAAGCCTATATGCGTTGGTTAGCGAAAGAATTAGGTTATAAAAAAACAGAAGACTGGTATCAGGTTTCCAAGCAGGATTTTCACGTTCGCTCTGGTGGTGGCTTGCTGGCCAACTATTATCATGACTCTCCTCAGCAGGCCGTCTTAGCACATTTCCCCGAGTATGAATGGCGACCATGGCTGTTTCGCAGTACGTCCCAGGGATTCTGGCAGGATAAAAAAAATCGTCTGGCCTATATGGATTGGCTCGGCGACCATCTGGGTCTGAAATCTCTGGAAGACTGGTATAAGGTGAGCCGCTCGCATTTCCACACCAATCATGGTGGAGGCATGCTGGCCAATTATTATGGCGATTCTGTATTCCGAGCCCTGCGGGAATATGCTCCCAAGAAAAAATGGGTTCCCTGGCGATTTGCGACGGTTCCTCAAGGCTTCTGGAAAGAACAGAAGAACCGCCAGACTTACCTTCGCTGGCTGGGAAAGGAATTGGGTTACGACAAACCAACCGACTGGTACAAGTTGACACGCCAACATTTCTCTGAAAACCATGGCGAAGCACTTTTTGCGACTTATTATAACGGATCGATCATGAAAGCCTTGAAGGATTACCGTCCTTCGCAAAAATGGAGTGCAGACAGACTGCGTGAGGCACGAAAAGAGTAATTCCATAAGAGGACTTTTTTCTTACGTGCCTACTTAACCGAAGCACACCAATGTGCATCCGCTCTAATTGTCAGGTTGACCCTGACTTTTATTCATTAAGAATTGATTCTCAGAATGCCGGCTCTTGATCTCAGTGAATTTGAATGGAAAACTGTTCTCCGCAAGTTGACGATTGATGACTTTCAGGAATTGATCGCCCTGCAGGAACTTTGCTTTCCCGGCATGGCGGTGTGGGATATTGCGCAGATTGAAAGTCAGATCGCTAACTTCCCAGAGGGACAACTCTGTATCGAAATTGATGGGCAACTGGCAGCGACATCAAGTAGTTTAATGCTGCTCTACGATCCAGACATGGCCTGGTACGACTGGAAGAAAGTTGCGGATGATGGTTATATCCGTAACCACAATCCCAAAGGCGATACGCTGTACGGCATCGAAATTATGGTGCATCCCGATTTTCGGGGGATGAAACTGGCCCGTCGGCTTTATGAGGCTCGCAAAGAGATCTGTCGTCAGAAAAATCTGCGACGAATCATTATCGGAGGTCGCATTCCCGGCTACTCGGAACATGCTGATAAATTAACCGCTCGTGAGTATGTCGATCAGGTTTTCGACAAAAAATTGTACGATCCGGTTTTGACCGCCCAAATTGCCAACGGTTTCTTTCTGCAGGGCTTGATTTCCAATTACTTCCCGACCGATACTCATTCCAAAGGCTATGCGACCTTCCTGGAATGGAAGAATCTGGACTATCTGCCGAAATCGAAACGTCGAGTCGCGCACACGATTGAACCGATTCGTTTAGCCGTCGTGCAGTATGAAATGCGACAGATCTCCGGATTCGAAGATTTTGCCAGGCAGTGTGAGTTTTTTATCGATACAGCTTCCGAGTATCACAGCGATTTTGTTGTGTTTCCTGAGTTGTTTACGACTCAGTTACTCTCCTGCACGAGTGTAACCCGGCCAGGCCATGCGGCTCGGCATCTTGCCGAATACACGCCGCAATACCTGGATCTGCTGACAGAACTCGCTGTTAAATATGACATCAATATCATCGGTGGATCGCAGTTCGTCATTGAAAATGAAACCCTTTACAACATTTCCTATCTCTTCCGCAGGGATGGAACTCTCGGGAAGCAATATAAAATCCACATCACTCCCAGTGAACGAAAATGGTGGGGCGTTTCTCCAGGGGACCGCGTGGAAGTGTTCGACACCGACTGCGGTCGTGTTGCTATTCTGATCTGTTACGATATCGAATTCCCTGAGCTGGTCCGAATCGCGGCTCAAAAGGGGGCTCAAATCATCTTCGTTCCGTTCAATACCGATACTCGCCATGGCTACCTGAGAATTCGTCACTGTGCCTTGGCCCGGTGTGTCGAAAATCACGTCTATGTCGCGGTTTCCGGCTGTACAGGTAACCTGCCTTTTGTCGAAAACTCCGATATTCATTACGCACAATCAGCGATTTTCACCCCGGCTGATGCCGAGTTTGCCCGGGATGCCATCGCGGCTGAGTGCAATGCGAACATCGAAACGATGATCATTCACGATGTCGACCTCGAACAGGTCCGCCGCCATAAACTCGGCG
>DEML01000038.1:37222-37854 GCA_002359185.1 Planctomycetaceae bacterium UBA2671
GCCGCCATAAACTCGGCGGCAGCGTCCAGAACTGGAACGATCGCCGACGCGATCTTTACAAAGTCGTCTACAAAGAAGATGGCGAGGATCGTGAAGTCTGAGTTACTGGTTCAGAAGATTGTTTCAGGTGGTCAATCGGGGGTCGATCGGGCGGCTCTGGATTTTGCGTTGAATCATGGCATCCCCTGCGGCGGCTGGTGCCCGGCTGGGCGTCGGGCGGAAGATGGTGTCATTCCTGATTGTTATCCGCTTCAGGAAACGGAAGAACGTCGCTATGATGTCCGCACGGCTGCGAATATCTCGGATTCCGATGGAACCCTCATAATTTCCCCGGAACCGCTGCGCGGTGGTACAAAATTGACACGAGATCTGGCTGTCCAACTGGGAAAACCTCTGCTGATCCTCTCCCCAAATGGATTAATCACAGCCGACTTGATTGAACCTTGGCTCAAAGAGCATAAAATCGACGTATTGAACGTCGCCGGGCCTAGAGAATCGACCAGTCCGGGAATTTCTCGTCAGACGGGAAAGCTACTGCAAGCGTTGATCAAGAATTGAACCTCCAGGTCAGGCTATGCCTGATGTTTTGAACCGGTAATTAACTCATTACGAGTGGTGCCACGGCTCTGTGA
>DEML01000038.1:37951-58401 GCA_002359185.1 Planctomycetaceae bacterium UBA2671
CGAGTGGTGCCACGGCTCTGTGAGCCGTGTAATTCGAACTGCACGGCTCACAGAGCCGTGGCACAAATTATTTAACATAGCTGAATTGTCAGGCAGAGCCTGACTGACGGCAAACTATTTAATCACAGAAGTGAAACATGGCTCAACAATACATTTTTCAAATGGAAAACCTGACCCGCATCTACGATGAGAAAGCGGTTCTGGAAAATATCTGGCTGTCATTCTATCCGGGTGCAAAAATTGGAGTCCTCGGCAGCAACGGATCCGGAAAAAGTACCCTGCTCCGAATTATGGCGGGGAAGGATAAGGATTTCATGGGCACGGCTGAGCCTGCCAAGGGTGTCAAAATCGGTTACTTCGAGCAGGAACCTCAGCTCGATCCCCAGAAAACCGTGGGAGAATGCATCGAAGATGGTGTTGAGGAATCTCGCGCGATTCTCGATCGCTATAACGAAATCAATATGAAATTTGGTGAGGAGATGACTCCCGAAGAAATGGAAGCTCTCATCGAAGAGCAGGCTGCCGTTCAGGATAAGATTGATGTCGGCAACTTGTGGGAACTCGATCGTCAACTCGAAATCGCGGCTGATGCATTGCGTCTGCCACCTGCTGAGGCAATCGTTGAACATCTCTCTGGGGGTGAAAAGCGTCGGGTCGCCTTGTGTCAACTCCTGTTGAAAAACCCGGATATGATCCTCATCGACGAACCAACCAACCATCTGGATGCCGAATCGGTTTCCTGGCTGGAACAGTTCCTCGACAAATTCCCGGGTACCGTTGTTGCGGTAACTCATGACCGGTATTTCCTAGACAATGTCGCTGGCTGGATTCTCGAACTGGATCGCGGACACGGATATCCCTACGAAGGGAATTATACATCCTGGCTTGAGCAGAAAATGAAGCGACTCGAAGTCGAAGAAAAACGGGAATCGCGTCGTCAGAAGGAATTGAAGCGGGAGCTGGAATGGTCGAAAATGTCTCCCAAGGCTCGGGCGACTAAAAACAAAGCTCGTTTGCAACGACTCGACGATCTGCAAAGTCAGCAATACGACGAACGTGAAGGCGCAGCAGACATTCAGATTCCGATTTCCCGCCCGCTGGGAGATCTTGTTGTGAAATTCTCGGGAGTCTCGAAATCGTTTGGCGATCGGACCCTCTTCAAGGATCTCGAATTCAACCTGCCTCGTGGAGGAATTGTCGGCGTCATCGGTCCGAATGGAGCCGGTAAAACGACTCTGTTCAAACTGATCATGGGCACAGAAAAACCAGATACCGGCGAAATTAAAATCGGCGAAACGGTCGACCTGGCTTATGTTGACCAGAGCCGCGATGCACTCGATGGCAAAAAAACGGTTTACGAAGAAATCAGTGGTGGACACGATACCCTTGAAATCGGGGGCTCAAAAATCCATGCACGTGCCTACTGCGGACGTTTCAACTTCAAGGGTTCCGATCAGCAGAAATTTGTCGGCGATCTCTCTGGGGGAGAACGAAACCGCGTTCATCTTGGTAAATTGCTGCGATCTGGTGGAAATTTAATGCTGCTGGATGAACCGACGAACGATCTGGATGTCGAAACATTGCGGTCCCTTGAAGAAGGATTGAACAACTTCAGCGGCTGTGCGATGGTGACAAGCCATGATCGCTGGTTCCTGGATCGAATTGCCACACACATCCTGGCCTTTGAAGGCGATGGAAATGTTGTGTGGTTTGAAGGGAATTATAAGATGTACGAGATTCAGCGCAGAGAACGTTTGGGAGATGTTTCCGATCGTCCTTCCCGCTCGCAGTTTAAACCGATTACTCGATAAACGATATGACCCCTCTCCCTCTTGGAGAGGGCTGGGGTGAGGGCATTCGACGTGATTTATGATAAGAACGTCCAATTCCTCTCCTCATCCGGCTTTCGGCCACCTTCTCCTCCAGGAGAAGGAAAGAAAATGTACCCAACAGTCTGATTGACGATTAACTCGGGAGTTCACTCATTTCCACTTTTAACGACTATTCCTCAGCCGCCTGGCAAGCCTGTTTATTGCCCGAGAACACCGAAACGTATTCGTTGAGTGAAGTTCGCACGAACGGAACTAACGGCGACCTGCTCGATATCCGTTACGACTGGGACAAAATTCCCGTTCCGTCCAGCTTGAAGGAATTCGAAACACGCTGGTCAACCCGCAACAATCCTCTCGATTACTCGGGTGTCTGGCGGTTTCGGGAACTGTTTCCATTCGCTCCGGAAAATCAGATCGTTACTATTGGTGAAGGTCAAACCGTTCTCCAGCAGAATGATGGAGTCGCAAAATATGCGGGGATCAACTCGGGTGGACTTTATCTGCAATATGAGGGGATGAATCCTTCCGGCAGTTTCAAAGACAACGGCATGACCGCCGCTTCGACTCACGCCCGCATGGTCGGTGCCAAATTTACTGCTTGTGCTTCAACGGGTAATACGAGTGCATCTCTGGCGATTTACGGAGGGATCACAGGGCTGTTTCAGGTTCTCGTGTTCGTCGGTTCTGGAAAAATCGCTTATGGAAAACTTTCGCAGGCACTCGATTATGGAGCCGTCACCTTGCAGATTGAAGGCGACTTCGATGACGCTCTTAAGCAGGTGCGTCGCGTTTGTGATCAAGCGGGGATTTATCTGTGTAACAGCGTGAATCCCTTCCGGCTCGAAGGTCAGAAATCGATCATGTACCGCGTGCTCGAAGGACTCGGCTGGGAAGTTCCCGACTGGATTGTCGTTCCCGGCGGAAACCTGGGCAATTCGAGTGCGTTCGGTAAAGCGTTCATGGAACTCAAAGAACTTGGATTGATTGACCGCATTCCACGATTAGCAGTTATCAATGCCGCTGGCGCCTCTACTCTCACTCGGATGTATAACGATGAAGGATTACGCTGGAATGATGGCAAGCCCGATCAGAATTTGATCGCCGAGTATTTCCGACGGATGGATGAACAGGATGGTCGAGCCGGGACGTTAGCATCGGCTATTGAAATCAATCGCCCGGTCAATTTGACGAAATGTCTGCGGGCACTTTCCGTGTGTGATGGCGTTGTTCGCGATGTGTCCGATGAAGAAATTCTCGATGGCAAAGCTCAGGTCGGTCGTCACGGATTCGGTTGCGAACCGGCCAGTGGAGCCAGTGTGGCCGGGGCCAAATTGCTGCGGGAACAGGGAATCATCGCCCCCAGCGATCGAGTCGTCTGTATTCTGACAGGCCATCAATTGAAGGATCCAACCGCGACAGTCGCTTATCATTCGGGTGATCGGGAGGCTCTGGCAAAGTTTGGTCCCGTCGAGCCTCACTTTGGAAATGCCCCCATTCGTGTCGACAACGACTTCGATAAAATCATGAAAGTCATCGAGCAATATTCTGGGGAATAGTTGCTGGGGATTGAATCCAGTCTATGAAACCCCGTAATATCTTATAGCCTGAATATTAAGAGGCGAACGTATGCAGATCAAATCGCAGAAGTGCTCAGGATCCTTCTGAGAACAATACAGGAAACGGTTGAAATCGATGAATAATCCTTATGAAGATCTGGAATATCTCTCCGAAAATCTCCCTGACGAAGGCGAGTCGGTCATCATCAGCCGACGCCGTGGCCAGTTGGTTTGCGAACCGTTCATGGATTCTCAAACAAGTTCAGAATCGACTGCTGGCGTGATCAACCGCGAATTTTATGGACGTCTTGTTGCTACTAACGCAAAATTGAGGCACTTCTGGTCACGTCCGCTGATACTGGCTTTGCTTTTGATTTACGCGGTCAGTATTGGCATGCAACAGTTCTTTAATCTGGGCTGGTCAGACTGGGTTCTGTATCTGGCTGCAGCGACAGTCATCTTAGTTTCTGTCGGTTCGCTGGTTCGATTTCGACAAAGGATTTATTTCCGATCGATTGTCTGCCCGCTGCTTCAGCAATTAATGAGTGATCATCAGATCGACAAATACTCTTTGATTGCTTATCTCTCGACACAACGGCAACTCGGACCACTTTACGTGGCGATGACTCGCTGGACGTGAACTTGCCCTATATTTGGACTGTTTCTTTTGTCAAAGGCAGTGCAGGCATTTTCTCGCAGACGCTCCGAGTTAACTAATAGATTTGATAAACACCATGTCTCACCGTTACGCCGCTCTAGTTTCGATTCCCGGACTCCGTGCTCAAGATATTGCTGAGATGCCGACGCTCTCCCGGTTGGCTGATCAGGGTTCACAGGTTCCGCTTGTTCCCTCCTTTCCACCCGTGACTTGTCCCGTGCAGATTTCGATGTCTACTGGAGTAGACCCATCCGAGCATGGGGTAATTGCCAACGGGTTTTACTGGCGGGATAAACATCAGGTAGAAATGTGGACGGCCTGGAATGAAGTGATTCAGTCACCGCGTATCTGGGATCGATTAAGGGAACACGACGACGAATTGACTTCAGCGGTCTGGTTTCCATTACTGACCAAGGGGACGACTTCCGATTATGCCTGCACGTTCGCACCGATTCATAATCCCGATGGATCGGAATCGCTCTGGTGTTATACGAAGCCAACCGAATTATATGGCGAATTGCGGGATGAGTTAGGACATTTCCCGCTCAAACATTTCTGGGGGCCACTTGCGAACATCAAATCGAGTGCCTGGATTATCGACTCGGCTATCGTCGCCGCTCAGAAATATGCTCCCCGATTTCATTTCATTTATCTGCCGCATCTGGACTATGCCGCTCAGAAGTTTGGGCCCAATAGTCCCGAAGCAAAACAGGCACTGGTTGATCTGGATGCGGAACTGGAAAAGCTTGTCAGCGGATTCGATCAGGCCGGTTTGAAAGATGTGCTGTGGTTATTCGCAGGAGAATATGCCATCACAGAAGTGGATGCAATTTCCTATCCGAATCGATTGTTACGCGAAGCGGGTTTATTGACCGTCGAAACGAAAGAAGACGGCGAGTGGATCGATTTTGCAAACACGCCTGCCTGGGTTCTGGCGGATCATCAATTTGGACATGTCTTTATAAAAGATGCAGATAACATCGACAAGGTAGCAGAGATTCTGCGAGCCGATCCTCTGATTGAGCAGGTACTGGTAGGACCGGAGCGTGCCAGTGTGAATCTCGATCATGAACGGAGCGGTGAAATTGTCATCATTTCCAAGCCGAATGCCTGGTTTGCCTATTACTACTGGCTGGATGATAACAAAGCTCCTGGCTTTGCCCGAACGATCGATATCCATCGCAAGCCTGGCTACGATCCGTGCGAGATGTTTATCAACATGCCAAGCATGCAAACTCCGCTCGATGCCACACTTGTCAAAGGCTCGCATGGTTATCCCGCCGATTCTCCTGAACGAGAAACCGTTCTGATCAGTTCAGATGCCAGCCTGATTTCGAGTGATCGTGTTCGCGATGTTGACCTGGCCGAGATTGTTTATAAAAACTTTGGAATTCAATAACAATTATTTTTTCCAAAACTGCCAGGGCTTCTTTTTATTGACTCTGGGAGCTGGTTTCATCAAATCCTCAAATGTTTTCGGTTGGGATCGTGCACCACTGGAAACATCGTTGATCGTCTTCTGGATATTGAGATTAATTTTATCAGTAGGGTCCAGCTTAAGAGCCGCGTGAATCGTTTTTTCAGCTTCTGGAATTTTACCCGCTAAGAGATAGGCGATGGCCAAGTTGCCAATTGTAGGCGAATTGTCCGGCCGTAAACTGGCAGCATGCTGATTCACTTCGACAGCTTCCTCAAATTTGTTGAGACTCAAACAGGCTCCCGCTAATTCGCGAGGAATGGCTTCCACATTCTTTTCCAATTCGAATGCACGGCGAAATGCTTGATACGCCTTTTCTGTATTTCCAACAGCCGAATGCCCTTTGCCATAAAACCAGAGGGCATTCCACCAGTCAGGCTCTTCAGCGAGCACCTGATCGAGCAATGACAAGGATTCCTGAACTTCCTCGGCCGCAGTGCCAGTCAGGAATGGTTGACCGGGGTTATGAAAATGTTTCCGAATAACTTCTGAAGCGCTTTTGAAATATGCCTCAACCGGAGTGGATGTCCGACCAATGAATAGCTCTTTACCAGTTCTCTTATCACGATAGACTTCGATATTCCCTTCAACACGCAGAAATTCCATCTCTTTCATGTCTTCTTTTGTACCGAAAATTAAACCCGAGCCGACTTTCGGATCCCAACCTTCATAAGCAAAAAGTTTTTGAGGATCCGTCCCGACTTTCCAGGCAATAATCGCCTTTTCCCAGCGTGTTGACGCAAGCCATTCACAGTAGGGAGTCACCGACTGATCGAACTCATTGATGATCACCAGATCAGAATCTGGTCCCTGTGTCCCATTAATGTCTAACTCGTCCAGCGATTCCCGATATTTGACGGCATCTTGATGAGTCATAAAACTGCTGGCCCAAAGATGGTCGTCAGCGATCGTTCTGCAGTTGGCAGGTTTCAAGGTACCATCATCAAGCAGATGCTGAATTCGACTTTTCAGCATAACTACCGCATAACCTTCAATGGGAATTGTCATTGGGTGCCCCTTTAATCGGCTTCATAAATTCAGCAAGTTCCCCGATGCTCGCGTGCTTGTTCATACTCCATAATAAAATCGTCGACGGACGTGCTGGCTATGATTTCGGCGATTGCATCCAAAGGCAAGTCGTCAAGAGTTTTAAAACGGATACAGGATTTCCCCATATTGAGTTTCTTATTGGCTGCCTTAAATGCCTTGACCAGTTCTCCCATTTTTCCCGACTCCTGATAAACACACATCAAATACAACGAGCAGTAATTCTTCTGCGAAGCCAGCGCAATGTAATTGAGTGGTTGTTTGTTGTAGGTCTCTGGATAGCGATTCAAGGGAACTTCATAACTGATCATTCCCCAGTTCATCGTTTCTTCGTAACCTGACGGGAGATTCTCGATGATCAGCTTCCGAAGTTCGCTGATCATCTCACGTCGCTCTTCCGGTAACGACTTCAGATATTCAGAAACCGTTTTCGCCTGACTGGATACCATGGGATATTCCGATCGGATCGAGCTATTGAAAACGCTTATTTAACTCTGCCAATCCATTGACAACAAGTTCCCAATCACCAATCAGCACATAAGTGCGGAACTGATAGTCGCTCGCGGGAACTCCTGAGGAATTACGATAGCGATAAACGCAATTCCATTTCACGACATGATGGTCAGGAAAAGCAAATCGACCGTATGCGGGACCTTGCCATCCTTCAGAAAATTCGACCGGTGGTATCACGCAAGCCATGGCATATTTTTTATCTGCGGTTGCAAAAATCAAAGGATGCTTCTGCTCGCCCGGACCGACGGAAATCGGCATGATTTCGCCAGTCGCAAGATCATAAGTAAAGAAATGATCAAACTCTGGGGGCATATAACCGGTGAGGACTTCGAATTGGGCGAAGTTGTGTTGTTCATCAATCGGTAAACCGAAGGTGGTCTCATACTCAATGACCTGCGGCAAGCCTTCAATCCCAATCTGCACACGTTTTGTGAGCGTATGATTGGAGAGAACAGTTTGATTCTTAGCCGGGTTTCCCAATGAGTTTCCCCCCGGCGGCAGCCAGAATGCCATTTGTATTGTCGTCTGCAACCGATTTTCATGAGCAATCAGATGGAGCAGACGACTTGAAGAAGTTGGCCCAGCACCATCGGCGACGGAACCAGCCTCCGTCGGGTTAAAGGTCTCGGGGATCATTGGAGAACCAAAGTCGAAGTTCGTCGCTGACTGCAATTGGCGACCATGATCGGTGCTGTTGATAAACTCCTTGCCATTCCAGGTCACAGAATGAATTGCCCCGGCAAGTCTCTCGGTGGTTGTGATCACGATTTCCGAATCAGCCAGTGGATTACGAGTTGTACTATTGCCCGAAACGTTGAATTCCTCAGCAGAGAGAGTCGAAGAGAAAAGACAGATGCTACAGAGTATCAACCAGGGAAACAAAAACCAGGCTTTTGTCGAATTCATTAATAAGCCATACAAGTAATTCGTCGATTTCGTCAGGCAATACCTGACCTACAGTTCTGAACAACATCAAAATCTAATATTAAAAAGGTGAAGCTGATGGTGGAGTAGCTGCAGGTGCTTCAGAAGATGCTGCAGGAGTTCCATTAGGATTGGGTTTAGCCGGAGCACGTTTGGCCGCTGGTTTTTCTGTCGACAACTCGACTGTCTGGAGGGAAAGCAGGATCCTATTTTCTAACTCTTCCCCGGCACTGACATTACGAGGGAGTGCATACACGAGTACCATCCGCATATCGCCATTCTGAAAGAGATAAACACGGTATTCCCGACGCAAATCATCTTCTGGGGTTTCTTCAGGAACCAGTGTGATCGTGGTGAACTCTTTTCGGGGAGCAAATTTCTCATCTTTTGGTTCTGGAACGGTTTCGTGAAACCATTTGTTGACGCGATCCGTTGCTGTTCCACGACTTTTCTCATCGATCACAACTTGTAATGCATCGATCATTTCATTCATGACATCTTCATGAAATTTCAGCGGATCTCCAATTTCATCTTTCGTTTTAAACGTCTGCCAGTATTCGTAGTTCGTCAGCAAATACAGATAGCCTGTTTCTGATGAAGTCGCTCCGGAAGCATCGACTGTTGTGAGATTGGCCTTCCACGCAGCCGTCATTCCGGGGAGTTCCATTTCCGCAAATGTCGGCTGCCGCGGATCAACCTGAGGAGTTTCATCCTCTTCAGTAGATTTCGGACGGCGTGCGGGGGCGGGAATCTCAGAGAATTGTTTGGGGACCCGCATGGTCACGCCATCTTTCACGAACTGCGGGCTGAGATTCTGATTCAATCGATCGATAAAATCGAAATATGTCGTCGTAAATTCCAGACGATCTTCATAGGTTTTCGTGCCACAGCCCATGCAGGCAACTGCCAGGATCGAGTAAGCCATCCAGTCTGCCAGCCATTTTATTTTCGAGCACTGCGCCCCACGAGAGCAAAACATAGGTGATATTTCTAATAGTAGATAATGAGCAGCGACGTCCGCTCAGACGAAGACGATCCGACAGAAATCGGTTCATAATTGTGCACTGATTTTCGTTGATCGAGAGGCTGGAGTCAATTGTGGCGTAGGCTTAACGGGAAATTTGAGCCGGATCAGTCAGGAGATGAGAACCTGATCTTAGGAAAAGAATTGAACCGCCAAGACGCCAAGGCACGAAGAGATTTCTCATTTTCGAAGATCAAAAAAATGGACAGGTATTGTCTTTAGACTCCACATTACACAAGACTCTTCGTGCCTTTGAGATAATCTGAATTTCTATTTTCTAATTCAGATCTTCAAATTCTCTCTGAATTTGGCGTCTTGGCGGTTCATTATATTTTGGCAGTTTTGCATAGGAATTCGCTTGAAAATTCCGCTCTTGGCTCATTTTGGGGCTTTCGGTAAACTTCCGCCGCTATTCCAGAGAGAATGGTTCCAAAAAAGACACTCTTTTCATGCGTCAACCGGTTTTACCAATCCTGATTTTGATCGTTTTCTGCCTTGGCCTGGGCTCAGGTTGCGTCAGTCGTCGGCTCACGATCCGTACAAATCCGCCCGGGGCGCTGGTCAAACTGAATGGGAAACGACTTGGTTTTTCTCCCGTTTCGACCGATTTCACCTACTACGGCACCTACGAAATCGAACTCGTCAAAGATGGTTACGAGACCGAAACCATTCTGCAGAAGATTTCCGCTCCCTGGTATCAGAAATTTCCGATCGATTTTTTCTCGGATAACTTCTCGCCTTTTCAGGTCACCAATCGCCATGAATACACCTGGCCATTACGACCCAAGAAAATTATTCCGACCGACGATCTGCTCAATCGAGCCAATCAGTTACGTTCCGATGCCCTCATTGGTCCTTAGCATTCTTCAATTTCCACAGCATTTGATTCCAAATCTCACACCCAAGGGGCTTCCCCATAAGTGTTTGTCCTTCCGCAGCTTCAGAAATAGCGTGAATCCCCTATGGCAGCATTTCGAGAACATGTGACCGTCAGTAGTTTGCTAGGTGTCGGCTACGGCGTGACAGCCTGGGTTGCTTATGGTTTCACGCCAATCGAATCGACTCTTGCGGGATTCCTTACTGCGTTCGGAGGCATGCTACCCGATCTGGATTCGAAAACTTCGCGGCCCGTCCGGGAACTGTTCGGAATACTGGCAGCGGTGGGGCCTCTGCTCGTGTTGGGAGAAACGCTGAAAGCACTTCATCTTCCGCCGACGCGTGAAGCGGGAGCTTTGACGTTTATCGCACTCTACTTATTAATCCGCTATGGAGGGTCCTGGCTGATTGGACATGTCGCAACTCATCGGGGAATGTTCCACAGTATTCCAGCTGCTCTCATTACTGGCCAGATTGCGTTTCTCGCACACTGCGATTCTCCCATCCCGACCAAATGGCTGATTGCACTCGGCATAATGATTGGCTTCTTCTCGCATCTGATACTCGATGAAGCCTACAGCGTACAATGGACGGGAGTTCGCGTCCGCCTGAAGAAATCCGCGGGGACGGCTCTCAAACTGATTGGTAAAGATCATGGCGCAAACATTGTGACTTATGGGATTTTAATCACACTCAGTTATGCCGTGGCGGGGAATATCATACTCGATTTAGAGAGCAGTAAGAAAACGGTAGAAATGGAACCGGTCGAACTCCATGAGACTGCTGAATTCCCAGATGATTTGTCGGAATCTGTGATTCGTTAATAATCAACACTGATTAAAACGGCCCAGCCTGAATGCTGTCCCAAGTCCACCAAATGACGTAAAAACTGGTGAAGATTGTGTAAGCGAAAAACAAACTCAGCATCCAACCGAGCATGTTGCCGGCAAAGACATCATCGTCATCGATTGGCTGATCTTCGGGGATGGCTAATTCATTATCAATCATTGTTGTGACCTTTTATTGACTGTAGGTCAGGCTGTGCCTGACGACAATACGCATCGAAATTTAATCACATCAGGCACAGCCTGACCTACGAGTCGATTATTTGATATTCAATAATTCACCCAGCAGATTATCGTGTGGGAAGGGATGCCCCTTGTGTTGCCGGAATCCCTCTCCGTAGGCAAAGCCATTTTCTTCGCCGCGGGTTGCACTCCAGCGTTTGCAGCTGTCGAGATATTCATCCATGCCATGAATCGCCCGCAACCACTCGCGCTGACTCGCATGACAGGCCAGCATCTTGAGTTTTAAGTCCATCTTCTCTGTGATATCGACCACAAACTGAGGCGGCATTGGGTTGCCGTAATAGTCTGTCCCTTCAATGGGATCGACATAATACAGATAGGGCAAGTGATCCAGATAAGGAGCCGGGTCCCATTGATGGGTTTTGTAATTCGGCACGGTGGCTCCGAAACAGGCATCCTTCACAAGCACGCTGGTTGCTTCATGGTCGCAATGATAATCGAGCGGAGGAGCAGTGATGACGATATCGGGTCGAGCCTTGCGGATGATTTCGGTCACGCGGCGACGTGAATCGTCATCGTTAAAAATCGCCAGATCTCCGAATTCCCCGCAGACAAACTCCGCCCCCAACATCTGAGCCGACTTCTCTGCCTCACCACGTCTAACTGCTGCGATTTCCTTCTGCGATAAATCCATACTCCCCAGATCGCCCGCGGTCATCGTACAATAAACAATCTCGCAGCCCTTATCTTTCAACAACGCCAGCGTACCCGCGTATTGAAGTTCGATATCATCGGGGTGAGCATGAATTGCCAGAATGCGTTTCGGTTGGTCAGTCATTGATGTGTTCCATCGGGGCATTTGAAGCAGGATACTTGGAGTCAATTGTATATATTCAATTCTGACATGAAATTTCACCCGATGCAAACCAGCGAAAGATCCTACATATTCGTTTTCGCATCGGTCGCATCACCCAGAATGGAATTCAGGGCAGCAGTAATCAATGGCTCCTGGCCGTGATCCTGAGTGTAAATTCGGAAGATCAGAAAGCTGATCGGGAGTTGTCGGAAGAGTTCATCATCGTTCAGTTCTGTTGGCATTCCGACCGCGGGATCGAGCAGAAAGTTCTGGCCATTCACCGGCAGCTTGGCACTTGGACGATGATAGTGCTGGGCGACATCGTATCGTAAATCGATGTCCCGAAGTTCACTCGGCAAGCGTTCTTTCACCCGTTTGAGAACCAGTTCGGGCTCGGAGAAAATCGTCATCCGGGCAGCACCGGCTGTATGGAAATTCAATGTTCGTTCACAGGCCATTTTCCAGCTGACATCGCGACGCAAAATCGCATCCCATTGTCGCCCCAATTCCTGAATCTCGGGATTCGAACTCTTCGACCAGCGGGCAATATCGACCAGGAATGAGGTTTCTGTCAAATGCAGATATTCATCGAGATATTCGAGGGGATTGCCGGGGAAGAGATGTTTCATCGTTTGTGGAAACAGATCTTCCAATGCAATATCCAGCGCGCGAACTGTACGATGAAAATAGATGGTGCGGAATAGATTCGCTCGAGTCTCAATAAAGTTGACCAGAGTCGGTAAGCCGCGAATGTGAATGGTCAATCCCTGCGGCGTGAAAAAGCTGTAGTGCAGCAGTCGGGAGATATCGAACGCTTTGGTGTTATAGCCCGACATGTAGGCATCACGCAGGACGAAGTCCATGTTGTCGACAGTATAAATACCGCTGAAGAGAGATCGCAATCTTCTTAGCCAGACGGGGTGTCCTTCATCATCCTGCACGCTTTTTGGACGCCGAATCAGCCAGCCTATTTGGCGGGGATCGAGTACTTCGAGTGGTTTGAAGGCTCCATGAGGATTTCGACGCACGCCTCGAATGAGATCACCCAGCTCATGTTCGATCAGATAAGCCCCGACATCTTCGTGAGTCAGGTTGTATTGATCGAGATAATGATCATCGAAGAAGTGGCCGAATGGGCCATGGCCGACATCATGCAGCAAAGCGGCTAATCGACACAGACTTTCCACATAAGGTTTACTGGGAACACTGTCACAGGAATCGGCCAGGGAATCGTACCATTGATCGATGCAGCGGGACGCCAGGTGCATGGCTCCCAGAATATGCTGAAACCTCATATGTTCAGCAGAAGGGAACACCCACCAGGCGGTTTGCAACTGATGAATCTGCCGCATTCGCTGTACCCAGGGATTATCGATAATCTCCTGTTCAGAAGTTTCGTTGTCGGGCAGCCCGTAACGTGACGTGAAGGAAATGTATCCATGTATCGGATCGTGAACGAGACTTTCAGCCAGATAATCGTGAGACATGTGTGGATCGAATATGTTTCAATGGGTGAGGGAAAATTGATGCGGTTTGATTTTAGCAGGTCGGTTTGGAAGAGGGTAGAAAGGCCAGTGTCGAGAGGCTAGTGGCCAGTGTATTTTTTATGAATTGTTCGCTGTCACCTCATCACTGGCCTCTCGGCACTGGCCACTCTCAGATTCAGCTCGGCAGCTTCTTGCCGGAGACCTGATAGACGTAAGCCATGATTTCGACGAAGACTTCGTAAAGGTCGACGGGAATGGGGTGGCCGACTTTGACGTCTTTGTAAAGAGCGCGGGCCAGCGGTTTGCGTTCGATGATGGGGATGTTGTGTTCGCGGGCAATCTCCCGGATTTTCATCGCGATTTCGCCCATCCCTTTAGCGACGATATACGGAGCTTCGTTTTTTTCTGGATCGTACTTGATGGCAATCGAAATGTGTGTCGGGTTTGTAATCACGACATCGGCTTCTTTGACCGCCCCCATCTCCCGGGCAGAGGCGAGTTTACGGTGTGCCTCTTTGCGACGCTGACGCATTTGCGGATCGCCATCCATATTTTTCATTTCATCGCGAATCTCCTGCTTCGTCATTTTGAGATCCTGCTCGTACTTCCATTTCTGAAAGCTGTAATCGAGGATCGCAATCACGAGCATCGCCAGCGCTAACTGAAACGAGAGCTCAAGAATCGTCGAGCCGATCATTTCCATCACTACGTTTGTCTCAGCATTTCCCAGGATTTGCAATTTGGGCAGGTTCGTATAAATGAACCACGAGGCGACCGAAGCCATCACGATAATTTTGGCGACACTGGTTCCGAGTTTTGCCAGACTGGCAACGGAGAAGATTTTTTGAAAACCGGAAATCGGATTGAGTCTGTTCCACTTCAGACTGAGCGGTTCGCTTGTGAACAGAAATCCGATTTGAGCGAGGTTCGCCAGCAGAGCGGCACAGAACATTAAAGTAAGAAACGGCAGGATAAAATCGGAGACATGATAAAATAACTGCCGCATATCCTGGGTCACGCCCGCGGCATCGAGCTCGAGCAAAGCCGGCCCGGAGAGGTAGGTTTGCAGCATGACTGCAAAACCCTGAGCGATTCCCGGCCCGAAAAACAATAAGCCCCCCGTCGCGACCAGCATAATGGTAGCCGCGTTGACATCGACACTCTTCGCGACGTTGCCTTTCTGCCGGGCCTCGCTGCGACGTTTGTCGGTTGGGTCTTCTGTTTTGTCACCCTGATCGGAATCAGCCATGTTGGTAGTTTAAGTTTTTCAAAATTGTAGGGTGCGTCCCGATGCACCGTGCTGCCGGCATAACTTCTTATATGATTTTGAGTGTTTCCTGTTTCGTCACTATCTCACTTATCTCGACTGCTCTGAAATCGTTCGTCCTTTCCGGTGCGTCGGGACGCACCCTACAGTTTCAAACAACGTATCAATCAATATTATTGTCCATTGGAAATTAACGAATGCGTCATCGCGTCGAGGACTTGCGGGAAGAGTTCGACGATGCCATCTGCTGCTCCGGAAAGTGTGACCGTGAGAATCGTCAGGCTGACCATCGCTCGAATCGGAAAGCCGAGGACGAGGACATTGACTTGGGGAACGGTGTAACCCAGGAATCCCATCGCTACTGAAAGTAATGCCATTGCAGCCAGCAATGGCGCTGCTATCTGAATGGACAATGCCAACGATTGAGCCATCAGATTTCGCATCACTTCGAGCGAACCGGCATCAGCCCAGGCCATCCCAACGGGGATCACTTCAAACGTATTCATCAGGCTCATCAACATCATGAGATGACCATCAAATGGAGGCATTACTAATAGAGCTGTTGTCCCTAGCAGAAAAAAGAGCTGACCAGTGGGTGAGATACTTGTTCCCAGAGCCGGGTTGAAGATTTCGCTGAGAGCGGTACCTGTCTGCTGATCGAACGTTTCTCCCGCCAGTTGCAAGCCGGTAAGAATGATATTCACTCCCAACCCGAGCATCATGCCGATCGCCAGTTCGGTGGAAGCAATCCAGATCAGGTCGAACAATGTTGAAGGGACACCTTTCGCCTGAAGAAACTCCCGGCGGGTCAATCGAATCTCCTGAATTTCCTCTTCGGGCAAATTCGAGTCGAGTGCCTGCGGATGAAACGGTCGAGGAACCTCACTTCCTTCCAGGACTCCGTTTTGATCAAAATCGAGCGTTTCAAACCCACGTGTACGGATGTCTGGCAGAGAGGGAGTCACAATTAATGCCAGGGAGAACGCAAATAGGAATTTCACGTTTGATGGAATCGAGGTATGCCCAAAGAATGGCCCGATCAACATCAGTCCACTCAAGCGGACCAGGACCAGAATGAACGTCATGAAGTAAGCCAAAGCAGCATCGACCACCAGATGATGAGCCCAGTTATTGAGGGCTCCTCCAGAAATTTGATCGATGGCTTCGAACATGAGTGCATGAGTTTCAAAAATAATCAGTCTGCAGTGAGTCTCTACAGATTAGTGGGAATCGATTGCCACAGGTCGATGGTGTACTCAACAACCATGCCAAAGATCCAGGGCATCAACACAAGCACTGCTCCCACCATGGCGATGATCTTCGGAACGAAGCTGAGGGTCTGATCCTGCAACTGCGTCACTGCTTGAAACAGACTGATCGCCAGACCAACAACCATGGCAATCAGCATCACAGGAGTACCGACCAATAATGCCAGAATGATGGCAGATCGGGTAATTTCGACGGCGAGATCGATATTCATGTTTGGTTGAATGTTGAGGGTTGAGGGTTGAATTTTCAGGCAAAGACTGACCTGGGGATGAAGACACTGTTAGTTGACTCATCCCGTCCCAGTAAATGGTTGGACGCTGTGAAGCAACATCTCGACTGTGAGATACCAGCCATCAACGAGGACGAATAACAACAATTTGAAGGGGAGTGAAATCAGAACAGGAGGTAACATCATCATGCCCATGCTGATGAGAATCGAGGCGACCACCATGTCGATAATGATAAATGGCAAATAGATTTGAAATCCGATGATGAAAGCCGTCTTCAATTCGCTGAGCATGAATGCGGGAATCAAAACCGTAGTATGGACTTCATCAAAGTTTTCAGGAGCCTTCCAGTTGGAAGCTTCCGGGGTGCCGGGGGCTGGGCGTTGATAATCGATGAACATCCAGACGGCATTCTCGTTTTCGGTGCGGAAAATCTGATCGCTCATGAAACGACGAATTGGCTTGAGCGATCGTTCAAGAGCCAGTTCGAGTCCCGCCTCCTGATCCTGCGTCGTCTCATAAGTTGATTCGGAATAGGGTTGAATCCCATTCTCGTACGCCTGTTTCCAGACCGGCCACATCACCATAATGGTCAGGAACATGCCCAGCGAAAGTAAGACCTGATTCGGAGGCAACTGCTGAGTTCCCAGCGCCTGCCGTAGAATTCCGAGAACAATGACGATGCGAATGAAACAGGTCGTCATAATCAAAATGGAGGGAGCCAGGCTGATCAGCGTGAGCATGACCATCAGTTTCAGTGTCGGCGTTAATCCCTGTGGAGACACCATCTTGTCGGGATCGAATCCCTGAGGAAAAACAGACTCCGCGGGTGCTCCAATGATATCGGCTTGTCCTGATTCCAAGGGCAACAATGGAGCGACGGGGGCTCCCGAAAGATTCGAGATCATGTCCGACTGCGCGAAAACTTTCTCCGCTCCAATCGATAAACCGAAGGTGGCAACAATCAGGAAGCCGATTGCAATTCTGGCAGGGATCATAGTCGTCCCTCCCGAGCGGCTTCGAGTGTCTTTTCCAGATCCGCAATATCTTCAGCCGAAATCGAGGAGGCTTTGCGGGCTTCGTTGAAGGAAAAGGAAATCGGCTCTGAGGTGAGCGGTTGGCGTCGTTGCTGTTTTTGTCGCTCACGATGCTGACGATCAAGGTTCACTTTTTCAGAGTTTTTCAGCCCGCCTGAAAGCAGCATTTTGAACGAGGATGTCATATCGGTTTGTGGGCCAGCTGTTTTGCAGAGGCCGCGAATCTGATCGACTTCGACAGGATCTGTGATTTCCGCCAGCGTGTTCAATCCATCCAATGAGGAGCCGAGCACTAGTATTCGTTGACCCGCTTTGACAAAAATAATGCTGTGCCGCTGATCGACAACCTTGCGACCGAGAATATCGAGTACTTCGGCATCGAGCTTTTGAGCCGCAAAGGGAACCTGTTTTTTGACGACTTTAGAGAGCACAAAGATCACACTGATCACTCCCGCCAGCGCCAGGATGGGTGTCAATATTTTACTGAGACTCGATTGACCGGAGAGACTCGCTTTAGTGCCATCTTCATTCAAAGCAAACCGCCCCGTCGCTTTTTTCAAGGGGATCGGATCGACTCCAGAATCTTCTGGAGATGTCTCAGTTGGTACGGAATTAACAGGAGTCGCCTGATGAGAATTTTCTGATTTTGGATCATGAGATTGTGAATATTCTGACGAACCTGGTGATTGAAAAGATTCGGGAAGATTGATTGACGGCGAATAATTTCTCACCGCATTAGGTTGCTGCGTTTGCGCAGAGGGAGAGGTGAAGTAAGGATTTTCTGTAGATTGCTGAGCCCAGACTTCGGACGTGTTTGTTTTCCCGGCTGGGAATTCGTCTGCAACTACAGAAGGCCCTAAAGAGACAGTCAGCAGGAGCAATTGCGGAACGAATCTTAATGCAAACTGACCGGGCAATAATGAAAGTGCCACTGTCAATTTTGATTCGGTCTGTCCGTAAAGATTCCCTGAGAGAAGCATCCGTGCCCCCACTCCCCAACGTCGCAGATGTACTGCGGCTGTTTAATTATCTGGAATCGAGTTTCTATTTTTGTGGTGTCAGAATTTCTGCGACACGGACACAAAAATTATCGTTTAAAACCAGAACTTCCCCCCGGGCAATCAGGCGACCATTCACGAGAATGTCGACCGGATCGCCGGCTAATTTGTCGAGAGGCACAACGCTTCCCGACTTTAACGAAACAACTTCTTCAATCTGAAGTTCCGCACGGCCCAACTCAATTCGCAAATCGAGTTCGACATCCTGAAGCAGGTTCAACTCGCCACGTTGCGAGTTCCCCAGAACACGATTCAGGTCTTGCAATGGAAGCGAAGTCGCTCCCGAAACATCTTTTTTCTGACCGGGATGATTTCCAAAATCTGCTGAAATTGCCGCGGCCAGATTGGCCTCAGCCTCGTTCAATAATTCCTCAGTCGCATGGTTCGGCTGAGGTTTAGATGATGAGGTCGAATTCATTCCCCCTGGTACTGAACCAGTTCCCGAGCCTCCACTTGCTTCAGCCAACAAGGCATCGATATCGCTGGCGTCGAGCAAATCTCCCATGGAGGAATCGCTCTCGGAATTACTCGTGGAGAGATCTTCGTCTGATGAAGAATCCTCCTCAGCCGGAGAATCCGCCCCTTCTCCACCAGCACTATTGAGCATGGCTTCAATTTCACTTGGGTCGATATGATCATCATTCTCAGCCACGATAGTCTCCGCATATTCAGGAGAAACTCAATACAAACTTCATCTTGCAGTATGCAGAGCGATTACTGTTCCATTTTTCGATAGTCGGTAATGATGACGGAAGTCACATAACTCTGGCTAAGGATTTTGTTGATTTCCTCGCGAATCTGACGTTTCACCATACTTAAATTGGGATCATTCAAATCTTCAATGGTGGCACTGCGAACGATGGTATTGACTGTTTGTCGAATCTTGTTTTTATGGGCTTTTTTCGCCTCATTAAACGTTTCTGCAAGATGAGAGGGGACCTCGACATGCAGATTGAAGGAAACATGGATTGCCTGACTGCCAGCTGACATACTGTTGGTGCAGTTAAACAACGGGGAAATGTCGACTTCGGTCGTTTGGGTATCGTCGAGAGTTTCTCCGGCCAGGAAGGTTGGATCCTGGGGGTCGATCTCAACAGGATCCGATTCGCCAAACATGAAATACAGCATCAGAAACTGGACGATCATCACAACAATCAGTAATCCCGCTATCGCAATGAACTTCAACCAGAATCCGCTTCCTGAAGGCTTGGCAGCTATTGCATCGTCTGTCTGTACTGGTGCTTCGGGAGTTTCTGTCGCCATGTCTCATCCTCCATGATGAAATCCATTTGAGTCGCTTCAATTATGAATTCTGAATCAGGATCGAATTTCTACTCAGCCTCAGTCATTTGAGGATGAGATCTTCCCAATCTGCAGAATACAATTAGTCGTCCTGCGAAATTTGACTGTACCTGAGCATAGCCAGCCTTTGCATTTTGCCTATTCTCTCATCTTCAAGGCAAAATCCGCGTTAAATTCGCTCTAGGGCTTTATATACGTGTCAATCAAAAATACGTCAACCCGATGATTGAGCGATTGCTGATCGGAATCGCGCGTAAGCATGCGCGGTTCGGTGTCGCCAGCGGCACTGACGATGATGCGGTCTCGACTGATTTTCTTCTCGTCGACTAAGTATTTTGCTACGTTTTTCGCTCGGGCAAAGGAAAGATCGAACTGATTGGCATACTGACTGTCAGCCGGGAGCGGGACGGGAGAGGCATGCCCACGAATGCAGATCATATTCGGCTTCTGACTAATGATCTCAGCGAGGATATCTAAAGTTTGCTTGATCTCATCTGACAGCTCGGCTCCCTCGGGATCGAAACTGGCTGGTCCACCTATGGTAACGACTGATCCGTGATTTATTCGGCTGACCGCTTTATGAGCTCCGACCTGCCCTTCGCTGTCCTGGCTTTTTTGTTTGACCCCCTCCTCGGACCGCATCCCCTTGGATTTGAAGGAACTGTAAGGAGAGTTTGTCTGGAGTGATGGACCTGGAACACCACTCACGCTCATCGGCGACGAACCAAATCGCTCGTTCAGTGCATCCATCATCGCCCGCATTTCCCCATCCTGCTTCATCTGGCTGAGTGAAACCAGCATAATGAAGAAGGTGAGCAATAAAGACATCATATCCCCGTAGGTCACCACCCACTCGGGAACTCCTGGCGGTCCATCATCATCCATTTCCGCCTCCAGATGTCCTTGTTGTTCGGTTGTTTACAGCTTCAATTGTAATAGTTAATAGTTAATAGTTAATAGGCGTTAGCTTGTGCCACTAACCACTAACCACTAACCACTAACTACTAACTAC
>DEML01000038.1:58545-61107 GCA_002359185.1 Planctomycetaceae bacterium UBA2671
ACTAACTACTAACTACTAACTACGCCGCGTCTTTCTCTTCCGATGCTCTCTGGCTCACTGGCAGGAACGTGTTCAGTTTCTGTTCGAGGACACGCGGATTGTCTCCATCCTGTATGGAGAGTATGCCACGTACGATGACTTCGCGTACTTCCAGTTCCCGTTTACTGTAGAAGCCGAGTTTGTCGGCAAAGGGGAGAAAGACCATGTTGGAAACCATCGCACCATACAGGGTGGTAATGAGAGCAACCGCCATACCTGGTCCGATTGCAGCCGGGTCATCCATGTTTCCCAGCATGATGATCAACCCCATCAGGGTGCCGATCATTCCAAAAGCAGGGGCATAGCGTCCTACCGTTTCCATGAGACTTTTGCCGGTTTTGTGCCGCATGGCGACGGCTTCCATCTCGGTTCGCAGTACCGCTTCCATCAATTCGGCATCGGTCCCATCGACTGCCATTTGAATGCCGAGCAGGATGAAAGGATCGGAAATTTCGTCAGTCTTACTTTCCAGTGCGAGAATTCCATCTCGACGAGCGATTTCTGCAAATTCGACCAGCTGACGAATCACGGGTCGTAAATCGCTGACTTTGGGATTGAAGACTTTCTTCATCACCCCGGGAACAAGGAATAACGCGGCAAATGGAAAAGCGATACAGGTGGCTGCAACCGCCCCGCCAATCACAACAGCTGCAGAAGCCGCATCCCAGAAGGCGAGGAACGATCCGCCCGGTGCCAGCATAACAGCCAGCGCCAGCAGCCCGAAAGCCATGACCAATCCCCCTACGGTCGCCTTGTCCATTATTCCTGACTTTGGTTGGTGTATTTAAGGTTAGGTGCTGAAGGTTAAGCAGGACAGGCTGGATACCTGTCTACTTTGGTTATGTTCCGATGCCAGGAATACGTCGAATCGAGCGTGAGTAATCGACACTCCTTTTGACGACTTCATCGACTGATTCGAGCACAATGAGGCGATCATCGGATGTCAAAGTGATGTAGGTATCCGGACGACTTTCGATATATCGAATCAATTCCGCATTGAGAACGAATTGATCGCCATTGAGTTTTGTTAATTTAATCAAAGGATGCTCCTTCACACCCGAATTCGCTGAGCCGCACTACAAACGATTATTATCGCCCTAACAACAGCAGTTCATCGACGAGCCTTTGTACAGAATCGATCACACGGGCATTTCCTCGATAGTTGGTCGAGGAGACAATCAGATCGACCAGATTCCGTCCGATATCGGTATTGGACAATTCAATCGAACCTGAGCGAATCGTTCCTGCTCCGAAGTTTCCTGCCGTCACGAGGAAAGGTGTTCCAGAACTGACACCTTCGAGGAAGGTTGTGTTCCCGTTATCGAGCAAACCCTGCGGATTCGAAAATCGAGCGAGAACTACTTGACCTAATGTTCGGATAATACCGTTATCAAAAATACCGTTGATGACACCAGTTTCATCAATCACGAATCGCGATAACGATCCCGGGCTCGACCCATCTTGCGATTGCAGTGTGATTGCACTTCCTGCAGATGTGGTTGAAATACCGGTCATTGTTGAAAAGTCAATATTAATCTGCATAGGGCTGACCGCAGCGGTGTTGTTACGATCAATTGAGAATTGTTGAATAGCTCCCGAAGAAACATCTCCAACCCCATCAAACACAAACGAGCCATTGGCAAGAACAACATCTGCATCGCTGTCATCGTTACTTTCCAGGAAGTAACGGAAAGTTGAAGAGGTTGAATCACGGGATTCCAGATAGGTCGTCAGCTTGACGTTGACTTCCTGTCCGAGTGAATCGTAAACGATGAAGTCAGTAATTGAACTTTCGCCATCAGCCGTCTGATTTTTGGAAAATGGAATTTCAACAGTGGCGGATGTGGTTCCGTCAGTTTTGGTGAAGTCGCCCAGAGTCAATGAAATATCATTAACCGATCCACGATTCCCGATGACCTGAATAAGACCGTTCGCATCAATCGTGACGCCGGGATTGGAACCACCTTCAGTAGGGACATCACCCCCACTATGAATTCCAAGTGTTTGATCCATCATCGTCAACATCTCAGCAAGGGTTGTAGTCGCAGTCACAGTCAACTTTTGAGGCTCTAATAACCGTCCCCCTTTTCGTGGAGTAAATGAGATGACATCGTTGGCATTAAAAAGAGCCGTTGTATCCCCTTCCTTATATAAATCTGTCAATAAAGTCGCACCAGAGGCCGTATCTCCCCCGACAACAGTTCCTCCAGCGGTATTTACGAAAGCATCCTGTGAGGAAAGTGTGGTTCCCTGCGTGGAGACTGCACCTGTCGAAAGCACAGCTCCACTGATTTCAACATTCCGTGTCTGCTGAGCGACGGTCAAATCTCCCAGCGGAATTTCAATATCGGTCAGCTGAGTGGTTACGAGATTGAAATCTTCATCGACGCCATAACCCTGCACACGTAAACCAGCCGGCGTGACCAACGAATCTTCACTACTCAAATTGAAATTGCCGGCACGGGTATAAACATTCCCATCAGATCCGCTGACAATGAAAAACCCATCTCCCTGGATGGCCAG
>DEML01000038.1:61198-71314 GCA_002359185.1 Planctomycetaceae bacterium UBA2671
AGGGCTGGCTGAGTTGGTAATTGAGCCCTGCGTGAAGTCTTTGACGATCGCTGCGGAGTTGGCTCCCAAACCGATCTGCTTGGGATTCGTCCCTCCATTACCTGAGGTTGGTCGCGAACCAACCGAAAGCGTTCGAGACAGCTGCGTCTGGAACAATACATTCGAGGCTTTGTAGCCGTTCGTTCCAGCATTGGCGATATTATTACCGATGACATCGATCGTCTGCTCGTTGAGTGCCAGACCATTCAATGACGTCGTAAGTGCGGACGTTAATCCCATAGTGTCCCCCGACAGTTAATCATCCCTGACAAACCCTTCCCCCCTGGAATGGATTTGTTGTCGACTTAATTTTCGATACGGATCGCTTACCAGTTATTTCCTGACATAACGAATAGCATCACAGTTTCTATCGGCATCCTGCGATAGAATCCGCAGTCTTCTCCTATTTTACCAGACATCACGCAGCGACATCGCTGACAGCAGTGATGTTTTCAATTGGAATTTCGTCTTCCCCAATTCCCACATACGCCTTGCCATCTTTCAAAATAGCGCGAGTGACTTCCCCTTCGACAGTTTCATCTTCTCCAGTCAATGGGTTCTTCACTGTAGCAGTGACATAGCGCCCGATCATCGAAGCCGCAGAGGAGGCAAAGGAAGCCGATGCGGCACTGGTCTGATTTTTAGTCAACTGATCAAGAGATTCTTCCAGATCGATACTCGCCTGCAGACCTCGCATTTCAGAAATCTGTCCCAATAACGCTTCATTACTGACCGGCTCGGTCGGGTCCTGATTCTGCAGTTGCACGATCAGGAGTTTGAGAAACTCTTCTGCATTGAGGGCATTGAAGCCGGTGCTCGCCTCGTCGACGACACTGATCGGCTTTCCCTCAGGACTGTAGACCGTATCAATTACAGCCATGTTTTATTCCTTATCTGACAATTGTTGTTTTCGACCAGCTGTCCGAAAATTGGATCCGATGGTTTCAAATGACGACAACAGGTGATGCTTTAATAAACTTTAGACTTGCACATCCATTTCACTCACACCAATTTTTGAAGTGGATGCATTTTGTATTTCTTCGGCTTCGATGTTTTCATCTCGTTCAACTCCAGTGGTGCTGTAATGCTCCCGCTGGTGCTGCTGATCCTGAGTCATATCGCTCGAACCTGATTCACTTGAGTAGGAGTTCTCCGCTTCATTAGTGAGTTGCTCGTTAATCTCCACTTGCAGTTGATCAACTTTAATTCCCTGCTGTGTCAGGGACTCTTTGAGTAATCCCAATTGTTCAAAGATCACGGATCGAGCGGCAGCCGATTCAACTTCGATTTTTGCGGTTACCTGCCCATTCAGGCGATTCACTTCAATTTGAAGTGTTCCCAATTCCGGAGGATGCAGGCGAATTTTCAAGGCCTTGCCTTGCTCGGCTGCCTGCTGAATAAAGCTGGCTAGTTTCTGAGGAACTTCACTCTTGGAAGTATCAAGCACCGGACGAACGACTTCTGCTTTCACTTCAGAAGCGGAGGTGCGATTCTCTGCAGCAAGTGTATTTGTCTCCGTCAATCGTGTGCTGCTGGTCTGCTCTTGACTTGATGTGATTTTTGTCACAGCAGTGTCAAGTGAAGTGGCCTGAATTGCTGTCAAAGGATCAGGCGCAGTCGGTCCACTCACATCTTTTGTAGAAGTTCTCGTCTGTGGATTCACGTGCTCAATGGCCGGGGTGGAGGTATGTCCATAGCGAGAAACCGCATTCGAATTGGATTCCTCATTAGAGACATCATCCTCTGAGTCCACTCCCGCTGGTTTCTCTTTCTTATGAACTTCGATTTGTTTCTCAGTCTTGAATTCAACATCTACTTCCTGAACGGCGTCCTCGACTTCAGTGAGCTGGATATCTCCATCAGACTGAGATTTTTCTGCTTCTGAATTCTCTTCAGCTGAACGGACCTGATTCAGGCCGGATGTCGCAACTGCATTCTGTGCTGCGTTTGCAGGTTGAGCACTCTGTTTAAATTCAGATTGATTCTCTGAATTCTGATTCTTTACTGGAACCTGTTGAGTCTCTATTTCTGCCTCATTCTTCGATTTCTCTGATGTTTCCAGAGAAATCGTTGGAGATTCTACTCTAATAATATCGCTTTCACTCGATTGATTCTGAAGTTCCGACTGACTGATAACATCAACTTCGGTAGACGATTCCGTTAAGGAGTCTGCAACATTGACTGCGGCTTGCAACTCTTCTGCAGAAAGGACCGGCTGACCTTCCAGAGGACTTACCGTTGAGTTTTTATTCTGATCCAATGCGTTAAAAAACGCTAACGGAGCAAAGGATACCGCTCCACTCTTGGAGAATTCGGGATCTTTCAGAACCTCCGTATCAGAAGTGTCTATCTGCTGCCGCCTGGTTGTGGCAGATAAAAAACTCAACGGAATTGTGGCTTCAACGGAATGATCAATCTCCGGCGTCTGAGGAATTCCTTCAGATTTCGAAACCTCTAAATCAAGATTTTCTTCGTCATCATCAACAATCTGCGATGGAATCACATTTATGATAGATAAATTCAAATCCTCATCGGATTTCTCTGTTTTTACCTCCGGATCAATCCGTGTCTCTGTCTGTTTCTGCTTTTTCTCTACAGAACTTTTGGAGCTAACATCGCGCACCTGAAACTCACCAGACAGTTTTTTTGAAGGAGCCGATTTGGGGCGAGCATTTGAAGTCGACTCCTGAGTAGTTTGCGGTTTCTTCGAATGGGATTCTTTCAGACGATCGGCAAAAGCCGGGCGACTCGGCTTTGCAAGCGACTGAGTAGCAGTCAAACTCTTTTGAGTTTCTGCCAGATTCGTCAGCGTACGTTCGGCGATAAACGTAATGGGAGACAATGCGTCCTGGCGTGACAACATCCTTGTGCCCGTTTCTTATCCACAGGAAAATGCGATACGACTGCATCCATGCAAATCGCTCCATTGATGATCTGCGATAAATTACGGTTTCCCAGTAAAAGTTCCTCAAGAAAAAACTTTCGTCTGGAGTGCAGATTTCCAACCTGAACTTCGATACGAATATTATTGAGGAGTGAGATTACTTTCCGGTTGATCCAACATTGCCTGTTTTGCGCGCTCAGCAGGTTCAATCAACGGTTCGCCGAAATAGATCGCCTTATATATTTCTTCGGCTTTTTCGTAGCGTTCCTGCGGATCTTTCCCGGCAATTCTTGCACGAAATTGATCTAAAATCCGAGCAGCGTCTTTCTCGGCCATGCCCTTAAGTAAGAGTACAGAATCACTTACGGTCAATGAGAGCAATTTTTCGACCGCAGATTCAGCTTCCATTTTCAACAGAATTCCTCGAGCCTGTTCGACCGATTCCGATTTGATTTTCTCGTATTCCTTATCGAGATCCTCCTGAAAGGTCTGCTTAACCTGCCTAAGTTCCTCACGCTCTTTCGTAACGAGCTTGGCCTGATCATCAATCGCTTTCTTAAGAATGGCCAATTCGCTTTCTCGAGACGAAATACTCAATATTTTCTCCGTTCGCAACTCCACGATCTCATCGAAGGAAGTCATCTGCACAGGCTCCTTCACTTCAGAGAGAACGGCAGGACTCGGCTCGCCTTTGAGAATCGCTGCAATTTCCAGAGTTGACTCTCGCGTCAGATTTCCTTCGCTCCAGGCGTACAATCCCACCAGCATTGCTGTGAGCAGCGTTGCAGTGGAAAAGATCCCAATGACGGTTCCCAGAATTCGAAACATGACTCAACTCTCTTCTCTTTAAGATCTCAAATTGACAGCTGCCCAGGCATCCTGAAGGTCGATTTCAGACTTTTTTAACTGCTTGGCTTCATCAACTTTTTGCTGTTTTTCTTTCAGACGCTCCAATGTTTTCACAGCCGCATCGGCCTGTTGAACAGCCTGTCGACACAACTGCAGTTGATGTTCATATCGTGCAATTCGAGACATTAACTCCCGTTTATTTCGATCGAGTTGAGAAACGTCGTATCTTAAAGATGCCATGCGTCGGACATTGATTTGACCCGAACTGTTCTCACTTCGCATTGTTTCCAGGCTTGAGTCACGTTCTGACTGAAGTTTTCCAATCGAATCTTCACAATTCGCCCGATCACGCATCACCTCAGCCATCAACTGTCGACACTGGTCGAGTTGAAAGCGACGATAGGTGAGCAGGGATTCGAGTCGAAATTTGAAGGACATGGTTGGTCTAGGGACCTGAATCTAGGGTCTAGGGATTGAATTAGTTGGCCGCTGCCGATTGAGGTTCCGGTTTTGGGATGGTCGGGGTAGATATCAATTGGCTTCCCAGCTTCAACAAATGCTGAATCGTTTCCTGAGCTGTCATGTGTTCTATGGAAGATTGCTGGAGGAACCGATCGATGAGTGGTTTCAATTGCATCGCACGATCGACTTCGCGATTGGAACCGGTCTGGTAGGCTCCAATATTGATCATATCTTCGGATTGTCGATAAGCAGCCAGTAGTCGTTTTAAGCCTTGGCTGGCCTGTAGATGTTCGGGAGTGACCAGTTCATTCATCAATCGACTGATACTTGAAAGCACATCAATCGCTGGCCAATGAGACTGATGAGCCAAATCACGCGAGAGAATAATATGTCCATCCAGAATTCCGCGGACGGTATCGGAGATCGGTTCATTCGTATCATCACCTTCAACGAGCACGGTGTATAACCCTGTGATACTCCCCTGCTCTGTCCGCCCACTGCGTTCCAGAAGTCGCGGGAGTTGAGCGAACACGCTGGGCGGATATCCGCGGGTCGCAGGTGGTTCGCCAGCTGCCAGACCAATTTCGCGTTGAGCGATCGCAAAGCGGGTCACGCTATCCATCATGAGCAGAACGTTCAGGCCAAGATCTCGAAAGAACTCTGCGATAGCTGTTCCTGTATAGGCACATTGTCGTCGTAACAATGCGGATTCTTCACTGGTCGCAACAACCAGTACACTGCGGGCACGTCCTTCGGGACCGAGATCGCGTTCCAGAAATTCTCTGACTTCCCGACCTCGTTCTCCAACAAGGACAACCACATTCACATCTGCTGAGGCATACTTGGCCAATTGTCCCAGCAATGTACTTTTTCCGACACCACTGCCTGCAAAGATTCCGAGCCGTTGCCCCTGACCGCAGGTCAGCATACTGTCGATGGCCCGAACACCTGTTTCCAGAGACTGATCGATCCGGGGACGATTGAGCGGAGGAATGGGGGCAGACTGGAGAGGGATCGTATGCGGTAAAATTGTATTCGGTCCGTCATCAATATAATGTCCACGTGCATTCACGACACGCCCGAGCAACGCCTCGCCAACTCGCAAGGATTGCCGGGTCTGCTTCAATTCAACCAGATCGCCCCCCTTGACGCCCGCCAGATCCTGATAAGGCTGAATGATGATTTCGTCGTCATTCAAACCGACGACTTCGGCATCGACTGCTGAGCGGTGAGCACTGGTAATCCGGCACAAAGCTCCCAGCGGAGCCGGTAAACCTTTCACATGCGCAGACATTCCTGAGATGCGAGATACGCGTCCCGATAAGCCATAGGGCATCACGCCATCCAGCTTCGTACTCCACTGATGTAGACTTCGTCCGTCCATGAACGCTTTCTATAAATTCGTATTCAAAAAGCAGGACAGGCATCCTGCCTGTCTTTCACAAACCCGTAGGTCAGGCTGTGCCTGACGAAATGTGCGAGCCACCTTGTTTGTCGTCAGGCACAGCCTGACCTACACGTTCCTCAAGTCGCTTCGCCCAGCAATTCCTCGGCTATCCGTTGAAGTTGCGTTTCGATACGGGCATCAATTTCACCATATTTCATTTGAACGACGCACTCACCTGATGCCAGTTCCGGCTGACCAATCAACTGAACCTTCGTCTGATGAATTCTACTGGTCACCTGTTCGAGTTGATCACTCAGTTGTTCCAGATCCTGCTCGGAAACATGCAATTGGATTTCGGATTGCCCCATCACAAGTTTCAGAACATCTTTGATTCGATCGGCAACAATCGTTGGATCGTTGGCGATCGACCGATGGATCAGCTTCCGAGTGATCGCGAGCACTAACTCGATTGATTGCTGCTGCCAATACGCTTCTGCATCCTGACGCAATTCATGAATTTGATTGGCTGCCTGCTGCAATCCCGGAAGCACAGCCTGCAGTTTTTTGTCCACCTGGGATTTGGCTTCCTGCTTCACTTTTTCTTGAGAAGTCTTCTCAGCTTCCTGCAATCCCTGGTGCAGACCAAGCTGATGACCTTCTGTTTTGGCTTCCTGCTTGAGACGTTCGATTTCTTCCTGGGCATCGAGCAGCATCTGGCGGGATTGTTGTCGGACGGATTCCAGATAATTCTCACAGCGAACTTGCAGATCTTCAAAGTTATACTGGCCACCGGCCAGAGCTTCGCTGATCGTATTCGACTTCATGACTCGGGTACTGGAACTCATAGCGATCTCAAATCTTCAAACTTTATGCAATAAACTGCTCGCTGGAATTTCCAGCGGAAACGACAATCTCTCCAGAATCTTCGAGGCGTCGGACAACATCGACAATCTGAGACTGCATCGCTTCAACATCGCTGACACGCACGGAGCCGAGGAACTCCATTTCTTCACGGAGCATTTCAGAAGCACGCTGCGAAAGATTGGAAAGTACTTTCTCGCGAATCTCCTCCGAAGCTCCCTTGAGTGCCAGCGCCCACTGGCTGTTATCCACTTCCTTGAGAAGCGATTGAATGGCTTTGTTATCAAGTTTCATCAGGTCATCGAATACGAACATCAGTCGGCGAATTTCATCAGCCAGTTCGCTGTCTTCTTCTTCAAGATTTTCCAGAATGCCACGGTTGGTCATGCGATCGGTCAGGTTCAGAATCTCGGCGACAATCGGCACACCACCGGCTTTTTCAAGTTGCTGATTGATCGTGCTGAGCATGCGACCTTCGAGACTTTTCTCAACATCCTCGACAACTTCCGGACTCGTCTGCTCCATATGAGCCACGCGTCGAATCACTTCGAGCTGTTTGTTGGCTGGCAAACCACTCAGAACTTCGGCAGCCTGTGAAGCTGGTAAATGAGAGAGAATCAATGCAATCGTTTGCGGATGCTCTTCAACAATGAAAGTGAGGACGTTCTCGGCTCCCACTTTATGCAGGAAACCAAATGGAACGGAATTCATCGACTGACGGACATTTTCGAGGATCGATTGCCCATCGCCTCCGAACGAATCTTTCAGCAAATCATCGACGGTCTGCAACCCGCCCCGTTCAATCGGCGTTCGTTCCCGAGCAGCCGAGTAATATTCGTCGAGTACCTTTTCCTGCTCTGCGCGAGACACGTTTTTGATTTTCGCAATTTCGATAGTCACCTTCTCGACCAGTTCGCGCGGCATCTGACTGATCACTTCGCGTGCGAGTGGCTTTTCCAACGTCAACAACAAGATGGCAGATTTCCGGACGGCATCCATGCGAGACTCTTTGATTCCAGTAACAGGAATAAACGCTTATATGATATTTACAGAACTCGTAAGACAGGCAGGATGCCTGTCTTACCTTTTGATTACTTTGCTTCCTGAATCCAGGAACTGATGATCGAGGCGGTCATATCGGGATTTTTTCGAACCAGGTGTTGGAGATGATCAACTCGTTTTGTATCTCCCTGAGGAGTCAGGTCGTCGTATTCTTCCTCTTCGGCTTCCTCCGAGACTTTGCTTTTTGCGAGTGGATCTTCTTCAGGAATTTCAGGAGGCGTCTGACTGCGGACTGTTTTATTCAACATCCAAAATGCCCAGAGAGCAAAGACTCCCAGTGCAATCGCGCTGCCCCATTGCTTGAAGAAATACGTCAAGGTTTCTGTCCAGGGTGTCGTAAGGACCTGTTCCTGATGAGGCGTTGGAATATAGGATCCCACATCAATGAAGTCGTTCGCATTCTGTCCAGTTGGGATTGGTATAATTTTCGAGACACGCTTTCTGAGAGCCTCTTCCACTTCCGGCTGATACTTCTGAGCAGCTGCCCGAATCTCCTCTTCCGTCGACTCGGCAGTAATCTCACCAGATTGCATAGCGACAACACGATAATATGATTCGGGAACAACAACCGAAACCCTTACATTCTCGGGCAAGGCTCCAATCACTGCCTGCTCGATCACTTTGTACGAAGGAGCTGTCAGTAACGCTTCTTTCGTAGTGGAAGTATCCTGCGTCTGCTGAGGTCGCTGTGTAGCCGCCAGATTCATCGGGCCATTGGCATTTTGGCCGGGCTCCTTTTGGGTGGCAAACTGGTTGCTGTTATTTTTGACATTGAGGTTTTCGCTGTAAATTGTCGAACCCTGAGTCTGCATGACCTGCTCACGGCTGACCGACGTTTTGATATTGTCGATGTCAACATTCACTGCAACCCGCACATCGTCGATGTAATCAATCGCCGAGAGGATATCATTGCGGTACATCTCTTTGAGCTGCTGAATTCGCTGCAGCACACGGTCGTTGAAGGGATCGTTTTCAGAAGATTCCTGATGAGCGATCCCGCGACCGAGGTCGAGTACAGTCACATCGCCCGGTTTCAAATTCGCTTTCATGCCAGAAATCGAAACGCGAATCGCATGCACCAGTGTTTGTGGGATTTCATGGCCGGGTTTGGGACGAACTGAAACCGTGGCCGTCGTTCTCGGTTGTGCTGGCCAGCGGGCTTTGTCTTCCTGATCCCAGACGACATTCGCATAATCGATATCCGGCAAAGCCGAGAGCATTTGACTGGCAAGTTTCGCACGGGCGATTTCCTTGCGGGTATCCATCTGTTTGTTGTTGGCGAACGGGCCAATGTCGGTGTATTGCTGCTCCCACTCTTCGGCCCAATTCTGAGGTAGACTGCCTGCTGCCAGGAGAGCCGCATTGTATTCTTCGACCTTATTGGCAGGGACGAGCAATCGCTGTCCACGACGTTTGAAGTCGGTTTTGCCTTGACTGATCAGCGTCTCTTCTGCACGAATCAACTCGGCAACCGAAAACGTTTTGCCAACGGAAACTGGGGAATAACTTCCTTCTCCTGAACCATTCCAGGCCAGATAGCTGAATCCTCCAAGAATCAACACCGTCACTGTCACCATTGTCAACCGCTGGCTGACCGGCATCGACACGAATAAATCGCGGAACTGACGAAAGGTTTCTTTGAAGATGTCCATATTCCCAATCTTTGAGAATTAATTCCGTATTAGAAATTGTGAGAGCATTGATATAAGTGAATTACATCCGCATCTGCTGAACTTCCTGGTACGCACTGACCAGTTTATTCCGCACCTGCATCATCATTTTGAGAGCCATGTCGGCTTTCTTCATACTGGTAAAGACTTCGGCTGATGTGATATT
The DNA here is from genome assembly GCA_002359185.1 of Planctomycetaceae bacterium UBA2671. Taxonomy (GTDB): domain Bacteria; phylum Planctomycetota; class Planctomycetia; order Planctomycetales; family Planctomycetaceae; genus Rubinisphaera. Next base: position 70,579 of record DEML01000038.1, read on the forward strand.
GCCACCCATCAGTCGGGTTTCGATGTTTTGCTCGGCTGTGTGTCCCAGATTGCTCGTTTCCTGAATCGAATCGAACAACATCTTCTGAAAATCGACCGGCTGGGATCCTTCAGTACTTTTGACTGGTGGATTCCAGGTTGGCAAATTCCCAGGAGTGATTGAGGTTGGCTGAATCGATGGATTCATATGATGTTTTCCTCAGGGAGGAGATGTGGAGTATTTGGGAGGGATCAGGCGAGGATTCGCAATGCCATGTCGCCAATTTTCTGAGTGGTATTGAATGAGACGACGTTGGCTTCGTAGGCACGAGACGCTTCTAACGCATTTACGAACTCTGTGACAAGATTGATATTTGGGTAACTGACATAACCTTCACCATCCGCATCCGGATGGTTTGGTTCGTAAACTCTTCGAGGATCGGAAGTTGTGTCTTTTTCAACCTGATATTCGACCCCTGCTGCTTTGCCTTCAGATTTTTCCGCAGAAAAGGCCACGAACCGTCTTTGGAACGGAGCGGCATTTCCTTCGGCATCTCGAGTCGTGTTGACATTAGCCACATTCTCGGCAATCGTGTTGAGTCGTTGACGCTGTGAAACCAGACCACTGGTAATGATATCGATTGTGCGAAACATGAGTGACTCCTATCTATGAATGTTCCAAGTTCGTAGGTTGGGTTAGCGGAACGCGTAACCCAACATTATGGGGTGGCGCTCCGCTTTAGCGGAAGCCCCCGAAA
>DEML01000038.1:71451-85988 GCA_002359185.1 Planctomycetaceae bacterium UBA2671
CCCCCGCCACCGGGTTTCAATGACTTTCTTAAATTCATTGATAAAGAATTGCATGGAATTCTTTCCTGTATCGTTCCCTTAAACAACACGCTCGCTGATCACCGCTTCAAGCATGCTCATTTGAGATCGCATCACTTCGATGGCGAATCCCTGGAGAGATGCGTTTTTCACCATTTCCATCGATTCCATTTCAATACTGCGGTTGGCTCCATCGTGGAAGGTCAGGTTCCGGTTGTTCACCGATTCTGCGACGGAGAGTGATTCTGGAAAATAATCTTCAAGTTTCGGTTGCACATGTCCCATTTGTCCGGTGGAGTTGATCACTGAAGGATTTCTCAGACTTCCCTGCTGCCAGTGCAGTTGCGAAAGGGAGTGACTCCCCGGAGATTGCCCCAGAACATTCGGCAGCATCGGCTGAGGGTGGATATTATTCCGACGGGCCTGGATAGCCTGCTTGAGGGATTCTTCAAATGTGTCCACCGACAGGTCGCGAGTGCGGTAATCGGGTGTATCGATATTGGCAATGTTCCCTGCCAATACCTGATGCCGCTTCTGACCAAAAATGGCCGCCTGCTCGAGGATGGGAATTGTTGTCTGTTGTAGGAGTGGATCAAGCATGATGTTGTCCGGGTTAATTTAGGATTCTTTTTAGAAGACTTCTGTAAGACAGTCTTCCAGCCTGTCTGCTTACACGATTGACGGTTTACTCGAAAAAATGTCGTGAGCCAGAAACGACAGGCTGGAAGCCTGTCCTACCCGGTTGTATTTAAAAATTGCTGTCAAATTGAGAAGAATGACTGTCATCGTGATAAGCATCCTGCACTGCGATTCCGCCTGAGACCAACTCCAGTTGAGCACGCGTGCGATCCCGCTGGGATTGCATTTCTTGAGTACTTGTCGCTTCTTTCTGCATCACTTCGGCCAGGTTCTGCTCAGTTTCTTCCAGTAATTTCTCGCACTTCGCTCGGTCCTGAGAATTCAGAGAGTCCCGCAGTTCACGCCACTGTTGCTGCAAAGGGGGATCGCCATTGGAGTATTGATGCAAGGCTTCGATCACAGTTTGTTTCCGCATTAACAGATCGATCAAGCCGCTGTAATCCTGACTGGAAATGAAGGTCGATTGCTCGTCCGTCAACTCGGTCAATAATCGACTGTATTCAAATCGATGCTGAAAGATAGACTGCATCTGGTCAGCAGAATATTGTTTCGTTGTCATGAAAAGTCTTTCAGTGGTTCAATCAATTTTTTCATTGATCAGGAATTTAGTTGAGTGTTTGAGGGCTCGCACCGATTGCCAGGTCGTACAGGCGAATGGATTGTTCGAGAAGTTGTTCCCATTCCTGCTTGGTGAAATTTGTTGACGACTGGGGAAATGGTTCCGGGATTTGCGTCAAGATGACACGAGCCTGCTCCAACTGACGCCGGGCTTCTGCATAAGCCTGTAAATTGCGATAACACTCTGCGATGCGAAAATAGGCGACCAGAACAACTGGTTCTCCGGTAAAATAAAACGCGGCATTGCTGTATAAGTCAATCGCTTTGCGGTAGGAGTCGTCATCGTTTTCGAATTGACCCAAATCGAACTGGATGTGAGCCGGTTCGAAAAAGGAATCACGCAGAAATTGTCTGGTCAAGCTGTTCAGTTTGCCACGTTGATCCAGCAACGATAGTTCTTCGCTGAGGATTCGATACTGTTGACTGGATTGATCGAGATAGCGATAGATTTCACTATTAAGTTCCTGCTTCATATTCTCAGTTTCAGCCATTCGCAATTGTGATTCAGGACGTCGAGCCCGGAATCGCAATCCCTTCGCGAGCAACCAGCGGGCTTCGTGGATCGATTCATGCTCGGGAATGCGTCTGACAAATTCATCGAGCCATTGAATGGCTTCTTCCACTTGTTCATATCGCTGATCCTGCCGTGGTGATTGAGCCTGCTGGAGTGTGTCCTGTTTGGGCCTTAGAAAATCTGGACGGGTTTCCGTGACATGGAATAGTGTCCGCCCCAATGCAAACAGTGCCTGTTGCCATTCAGCCGCTTCCGGTGTGAGCGGGCTTTCGAGAATCAGCGATCGCCAGACTTTAATCGCTTGTTCAGTTTCACCATTCTCAAGTAATGCACGCCCAAGTAGGAGTTGAGTATCGTAAACGAGTTGATCTTTGGGGTAGTCGTGGATGGTAGCCTGTAATAGTTGGATGGCTTGATCGAGTCGGGGTTCGTCATCGTAGCCATCCAGATCGAGCAGTAATTTTGCTTTGAAATTGTAAGCCGCCAGCAATCCCGTTCTGGGATTGGAGGCAATGAAACGATTGAGCATCCTTAAGGCATTTTCAAAATCGTTGCCCTGTCGATAGAATTCGCTCGATTCCCAGAGGATTTGAGAATATCGATTTGTCGCCCGGGAACTGTTTGCCAGTTGCGCATAAGCATGCCCTGCTGTTTTCCAGGAGTCCTGAACCTCTTTCAGTTTGATGCTTTTGTTCTTTTGAGACTCATACTCACGAGAAATCAACTCTGCCCGTTTTCGGCTCACGAGTGCGGTCAATTCATTCGTATAACCAATAGAGAACAGAGGAACCATTTTCTGAGTCAGTTCTTGCGCAAATCGATATTGCTCGTTACTGTCGGAATCCCCCCAGTCATTCCAGGCATTGCGAATCATTTTGCGGGATTCGTCCAGATCGATCCAGGGATTGGCAAACTGATCAGTCGAACCGACGTTCGATAAGGCATGGAGAAAATAGACGAGTGCTTCTTCATGAAATCCCCGCTTTCGTGCGATATCTCCTGCATACATGTTCGCTGGAAAGTAGACTGCGGAATCGGAAACGGCGGTGGGCTTACTCAAGTGTTTCAGGGCAATATCAAAACGATCTTCAGCCGCGTAAGTCATTCCCAGCAGAAAATGCCCCGTTAAGATCGATTTCTGGTCCAATCCAGATTTTGAATTGATAATTTCGCTTAACAGCTTGCGAGCCTCTTCCATTTCCTTTTGATCCAGATGAACCCGGGCCTTGAGTATCAAAAGTTTATCATGTAGTACTGCCAGTCGTTCCTGGGAGAGTTCGTCGCCAACGTCAAGTACCTTTATATTCTGGATCGTTCGAGTGGCTCCTTCCAGATCGCCATCCTGTCGCTGTAAATCTGCCAGACATAACGTGGCCAGATAACGCTTTTCAATCTCAGTTAATTCGATTTCTTCCGCATTGGTTTCGGGATCCGTTTCTGAATCGGCATCGATATCATTAGGTTCTGGAATATCAAACTCATACTTCAATGCCTGAATAATTTCGGTCCGTTTCTTGTGCTGTTCGATAATATTGGTCGGATGAACCAAAGCGGATTTGAGCACGTTAGGATCGAGATAACACTGGGCCAGCATCAGTATAATGTCATCACGATTTTCCTCGGCGATATCGTAAGCGGATTCGAGAATTTCGCGGGCATCATAGATTTGTCCCAGATTGTAATAGCAGGAGCCCAACGCATATTGCCAGCTGGGAATCAATTCCACCAGTAACGATTTTTGATTTGCTTTTTCCAGATACCGCATTGCCAGTCGGTATGTCGGTTCAACGATGCCCTCATAACCGACGGCGGCTTCCTGAGAAACCCGCTCGGCTTTACGAAACAGGGCGACGCCAATCACATATTCCAAGGACCCGCCAATTTCCGGTTCCGCGACTCCGTCATCCAGCATTTGAATGGCCTGCATATAAGCCGTTCGTGTTCGACCTTGTTTAAGGAACTCAATTGACTCCACTGTCTTTTCCAGAGGGGTCATTTCCGGCTCTCTGATCATCACCCAGATTCCGGTCGGCAATCCGATCCCAATCATGATAGCTAGCGCCAGCATGGGATAAATCCCGAACATCGACGTGCTCGATTGATCAATCGGCAAATCGTCGAGATCGGTATCGGATTCGACAGGAGGAGTTGCGGCCATGAGAGCCAGACACAGTTAAATTGGGAGGGGACAATCAGACCATTTTCGAATGATTTCTGCTGCTGGTTGAACGCCAATGTGTGGAAAATTGAGGATGAGAACGTCGATAGTTGGAATCTTTAGAGAAAATTCCACTTTTGTGTCAAGATGACCCAGATTATTGCAGTTTTTTCCAGAATCCCGACCAATAAAAAAGGCGAGCCAAGTCATTCCGACTCAACTCGCCTGTTCATCGATAAAATGAAATCAACTACTCCTTACTCGGCTCTGCTTTTACCAGAGGAGTATCCATTCGAACCTGTGTCCCCGAGATCAAATCGTGAAGGGTTTTACGATCTGGTCGGAAAATGGCAATCAAATTTCCAATCCCTGCAGTGAGAACACAGCTTAAAAACCAGAAAGACAGAAAACGAATCACCGCTTGCCCTGTTGTAATCGGCTGACAACGTTCGTCTTCAGCCACAAATAATTTCATAGCTCCTTTGCCGGGAGTCGTCTGTTCGTATCCACTTTCATTTTTGATGAAGTAAAAGGCAAACGCGATGGTTGGCCCAATCGAAGCCACACATAAACTGATGATGTATGCGGTCAAAGATTCAAAATCGGCATCAAATGAGGTCGCCACATAATAAATCATTCCTAGAACAGTCCCGTTCAATGCTGCCAGGGCCAGGACATCAATCACATAGGCAATGCTCCGTGCACCAATGGGGGCCACAACAGTCGTTTTCCGGTTGCGGATCTTGTCGTTGCCTTCTTCCTTTTTCACATAGGTCAGCTCTTTTTTAGAACCGATCAGATTCAAACCTTTACGCAGATTGGCCGTGAACAGGCCATTCGCACGGGCTGCCACAACACTGGAAAAGCCCAGCAGGAAACAACACAGAATTCCAGCCACAATGGGTAAAATGAGAGCCGTATAGTTTTCAGCTGCAACATCATCTTTCTGAGCGATATCTCCCCATTTGTCCTGGGCAGCTGCGATACGAGCCTCCATTCCGGAAGATTCGGCAAGTTTGATTTCAACCTTTGCCCGGTGTACCTGAGCATGTTCCAGATGAACATCCATAAACTGCTCAAACTTTTGACCGCCCACAAAATACACTCCGGCAATTCCACCGATGACCGGCAAATTGACAACCAGGAACAGTAAAGCCCACATTAGCCCTGGCATGAATGTCAGACGAAGTGTTTTTGCTACCTTGGGAAAGATCCAACCCTGGGATTCCACCGGCATCGCCAGATGAGACATCGCCTGTGGTGTGAAAATCAGAATCGAGATCAGAGCCAGGCTAATTCCTATAGCTGGACCAATTGCGATGCCCATCGAATCCAACAGAATTCCCAGTCCACCAAACACGATCCAGAATGGCAATCCATAAATAAATATCCAGAACAGAAACTTGATCCCACTCATACCACACAGCGCGAAGTCGAAGCGAATCTTTTTGATAGTATCCTTTTTCTCCATCGAAATTTGCACGATTTCGAGGTGCTGAACCAGCAACCAGCCAAGCGGAACCATCGTGGCAACAGTTGTCAGAAGTGTCCAGAAACCAAACGGTGGACCAGTGGCCACCCAGGTTAACCAGTAAAAACAGAAACAGGAAAGGATAAAGTAGAAGGCCAGAATCCAGCCGGTCTTCATCACCTGTTTGAAATTCGACTTCGTAAATGCAAATGGATCTTTCCAGAGATTTGCATAATACGCATTCGGATCGATTCCCTTGGCAGCCATCTTCTGACGCCGCCGACCGGCAGTGGTCAATTGTTCGGGATCAAATCCACATTCCGGACAAGTCGTTTCTTCAGGTGGAATTTCCGCGGCACATTTCTGGCAGAGGACAACTCCGGCTGCTTCCGCTTTTCCCAAATCGATATTTTCAAGAAAGGCGTTACTGTCCTGCGAAGTGGGTTCATCCTTTTTTTTGCGTCGTGAAGAGGAAGTACTTTTCTCGGAACTATCCGGAATGCGTACCTTCTTGCTGCAATTCGGACAACGGACCCCTTTTCCAGCTGCGGCATCTGGGGCTTTGATTCCGTGACCACAATCAGGACAGCGAAACTTTATCGACATGAACTGGCCTTAACGTCTATCAATCGAAGTGAGTGTTGATTTCCAGTGTGAAATGAACTTCGATTATTCAGTCTTGGCGGAGGAAACGCAACAATGACGTTCAGGTTGTTTGAATCTCTGAGAAAACAAAAGGGAATTGGCACCTATGTCAATTAAATTCGCGCATAAAAAAGGGCACCGGAATGATTCCGGTGCCGCGGGGGGAATGTGCTTTTCCGCCCTGCTCGCGAGGGGGGGGGGACAGGGAGCGAGCAAGCAGGACGCACACATTCAAGGGGGGATCAGTTCGTGGCTTTCACCACTTGGAGGGCAGGTCCGTCCGTCGACGAGCCTGAAGAAAGAGAGGAGTTTTCGGACAGAGTGGTCCGAGCACGCCAACCATTCGATCGAATCATCGAGGGAACAGTTGGTTTGGCAGGGGATGCCGGGGAGTGGTTCGTTTGGACAACCTCCTGGTAAGAAGCAGGTTGCACATGATTTCGTTCTTTGGATTCATTCATGCCCGAACCGAAGGGGCTGAACGTTCCGCTGTTATCTTTTTTAGCGGGTTCTGGTTCGAATTTGTTATCCTTTTCAGCAGTTTTCTTCACGGCAGGAGTCGGTGCTTCTGCTTTGCGAACTGAAATTGGATCAGGCACAGGAGCCTGAGCAGTCACAGAACTGTTGCCACCTTCCTGGAATGGAACGAATCCGTAGGCTGTCTGTGTTCCAATGGGCACAGTCCGATAGCTGGTCACTGGCAGAGACGCAACAACCTGTTCGTCTTCCCAGCGAATTTTCCGAACCGCAACCTGACGAGTCGTTGTTTCTGGAACGACTCGAGCGACCTGATAACTGACCGTCTGTTCGCCACGAATCGCAACCTGACGGGTCACTGGAACCTGCTGGGCGACAATATTGGGTTGATACTGACGATGTGTTGTGACGGAGGGAGTAAACACATTTTTAATGGATTGTCGTGTGCGGTTGAACATGCCAAACAAACCCGGCGAACCGTCGTAGGCACACGGTGAGATTTTCTGATTCTGCTGCTGATAGCTGACCCAGCGTCCCATATCGCGTTGCACAGTTTGACACTCTGTAACATTCTGGTATGAGACTGTTGGAATCGTAGCCGTCTTCGTTTCATAGACAGTTTTGTATTCGGTGAACTGTCGATCTTCGTAAGCCGTTTCAACAACTGGCTTACGAACTGTTTGAGTCACCTGACGATATTCGGTAACTGGAACTTGACGATAAACAACCTGCTGCTGAGAGCAGACGTTGCAAGGATCATAACCTGTTTGTTGTGGTGCATAGGCAACCTGCTGAGGAGCAAACGAGACCTGTTGAGTTGCTGCACATTCATTACAACCTGCGTTGCCTCCGAAGAGACCATTACGGAAGAGTTGAGCATCTGCTTGATTAACTACCGACAGCAACAACGCTGTCGAAAATGCGGCCGTCCAAGGACGGAATCGTGGAAACGACATGGGCACAGTCCTGGTTAAGTGAAAGTGTACGATTGGGTCTGGATCAGTGATGAACGCAAGTCTTATAGAAGACGGGGTTCAATCCCTCACATCGAGTTATTCAGGGCAGGCTCGCATCGATGATCAGGGTGAAATCTCACAGCCGCGTCCTTGCGACTGCTGACTTCGAAATATCGTTCGTTGGGCAAACGATGAGATAGGAACTTGAAAAGGTTGCCGGGTGAAACTCGCTGTCGTCCTGACTGCTTGCCGTCACCTGACGAGGCGGGTTTTAATGCAAGATTCCCCGGACGGTCAAGAGTTTCCCGGAAACGTTCCGAGCTTGAAAGAATTACATCAAGTTCGGGTTCAGAACGTCTCTCAAAGTCCGAAAAACACTTATTTTTAAGGTTTTCCGAGCAAAGTAAAAAAACAACTCAAGTTTGACGACTGCAATAAATTTGCATTGAACGTAGGTTGGGTTAGCCAAGCGTAACCCAACAAATCGGGAAAATCGCTGAGCCCGTAGGGCAGACTGCGACTGACGGAACACGACGCTGATTATTGATCCCGTCAGGCACAGCCTGACTTACGGCTTGCTTTCCGCATGGGTGGCTTCTAGAGCCTATTCAAAAATTAACTGCTGCGTTCAGCAGGAGCAAACACAGCGTTTTTAGGACATTTCGTGTCCAAGCGACTGCAGAAACCATTTGAAAATGGTCTAAAGTACCGTTGCCGTCACCGACATCCCGCCCTGATACAACGTTTCCGACAGCGCCTGACGATAAACAATGCCGATCAGTTTCCCTTTTTTGTAAACCGCTCCCAGATCCTGTTCGCTTTCCTGTAAAATCAGCAAAGCTTCCAGACGCGAGGCATCCGAGGTCACTCGGGGCAACTCGTGTTGAATTTCCTGCAGCGGCGCACGGGAGAGCAGCAGATCACTCACACGAAAGTAGACAGGCAGTGGTCCACTACCCGTCTCAGTCACCACGGGGACATAAACTTGCCCAAACGCTTTGGCATGTTCCATCAAATTCGACTGAGAGAGTTCTCCCTCAAAACTGAACGCGACACTTTTGGGAACGATAAGAGACTGAATGGATTTGCTGGCGTTGACGAAAATCCCCTGGATCAAATTGTGCTGCACATCGGTCACAATTCCTTCATCCCTCCCTTGCCCGATCACGCTGGCCAAAGGACGGCGTCCCAGAATTCGCAGCATCGGCTGCAGTTCGGTTCCACCAAACTTTTGAAACAATTTCGTCAGCACCATCAAAGGCCAACTCAACGGCAGTAGAATGAAATGAATGACTTCAAAGAAACGAAAGTAGCGTTTCAGCATCATTAACGGAGCCCGATAATGTAACGTTTTCGGCAACAGTTCCCCAAAGATAAAGATCACAGGAGAAAGGAGGACCGTCACCCCGACTTCCATCGCTTCGGAAAGACTCCCCAAGGCGAGAATCGCTCCATAGCCAATTGCGCAGGTTGTCACATAATTGGCAAGGTTGTTTCCGATCAGAATTGTTGCCACAAAACGAGAGGGGTCGCTGACATATCCAAAGATGCGTTTTGAAAGCTTGTCTCCGGTTTGCGCATCGATATTTAATCGGAGCTTACTCGCACGATAAAAGGCGGTTTCGATCCCACTGAAAAATGCAGAAAGTCGAATCCCCACTAGAAACAGCAATAGAATTCCTATCCACACAATCATTCTGAGCCCTCCGTATTTTGAAGAGGACCATGATCACCAGGTTCCAGCAGAACACGCACACGCCCCGGAGCAGTCACGTCAATGACGCGAAGTTTCCAGCCCTGCCAGTGCATTTCATCGCCCACTTCCGGAAAACGTCGCAACTGCTGATGCAGCAACCCAGCCACCGTCACGCTCGGCTCCTGATCGGAATCGAAATCAATTCCCAGATGAGAAGCCAGATAGCGAAGCGTCGTCAGTCCATCGAGATGATAAGTATGATCGCCAATTTTGAGCAGCGCTTCCCGCTTCAAAATCCGTCGGGCTCTGCTCGGAGAAGTTGAAAGAATCGTGTCCAGCAGATCCTGCTGCGTCAGCACACCAATCGTTTGACCATACTCATCGACAACCACTGCAACGTGACATAATTTCGCTCGAATCAAACTCAAAGTCCGAGCAGCATCAGCGCACCAGGGGACAAACACGACTGTTTCACGAAACGATTTCAGACCTTTGGATTCGGAATATATAGTCCCCTGCATCCAGAAAACACTCTGCACTTGGTCGGTACCCGTTTCGACAATCGCTGCAAATCCTCCCGGCGGAGTGGAATGACCAAAATCCTGCCAGTTCGCCTCTTCGTTGACGGTCAAATACGTCCCTCGTGGCCGCATAATTTCTTCGACAGCAATTTCAGACAGGTCTAAAATGTGATGAAGAATAATCCGCTCATTGGCGATCATCTCGCTCGATTGCGATGAAAGATCCACCGCTTTTTCAAGATCCTCGGCATCGATGATGGTTTCTTCCTGAAGATTCGGCCAGAAGCCGCGCGTCAAACCTCGTGTGATGACCGCCAGTATCGGGAGAACACGATCGAGCAGGCGCACCGAAATCGATAATGGCCAGACTACCAGACGCGAAATTGCCACGGGTATTACGACGGAAAGACTTTTCGGGAGCACCTCACCAAACAGGATGATCGAAACGACTCCAAAAATGCTCAACAACCAGCCTACACTGTCGTACCCATGAATCAGCAATCTGCGAGAAACCACCACGCTGACCGCGAAGTAGGAAAGATTGATCACCAGATTCCAGAATAGAATCGCTGTGAGAAGCCGAGAGGGGTCGATTAGCAGTTGGACGATCTGTTTTTCAGCCGGGTTGCCACTCCGAAAACCTTGCAGATCATCGCGTGTCAGTGAGAAAATTGCTGTTTCACTGCCAGAAAAAAAACCTGAAGCAACCGTCAGGGCAATCATAATACTAACACCGGGAAGCCAGAGTGCCAGAGATTTCAGAATTTCTTCAGCCATGAATACTTTGAACGTGGGAGTAACATCTCAGGAATAAAATCAACCTGCAGAATGATACGATACGTTCAATATTATTTCGACAATCAGCGGGAATCTGCCTGATGAATTCGAGAAAGAGTTCGCTCCTGGCTCAGAGAAGGGGTAGCCCAGATAGCTCCGCTATCTGGGTGGACGAAGTCCACAAGAGGTCATCAATTTGATCGTTGAACTATCTCACAGGCATCTTGCGGCTGCGCCGCCCCGAAAGAATCTTTCGGGAGACCCATTTTTCGTAAGCCGCTGCATTTAAGCAATTTACACTGCAACCATCTGGGCATCAACCGGTTAAGTGGGTCCGGACACTGCTGGTCAATACCGGTTATTACTGGTTCCGGAGGTGGCAAACAGGGACAAATCCGGGACAAGTTTGTTTTTGCGAGCCTTGGGCCGGGAGATTCTAATTCACCCGGTTCTTTAAGTTACTTAGTGCTTCTGGGTGTGCTGACGATGTTGTCAGCCGCCAAAGCGTTCTCACCAAATGATATCGATGATTGCGAGATTACTCAATCAGAGACTTCCGCTCAAATCGAAGCTCTCTGGCGGGAATACTCACAGCAGTTCTCAGGCGTAACCCGTCCTGTGCCAGCGGCTATTTATGCCAGGTATAGTTCTCGGTATCAGAACAGCATTATTGATCAGGTGAGAACTTGCTTGGAATTCGCCTCAAAGAATGACATTTATGTACCGCTGGAACACATTTATTACGATGTGGCAAAAACGGGACGCCATGGAAAAAGAGCTGGTTTACAACAGATGAAAGATTGTCTCTTGAGTAAACAGGTTGAGACTCTGCTGGTCTTTGCGACAAATCGATTATATCGCAAGTCAAGCGAATGTATGAATTTTGTTGAAAAGGCCGTTAAACATAAAAAACGGCGGGTCGTGTTTGTCATGAATGGCATCGACTCGAAAACAGATTCGAAGTGGAAGCGTTTCCTGCTGTTCCTGTCAGTCTTTGATGAGTTCGCCTCGGAAATGTATGTGGATCATATCCGTGCCTCTCATATGGGCAAATTTGACCGTCGACAAGTCACTGGGACTTTGGCCTACGGGTACCGTGGGAAACGGATTTCTGATATAGCCAATCAAAAGGGAAAATTTGACCAGGAAATCATCATTGATGAGCCGGAGGCGCGCTGGGTCTCCAAGATATTTGAGTGGTTTGTCGTTTTGAAGCTATCGATCAACACGATCATTCAACGATTAAATGACAGCCCGGACGTTCCCGAATCGCGTAAAGGCCAAGGGGCGTGGACGCGACAGGCCGTAACCAGGCTACTTAAAAATAGACGCTATTTGGGTGACTGGGCCTATGGCGTCACGGAATCAATGTTGATGTCTGAAGAGGGATACGTTCGACAGTGTGAACGAGATGAACCCTTAAGAAGCCAGCATTTCGAAGAGTTACGCATCATTTCAGAGGAGCAATTCCAGAAAGCTCAGGTTCGATTGCTGGAATTGAAGCAAAGATATCAGAAGCGAAAGAATCGGATTGGTGCTATTGATCGCCCTGCTCAGATTCTCAATGGTCTATTCTTCTGTCCAGACCATGACCGCAGCCTCATCGTCGGTGGTAGCAAATCTCAATATCTGATCTGTCCAAGATGCCAACTGAAGTCGAGAGAGCATCGCTCGTTGCATTCGTATCTCAGGCGCGATCTCGCCCTCGAGTTACTTTGTGAAAAACTGGCAGGTTTGATTCAGGAGGATGAGCAACTTGTCGCACGGATTATCGCAGTTTGTCAGAGATCTGTTGAGCATTATCGAAATCTCGATGATTCAGATATTGAGAATTTGAAGCTGCGAAAAAAACAGCTTACTAGAGCACTCAACCTGCTACTGCATGAAGAACCTACGTCTGAATCTCAGGCACTCGATCTCGAACGAATTCGTAGAGAAAAGCGGGAGATATTAACAGACGTCGAAAAGCAGTTAGCAGCAGCAGATGATCAAAATATTTCAATCCTTTCCATTCCATCCGAGGATGATATTCACAAGTATCTGAAACAAATCGAGGTCACATTATTGAATGTCGCTAAATTTGGACCTCCGGCGGAAGTTGATGCATTACGCGAGCTTCTCTTTCAACTCACTAGCGGTCGGATCGAGGTCTTCCAGAGAGGGGGACGAAGCAAAAAAGAAGGCTGGCTGGAGGGTCGGTTCACTTCGTCTTTAGAGAATTGTGCCAGCAGAGAACTCTTTGGAAGATATGGGAACAACCCTGAGAGAACTGCCCTGGCGGTAGAATTTCGGAAACCGTCCGATGTTGATCCTCGTGTAGAACTCGTCTGGTCGATGCACCAGCAGGGGATGCTTGGGAAAGAAATCGCCGGGGAACTGAATTGCTGCCGTGGGACAGTCTCTAAGCTCCTGAAAACGGCTGCGGACAATGCTGGTGAACCCCTCGAAGATGGACGTACTCGAAGAGCTTCTCTTACCCATAAAGTCTGCAAAGCCCCGATCTATCAAAAGATCGCCGATGAGGTCGTCGAGGATTTCAAGCAGGGAGAGTCGCTAGCCAACATTGCCGAAAAGTTTGACTGCAGTTCACCGACTGTGAAAAAGGCAATTGATTTCTGGTTTCAATCCCGTGATCTCCCTGTTCCAACGACTGCTGATCTTCGAGAGCAAATGAAACAGAAAGCATTTGAATGGGATCAGTCCGGTATGCCACTGAAAACCATTGCTGAGAAATGCGATGTGTCTGATGTTCAAATTCGTGCTTGGCTGAATGAGGTATATAAAGAGAGAGGAGTTGAAACCCCAGATCGTCGAAAGACACGCCATCTCAATAATTCAGGACAGTCCCAGTAATAGAAGGGCTTAGCAACCTAAAAACTGCTCTTTCTTCATCAACTTAATTAGGAAATTTCTTTATAGACATACTCATGCATGGGTATGTCTCTTTTTGCTTTGAATACACTTTTGAATCAACTGTTGCGTTCTTAGTGTTGTGTGATAATAAATCAGCTCGTTCCATCCATTTTCAGGACGGAAGACACTACAAGGAGAAATAGTGTACTACTTAGATGCAGGCTTCAATGGGGCCGTCCATTTTCAGGACGGAAGACATCATTCGTCGATGTCCTCCCATTCTTTGAATGAGAGCTTCAATGGGGCCGTCCATTTTCAGGACGGAAGACGACCGTGAAAGTTCAACTGAAAACGATTGACGTCGACGCTTCAATGGGGCCGTCCATTTTCAGGACGGAAGACACGCAAACTATTTTCTGCCGGGGTGGCACAAATTCGCTTCAATGGGGCCGTCCATTTTCAGGACGGAAGACGAAAGAGTTAGAGCCTGGTGGCTTGTAATTTCCCCGCTTCAATGGGGCCGTCCATTTTCAGGACGGAAGACATCAAACCGTATTCCATCAACTTCTTTTTTCTCATCCGCTTCAATGGGGCCGTCCATTTTCAGGACGGAAGACGCGGTAAGCGGTTGTACGTTGGAGAGGACAGCAGGCCGCTTCAATGGGGCCGTCCATTTTCAGGACGGAAGACGCTACCCTACTTCACCTAAAGCTATCGAATGTGGTGCTTCAATGGGGCCGTCCATTTTCAGGACGGAAGACATCTCGATTTTGTGATTAATGATCCCAGCAACCCAGGCTTCAATGGGGCCGTCCATTTTCAGGACGGAAGACGCCATCAACCAGAGTTGAGATACCTAGCTGGATGGGAGCTTCAATGGGGCCGTCCATTTTCAGGACGGAAGACCTTGCCTGTCGACGATCGGAGCATCAAGCAATCCTGGCTTCAATGGGGCCGTCCATTTTCAGGACGGAAGACCAGCACGAGCGGATCAGACGGTTTCAATATTCGCTGGGCTTCAATGGGGCCGTCCATTTTCAGGACGGAAGACGGCTTGATCGCTGATCGTACCACTCAAATCGCCTTTGCTTCAATGGGGCCGTCCATTTTCAGGACGGAAGACCCCGTCATGAAATTGCTGGGGGAATACTGGTTCAAGCTTCAATGGGGCCGTCCATTTTCAGGACGGAAGAC
>DEML01000038.1:86066-119155 GCA_002359185.1 Planctomycetaceae bacterium UBA2671
GCTTCAATGGGGCCGTCCATTTTCAGGACGGAAGACGACAAGGCAAAGTCAGAGGCAGTCACCGCAGAGGCAGCTTCAATGGGGCCGTCCATTTTCAGGACGGAAGACTCCACGCCCGCAAAACAACCGGCCCCGTCAACGGTTCGGCTTCAATGGGGCCGTCCATTTTCAGGACGGAAGACAGTCTTGAAATTGGCTTTCATCAAGCACGCAATAAAGCTTCAATGGGGCCGTCCATTTTCAGGACGGAAGACAGGAGGTGTTACGGGTTTCTGTGCTGCCACGCAATGCTTCAATGGGGCCGTCCATTTTCAGGACGGAAGACATCCACCACTCCCCGAACCAGGCTCAGCTGTTAAGATGCTTCAATGGGGCCGTCCATTTTCAGGACGGAAGACGTCAGTAATTCCCAATTCGTCGAGTCTTCTTTGAACAGCTTCAATGGGGCCGTCCATTTTCAGGACGGAAGACCAATGTTCTGTTGCTGCAGAAACTGAGCCTGAGCCCGCTTCAATGGGGCCGTCCATTTTCAGGACGGAAGACCGCCCGCCTCTGATCTTTTGATCTGGCAGGGGGTTAGCGTCTCTTTTGCGAGGGCTGTCGGTTTGGGATGCTGATTTTGCATAATCCAATTCTACCATTTTTGTATCTGGTTGCCAAGGAACAGGTTACGATTGCGAGGGCTGCCGGGGGTTTTTGCGGCACTGGACCGCTCGAACCCGATGTTAGTCAAATAATAGTCGCTGTTCTTGGTTGAACGGCGACGATTGGTTCGCCCCAGAATTCGATGCAATCGTCTCCTCGGCCTTCGATCAGGCCGAGGTCGACTATCATGACACGATCTTCGTCCAGGTTCAAGACCGGCCAGAGGGCATCTTTGAGTTGCTGTAATTCCATGTCGCTCAGTTCGCAGCGGAAGACCGAATACTGCATCGGCTCGCCGTGCCCCTTCATCGATTTGTAGATTCGTCGGTATCGTTTCGGGCAGGTGATGTCGTAAGAAATGAGATAGACGGTCCGCATGGTCCACTCCTGTTGTGTTTCTGATTATATCAATATTAGAGACTCACTCGCTTGCGCTTCGTGCTTGTATGTATTAACGGGTTAAGAAACTGGGATATTCTGTCAATTCACCGAGCAGGTGTCGGGCGAGTAAGCGAGACTGAACTTCCAGGATACGTCGATAGCTGACTTTGTAGCCGAAAATCGGATGCGTGATTTCCGTATCGAGACGTCGTTCATAGGCGGCAATCACACTTTTGCGACCGACATCGGTCATCGTGACAGCCCCGGCTTTGTGCAGGAACGAATCGGGGCTGACTTCCTGATTATTGAACACCGTCAAGGCGACCGAATCAGCAATGAGGGGACGAAATTCCTCGGCCAGATCCAACGCTAACGAAGGTCGTCCATATCGGGGACGATGTAGAAAACCGAGCATGGGATCGAATCCAGCCGACTGCAGTGCGACCGTTAATTCTTTAGTCAGCAGGCTATATAAAAATGAGAGGACCGCATTGACGGGATCGCGCGGTGGCCGGCGATTGCGGCCATCGACATCGAACTCGGGTTGATCGGGCAGGAGCGTAAAGAAAGCCGCGAAGTACTCTTTGGCAGCCATCCCCTCAAGACCGAGTAATGTTTCAGCGGACTCGGCGCGCAAGACACGGCGATGATATTCGTTCAATTGCCTCAATACAGGATGCTCTTTTTCGGAGAGATGCCGACGCAGAAGAGTTCGACAATTCTTGATCTTCCCGCCAATGAACTGCCGTGAGATCTGGAGTGATTCACTCGCCTCGGCAGCTGCCTGATACTGACGGATTCGCAGTTCAACATTTTTATGCAGCAGACCGGATGTCATACTGTGGAACCAGCCTCCATAAGTGAGGTGGCAGATGGAAATCCCCCGATTCGTTAATTGCTGGATTGCCTGAGCCGAGAACATCACATTGCCGAAGACGCACACCTGCGAGATATCGAGCAGGCGGACACTGCTCAGTTCTTCCCCTTTGAGTTTGATGGTGATGCGGTCTCCTGATTTACCAACGAAAGCTCCCTGATGCTGGACATAGAGAGGCAGGGCATTTTGCCGGGCGGGAAGCAGTTTGCGAAGTCCATCAGTTTTGACGGGTGGTTGCGATCGATCATGGGGCAACTTCTGTTGATCAATGAGCAGATTGGTTTCATCGGGCAGACAGATGCCGACGAGTGAGCAACGATTGCATTTGGGACTATCTTCCAGCGGCGGTGGACAGATTTCCGAAATTGCAGTCTCCCGGAACAGTCGGACGAGTTCTCGTGTGCGGGCAATCAATTCATCGTCAAAGGGGATGACAACCCGTCGTTTGGAGGCGATGTAGTAAATCACGCCCTCTGTACAATGATAGCCATTGTCGCGAAGAATCAGACCTTGAGCACAAATCTGCACGCGTTCGGGTTCGTAGGCTCCTTCCGGTAAGTCGGGGACCTTGCCCCGTTTGTAGTCCACTGGAGTGATCGTCTCGCCTTCGATTTCGAGCAGATCGAGTTTGGCAATCAAACCTTCCTGTTCGGAGGAAAGCGTGAGGGATCGGGCGTGAATGGACGTGGGGCCTTCCTCTTCAGTCTCTTCCGATTTTGCAGCCTTGCTTTTGGATTTTGATCGAGCGGGAATCTGTTTGCGATCAGGCTTATCGACATTGCGATGCCCGAAGGTCCCCTCCAGGGTTTCGAGGTTTTCCGCCCACTCTCCCTGAACGAATTCGAGGTACGCCAGTCGCGGGCAGTAGCTGTATTCGTTGAGCATTCGCACGGGGATCAAGCCGTCGATGCCGATGTTGGCGGTGAGGGAAGAGTTTGCATTCGGTGAGGAAGACGTCCCGTTTTCCGGGGGCGTTGGTTCGGCGCGAGAGATCATGAGAGCTGCATACCGGACCGGGCTTCAGCCTGCCACCGACCTTTCCGAAGACCACGGCAGTGGACTCTCACTCAACTGAAGTCCCGTGATCGACCCGCAAGACCTCCATGCAACCCGGCAACGCTCCGTGGACGCTGCATTGTCAATTCGACATGACGATTAGAACACACATGCCGTTCAGTAGTGAACGATAAACTGAAAGAATTTGTGAGAAATTGAGAAATAGTTCGACATTATCGAGGGTGATGATGATCGATCTCATCTCTTGAATTTCCGGATATGCTGCACATGAATTCTAACCGGGGACAAAAAGTCCCAGACTAAAGTGCGATGCATAACCGAGAGCGATTGGGCCTTCGACTGGTTGGCTGAATTTTAGTTTGATGCCGAAACCTGACGTGTTACCTCGTTTTCCACCTCCTTTGGTTCGTTCCCGTCGAAAATTGAGCCAGGAGGTATCATGTCCGCCGAGTTTCGTTTTTGGATCCATTAAGGTGATGGAAGCCAGAGTCGCGTGATGCTGATGCAGCCAGTTACGACGCTCAAGTTCTTTACGAATTATTCGTGCGAGATCTTTTTCACATCTTGATTTTTCCAGAGGATCATCAAGTCGATATTGGCGGCGCAGTCGATCGGCTGGGACAAAAGGAGTTCGTGAGACCCAGATTTTCGATTGAGCAAATATCGGAGCTTCTCCTTTCTTTTCATTTGAGCCGCCGAAATCTGAGGGATGCCCGATTCCAATTAGCACGAATTGCAAATCGTGACCGCCACTTCCCCAGGTTTTATTGAATTTACACAAAGCCTCTTCCGCTGCATTGTCAAATCCTTGTGGAGCAAAAATGCTGACATGAGTGATCCGCCCCTGAAGATTGTTGTTGGACTCGCAGAAAAAGTGAGCATGCTGATGTCCCTGAGCCAGTTGGCTGGATTTTTCCTTGCTCTCACGGCCTATGAACAGTGGACTTCCATCGGAAAATTTGATTAGAGAGCACCGCACTCGTTCCGAAAGAAAAATGGCATCAGTCAACTTGGGTAGGACGGCTCCGGCAATCGCATATCGTGCGACGGTTGGCAACTCATTCTTTTTTCGAACTGCTGACTTGCTGATACTTGGAATCTGCTTCTCACGCACATAGGTCACCCATTGGCTGGCAGGAGGGCGATTCCAGCCTGCCTGACGCAGTTCGCTGGTTTCCATGTGAAGAGCCGCGAAGAAATCTTCTGGAATGCTTGCCTTAATTTTCTCTATCTCATTTTTCGAGAGTTTGATCTTGTCGATGGGCTTTCCCTTTGCGAGAGCGATGGATTTCTTATCGGCAAGTTTACGGTTACGCGAATCTGTGACCATTTCCTCACGCCAGTTGGCATATTGGTCCAATTCTCCCGGAGCGAGGAGTCGTACTATTTCCTGATGGTCTTCTGCTGGTGATCCATTGAGCGGAGATGCATTCGCATTGCCTTTCCATGACCCCAGACGGGCATCGATCCAGGATTCTGCACGCCCGAAATAGGAAATGGATTTGAGAAGTTGATCAAGAAGTTCAGATTGAGCATCTGACAACGTGATTTCAGGCCAATGAATCTGCAGAGTCTCCTGGGGAGAGATTGTTAGAAACGTATCGAAAATCTTCGTCTTATTGTCGTTAGCCACTGGCATGTAATGACGCGTGTGTCCTTCGGCATGAGAGGGGAGATGATAGACAGGTAGTTCGCTGGCGAGCATGTCAATCAATTCCCGCATCCCCGCTTCGGACACCTCCGGATGCTTATGATGCCAGACGGCCAATAAGGTTCGCAGGATTCTCCAGGGAGCGGGAGGCCATTCGACCGCCCCTTCGTTCACCTGCCGTCCCCAAGGGGTGGCGTGCCACTTGCCCGTTAAAAATTTCAGTTCAATCGTGAGCATAATAATTTACTTCTTGTACTGGACTTGAGTCACACGAGGATCGGCGAAATGTTGAGAGGCAGCTTCGATCAAACCGGGAAGCTCTGCTTCCAGTTCCTCCAATGAGGGAACCGTGAAATCCTGAGGTCGTTTTACGATGAGATCCTCAACCGGCTCCAGATCACACGCGGTTCGCAGGCGGAGTCCCTCGCGCAGGAACTTGCGAATTTTGTAGAGCGAGAGTGCAATGAGAAGCGTATTTGTATTTTCATCGAGTCCGTAGCCTCGAAGTTGAGCGAGATCGAGATTGAAGTAGGCAGTAATGCTGGGAGAAGCGTATTCTTCACGATGGAATGGGACATTACCAAACCCTTTTTTCGTATCTCCCTGAGGATCATGGCTATCATTTTTGACCCCACCACTAGCAACGACTTCCACCTGCTGAGCTTCGATGAATGAAGAGAGAACACGAGGCAATCGCAGTCGTCCACCGGCCAGTTCTTTTTTGGCCAGAAAGATTCCATGAATCAATGAATTCGGATCATATTTGATGAGAATTGTTGCGAGTTGACGCAGGTCGACTCGCCCGACTTCCAAACCTCCCAACTCTTCTTTGAGTTGATCAAAAAATGCTCGATCTTTGCTTTCCAGAATGTAAGGGCTGTTCAAACGATGTGATTCCAGCAGGGAATTGGTAATGACCTTCCCTCCCTCAGAAACTTCGATAAATGGGAGACCATCAAGAGCTTTAACTATGCACCCCTGACCTTCGTCCCAACAGACGGCTTCGAGTCGATTGGCCATGGACTGAGCAGATTCGACCAGTAGGCAGTCGACAGAGTTTCCTTCTTTATTAAAACCCTTGAATGTCGCCGGCCCCAAGTCGGGGAAGCCTGTCGGTTGAAAGCGGGATCCCTGGACGGGTTGGAGAGCAACCTGCATCAAGATGCGGGGTTGTTGATCGAGTGTGGAAAAATCGAGTGACATGAACGTCTCCTGAGTGAAAACAAAGTACAGTGAATTCAAAATGTGTGCGCGAGCTTTTACACCAGCTCGCTTTTCTTGAGATGTCTGGCAGTGATCAGATCTTTGAGATCTTCTTCGGATTTCCTTGAGATCGGAAACATCAAAGCCGCAGTGGTTCGCTTAATAATTTCAGCCGAAAGATGAATTTGATTTATGGCTGGAGGAATCCCAGAAATTCGTAATCTTCTCGCTGCCAGTGTCGTCGCCCCTGCTGCATCGCCTGCGAATGCCCGAGTCGTAATTTGAGGCTGCAGTTTGATTGCAGGTTCCTGGTTCGCTCGGGTGGGATGACAGAGTTTCAGCAACGCATAACCGGCATCTGGTGAACTTGCTTTTGATGATTCCTGCTGCGGATAGGCAGAATCGGGAATGGGTTGTTTCCAATCCAGGAGCATCAGACCTTTGAATAAAGCTTCGAGTCGCTGCTCATCGATCTGACTATGAATAAATGCGTGAATGTCGCTCAGCGACGCAGGATAAGATCCCTTCAGTGGAGCCAAAAGTTCTTGATCCCCTTGCTGTTTGCCGCTTTGAATCCCCTCCATCAACCTCCTGTTGAGTACTGCATTGAGATTGCGAACCAGATTTCCGCTGGTCCAGACGATACTGGGAGAATTGGCGACTTCGAGCCATTTGAGCCGCCTTTTGTGGAAAGCATTCAGATCGATCGGTTCAAGATGCTTGCGGATGGGACCGATGTCGTCGTGCTTCAAACTCGCCAGAGCAGCAGCCAGACGAAATTCACGACTACTGTCATACGCATAAGCGAGCCAGTCCATTTTAAGAAGTGGAACTGGTGATAGTCCCGATCCTTTTTCGCCATCACGCAGTTTGGGAGAAATCGCAATCGTGGCTTCTGCTTCACCGAGTGCGATCAACAGTTGCTGGATGTCGGAAGGGTTGCCCCGCTGACAGAGTTTGAGAATTGCTGTTTCGATCGCACGTAATGCACGACTTGCTCTGGCAGGAGAATTACTGGTCAGTGAACTGCGAAATCGACTGAGCCACTGGTCGATGTTCTGCTCTTCCAGCAATGATGCACCCGACTGACGTTTTGACTCAACATGAAATTCCCCTAAGGGAACTGCAAAATTCGATAACCCATTGCGTTGATGAAATCCGTATCGTTCAAATTTTGAGATGCCGCGATCAATTCCCAATGTCCCTATGGCTCGGGCAAAATCAATTCCCGTTTTTGATTTTCGTCGATTGACAATTGCTCGCCCTTCACTCAATAGAGACTCCAGTTCTCTCTGATTCGTCGGTTGTCTCCAAAGGGGCAACCACATTTCCGCACGACCTGAAGATTCATCGGACAGGTCTGCTGATTCGTATCCGACTCCTGCTGTACGAACGCAAAACGGATAGGAAAGGGAACCATCACGATGATCCTCGAGTCGTTTGACAGCTGAGGCCGCGAACATCAATGAGCCTTCCAAACCCAGCAGATAATCCCAGAGATTCAAATTTTTATCTGCCGAGAATCCCGTATTAGAATTTGGACCTCCAGTTGCATCTGGCAAGAAATGACCAGGAGTTTGTTTGAAATAGAGATTGCAACCGTTTGTGCCAAATAAAGTGGGTGATAATGACATATCCCATTTACGATCGATGAGTACAGTCACTACATGTTGGGTAAACCCTGACATGTAAGAACCACTTCCTTCATTACCACCTGTCCCTAGCAGTGGAGGGAATTTACTTTCGTTCTGTATCAGGACTAAAGTGGCATCTAGCCAATGAATGACTTGATCAGGAAGTTGATTTCTGCACTGCAACATTAAACGAAAGTTTTCTTCTCCTTTTTCGGGTTTTTCATTTAATTCAAGTGACTTGATAAGACTCATTGTTGATCTGATAACATGTCTAAAGTTATCAAGCCTTTTATCCTGACATTGAAGTATTCGATCCAGTGCTGTTCTAGCTGCTCCTTCTGAATCACCTTTCTCTCCGGTTGAAAAAAATCCACTTCGTGCACCCCACGGCCCAACAATCGGACTGGGTGAATAATCATTCAGAAAGAAGTCAATCAACGCTTCCCGATCCAGCGTCGAACGCAACCAGAATGTGTCGTTCTGCCACCAGCCCTGAGCCTGGCTTTCTGGTATTTGTTCGGAGACCAGTCGCAAAATGCCCAGGGCTTTCAGATAGTGAGCCAGTGGTGTGGGTGTGCAGCCGGTCAATTCGAGATCGTAAGTTGCTGTTTTCATTGTGAGTCCCCCTTGCTGCTGCCACGCCAATCGGCGATGCGGACCAGTGTTTCCAGATAAGCCAGACGAAAGGGGCCGAATTGATCGCGAAGTTGCAATGTTCGCGAAAGCCAACTCGGACTCACTTGCCCCGCCTCGTTGAATGAGTCTCCCAACTGCATCACCGAGAGTTCCAGTTGGAGAGCTTCAGAGACTTCTCCATTGCCAATTTCCAACGCAGGCAGTTCATCGTGATCCCACAATCCCCGCGCGAACAAGCGGCCATCTTTGGGTTTCGTTTCATTGGGAAGGCTACGAATACTCAAGCGGACTTTGCCATGATGAGCGGCGATCAGATACGCGATCAGATTCACAGCAGGATCCTCGGCATGTTGTTGCAGAAATGCGAGGGCACTGGCAAGTTCGTGTCGAAAGCCTCGTCGTGAAATTTTCTGCTCATCACGTATCATTTTGTATTGGAGATAGCCACCGTTTTTTTCAGATTTCGCCCACATTTGATCCCCCGGCAAGTCCGGATTTGCCCCCTGCATCGCTCCCTGAAACGCGGGATGAGCCTTACCGACATCGTGCCACCAAGCGGCTCGAATGATTTCTTCCCATGGAATCGCTGTATCCCACTGAGCATCTTCGGCTTGTTGTAACTGTAACGCGGAAGTGCCGACATCGTTCAAGTGGGTTTGTATGGTAATTGCCGCTCCCGGTTCCTCCTGATCCATTGCTGGCAGAGACGCTGCATTTTTTACGGAGGGACAGGGCTTGACCGGCCCATCGGAAATTTCACCCGTCCAGCCAAGTTCCGTGTCATATCCACCAGCCTGTTGATGCAGCAACACAAATTGCCCCGGCCGTACATTCCGGCACTCTTCCCACTCGTTCTCCAAGGGATTCCAGACCCAGGCTAGAGATTTCGTCTTCTCGTTCTTTTTGAGTGTTTTGGAGATAAACTCTTTGAACTGAGTGATCGATACGGCACAAAGCTCCTGCCGATCAGGAGCAGGAAATGTTTCGGGATCTGGCTGAGGTGGTTCGCGTTTCCTGTTCGACTCACCAATCTCCCAGCCACGCCAGTAAACCTGCACGCTCGTGTCGTCGTCTTCTCGAATGAAGCGGGAAATGTCGAGATCGTTTCCGCTCAAATCGGGAGTGGTATCAAAAAGTTCAATCAGGTCTTTCCTGCGAAGGACATGGACAATCGGTTCGGGTTCTGTCACCTTGGGAAGTGATTGAGGGCCGACATCGGTTAGATTACGAATCACATCTCTGGCACGATCCATCTCTTCAATCGTGTAAGGCAATGCAATAGGTGCAGCCTGCCTGGCATTTTCAGTATCAAGATCGATCCAGAAAATCTGAGCACTCGGATGGTTCTTAGTTCCACACTTTCCTTTGCGATTACAGCGACCGAATCGCTGCACCAGAGAAGACCAGGGAGCCAGTTCTGTAAACAGAGTGGTCGCCGAGATGTCGACTCCCGCTTCAATTGCCTGAGTGGCAACCAGAATTCGTCCGGCTGGCGGGATACTCTGTTCATTCAATGCTTCCGACTGAATGCGTTCCCGCTCATGGGGTCGAAATCGAGAATGGATCAATTTGATTTCGAGTCCATTTTCTTTTTCCGTTTGCTTCTGAAGCTGGCGAAATGTCTCCTGGGCTCGATCGACCCGATTGAGAACAACCAGTGTCAAAGTGCCTGCCTGATGCGCTTGCAGAACCTGCTCAGCAAGATGTTGAGGGTATTTCTTTCGAGATGCAGAATCTGTCGGAACGGCTAGACTTGCCGGCTGCAATGGTTTTGAGGCGGTCAGTAAATTCTCAACTCGTTCATCGTCCCGGTCATCCACTTCAATCTGTTCCGATCGCCATTTCTCGGTTTCCGGCAACGGGTGATCCACGGTATTGAGAGGATCGGGATTGAGCGTCGCGGACATCCACAATGTCTGGCAATTTCCATAGGTCTGCAGTTTTTCACGTAGACCCTGCAATTGAGCAGATGTTGTCAAGCCGACACCCATCAATTGCGTCTCGTCCAGAACCCACAGGCAATCATTATTGACGAGCGAAAAATCGATAGGCCAGCGATAACGACTCATGCCATAGCCACGGTTCAACGCCCGGGACAAAAGCATATCCTGAGTCCCAATCAAAATCGCATCTTTCTCAGGGGAGGCATACCAGCGGGAATCCTCTTCGCCGCCCATCAGCACGTGCAGATTGACAGGTCTCTTCAATAAACCAGCCTGCTGCAACTGGTCGCGCCAGTTTTCTGCGACATCTCGAGTTTGTTCAACCAGCGTTCGCATCGGCAGACAATAAATGAGACGCCTTGGAGTTTGAGAATCGTTCTCATCCTGATGCCGACGATACATCCAGGCCAGAATCACAGCAGCCGTTTTCCCGACTCCGGTGGGAACACTCAACACTTCAGGAAACAACTCCGCTTCGGCGAGTCGATTCTGATAGGGGTACGGTGCAAAGCCGGTGGCAGATTTGAAAAATGTTTTATAGCTCATGAGGACTATCGATTATTTATTGGAAACGGAATTCAGATACATTTGGCTCAACACCCCCACCTCATCCCGAATCTGCTCAATCAATTCCTCCGGCTCAATCACGCGGGCGTGGCGACCGAAGCTGAGGAGCCAGGAGCGGAATTCTTCGAAGGTGGAGAGGGAGTATGCGGCGATCACGGAGCCGTCGGATTGAGGGACAAGTTCCTGGCTCGGATGGAATTTCTTTTCATTAAGGATGCGAACGACATCTTTTGAGAAGCGGACTCTCACTGTGCTGGGAGGGTCGTCTTTACTGAAAATTCCGAAAGAGTTGGCGAGAAACTCTTCGGATTGAAAATCCTGAGGGCGTTTGAATTTCATCAGGCCCGATTGCACTTCGACTTCTGAAATGCGATCGATTTTGAAGGTGCGGATCTGTTTGTGCTGTAGCGACCAGGCAATCAGATAGAGGGCTCCTTTGTGAAACACAATCGCATAGGGATGAATATCGTAGAACGTGACGGGTTCGGTCGAACGCAAGGATTGGTAGGTGATCACGGTCAGTCTGCGTTCCTCGGCTGCCATCATTAATTCGTCAATCAGCTCGGCTCGATCGGAATAATCAACGTGCTGGAGTGTACTCAAGTGGACTGTCGCTGCCAGCTTTTCGAGATACTCAATCGTCTGATCACTCAAAGCGGCTCGCATTTTCTGAAACGCACTTTGCGAACCCTTCCAGAACAGCGTTCCCGCAAAGGCCTCCAGAAACTGACGCCCCAGATACAACGCAGCCGCCTCTTCAAGAGTAAACTGCAACTGAGCAATGCCGACTTCGGAATTGATTTTCCAATGCTTCCGCCCATGCGAACCGACGGATTCATGAATCGGAAAACCAACCGTTTTGAGCAGATTCAAATCCCGCAGAATCGTCCGCGTGTGCACTTCCCCTTCATCAGCCAACTCCTTGACGGTCATCCCATACCGCCGCGCAGAAAGCAACTGCAGAATCCGCCACTGCCGCATCAATTGATAAGACTCACCCATCACTTCATCCTGAGATCAAACATCTTGCTGATGGTCATACATTAAACAGCAACCTTCCCCAGATATGTCACACGATCACATGTTCAGTATTACTGAGTAGAGTCGTTTGATGAATTGTTGTCAATCCAACGAAGAAATGGTTTTCATGTCATTCAGGTAATCAAGAAAAGCGACTGAGCAGTACAAGTCAGCAATCCGCGGATTTCATTGATTGATATTCAAAATTAAGTCGACGGACGTTATGAGGAATTCTCGCTTTGACAAACAACAAGGACATCGAAACGATTCCAATCGCTCACCGAATCCGATTAGAGTAAAACAAATGATGGGTTCTATAGATTGAAATCGGTTGAGGTGATTGTCAATTTCTAACAAGACATAGTGAGGTCTGTCATTGGATTCTTACATGTCTTGGCTTATTGATTACGCTCTCAAGTGCAATCTTTGGATTCGTTGATTAACTTGGCAGAATCTCTTCCTTCTCTCTTTTCTGATTTACTCGATTTCATGAATTCACTTCAGCATATTCTGCAACTCATGCAGGAAGGTCGGCTTCTACAGGCAGAAGCCTTATTCAATCAATTGTCGGAATCAGACGCGGCCGATCCTCAGGCTTTGCACCTTGGGGGTGTTATCGCGATGAGATTAGAGCAGCTTGGAGTTGCTCTTCAACGTATCGATCAGGCGATTGTTCGAGATCATCGGAATGCCGAATTTCATAACACGCGAGGGGCGATTCTAATGGAACTGGAAAGATTTCCGGAATCGTTTGCAGCGTTTTCAGTGGCTCTGCAGATCAATCCTGGCTATCTGGAAGCCAACCGAAATCGTGGCTTGCCTCTGTTGAAAGCAGGCCAGTACGAAGGAGCGGAACGCGCCTTTCGGGAAGCGTTGGAACAGTTTTCCAGTGACCTCGAAAGCTGGTTGTTTCTGGCGGAAGCTCAATTGGGTCAGAAGAATTACGTCGGGACGGTCAACTCAATTCAGCAGTCACTTCGCTTGGATCCCCATTGCCCCAAAGCCCACCTAGTATTGATCAGGACGCTGATCTCTGGTGAGTATTTTTTAGCTGCGGAAGAGGCCCTCTCCAAGGCCCAGCAAATCTGTGAGAGGCATCCCGAATACATCGAGCTTCGTGCCGTATTGCTCTCAAAAACAGAGAAATTCTCAGAGGCAATCCCTCTCTATCAGGCACTGATCGATAATTCTTCTGGTTCATTCAATATCAAAATCCTTCTAGCAGCGGCTTTGCTGAAGACGGATCGAATCTCCGAATTTCATCAATTGTTGGAAGTGATCATAAAAGAGCAAAGCCAAGACTCACAACTGTTAAACGGATTGGCGGATATTTTAAAGAAGCATCAATTACTGAATGAGGCCTCGGCAATTTATCAAAGTGTATTATCCGTTGAACCCAATCATCATTTGGCACGGATCGGTTTGGCGGAAATCGATTATGAGCGGGGAAAATTTCCAGAGGCTTTCAATGTGATTGAAACTCTTAGAAAAGCAGGAGTGCGGAATCTAAGGCTTTGTCTCCTGGAAGCCAGGCTGGCAATCGCTCAGGGACATTCTGATCTGGCGATTCGTCATCTGCGTCACCTGGTGGCCGACGATCCGAATCATGTGGAGGGCTGTCGGCTGTTGACGGAAGAGTTACTGAAGGTTTCGGTTGTTGTGGGAGCAGTGGCCGGAATGGGGAGTCCACGAAGGTTGCGGCTGGAAGAAGCGTTATTATCATGTCAACGGGGGTTGAGTCATGCTGACAATCAGGAATTGCTTTACCTGCAGGCAAAAACCTTATATGCATTGCAGCGTCCTCAAGAAGCCATTGTCATATTGAGTCGACTCGAACAGGAGGCAACTGATGCCAGGGTTGTGCAACTGCTGGGGCAATGTCAGCTCGAGATGGGAACCATCGAAGAGAGCCGAGTTTCGTTTCAGCAAGCTTTGCAGAGAGATCCCAATTCTGCCCCAGCTCATTACCATCTGGCAATTTCTGGTGAAATGAATCATGGGGAGGAACGGATTGAAGATCTGCAAAATCGACTCCAGGATGACCAGCTTTCTGCCAGACACAAATCACTTCTCTGGATGGCACTTGGTCGTGCCCATGATGCGAACAAACACTACGAGGAAGCCTTTGATGCCTATCTCCAGGGAAATCAACTCAAGCCACGCCCTGATTTTACGAACCCTGAACAACAAAGACTGGCCGATCATCAGCACTTTGTGAGTGAAATCGCTGCTGTTTTTGATTGCGATTTTTACGAACAGAGAATTGAAATGGGTCATCAAAGCAAGCTGCCGGTTTTTATCGTTGGCATGCCTCGATCGGGAACGACATTGACCGAGCAAATTCTGTCCAGTCACACACACGTCTATGGTGCCGGTGAATTGCAGGAAGTGGGAGCCTGGCCTATGCAAATAGAGCGAATGATTCGTACTCGCCCCGCTAATTATCCAGATGCCGCTCGGGAATTGGATCACCATCAGATCATGCAATTAGCCAGCAGGCATGAACGATTTCTCGCAGGTCATGCTCCGTCAGCGTTGCGAATCGTCGATAAAATGCCGACCAATTTTTTACATCTCGGTCTGATTGGGCTGTTGTTTCCGAACGCTAAAATCATTCACTGTCTCCGTGATCCTCGTGATATTGCTGTCTCGTGTCTCCGTCAAAATTTGGACTGGCCGTTTTGTGATCTCGAACAACTTGGCCCTTACATCACAGCCTATCAAAACATCATGCAGCATTGGAAATCGACGATTCCCAATGCCAATGCCATCAACTCCGCTGAGGCCACCTATCACGCAGACCTGTCGGCTTTGCCTCCTCGTCCGAACGATCTTCTAACAACTCAAGCCCAAAACGAAGCTGTCATTTACGGGACTCAGGATGCCACCATTCGAGCCTTGGAAGAAGTCTATCGACTGGCTGTCCAGAACGCTCGGGCCACCTATGAGGGAGCGATTCAAGACGCAACCGCTCTCAAAGTGACGGCGACCACTCAGGCTCTGGTCGATTATCAGATCGTCGTCGCTCAGAACGAGTCCACTGCCGCGGCTGCTCAGGCCACCTCTTCCGGAACCGCCGAAGATCAACAGGCTGCCTACGAAGCTGCTGCTCAACTGGCCTACATGCAGGCCTACGCAACCTCGTATGTCACCTATCAAACCGCTCAAACGGTGGCCGACAATAATTACGAAGAGGCCATCAATACCGCCGACAACGGCTACGCCGATGACATCGCCGCCGCTGAAGCGATCCGCCAGGCTCAACTCGATACCGCCTGGAACATTTACAGCATGGCGACCCTCGAGTCCAATCTGACTTATCAAACAGACTACGAGTCCACCCAACAGGTCTTTCGCACCAATAGCAGTCTGGCTCAACAGACACAGCGAACCAATTCCTTTGAAGCAAGTCGCGATCTGGCCGTCAATCAGGCGACCGCTCAGCGGGATTACCAGAACGGTCAGCGTCCCGATGCCGCGACCGCCAGCACATCCACCGGTTACAACACTCTGCTCTCTCAAGAGTCGGACACTTACGATCAAGCAGTGGCTGGTTCGAGATTGGCCTACCAGGGTTCAACCATCGATTCTCAGCAGGGCTACCACACCGGCTTATCTCAGGCGAGTCGAGACGATCAGGCTCGCTATCTCGAAGCCGAACGGCTCTACGACATCGCCATTGCCGATGCAAACCTCGCCTTTGAACAGGCCCGCATTGCTGCCCAGACAACCCGTCGAGGTCTCATCGCCGCAGCCGATGCCGACTACGCTTATGAAATCGCTCAGGCCGATGCCGCTCACATCTCGGGCGAACGAGCCGCGAATGTGGCCGCCTGGTCCTCCCTCTCGACCGACCTCGGCACCCCCTACGCCCAGTTCAAACTGGACGAAGCCCAGGCTCAGGCCGATACCTGGGACGCCATCTCCGCCCAGTATATCGCCCAGTACAACCCAGCAGGCACCGAAAACTTCGCCACCGCGAATCTGACCGCCTCCTCCAGCCGGGATCAGGCCTGGACAACTTACGCCCTGGCTCAGGCGACGATCAACCATCAGCAGGAAGTCGATCGGCTGAATTTGAAAGCCGGGTTTGATTTGGGGATCACCGATGCCCAGCATCAGCAGACAACCAAACTGGCCGAAGTTCAGCAGCAGTTCCAGCAGGTCAAATACGGCATCGAAGGCTACTCGCAAGCGGCTTACGACTATGCCGGTTTAACGGTCGAAACCTACGAGGATGAATACGGCAATCCGATCACTTACGAACCCAATCGCGACACCGTCTACCGCAATTCGGTCAAGCAGGCCTGGCGGGATAGCGATCAAGCCCAATCGACCGCCCGGCTCGATTATGTAACCAACCTCAGCGGAATCCATCAAACCGCCGAAGCCGATCTGGCCGAAGTGAATCGGATCTATCAGCAAGCCCTGGCCGACGCCAACCGCATCGCTTCTGACGCCCGAGCCCTCGTCCGCACCAACTTCAACAAACTCGAAGCCGACACCTACGCCCAGGAAACCTCCACCTGGACAACCTCCGCCCCCACCCCGTGGCACAAACAGGCCGCCCTGAACGCAGAAGCTCAGGCCGGGGCGACAAGACGGCTATTGAACTTTTTCTCGCTGGTGTCCAAGGCTGGGAAGTCGAAATGCGGAGGTATTTCTCCGCGAAATCCGATGGTCGCGCATAAGCGTAATCGCTGAAGATTCAAGGAATATGGCCGACAAATCCTGGCTCCTTGATGACTTTGAGGATATCGTCTTTCGGAAGCGGGCAGCATAATTCGGTGTACAGAATTGCCTGCTTGTGGAGCACGTCAAGTTCCATCGTTGTCTTATTCATGAGTCGCTGTTTTTCCTTGCGGTTGCCGTTGTTTCATCGACTTCATCGCGATTGTTTTCCGCTTTTGCGTTGTTCGCATCGTCAGATTGCACGTTCCACGCATCGCGTCCGGCATTGAATGCTTCCCAAGCGACATAAGGCACAATCAGCAGAGCCGCCACTGGATCGGCCCACCACCATCCTTGCCACTGGACCAATCCGATCCCAATCAACACCACGATCGTTTGATACTCGCAAATCATCGTGTCGATGGCGTCGTACTTCAGCGTGGCCGAATCGGTCTTTTTGCCATAGTGGTACTTTCCCCAAGCCAACATGGGATTGACCACCAGTGAAACCAGCAAAATACCGATGCCCCACCACGACATTGATGCTGTCTCTTGGCTAATCAACTTGCTGATCGCTTCGTACAGGATGAACAACACGGCAAATGTGAATGCGGTTGACAGGACGCCAAGTGCGATCTTCTTTCGCTTTTGCAGTTCGCGTTCGCTGATACCCTTTGTTTCGCCGTGAAGTCGCCAAATCATAAACGCGGCGGAATTCCCTTCGACGATGCTATCGACACCCCAACTGATTAGCGCTGAACTGCCAGCCATGAAGCCCGCCGTCAACGAAATGGCCACCTCCGCAATGTTGTAAACCAGACTGGCGATTTCGACGTTGCGGCCTTTGCGAATGAGGTCAGCACGATTCTGGTCCATCTAGTTGCTTGCCTTGTTTTGAACGTTAGAAATAATGAAGTGGCTTCGCGGAATCGCCGGTAATCTGTTCATTGCGATATCCAAAGTCTGTGCCGGTACCTCATAATCGCATCTGGTCGCCAGCACGTCAGTTGCCACTTTCATCTGTTCAATCGCGATCCATTCACCGGGGCAACGATGGTTTTCATGGTGATCGCCTCCGCCCTGAGGTATCAGTGTGAACGGGTTGCCGTCCCATTCGCGGAAACGCTCTGGATCGAACTCGTCCGGTCGATCCCAGATACGCGGATCGTGGTTGGTGCCGTAGAGGTCCAATAGCACTTTCCGGCCTGTCGGAAATGGGTACCCTTGCCACTCAAACGATTCTTTCACCTTCGCTCCAGCAAAGGGAAAAAATGGATAGAAGCGGCGGACTTCTTGCACAAAGCACCAGAGGTCGTCCGCTGAACCGTTCGCAAGTTTTTCTCGCGTCGCCGGATGTTCGTGCAGGGCGTGAGCACACTGGACGATGTAAGCCGAAACAGCGACCGTTGGACGCAAAATGTTGTTTAGTTCGACTGCCGCGACTTGAGCGTCGAGCAAGTTTCCATCGAGATCGCGATGGTTGGCGACGATGAACGCGGCGGTGTCTTCGGGAGGTTGATAGGTTCCAGCACGAATTTGTTTGACAATTCCACGCAGCCAAGCTTCATTGCGATTGCGTGCGATCCTTGCCCACCAATGCTTTGGGCCGATGTTACCCGCGTAATCGAAAAGTGCCGCTAGCTCACTGGTCCGTCGGTCAACGTCGGCGGGATCGAGCGGCACGCCCGCCCACTGACAAACCGCTTCGGTCAGAACCTCCTGAGCCTGTCGGTAAAGCACGACCTGATCCATGCGTGACCACTGGAGCACACGACGGTTCCAAATGTCGCGGGCAAATTGGGTGAGTCCGCCGATTTTGTCTTCGGTCAGCAGCGACATGAACATCATCTTGCGATGGCAGTGGGCTTTGCCATCCATGCCCTGCACTCCGCCGCGACCGAACAGCGTTTTGGCGATTCGCGACGGAGCGACACCGACGCGGGAGAAACGCGAGGTATCGTAAAAAACCTTTGCGGCTTCCTCGCCTCTCATGCAGATTACCTTTTGCAAAAGCAATCGAGTTTGGAACGCATCCGTGCCGTGTCGTTCACAATGCTTGGAGATATAACGATAGGGATCGCGGGCGAGAGCGAGTGTGTCGTCGAAGGAAGTATTGCTGGGCATTTGGGTCATGATTTTTGTCCTCGATGTGTCAATAAGATTCACTTGTGTTCGTGCGTGTACTTCCTTGCTTGCA
This sequence comes from Planctomycetaceae bacterium UBA2671, assembly GCA_002359185.1. Lineage (GTDB taxonomy): Bacteria > Planctomycetota > Planctomycetia > Planctomycetales > Planctomycetaceae > Rubinisphaera. Next base: position 104,509 of record DEML01000038.1, read on the forward strand.
GGAATCACTTTTCCGTCGATGGCGATTCTGCCGATTCGCTTTGCTTGGCCTCTTTTGCATTGGACAAAATCTCAAAACCACCCTTGACTACGATTCCAGCGACAATCACTCCGATCACCAAATCGGGAACTTGTGACTGAAAGAGAATTACGGCGATACCCGACAGCACGATTCCAAGATTCGCGATCATATCGTTAGTTGTGAAAATCCATGAGGCATTGAGATGAACACCCTCATCTCGATGTGATCGAAGCAGTCGCAGGCACACCAAATTGCTCGCAGCATTGATGATTGCCACGACTATCATTGCCCAGCCGATAGGCTCGGAACCGGATATGAAGCGGCGTATCACGTCGACCACCAAGCCGACAGCCATTGCCACGAGCAAAACACCCGACAATTTAGCCACGCGCGACTTTGCAGCCGCAGATCGTCCGACCGCATATAGACTTGCGAAATAGACAAACGAGTCGCCGAGGTTATCCAGACCCGCACCTAACAAGCCTGTTGATTGAGCGATGAAGCCGACGATCCCCGCCAGCAATGCTTGAGAGAAATTGATTAGCAACACCCAAATCAGCGTCCGTCGCTCGTTTTCACTTGTATGATCCTCTTGCTCCTTCTCCGAGTCGTTCATTGCGCCGCTCCCGTTTGATCCCGCGTGTAGACCCGCATCACTTCGTTCAATTCTTCTTTCGATTTCAAGCCGACCAAACGCTCGACTTCCTTCCCATCCAAGAAGACCAATAGCATCGGATACCTGTCGACGTCATACTTTTGCTTGGTGAACGGGTTCTCCTCGATGTTCAGTTCGGACACCTTCACTTTGCCGGTCAACTCGGACGCGATTTGTCGAAGCGTCGGCTTCATTGCGATGCAGGGCTGGCACCACGGTACCCACATGTCGACCAGCACGGGCACTTCGCTTTCAAGCACTTCCGCTTGAAAGTTAGTGTCGGTCAGGTGAACTGGTTTAACATCGGGGCGGGTAACCGACGGCTCCGGTAGAGGTGATTGCCCACAGCCGGTGACCGCGATTGTCAGAACCATCAACAGGACCAAGGATGTCGCCTTCATGCCGCACCTGCCTTGAATCGCAGCATCCGCAAACCGTTAGCGACAACGACGAACTCGCTGATCTCGTGACCGACCACCGCAATCGGCAACGTGAACTGCCCTGAAACGGCTCCGATGACCAAAACCAGAATCACAATCGCCGAAAGGACAAGGTTCTGGCGGACGATGGATTGATTGCGTTTGGCTTGTTTCAGCGCGTAAACAAGCTTCTCCAAATCATCGGCCATCAGTGCCACGTCGGCAGTTTCCAAAGCAACGTCGGTCCCAGCAGCGCCCATCGCCACGCCAACACTGGCTTCGGCTAACGCGGGTGCGTCGTTCACTCCGTCGCCCACCATCGCGACATGCTCATGTTGCTGCATCAGTTCTCGCAACTTGGTTACCTTGTCGTCCGGTTTCAAACTGGCGTGGAACTCGTCGATCCCGGCTTCTTTGGATATTTGTGCCGCCGTTCTCTCGTTATCTCCCGTCAGCATCACGACCTTCTTGATGCCAATAGCGTGCAGTTGTGCAATCGCATTCTTTGCGTTGTCCCGAACCGTGTCACGCATCGCGATTGCGGCCCACGCTGCGTTGTCCGTCCCCACAACAGCGACCGTCTTGCCTTCGTCCTGCAACCGGTTAACGACTTCGGAAAGAGGCCCCAAATCGACCTTCAACTCCTCCTCGAACAGCTTTGGCTTGCCGATATAGATCACCTTGCCATCGACAGAGGCGGATGCACCGGCTCCGGTGATTGACCTAAAATCGTTCGCCTTTCGCGGCTGAATCCCTTCGTCGTCGACATAGCGGACAATCGCCGTGGCAAGCGGATGCTGACTGAGTTGTTCGATAGCGGCGGTAATCGCCAGAACTTCTTCGCGTTGCGGCCCGTCGCCATGACCGGCGAGTTCGCAATCGGTAACCGTCGGTTCGCCCAGCGTGATTGTGCCGGTTTTGTCCATCGCAATCACATTAATATCAGCCAGCCGTTCGATGTAGACACCGCCTTTGATGAGAACGCCGTGCCGAGCAGCCGTTCCCAATGCAGCGACAAGCGTTACCGGAATGGAGATCACCAAGGCGCACGGAGCGGCAGCGACGATGAAAATGGTGGCCCTAATCGCCCACTGAGTCCAAGTCGTGTCCATCAATAATGGTGGCAGCACCGCGATGGCGATGCCGACCAACAGCACTGCCGGGCTGTACCAGTTTCCGAAACGCTCAATAAACCGTTGGCTTTCGCCCTTACGTTCCTGAGCCTCTTCGACCATCACAATGATTCGCGAGATCGTGTTTTCAGCGAACGCCTTGGTGGCAATGACTTCGAGCGATCCCTCGGCGTTGATACTGCCAGCATAAACTGTATCGCCAACGCTTTTCTCCACCGGGACGCTTTCACCGGTCACAGGCGCTTCGTCGAGACTGGAGGCACCGGCAGCAATTTCACCATCGGTCGGAACGGATTGGCCCGGATGAACAAGAAACCGATCTCCGGGTTTGAGTTCTTCTGCGGGAACTTCGCGTTGATTACCGTCTTCGATCAAAATCGCGGTTTTCGGCGTCAGGTCCATCAATGCACGAACAGCGGAGCGAGTCTTGGCTTCCGTGTAGCCCTCAAGGGCCTCGCTGATCGAGTACAGGAATACCAGCATCGCCGCTTCCGCGGGCTGGCCAAGTACATACGCCGCGATCGCCGCAACGGTCATCAACAATTCAATGCCGACGCGACGCTCGAAGAACAATTCTTCGAGTGCTTCACGGCCAAAGTAGTAGCCACCGATCAGGATGCTCAGCGTGTAGAGCGTTAGCGGTAACCAGCCCTCAACAGCGTAGCTCAGAAGCCATCCGACCAGCAGCAGCAAACCGGAAACTATTGCGGCAAGCACCTTGGGATTCTTCCAGAACGGCGGCAGGCTAACTTGCTTACCCTGCTTCTGCACTGGAAAACCGAACTGGGACAACTTTGCTTCGACTTCTTCCTGCGACAACACCGTGTCATTGACGGTCAGACAAACTGTTCCCGAGGACGCCAAGATTTGCAGTAGTTCCATATCGACCTGCGATTCCAACGACCGCCGTAAACGCGCTGCATCGTTCTCGCAATCCATATTGGCGACTCGTAAACGGTATTCTTTCATCATTGCCAGTGATCTTTCGCACATTCCATAAATTCATTCAATTCCACACTGTGGACGCAGCATGTGTCTGCGGCCAACGGCGTTGACTTCACCCGTATCAACCAGCAACTCCCGTGAGCGCTGGTCTTGGGGATGTTGGGTAAGGGCAACAATTACGCTGCGTCAGCCATTGCTACCTCGTCCGTGACTCCGGACACAAGTCGAATCGTCCGTTTTGCAAACGCAGCAGTGTCAGCGTCATGCGTCACCATGACGATCGTTCGCCCGTCATTATGAAATTCTGCCAGATAACTCATAACCTGCTGACGGGTATCGGCATCCAAGTTGCCGGTAGGTTCGTCAGCGAGAATCACCTGTGGATCATTCGCCAATGTGCGTGCCAATGCGACTCGCTGCTGCTGACCTTGGCTTAGCTCCGATGGCAGGTGATCGGCGCGATCGGAAAGCCCAACTCGGTCGAGCAGTTCGAGTGCGCGAGCACGTTGGTCACTTGCCAACTTTCCGGAGAGCATGAGTGGAATCTGAACATTTTCACATGCAGACATCCATGTCACCAGATTGAAGGACTGGAACACGAAACCAATCTTTTCGCCTCGAAGGCGCGTCCGCTGGTCGATTGACAAGTCGTAAAGCGACTCTCCGTCGAGCAAGACGTCGCCCGAGGTTGGAGCCATCATTCCACCAAGGACGGAAAGTAATGTCGTTTTCCCACTTCCACTAGGGCCGACAATGGCGACGAAGTCGCCGTCGGGGATTTCGAGATCGCAGGTGTCGAGTGCCGTTACGACGTTACCACGACGTTCATAGGTTTGAGTCACTGATTGAAGCTGGTACATGAGTAATTCCTTTGTTCTGTTTAGATTCTGGATCTGGGGGATAATGCGATTGGATCATGCGTCGTTAAAGACGAGGCATGGGTCAAGTCCTGCCGCTCGACGAGCCGGAAGGTAACTTGCGGTAACAGCAACAATAGTTGCGGCCACCATGCCAACGACCAATAGTTGCGGTAGTGGCTCGACGTAGATGCCGAGCAATTGCGGCCCCAGAACTGCCGCGACGATTGTGCCGACAAAAAAGCCGCCTAAGCCACCTGCCAAACCGAGCAATACCGCTTTTCCGAGAAACATTCGTGTTACGAAACGACGGCTGGCACCGAGCGCCATAAGCGTGCCAATTTCATTGCGGCGTTCAGTTACATTGGCGTACATCACGCTGGCGATACTGGCTCCGCCGACCAAAAGCAGAATCGACAGGAAGACCCACGACAAACGCGACATCAATCCATTGACTGCGACTTGCGTTTCCACAACTTGAGCTATTGTGATGACTCGCGTTTCGGGCAATTCGCTCGATAGATTCGAGATCAGGTCGCCAGCGGCATCCTCACAGCATGCCATAATCTCGATGACGTTCACCACTGGGCCAGCACCTGACAGATCCTGCACGCTATGCAGATGAGCAAACATGCGGCTGTCATCAATCGTGCCAGTCGATGGCAACACTGTCAAAACGCTAAACGATTCACCTAGAACGGGCAGCTTGTCACCGACCTTCGCCCCTAACTGAGCCGCCAAGTCGTGGCCCAAAATCAGATCGCGGTCGCCGAGGTCCTGAATGGTTCTGTTTGTCGCCAGCGAGTTTGGGTTGTCTTCCCCAGCGCTCACGTTGGCCTTAGTAGCACAACAGCCACGATCCGTGCCCACGGGACTGATTAGGCCAAGCCCCTGCCACGCAGACTTCGCCTGAAATTCGGATTGCGGCAAGACTCCTGTGACTGTGACCGGTATCGAATCGACATCCGACTCTATACACAGCTTTGGAGCAAGGTTCTCTACTCCCGGCATGCGGGCGAGAGCCAATCGTGAAACGTACTCCTCAGGCATCGTGTGACCGTGCATGTCAGCGGAGTAATAATCCTGCAACGTAACTTCCGGCGGCAGAACCAGCACGTTAGCGCCCAGCGACTCCATATCACCGGCAATCTTCCGCTCCGAGAAGACTGTGATGTTTTGAATCGCAACCATTGCGGTTACGCCTAAGGTGACCGCCAGTAAACTGGTCAGCATTGGCGTGGGCCGCTGCCAGAGTTCTTTCCAAATCATTGATCGTAGTTTCATGGAATCCATTCCTTTGGTTAGTGGTAGTTTTTGACTCTAAATCAGCGATGTTAGTGAGGAGAGCGTCGAGCCCGGCGATACTCGCTGGACTCTCAGCTCTCCTCGCTCTGCATCAACTCAGGTCATTAACGACGATTCGGCGTCGATTGGCCGTTCGCCTGACGATGCTTGCAATTTTTGTCGTCGCAACATTTTCCAGCGGCGGCCATTTTCTTATTCAGTTCATCCAGAGTGACGTTTGAACCAAACACGCCGACCATGACGCCCGGAGGGGCCAGAACAGCAACAACGGGTGTTCGCTGATCGGTTCGCACACGAAGCTGGCGTAGAAATTGTGCCTCTGCCGGATCGGTGGCCTGAATGGTTACAATTTCATTTCGATTCCGGTACAGCGGATCCTCGCAGAATTGTCTTACGCCGACAGGAATCGTCGCGTCGGAATTTGGTTTCACACAAAGCACGGTGATTTTATTGTCCTGCAACGCCTTCAGGCAGTTGGCTTGGCCGGGCGACACAAAGGCGGCCTCAAGCTGCTGTGGGTTCACGCGCTGTGGAAACACGCTACAGATCGCTCCGTTGGGCGCAATTACGGCAACCGCAGGCATAGGTATGCGTGTCGCGTCAAATTGCTCAATCAAGCTCTTATCTGACGGATCACCGACCTGAACGGGAACGATCACGGCATCATCCCTTTTTGATGCTACCGACTTCAGCGTGCGGTGCATCGACTGTGCAGCAGTGTCGTTGTTCTTGTAGAACATAACGAGAGCGAACTGCTCGTTGCGGGCAGCCGTTGATACGGCCTCCCCGCCACTACCGGCGTACACATTGGTGCCAATGCTGATTAAAGTGCATGTGACTGCAACAAGCAGCCCACGATGTTTTGCACACGTCTTCATTTCGAAACTCCATTTTCGATGCCGAGCAAAAGTTACAGTGCTTATCATGCCCGCTCGGCAGAGAGGCACAAACAGCTGACAGTTGTATTGGATTTTGTTATCGGAAAACGTGGCTGGGGGCGAGCGACTTTGCGGGCTGGCAAAATGCGCTACCTTGATCCCCCAGCCACTAAGCTTCCATGCACGGCACTACGGTGACCCGACGTCGGTTGCGTCGATGTCGGAATCGAGGCTCTTGGAAGATTGAATGCCGATCGTTTCATGGGCGGCAAACAACGATCCTGAGCCATCTCAATCAGTCGATAGGCACGCAGTTCTCTGCGAAGTCGAACAACCGCACATGCAGCCGGGCTGCGTCAGCAACACGACGGCAAGCAGCATGTTGACGGCACGCCGTAACGATGCTTTCCCAACGTCAAACCATCCGAGTTGAGCATCCATATCTATTCCGTCGGTTCAGGCGGCTTGCGTCCGGTTTTCGCTTCGTACTGTGCAACGAACTTCTCTGCACGTTTTGGACCGCAGATGAAGCACTGTGATTCGGGACGATTGTGCTCTTCACACCAATCCCCTTTCTCCTTGAATTCGGCCACCAGTGACTTGTCGCAGCGGGGGCATTCACCTTCGGGCACGCCATGCTCGACACACCACCAGCCACCGTGGCTGTGATCTACCTCTGTTGCCGCAACAGGCTGTGATTCGGCAGGCTCCGAGGCCGTTTCACTGTTGCTACATCCAGCCAGCCCCACTGCTGCTGTTACCAGCAGACCCAGCGACAGGCCACGCACACTCATGATCCAATTCATTTCGTTCTCCTCCGGCTCAGTGCCGAGTTTCTAAGTTGTGACCGTCGTTGGTTTGGACCATTGTCGTGACTCTTGCTCTGTTGAAGAGTCAAACTCCAGTCCGGCCTCCGGATCGGTCGGTTCTTCCGGTTCAAAACGATGACCATCATCGTCTCCTCCATCTTCGTCGTGGCTTTCTGTGGGCAGATTGAAGACCACGTAAAGCACTCGTAGTACAAGCAGGCTCATGATCATGGCGCTACACACGCCGCCAATCACAACCGTCGCCAGCGGTCGTTGTACTTCCGCTCCCATGCCCGTGCTGAAGGCCATCGGCACAAACCCAAGACTCGCGACGAGGGTCGTCATTAGGATCGGACGCAATCTCGTCATTGCGGCTTCTTCGACGGCTTCATCCAGCGAACGACCGCGCCTGCGTAGTTGTCGAATGGTCGAAACCAACAGCATGTCGTCGAGCACGGCGACGCCGGACAATGCGATGAAGCCAACGGCAGCCGAAATCGAAAACGGCATGTCACGAATCCACAGGGCCAGCACTCCACCGATCCACGCGAACGGGACGCCTGTGAAAACTCGCAGCGAGTCGATCCAATTGCGATAAGTCGTGTACAGCAATGCCAAGATGAGCAGCAGTGCGATCGGCACCACGATCATCAATCGCGTCTGTGCTCGCTCAAGGTTCTCGAATTGACCTCCCCATTCGATGCGATAGCGGCCTGCGGGCAACTGAACTTGTTCATCGACAACACGCTGAGCCTCGGCGACGAAACTGCCAAGGTCGCGGCCACGCACATTCGCTTCAATCGTGATGCGACGCTGATACCAGTCGCGTTTGATCGTGTTGAAGCCTTCCACACGTTCAATTGAAGCCAGTCGCGAAAGCGGAATACGTTGGCCCGATGGGGTTGCTACCAGTATGTTGCCAATGGCTTCAGGGTCGGCCCGCGCTTCTTCCGGCAATCGAATGACAAGCGGGAAGCGTAGTTGTCCTTCATAGACCTCGCCCACATGATTGCTGCCCAACGAACGAACGATGTTCATCACCGTGCTGGCGGGAATCCCATAGCGGGCAATCTGGTCCTGTTTCACTCGAATTTGCAGGACCGGCTGGCCGGAAATCTGTTCTATCTTCACGTCCTCGGCACCGGGAATTGAGTTCAATGCACGCTCAATCTCGACGGCCTTTTCGTTCATCAAGTCAAGGTCGTCGCCATAGAGGATTGCAGCAACATCGGAACGAACTCCCGAGATCATTTCGTTCATTCGCATTTCAATCGGCTGCGATAACGCCAAACGCGGTCCCGGCAAATCGCGAAGTTCACGTTGCACCAATGTCGTCAGTTCTTCCTGGGTTTCCGCTCGCGTCCACTGCTCACGCGGGTGGAGCGTGATAAACAGGTCGGTCAATTCCGTGCCCATCGGGTCGGTGGCGACTTCAGCGGTGCCGATTCGACTCCAGACCTGATTGACTTCGTCAGGAAACTTTTCCAGAAGCACCTGCTCCATCCGCGTGTTGTAGCGCATGGATTCTTCCAGTGGCGTGCCCGCCAATCGCACGACGTTCAGCGTGATGGCACCTTCGGAAAGCCGAGGGACAAACTCGCTGCCGAGGTTGGGAGCGACAAGACTGAAAACGCTGACCAACAGCAGCACGGCTGAACCAATGACAAACGTCTTGTGGTGCATCGTGAATCGCAGCACCGGGGCGTAGAGCCATTTCAGGACGCGGATCAACCAAGGTTCGGTTTCTTTGATGTTCTTGGGAAGAAAGATGCTTGCCAAGACAGGCATCAACGTCAGCGACAGGACCATCGACCCGGCAAGGGCCATGATGACGGTGAGTGCCATCGGCCGAAACAGCTTGCCCTCGATTCCCTCAAGCGTGAGAATCGGCAGGTAGACGATCATAATGATCAGTTCGCCGAACATTGTGGGCTTGCGAACTTCAATCGCCGCTTCACGGATGATTTCAAGACGACTCTTGCCGTCCCGATTGTGAGCCAGATGCCTCACGCAGTTTTCAATCATCACGACACTGCTATCGACGACCAATCCAAAGTCGATCGCACCAAGACTGAGTAGGCTGGCGGCAATTCCAAACTTCAGCATCCCTGAGAACGCGAAGAGCATCGAGAGCGGAATCGCCATGGCGACAATCAGCCCTGCTCTCAGGTTGCCAAGGAAAATAAACAGAATGGCGATTACCAGCAGACCACCCTCGAAAAGGTTTTTCTGCACTGTATGGATGACATGGTCGATCAGCTCGGTCCGATCGTAGACCGTTTGAATCGTTACACCGGCTGGCAGGGTTTCCTTGATCTGCTCCAGCTTTTCTTTCAGCGCCCACGTGACCTCGTCGCTGTTCTCGCCCATCAACATGAACCCGAGACCCAGCACCGCTTCGCCTTGACCATTGGCCGTGACCGCTCCGCGACGAATCTCGTGACCGATTTGCACCTCGGCCACGTCACGCACACGGACGGGCACGCCGTCTTTCGCCGTCACGATGACTTCTTCAATCTGTTCGATGTTCACAGTCCGACCGACCCCGTGTACCAACAGCATCTCGCTGCCATCGGTGACCGTGCCACCGCCGACATTCTCATTGTTCTGTTGAATTGCTTCGCTGACCTGCTCAAACGTCAGTCCGTACTTGAGCAATAGGTCTGGGTTGATCCGTACCTGATATTGTTTTTCGTATCCGCCCCAACTGTTGACTTCAGCAACGCCGCGAACCGAGCGAAGTTGTGGCTTGATGACCCAGTCATGAATGGTGCGAAGTTCGGTCAGTCGCTTGACTCGTTGCTCACGAGAAACTTCAGAGAGATCAACGCCGTCATAGACCACGACGTAATGGAACACCTCGCCGAGTCCGGTGGAGACCGGACCCATTTGCGGCCTTGTAATGCCGTCTGGCAATTCGACCGTTGACAGACGCTCGTTAATCAATTGCCGAGCGAAATAGATGTCGATGCCGTCGTCGAAGATGACTACGACCTGCGACAATCCGAACTTGGAGATCGAACGCAGTTCATGCAATCCCGGCAAGCCACTAATGGCTTGCTCGACGGGGAAGGTGATTTGGCGTTCGATCTCTTCGGAGGCCAGTGACGGCGCAACCGTGTTGATTTGAATTTGTACAGGAGTCGTGTCGGGAAACGCGTCAATGTCGAGTTGTTGCAGTGAGAAACCGCCGACAACCGCAAACAACAACGCCGCCAGAATCACCAGCGCGCGGTGCTTGAGCGAAAAATCAATCAGCCAATTAAGCATCCGTGCTCTCCTTATTCAGCGACGCAGTCGCAGCCTGCACCAAGGTTGTTTTTCAGTAACTGCGCTTTCAACACGTCGCTGCCAGCACTCGCGATCACCTCACCGGGAAGCACACCGGAGATGACTTCCGTAACATCACCATTGACCGCACCTAAGCGAACAGAACGGACATGAAAGACTTTGTAGCTGTCGAGGCTGTCGAAGTAGTTCTTGTCGCGGACGAAGACGACTTGGCAGCAGCCTTCCCAGTGCGAGGAGCCGGTCGGAATGACGATGGCATCGGATTCTTCACGAAGGATGATTTGCCCCATGCCGAATGTCTCGTTGCGAAGCCGTCCATCGTTGTTAGCCAACACTGCCCGCACTTCCAACATGCGCGTATCCTGATCGGCCGACGTGTTGATCCAATCCAAAACGCCTTCGACCACTTGGCGACTGCCATCGGGCGTAAACCGAATCCTTTGTCCCAACGCGAGCTGATCCATGTTCTCCAGCGGCACACTCAGTTGCAGCCACATTTGGCGAGTATCGCCCACCTGAAATAGCATCCGCGAAGGATCGACCACTTCGCCGGGAGTCACCGCCCTCTCAATGACAACTCCGGCCGTTGGCGAGGCAATCGGCAGCAGGTTCGCCGAGGCGTTCAGTGAACTCACTTGTTCTCGAATAGACGGTGGAATTCCAAGTAATCGCAACTCATCGAGGACTTGCTGCTCGGACATTCCTCTGAGTCGACTGACATCAACTGGCAAACCCAAGTTCAGCAACGATTGCTCTGCACTCAATACATCCGCCCGTGCCTTGGCCAGTGCCGCTTCGGCATCAAGAATCCGAGAACCCGCGATCGCGTTGCGGGCCTCTGTAAGCCGCGAAACGTTCTGGTTCTGAAGCTTCTCTTCAGCAAGGGAACGCAACAAAGCGGTCTTTAAGTCTCCCACTTCGGCCGCGTCGACAATGGCCAGCAACTCACCTTCAGCGACTTTGTCCCCGACATTCTTGAAAACTCTCCAGACACTGCCCGGTACGCGAGACGCCAGATTTGCTTGGCGAGTCGGGTCGTAAACGATCTCGCCATTGCCGAAGATCGACTCAACAATCGGCTGTCGTTCGACCAATTCGACGTCAACGCCTGCCTGCTGTACGGCTTCAACAGATTCAAACTGAATTCGCGATTGATAAATTTCGCAGCCGCTGTTGTTCTCTTTGCGTGGAGCAATCGCCAACGCTCGTGCTGCCCGCTGCAAGTCCGCCGTAAGCTCCCCTTGCGAAGGAGGCTGCTTGAGCTGCGCAACGTCGGGATGATCGAGTACGCAATTGTGAACGCCGTGATCAGAACACCAACCGTAGTCCGGTCCCTTCGGCATCAACGTCGGATCGCACTCGACGCAGACCGACTCCGGCACCGCGTGCTCTTCGCACCAGTCATCGACAACCGTTTCAACCGGCCCTGTCAGCGCGGCGAATTTTGGAATACGCCAGTCGTTATGATGGCCGTAGTAGAACACAGCGGCGAAGCCGATTAGAACCAGCGTTGGCCCGATGCTGGAGAGCACCAACCCTAGCGCTCGCCGGAAAAAGCCTCGCGGCTTTGCATTCGTTTCTGTGGGAGCGGCTTGAACCGAACGTCCATTGACGGACGGTTCGGCAGCTTTTTGCCGCGACTCCTTGGTGGTCGCGTCAATGACGGAATGGCTCATGGATAGAACTCCTGCTGGCGGAATATGGGACATGCACGATGCGCAAACGAAGCGTAAAGTGCGGTTTCCAAGGGGCAGACCAACCAGCTAGGAACGCTCAGGCGCAAGGTGATTGCGCGTTGGTACAACATGAGCGTCGCTGGTCAGCGAGCAAAGGCCAGCAGGGCCTAGAGCAAAAAGGAAGCGTGGGCGATCCGAACGTCGCGGCCACTTTCAAGGTCAAGCCGATGCGGTCGCTCTTCCCCGTAAGATGCGAATGCTCGAGAGAGGTTCAGGGTGTCGAAACAGACCGGCAGGAAATCGACCGCTAAGGCGAAATCTACTGCTAGTGTGCGATTATTCAACTCCGGTGCCACTTGGCAAACACAACCCGTGTCACAGGGACAAGGGCAATCGAACGGCGTTGGAGAATCCTCATTTTCGCACGGCTCACGATCAGTGTTGGAGCAAGTGCAAAGGTGTGTCTGGGCCCGCTGAAGTGACTGCGCGCTGTCATCACATCCCATGCAAAGCACCGGACAGAACATCACCCGCAAGGTGATGATCAAGATGAAGGCGAGACGGAACATACGAGGAAATCTTCCTGTTATTTGGGTAATCTACTGTAAAGTATAGGCTCTGGTTGACAGCGGAGCAAGGTCAGTCTATCCGATTGGGCAAGTGGCCTGAACCATTCCGCCGTCTATGGCTGCAATGTGACGAGCAATCCCTCAATCTCGGCCAACGCCTGTTTTGCCTGACCGAATGCATCCAAGACGCTTAGCCGCGTTGTGAAAAGCGTTCGCTGAACGGTCAACAACTGAAGGAAGTCTGAATCTCCCGCTGCGAATGCTTGCTGTGACAATTTGTAGGTTTCTTCGGCATTCGGAACGATTCGTTTTTCCAATTGTTCGTAGCGTTGACGGGCTGTCTGATACCGCCCGACCGCATCCGCTAGTCGCCCGTCGAGGCTCAGACGGGTTTGGTCAATCGCTGCGGAAGCCGCCGCGATGTCAGCTCGGGCCGTTTGGATATTGCCTTGATTTCGATTGCGAATGGGAAGCGGAATACTGACCCCGACAATCGCATAGGTGTCGTCCGTTGCCGTGTCCACTCCAACGCCAACTTGGCCAGTGATGTTCGGCGTGACTTGAGCACACGCAAGCTGGAGCGCCCAGCGAGCCCGTTCCAGTTCTGAACCGGCTGCCGCCAGTTCTGGGCTGCTGGCTTCCAATTCACTCATCAGTACTTCCCACGGTGCTTCCCCCAACACTTCCTCACGGTCAACCGCCAAATCGGACGGAGGAAGTTCCGGCATTCCCACGGCAGCGGCCAATGCCCTGCGGGTTGCCTGCAATTGAGTTACGGCGTTCTCAGCGTTGACGCGAGCTTGGTCAAGTTCGACTTTTGCTTGAAGCAACGCAACGTTCGACGCTTCCTTGGCATCAACAAGCGACTGAACGGAACGGAGTGACCTCTCAGCCAACTCGACGATCTGATCGGTCAGTTCCGCGCGCCGTTGAGAAACGGCAGCAGCGGCAAACGCGATACGAATCCGAGTCAACACTCGTAATTCGGCTGCCCGAAGCTGAGCTTGCTGTTTTTGAACCTCATATGCCTGTACTTGCTGAGCGATGCCGAGCTTGTTCGCGGTGACGAACTGCTGATTGACTCGAAGCGAATGCAGCCCGCTTGCCCCTTCGTTTCCGATCTCTTCGGATTGATACTGAAGCACGGGATTGAACGGCAGACCAGCTTGGACGTATCGCCCCCGTCTTGAGTTGACACGAGCACGCGCCTGCCGAAGCTCTGGATGTCCAGCTAAAGCTGATGCTTCCAATTGCTCAAGCGACAGTGATTCGGCGGCAACCGTCGATGCACCGTCCGAATCTGGCAAGGACAATGCGGGCTGAAGTTGCAGCGGCTCTGGGGCAACGATCCCCTCAACCGGTTCCGCCTGTCTGACTATTGGCTCGTCGAACGCCACCTGAACGACTTCAGGTTGTGTCGCATTGACTGGCGAAGCCTCTGGCACCGGTTCATAGTTCGATGTCGTGGAAGCGAGGGGTCGCCTACCGCCAGTCTGGCATCCCACCGAAAGAGCGGTGACCAGCAGGAGCATCAATAAAAAAAGGCGGCAGCGGTAGCTGGCCAGTTGGATGCAGCGCACTGCACAACCTCCGAGTAAAACTAGCCAGCCCGTTTTTTTATCGTTCGAAGTTCCCTAATACTTTAGCCGGAAACTGGATGACGTGGCAAATTGCAGGAAGAACTCGTCATCGATCATCAGAAGATGTGCCTTCGTAAGAACTCACAAGTTGATCAGCGGTAGTACGACTGGCCGTGTCTGCGCAACCAGCAATGGAAAGCAGGCGGAATCGCGCAGAACACGAGATTTCCCGGGGAAATCCATCCTATGCAGTGCATAGGGAAGATGCCTGTCAAAGAACTTATGGAATGTGATCTGATCGTCGGCCTGGACAATTCGCTAACACCGGTTTCGTCAGTACTCTCGACAGGCCGTATTGAAACCGTTTATCAGCCCGTTGAAAAACTCTCAGAATCTCACTAACGTTCCCTTGGTTTATTTCTCTCTACTTTCTTCTTCGCAGGTCTATTCCGATGAGTCTGGGACGACGGAAATCTCAACGGCAGCAGGAACTGTTTGTTCCTACTCAG
>DEML01000038.1:119241-119600 GCA_002359185.1 Planctomycetaceae bacterium UBA2671
TTTGTTCCTACTCAGGAACTGCCGAAAACTCCTCGGCATGTGTTTTACGAACGTTTGAACCGGTTGCTGGCCGAGCATAATTTCGATGCGTTTCTTGAAGAACTCTGCTCGCCGTATTACACCGCCGTCTCAGGACGACCGGGGGTGCCGCCGGGGGTTTACTTTCGGATGCTGCTGATCGGTTATTTTGAAGGCCTCGATTCCCAGCGAGGCATCGCCTGGCGATGTGCCGACAGCTTCTCTCTGCGAGAATTTCTCGGCTTCAAAATCACCCAAGCGACGCCCGATCATTCCTCGCTGACTCGCATTCGCAAACGGTTGCCGCTCAGTGTGCAAAATCAAGTCTTTACGTTTGTGCT
>DEML01000005.1 GCA_002359185.1 Planctomycetaceae bacterium UBA2671
TATTGCCATTGATTATTGATAAATCGGACGGCCAAAAAGTGCTCGGCCCCATTGGCGACGATCGCTCCGGCGAACCGTTGTTGTACGATCTGCTGGCTGTAGAGAATAAAACCTGCACCAATCGCGTTATCCTGTCCGGGGATCCCATACCCCAAGCTGGAAGAGGTGATGTCAATTCTAGTTGTTGGTCCGTTTTCATTAACATCGATAATACTGATGGTCAGCACTTGTTGAGCATCGTGCGAATTTCCAATTGCAGCATCATCTACCTGCACGATCACCTGTAGCTCAGTCTGTTGCTCAAAGTCCAGTACGACTCCCGCTTTCAGAAACAGTTCTGTTCCAACAATTTCGAAGTGATCTTCATCCGCCCCAGTCAGACTCAAAATGTTACTTCCAAGAGAGTCGTCCATGACGCTGATGTCAGCAATTTTAATGGTGTTGGAAGTATCAGCATCTTCTGCCAGTTCAGTAACTATTTGCGATACCTCTAACGTGGGAGCTTCGTTTACATCAGTCACTTGAATTGATAAAGCGGCCATTTCATCCGGTGTGTTACCGATACTGGAATCATCGATCTGCACCGTCACGTTCAGAATCGGGCTGATCTCAAAATCGAGAGATGCGTTGGCCTTCAGGAACAAAGCTGCTCCTTCGATTTCGAACAAATCTGCATCCGCTCCGGTGAGACTCAGCGTGTTGGTGCCAAGGGCATCATCTGCCACGACGATGTCGGCCACTTTCGTGCGGGTCGTCGTGTCAAAGTTTTCAGCCAGCGTGGTCATGCTGTTCTGCAACGTAACCGTTGGTGGTTCGTTGACGTCGGTGACGCTAATCGAGAGTGGTGCCGTGTCATCTGGTGTGTTGCCGACTGATGTATCATCAACCTGGACAATTACGTTGAGCGTTGGATTGACCTCGAAGTCGAGATCAGCTCCAGCGACCAGAAATAACTCCGTGCCGTCAATCTCGAACAGGTCGGAGTCGTCGCCACTTAGACTCAAAGAGTTCGTTCCCAGGGCATCATCGGTGATAGCAATGTCTGCCAATTTGATACGGTTCGTCGTGTCAGCATCCTCCGGCAACTCAGTGACGGTCTGGGTGACCTGCAGTGCTGGACCTTCGTTAACATCGGTAACTGTGACTGAGATTGACTGCTGGAAATCGATTTGCGGTGTCAGGTGTGAATCATCGAGGTTGATCGTTACATCAAGTACAGGGTTCGATTCAAAATCGAGTTCAGTCCCGGCTCGTAAAAACAGCGTCGAATTGCGAAGTTCGAACAGCCCGGCATCGATCCCGGTCAGCCAATGCGTATTGACTCCCAACAGGTCGTCAACGAGCACGACATCTGCAATTTTCAGTTCGCTTTCGATATCCGCGTCCTCTGACAATTCGGCGACGACCTGGGTGATCTCAAAGCTCGGTGCTTCGTTAACGTCTGTCACATTCACTGTAATCGTCGCGGTCGCTTTGGCGGTCGGAGTGAAGGAATCGCTCACTTCGACCGCCAGCGTCCAATTGGCATTCGCTTCAAAATCAAAAGCTGCAGAGTTGACCACAATGAGATTGCCATCATCGTCAATCCGCAAATCGTTGTTGTCGTTGCCGCTGAGAATTTGATAGCTCAATGATTGCCCGAAGTCTTCATCGTTTGCGTTCACTGTTCCGATAATGTCATCAGTTGTTGGATTTTCGGCTATCGAAAACGTTTCGGAAGAAAGCGTTGGAGCATCATTTCGATCGTTGACTAGGAGGGTGAGGTTAGCTTCCGAATGAAGATTTTCTGTATCAGTTGCGCGTATACGAATTGACACGACCTGAAGTTGCTCGAAGTTAATAACGGCAGCTGTCTTGAGCTCATTGCCTTCTACTGTGAACAAGTTGTTGTTCGTGTCGCCATCACCCGAAACAAGAGTGAACGTGACTGAAGAATTCTCAGGATCGAAACTTGAGAGAGTGCCAACCGCCGTTCCAACAGGAAGGTTTTCGCCGACAGTGTTGACTGAAAGTGTTGCAGAAGTAGGAGCCTCATTGATATTGGTGACATTAATCGTAATCTCAGCCGAAGCCGACTCATCTTCGCTGTCTGTCACAGTCATCGTGAAGACGTACTGCGTAGTTTGCTCAAAATCGAGACTCTCGCCTTGCTTGATTGTGATCTCGCCGGTTTGCAGGTTTACATCAAACGGAAACGAACTCGGTACGTTGGAGAGTGATAACGTCGCGGTGTCACCGGTATCGGGATCGGAAAAAGCAACTGTCCCAACCATAGTGCCTCCTGATATGTTCTCACCAATCTCAAATGTCTGATCTTCGATTTCTGGCGGATCGTTAATCAGGACTTCCAACAAGATGGCTTTACCTTCACCGAACAGAGAAACGTTGGGCGATGTGCTGGAATGGACGATCAAACTGTCAGCGGGGTTTCCGTTGCCGTATTTAATCGCCACGAGTGCGTTGCCACCATCATCCTGACCGCTGCCCGTGCCATCATCAAAGTCGTGATAGTTGAACAGAATGTTCGCAGGAGATGTTCCGGTATTGAGGTCCAGAATCGCCTGGAACGTGATTCCGTTGGTATTATCAAATGGACTGCCAAAGTACCGAGCCTCATTCCATTGAATAATCAGTTCATCATTGCCATCGTTATCGTAATCAAAAATGCGATAATAGATTTGGTCATCCGGTGGACCGCCTCTGTCGGTCCTTAAGTCATCCCAGAAAGGAGCAATGAGGGGCAGATTTGTCGAAGCAAAATTATTGTTTGAGTAATGAGAATATGAACTGCCCAGGCTGATGGTTCCGTTTGAACTGACATACAACTGGTCATTCCCCGTATAGTCCTGACCGCCGAATCGGAAGACATTGCTTCCTAAATCAATCGCTTCGGCCAGATCATCAGCATTGCTCGCATTGCTCAGCAAAGAAGCCTGGTTGTCTGTAGCCAAATCCAGAGTATTGAGATCGATAAATGCTGCTGATTTGGCCACATAAAAGGGTGGTTCAAATACATCGGTCAGGTCGATCGTGACCGTGGCGGTATCGGTGAGATTGCCCGTGCCATCATCACGTACTTGAACGGTCAATTGAAATTGCGGCGTTGCCTCATAATCGAGAGCCGATGGATTCAAAACTGTGATCTGACCGGTGGAGGAAATAGCAAACGCATTGCCTGTATTGCCACTCGTAATTGAATAACTGAGTGTGTCGCGAACATTGGGGTCACTAGCAACAACGGTTCCAACCGAAGTGCCGTTAGGACTGTTCTCGGCGATGGTGAATGTGGCATCTTCAATAGTCGGAGCGTCATTGGGTGGTGGCGGAATGAAGAAGCGAATCGCTTTGCCTGACTGAACTTCGGGATTGGGAACAAAATTATTGCCAGGGTATTCCCACGCAGTATGTACTGAAACATATCGGTCCGTTACAGGATTGGAATCTTTTAAGCCGACCGCCGCTCGAGCCCCCTCGTTATACCAGGCACCGTCTGTTCCGGTCCCGTCATCCAAATCAATCAGATTGAACCAGATCTGTCCCGGCACCAAGCCTGTATCGAGTTCTAAAATCAGTTGAAATGTAACGCCGTTGCCCGTTAAGTCATAATCATAGCTGACCTGACTCCATTCGATGATTAGATCCGTGTTGCCATTGTTGTCGAAGTCATCAAATTTATAGAGGACTGCATCTGATTGCGAAACATCGTCGCTAAATACGGACCAATAAGGCGCGATCGTTGCCTGATTGGGGGCATCTTTAAAGTCACTCTCATCCCCACGAGGTTGTCCTCTTCCAGTTTGTGGCGTGTCAAATGTTAAAGTTCCGTAATCACTGTTGACCACCAGGGGTGTAACCTGATTTTCAAATTCTTGCTCGTAAACAGTTCCCGCATAATTGAATGTATGCTGCTGATTAGCGGATCGCCATAAGGGAATATAGATTCCGTAGCCACTGTCAATAATTTGAAAGACGTCCGTTTGCCCCAATTCTAAATCGGGCGCATTTAAGGAGGATGAATCTAGTGATTCGTATTCATAAAAAGAACTTCCTACGACCGTAATTTCATAGAGCCCCACTCCGGTGCGGGCCGGTTCGCCATCGTCAGTTGCTCTCACTTGAAGATCGTAAGTCGTGCCTAGCGTCAGTAGTGATGCATCAGCGACTCGCACGATCCCGTTCGCATCAACAGTAAAGGGATTGATTGTAGTACCGTTCCAGGGAATGATTTCAAAGTTGGAGATGGAATCTCCATCAAAATCCGACCAACGGACGACGACAACCTCATCACCATCTTGAGCGGTCTCGGCAACGGTGGCGTTGGTATTGGTCACACGCGGATTGCTATTAGTATTGTTGAGAGTGATCGTGACCGTTCCCGTCCCGGTAGCAGGCCCAGGATTGTCACCATCATCTGTTGCAGCAACCGTCAGTGTAAATGTGGGATTGGCATCATAATTAATTGCAGATGGACTTAGTACTGTAATCTGTCCTTGATTATTGATTGCAAAGGCGCTGTCCGTATTCCCATCAATTATCTGATAAGAAACAATTGTGTCATGATCGGGGTCGTTAGCTGTCACAGTCCCGATAACAGTATCGTAGGCTGGATTTTCATCGATATTTATCGTTTGCGAGGCTATCACTGGAGCCAGGTTGGTCCGCAAAACGTTGATCGAGACATATGAATCGGCAAACTCGACCGGATGACTATATCTGTAACTGAGAACGGCACCCAAGTCCTGGTCGGAGACTCCATCATATCCAGGCGCCCCTACGACCAATCTATTGAGATTGGGAGGGTCATCAGGGTTTAGTACAAGAGCAACGGTATGGCCAAATTCATCGAAAGCTTCTATCGAGTCAGGAACAAAACTCTTTGATTGGTACCAATTTAATCCAGTGTAGGAATAAATAACCACTCTGCCGCTAAACTGCCCGCTATCATTTGAATAGGGCGAACCAACGGCCAGTGTGGTTCCAGACATGGCAATACTTGTCCCAAATCGATCACTACCCGTGATGACAGGGTACAAACTTTGCTCTAACGTACCGCCAACGCTGTAAAGAAATACGGCCCCCGTAGTAGCGTTATTATTAACACTTCCAGCGTATCCGGGTGCCCCAATCGCGATCTGTTGTCCGTTCTGCTGATTAACTGCGATCACCGTACCGAAACCTGTGGAACTATCATCGACGGAAACGGGGTTGATCATCTTTCCCGTTTGCAATTCATCAATACCGAGCGTGAAACCCTAAACTGCGCCCTCAGCAGTTGCCGGGTTTTGGTGTCCAGCTGCGCCAACATACACGCTGCGATTGATCAGTTCTGCAGTGCTGATTACGTAAGAATCTAACCCTGAGCCAAACTGATCACCAGCTTGTGAATCTGCTGCATTAAAGCGGTATTGACGGACTCCAGTTTCACTGAAATATTCGACACTGCCCGTCTCAACGCCATCGATTTCATCACCTGGTGAACCGACTAAAAACCCGTAATCGCTCGGAAGAAGAGTAACTGACTCGCCGAATCGATCGTAAATGTTTGGATCCTCACTCTCAACCACCGCAACTTGTGAAAGCGGAGAAGATATACCCGACTCTTCATAAAGATAGACTCGTCCTTGACTATTATTGTACCCCGGTGCTCCCACTAATAATTGCGACTTCGCAGAAATGCCCGAGTTATCCACCCAGTCGATTGAGTACCCAAAATACTCGCCTTCAGTCCCAATTAATGTTTGTTTCAAGCTCCACTCAAAACCATTGAAAGCATAAACATCGACACGACCTCGACCACCAGCGTATAAATAGTCCGAGATAATTATGTGATTGATTCCAGCAACGACTTGATGCAATTCAGCTATGTTTGGGTCTGCTTCATCCTGGTAAAGAAGTGACTCTTGCCCCGGATCTAAAGGGGTGGAATAGGCGGAGTAATCAAAGCCAACCCAACCAAAATAATCGGGATCAGGGGTAAAAGTCACACTCTTACCATCCGCCGCGAGCACCAATTCGCCTTCACCGCGCCATAGGTCTGAAACATCAAACTGCTCTGCGGAAGCAAACGTATCGTTTTCGAGCAATTGATTGAGCGTGATTGTGATCGATTCCCCCTGATTCATTTCAAAGATGTCGCGCGAAGCTGAATTCGACAACAAAATCCTTGATTCCAAATACTCGGTAGCGACGAAATCCAACCGTCTTCGTTGCCGGCTCAAATGACAGAAACGTCGCAAGGGCCTGCTGAACAGTTGTGAAAAAAGATGACTGAGCATTCGGCGAGAAATTCTGAATGTAGACTTCATCGAAACTTTATTCATTCACAGATGCTGCCTGCTGAGCAAAAGGGAGGCATATATTCCAATTAATCGAAGGTAGATTGTGCACTGGCTGAGCGTACACATTCAGGTTGATCTAATACAGATTTCCTCGATGAATTGCAGAAAATTTAACACAATTTTAATTCTGATTATGAAGATTCCGATTTCGTTTGATACGCCAGTAACGGCCAGCCGGAGAGACGCAGTGTGATCTGCTAGAATTCGATCGTCGCTCAGACCAGTGATTAGGCAGGACCGACAGTGATCAGACAAACTGACCCTCCCCGTTGTACACGCAGTTCGAACTCCATTGCGTTGTAAACAATGAGTATGCAAATTAACCCCATCGCCTCCGCATCTCATTCCAACGCTCATGATCCACCAGCCCACGCTGACGACGCTTATCCTCAGCCATTTCACTCATCTTGCGCCGCGGTTCCGGTTTCACGCGTTCCTCTTCCAACAATCTCACCCCAGACGCGTGCCCGGCCGCAAATGCGTTGTAAAGCGCATCGAACCAGTGGTTGTTCTTGCGGATCCGTTCCCAGCGGGTGACGACGCCACGTCCCGGCATAAACTCTTCGACCTTGCGTTCGGACGTCAAGTGTTTGGCCAGCGATAAGTGCTCGTGCGAGGGAGCCTGGAACAGCGTCATTGCACCGGGCTGACCGAGCGGTGTTTCCAATCGTTGGCCCCGACAGCTGGCAGGAGTTCCTAAAGCGGCATGCGGAAATGCTGTACCAGTGCGACTTCTTCTCCAAACGAATCGTCACGAAGTTCGGCCTGCAGCAGTATTTCGTGCTGGTATTTCTGCACCTCGGCAGCCGCAAGGTCTACGTGACGAAATGCACGCGAAAGCCGAATGCCACGTGGATGAAGGAGCAAGCGAAGAAGTTCGTCGAGCACGTGAAGGCGAACTGCCAGGAAGTCACACTTCTGCTCCGCGATCGTGACGGGATCTACCGGTCCGGTTTCGACAAGGTGTTTCGAGACGCCGGTATCAAGGTGAAGAAGAACAGCGTCCGTGCGCCGAACCTGCAGGCGCACATCGAGCGGTTCATTCAGAGCCTGCAGCAGAAAGCGTTGGACCACTTCGACTACCTGGTCTCGGAGTACGTCGAGCACTATCACACCGAGCGCCCGCATCAGGCGATGGGGAATGTCCCGCTCACGGGAGATTGGCCCGAGCCGAAGGACGATCCGCCCGACACCATCCCGATCGAATGTCGGACAAGGCTGGGTGGGTTGCTGCGGCACTACGAGCGACGGGCTGCGTGAGGAAGGGACAGTCCTTGAACTCCGCGGATTACAACTCGTCATCGTGATACAGGGAACCGTCCACCAGATCCAAGACCAGATCGACGATTCGGACGACGAACCATTCCCGGAACATCGAATAGGACCGTTTCCGTGGCCATTGCTTTGGCTCTCGCCACCAGGAGTTCAACTTCCGTTCGAACATCCACTTCCAATGCCGTTTCAGCGGTCGTTCCACCTCATCGTCGTACTCGATTAAGTAGACTGAGGTCACCGGATGATATTACGTACGGATTCGACTGTGGCATCGGCGTTAAAACTCTCAATGAACTTCTTAATGGTTTCCTCGTCGCCCCGAAACTTTGTGACCAAGGAACTCGAATCCGGTTCACGGAAGATACATAGGATCTCTCCAACTGGGGGTCTGGGCGAATTGCCAGCAGAATTCTTCTTGACGTATTTCAGTCCGTCTTGCGTGAGTTCGTAGGACTCGACAATGTCGTGTAGAAGGTAGTAGTGGTCAGCCCCCTCAATCGCTTCGTGGATAAACACGCCGTCCTGGAGATGGTATATTGTCGCGTTGGACAGCCGCTCAATATCTCCAGGCGCATGGGTATTTGTTGATTCTCCTCCTCCACAACCTGCAATGACGATTGCGACGAGGAGTGACACCACGCAATTGATCCAGACGGGGGTGTTGTTCATGAAGCCTTCCTAGTGTTTGTACATAATCTGACCTTTCAAGTTCTTCTGCCCAATTAAGTGAATGATTCCAGGGTGACCGCACTACTGCATGTTTCTTCGATTCCGCTGACGATTGATTAGCAGGAAGGCAAACAGTGCTACCGAACAAACAGAGAAAGCGACTCCGGGAAAAAGATATGCTTCTCCCGGAGTGTCTTTGGATTTCAAGTAGAAAAACAGCGCAAAAGAACGGTAGGCCAGACCGGTACTGATCGCGACCGCAAACCAGCGATAGAACACGTTCCCACGAACCACGAGAACCGCCAGGGAAATCGCCAAGGCGGAACCGAAAGCGATCGAAATCGATGAGTAATGACCGAACGTCAAAAAGCGAGCAACGAACCAAGCTGCCACAACTGCAAGGAACGTTGACGCAATTGCGATTGAGACGATTCGTGAGTGCATATTAATTGTTCTCAACATCCGCTTCCGTATCTGTCGACCAGAGCCATCGGTGACATGCCAGCAGTACCAATCCAGCCCCGATTAGAATCATGATCAGCGCGACGTTGGCCGTTCGTCAGTAAACTCTGAGAAGCAGACTCGCAGTGAGTCACCCTCGATGTCATAGATTCCGGGCTTTGTTCGACCATTTTCGGTGACGTCGATCGACTTGGGCGAAGTCGAAGGGTTCAGTTGAAACGTGGCGACGCTAGTGCGATCCGGCATGACCGTTGTCAATTTGTTGTCTGCAAATATGAACTCGATTTCTACCTGTTGGCCATCAGGCATCTGCGGAGTGCCGGTCCGACCGCTGTCCTCGACGAATACCACTCTCCAGGTGCCTTGCAACAACGGCTGATCGTCATCGATCACATCGTTTAAAAGCCCTCCTTGCGCCTGTGACGACGGTTCGGTTTGCTTCCGCCGGAACTCCATCAACATAATGTTGCTGCCAGTTGGGGAATCAAACGTCTTGGGACGTTTTAAGGTTTTCGAGCCGGGGACGCGTTTCTCTTCAGGGGCATCCGTCCCGCTTCGTTCGATCAGGCAAAGTCGAAGCAAGTCATCCTTAAGCTCGTAGATGCCAAGACGTCGTTCGTCGCGGCCAATGAAGTCAATCGTCTTAGGGCTCGTTGTGATGTCGATCTCGATCCGGCCAGTGTCAACCTCGGATTTCTCACCGTTCGGCTTCCGTTCAGTGATGACAAACGTGTTGCCCTTGATCTGAAGCAGGAGGCCGCCAAAGCCGTTTTCGGTGGCAAGCTGTTTTCCACCTTCTGTGACCGAGACAGATTCCCAGTCGCCTTGAAGCTGCTTGAGTTCCTCTTCCGGAATCGTATTAGCACTATCATCGGCGGATCGCGGAGAAGGTGGATCAAATTCGAGCATCTGCTCTGTGACGTTGTCGTTGATAGTTGGATTGAATGTTGTTCTCCATTCGTAGTAATTGTCCTCAGTTTTGATCGATTGCTCAATCTGGAGGATGAGATACGATTGCTTGTCAATCCAAAGAACCGTTCTTTGTTCGTCAAATTTGAATTCCAAGCAATAGCACTCGACGTTCTCAAGTTTCCTCTCGTAAATGCGTTTGGGTTCAACGACCTTCAAGCTGGCTTCCCAGACCTCGAGTTTTTGAGGCATGAGTAGGGCAGGAATATGGCCGACGTTCCCCCCCGCGAAGCCCAGGCCTTCCGCAAACGCAAGGTCGAGAGAAGCTGGCTTTCGAATTCCCGGTTCCAAGTCCCACCAGGTCTGAATGTTGCTTTCGTTCGCCGAGATCAGCAATTTTTCTTTGTCCTCGTTTTCGATTTCAAAGCGGATCCTGCCGGGACGCACAAATGCAGTGGTAAACGAATGGTCTATGATCATATTGGGAGAGTCCGGTGTTTCCCGAACGACAGACTCGATGACTCCCGTATCGGTGTAGGACTTGCACTCCGCATACACTTTTGTCATTCGGTCGACGATTTGCTCCACGTCGATGTTATCTGGCAGCGTCTGCGAATCGAATCGCTCGCCATCAGGTAGCGTCGTAACTTTGGTGATTTCCACTCGGTCGTCCACGATGCGAATCGCGTCGGTCGGATTTTCGAGCGTGTATCGTTCGCCGTTAACTGTCAGAACTTTATCCACCAGCGTAATCTTGTATCGACCGTTGGCGCTTTCGAAGGAATGAGTTGTGATCCCAGCGGCACGGTCCTTATGGGTCCTGTGTGTCCCGCCGAATGGCTTCTCTCCGGAAGTATTAACGATCGTCAGGGGGTGTGTCCCCAGAGTAATGCGGTCAGACTGGGGCGTTAACTCAATGCGCATGTTACTGTTGCTCATGCGGTTTAAGATAACAAAGGCAGAAACGGCTAAGCAGATGATGATCAGGAGGGTTTGGTCCGTTGTCTTCCCTTTTACCCGCTGCCCGTCACGAATGCTTGATATCCCTTGATGGACACCTAAATCACCGTGCGCAATT
>DEML01000029.1:0-10328 GCA_002359185.1 Planctomycetaceae bacterium UBA2671
CAGGCGACTTTGCCGGAGCATTTGAGTGCGTGAATCCAGTCGTCTTCGCAGATGATGCGGATGTCGTCGAACATCTTGATCACATCGCCGGGAGCCAGTCCTAATCGGCAGGCTTCGCTGTTGGGGTGCACTTCCTTGATCAGCATTCCTTCGGGGCAGATGACGCCGAAGAAGCCGAGGGAGGGAAGTGGAATTTCGTAAACTGGTTTTTCAATGATGACTGGCTTTTCGACAATCACTTCCCGGTAAACTGGCTTTTCGATGACGACTTCGTGAACGATCGGCTTGACGTAGACAGGTTTTTCGTAGTGGTAATCATTGTGATATGTTTTTTTGTAGCCGTAGTTTCCTCTGCCGTAGTGGCCGCCACCGTAATTACCACCGTAACCTTTATGGTATCCCCCCTTTGAGCAACCACCCGCTTGAGCAGCCGAGGTGAAAGTTGTCAGAGCAGCCAGAGCGATCAGAGTAAGTGTGAAGCGTGACATGGTTTTGTTCCTTAGAGTGTTGTTGTTTTTGTTTTGTTGAGGCCGCGTTGTGCTGCCTCTCACTCTTTAAAACGGAAAGTCGAGACGGGAGGGGACAGGGGGAGGTAAAGCCGAGGGCGGAAAGCGGAAAGCCGTAGGTCAGGCTGTGCCTGACGACAGTCGAGGTGGACCGCACAATTTGTCAGGCACAGCGTTACCTACAGATTCGAAGTGGGTGGAACGCACAATAACGTCGCATCAAAGGCAGTGCATTTGATCTTCTCCCCCTGTTCTTGGTATGAAGGAGTTTTGAATTTCTGTATTCCGAATCACCAATTACTCTGAAATCTAATTGACATGTCTTCCCTGCCTGCAGATTGCCTGAACAGTGTTACGTTCCCTGAATTGAATCGCACACTTGGCAGCTTGAGTGCTGTCAAAAAGTGCGAGCTTCAGGATGGAACTGCCCAAATAACCATTGAACTCCCCGTCCCCGGCTATCCTCATCAAGAGGAGTTGTCTCAGGCGATTGAGAAGCAGATACGCTCTGTTTCTGCGGACGTCAAGCAGGTGGATATTGAATACACGCTGAACATAAAAGGCCCGGAGTCGGGGGCGAAAGTTGGCCTGCATGTGAAAAATATGATTGCCGTCGGCAGCGGGAAGGGGGGTGTCGGAAAAAGTACAGTCGCCGCCAGTCTGGCTTATGGCCTGCAATCTCTGGGAGCAAAAGTCGGTCTGCTCGATGCCGATGTGTATGGGCCGAGTATTCCACATATGACTGGTTCGACTGGCAAGCCGGAAGTGCGAGAGCACCTTAATCCGAATGGATCCGTCGTTCAGCGAATACATCCGGTTGAACACGATGGCCTCAAGTTGATGTCCATCGGTTTTCTCGTCCCTGAGGGAGAGGCGATCATCTGGCGAGGACCGATGCTGCACAAAATGCTTACTCAATTTGTCGCGGAAACCGAATGGGGCGAATTGGATTATCTGATTGTCGACATGCCACCGGGAACAGGAGATGTTGCGCTGACACTTTCCCAGATGCTTTCGCTAGCAGGTGCGGTTGTGGTTTGTACGCCTCAGAAAGTTGCCTTGCTCGATGCTGTTAAGGCGATTGGGATGTATCAGAAGGTGAACATTCCAATTCTGGGGATGGTCGAAAATATGACGGGAGAAATTTTCGGACGCGGCGGAGCCGAGCAGGCCGCTGTCGATCAGAAAATCCCGTTCCTGGGCGAAGTGCCTATCGAAGCCGAGGTCCGAATTTGTGGCGATGAACGTCGCATGAAAGATCTGTTTACCGAAGAGTCCAAATCGAAGGTAGCCCTCGAATCGATTTGCTCGCGCGTCGCTATGGAAGCGGCTAAGGTTTATTTCAAAAAACCAGCCACGACAACACTCGAAATTCTGCAATAATGAATAAGATAAGGTAATAGATTCTCATTCGCCTTTCTCCAAGAATACAGATGAAAATTGATGATTGATCGAACTGATAACAATACGGATCAGATTACGCTGGCAGAAATTTTCGACGAATTCGAGTTTCTGGGTGACAGCGAAGCGCAGATGGACTACCTGATCGACCTCGGACTGGATCTGCCGAAGCTACCTGCGGAGGAAAAGACCGAACTCAATCGGGTGCATGGGTGTCAGAGTAATGTGTGGATGCTGACCAACTTCGATGACGAAGTGAGTTCACCGTTACATCTGCAGGCCGAGAGCGATGCGATGATCGTTAACGGATTGATCGCAGTCCTATTGGCGGCTTATCAGGAAAAGCGACCCAAAGAAATCCTCGATATTGAAATTCACAAAATTTTCGATCGTCTTGGACTGGATCGACATTTGAGTCCACAACGAAAAAACGGACTCAACGGCATGGTCAAACGAATTCGCGAAGCCGCGATGGTGAAGTTATCACAGGAGGGGTGAGTCATAGGTAGGCTGGGCTAGCGCAGCGAAACCCATAAAAGAGGCAACATCGATTCCGTCAGGCAGTGTCTGACCTACAGTTTTATTTTTTCCTCAACTCTCAACATTCAACCCTGAACACTCAACCAACCTTATGAATTTCGACCTACCCGAATTTGATGTCGAAGCTTTTCGGAAGCAGTTTCCTATTCTGCATCAGCCGGATTCTCATGGACGTAAGGTAATTTATCTCGATAACGGAGCTTCTGCACAGAAGCCTCTGGTGGTGATCGATAAGGTTGTCGAAGCTTATTCGAAATATTACGCGAACGCTTATCGCGGCGTGTATGAATTCGGGCAACGAATCGATGATGAACTCGAGTTGACCCGGGAGGCAGTTCGGTCGCTAATCAATGCGGAACGAAAAGAAGAAATTGTCTTCACACCGGGCACCACCGCTTCATTAAATATGATTGCTCAAGGTTACGGTCGCACAGTCCTGAAGCCGGGCGATGAAATCCTGCTCACACTGATGGAGCATCACGCCAACATCGTTCCCTGGCAGATTATTGCCGAGCAGACGGGAGCCATCATCCGGTATCTGCCCTTAACTGAAGACGGACGACTCGATCTCGAACAACTCTCCGATTATCTGACCGAGAAAACAAAATTCGTCAGCGTGACCGGCATGTCGAATGTCCTCGGCACGATTCCCAACATTCAACTTCTAGCCGGTGCCGCTCATGCGGTCGGAGCCATTATTATTGTCGATGCCGCTCAGTCGATGTTGCATGAACCGATTGATGTCCTCGCAACGGGAGTGGACTTCGTTGTCTTTTCCGGACACAAGTTTTACGGGCCGACCGGCGTTGGTGTACTCTATGGACGCTACCAGCATCTCGAACAGATGTCCCCTCTGTTAGGGGGCGGACATATGATTGACCGGGTGTTTGAAGACCATTCCACTTGGGCCGATCCCCCTGCCAAGTTTGAAGCGGGAACCATTCCAATTGTGCAGGCGATTGCTTTGCGACCTGCAATTGAATTGGTTCGGGAAACAGGATTCGCAGCCATTCATGCTCACGAACAAAGCCTGCTCGTGCATGCGATGGATTCACTGAATGAAATCCCCGGCTTAAAAATCTACGGACCAGCTCCCGAACACAAAGGAGCCATTGTCAGTTTCACGCTGGAGGGAGCCCATCCTCAGGATCTGGCGTTTCTCTTGAACCGACACGGCGTTTGTGTGCGTCATGGCCATCACTGCACAATGCTCCTGCACGACCATCTGGGCATTAGCGCCAGTGTCCGCGCCAGCTTTGCCGCTTACAATACACACGAAGAAGTGGACAAGTTGGTCGAGGCAATTCGAGCCGCCCGCAAAAGATTGCGGTTGGAGTAATCTTACCTCCGTGCCACGGCTCTATGAGCCGTGTAATTACAATCAGAGGTCAGGCACTAAACCCGGCACGGCTCGCAGAGCCGTGGCACAAATAGACAATTACGCAGCTCTTGAAGTTGTTTGAGCAGATGCCGACTTCTCTGAATATCTCTCTGGATGCATCTGACGATCGATTCGACCTTCCAGTTCGTGCATAATCTGCTCGACCCGTTTTGCCTGTTCTTTAATTTGCTCTCGGGTAAGTCCTGATGGAATGCAGATTGGTTCTCCAGTCACGATTAGCACGCGGGTGAACGGTTTGGGAATAAGCATATCAGTCCACTTGGCCTGGAATCTCCAATAGCGTTTGCAGCGTGCGGTCACGGGAACAATTCGTCTTCCCGATTGAGAGGCCAGGAACACAATTCCCTCTTTCATTTCGTGCCGCGGTCCGCGCGGGCCATCAGGTGTGATCGCAATATGATGTGCTTTCGCCGCCTCCAGACATTGCTTGATGGCCTGCGTGCCTCCCCGCTGACTGGAACCACGAATGGGAGTTAACCCAACCATTCGCATCGTATCAGCCAGATAACTTCCATCCTGATGCCTGCTGACCAGGCCAGCCATGTTCTCGGGTTTGCCGCAGAAAATGGCCATCATCAGGATGTCATGCCAGATGCAATACAGAAAACGCTCGGGCGATTTGACTTTTTTTCCAGCATACGGAGTTGTACCGGGCGTGTGTTCTGTGGCTTCAATCCGACAAGTCGCGAAGATTGCGCGAGATGTCATCATGCAGCAGAATGCGACGAATTTCGTCAGAACCCGACTCCGAATTTTCACAACTGAGACTCCGCAAACACTTTCTGATAAGTGGAGAAAACGGGATTTTAACACTGAGTCGAATTTGCTCCAAGAACATTTTCCGTTGTGTCATATTTGCATTCTTGACATTTTCATTTCGCCCCTGCGACGACTGCATCTCAAACTGAGCCCCTTGAATCACAGGAAATGCTGGACTCAATCCCTGGAGTTATCTGGATGTGATGGAGAATTCGCATCGATCACGGGATCTCCCTGCTTAGTAAGCCAGTTTGATAGTTGCTGTGAGAGCTTTTTCAAGCGGCCAGCATGATTGGGATCGGCTGCGAGATTGTTCATCTCATGAGGATCGGCGGTCAGATGAAACAGTTGCCTGAGATTCTGCTGGGGATACCAGATCAGTTTCCAGCCCTCATCATCGCGAATCATACGTTGAGTATCGGTGAAATATCCGTAGGTGATTCGTGTTACGTCTTCCGTACTGGTGTTCCACAGAGAGACAAGGCTTTCTCCCTGAACACTTATGGGTGTTTCAAGATGACACAAATCGCATACGGTAGGATATAAATCTCGTAAAGCACAATTGGAGACAATCGTTCTCCATGCTGGGACACCCGGCCCGGCAATGAGTAAAGGCACATTTGTCGTGTGTTCATACTGGTTTTGTTTGCCCATCAAACCATGACTCCCCAGTGCCAGTCCCTGATCGCTGGTGAAGATAAAAATGGTTTCGTCGAGCATACCGCGGCTTTGCAATGCCTGAGCAATCCTGCCGACCTGCTCATCGATATTTGCAACCAGTGCGTAGTAAATGGATCGCTGCAGTTGAACCGACTCGCGCGTGCGGGGAGCAGGAATGATCATTTCATCCCGCCCGTTTTGATTGCCATGATCAAAAGGATGTTTGGGGAGAAAATTGACTGGTAACTCCACTTCACTGGCCTGGAACGAATCTTTCCAGCCCTTCGGCCAATGCAGCGGATCGTGGGGAGCAGTAAAGTTGACCGTCAAAAACAGGGGGGATTCTCCCGTTTGATTGATCTGCTTGATCGCTGCGTTGGCGATTCTCAAATCGGTGTCGGGCATCAAACCGATGCCCAATTCGAGGAGAGATTTTCCGCTCCCATCTTCGCTGTCGGCTTTGAAAGTCCAACCCCTGTAGCCTGTTACCGAATGACCACTGGAACTGATCGGCAGCGTCAGTGGTTGCCCTTTGGCTCCTCCACTGCTGTAGAGTCCGGCGGTTCGATCAAAACCACGTTGGTGAGGTTGACCATTTACATGCCATTTGCCAGAGTGAATCGTCTCCCAGCCATGTTTCTGCATCCATGTCGGCCATAACGTCCATTCGGGCGGAAACGGGATCACTTTGCCTGGAGTCGCCTCAGCGACAACCGATCGGCCACTCAGAAATTCCGTCCGGCTGACATGACAGATCGGATACCCACACGTCGCCCGCTGAAATCGGCAGCCACGATTGGCCAGTTCCTGCAAATGCGGAGTTGGTACAGGACCTCCGTAAACCGACATGACATTCGCCTGAAGATCGTCCGCGACAATAAAAACGACATGAGGACGTTCTTTTGCGGCGATAAACTGCGGATCATTGACCAGAAAACTCGTCAGAAAACAGAGCATGAATAAATTATGTGATTGCATCTGGCCTGCCTTAATAAGTGAACTGAAGTCTGCTGTATTCTTCATAAGAGTATCTTACCCTCAGTATTCTCATCTAAAAACTCTTCGCGATCATCAGCCCGAGCACTGCTAGGCTCTACCTCTAAAATCCCATCTCTTGAGAAAAAATGAAATTGTCCTCCTATCAGGCACAGGTCTCCGATTGGGGATTCCTCCATCTCAATTGCTGAGGAATTTCAACAAGAATTCGCTTTAATCCGACCACTCGTCAAGCATGTGGTATCCTTCCTGTGTTCACTATCTCTCCCAATTATTTCGTGAATTTTGCATAAACATGATGCGTTATGATTGTTTATGACAGTTTTTGAGCGCATGATAGGGCATAATTTGATTGATCATGAAGGATCTGACTTGTGTTGCCGGATCAGCGACGAGCGAAAATATTGGATTTTGCCGAAAGAAACGGCTTTGCGTCTCTTCAGCAGTTAGTTGAAGCGACTGAAGCCAGTGAATCGACAATACGGAGGGATTTGGAAGTTCTTGACAGATCCGGTCATATCCGGCGAACCCGAGGCGGGATTGCCTATTCCGGAGAATCGTTAACGACTTTTGAAGATCGAACCACTCGAGCGTTGCCCCAGAAGCAGCGGATCGGGAGAGCCATCGCAGAGATGGTGCAACCGGGAGAATCGATACTTCTGGATGGCGGAACCACAACTTTTGAGGTTGCCCGGCATCTAATGAATACCCCTCTCCAGATTGTGACCAATTCTTTGCCCATTGCCCAATTGTTAATCAATGCTCCGAATATCGAGCTGATTCTGATTGGAGGGTATTTGTATCCGAAGACGGGAGTGGCTTTGGGGCCGATTGCCGTCGATGCGTTGAGTACGATTCGGGTGCAGCGGTTAATTATGAGTGTGGGAGGCATCACCGAAGAGGGGATGTTCAACAGCAATACACTGTTAGTGGAAGCCGAACAGCGGATGCTGGAAACCGCAGAAGAGGTGATTGTCGCCGTCGACAGCGGCAAGTTTGGCAGAAATGCCCTGGCGAAAGTTTGTGATCTGAATCGACCGGATCGCATCATCGTCGACAACGGAATCAACGATCATTGGCGAAACGTGATAAGTACAACAGGTGTCGGGTTAACGATTGTTGAGTAGAAAGTAGGTTGGGTTAGCGAAGCGTAACCTAACACGGATAGAACAAAGAGGCGTTGGGTTACGCGTTTCGCTAACCCAATCTACGAAAAATCAAAAGAAGGTTTTTGGGAATATGACAGCAGCAGCTTCCATTCAGCGTCAGGATGTGGAACGTATTGTTCGACAGGTTCTTGAAAGTCAAATGTCGGGGAAATCAAGTTCCTCAAATGGTTCTGCCCCCGACGGCAAGCCGAATCCCCTGGTCGTGAATATCTCTGCTCGACACATTCATTTGACTGAAGAGCATGTCGAAATCCTATTCGGAGCCGGGGCGACTTTAACTCCGATGAAAGATCTGTATCAGGATGGATATTACGCTGCCGAAGAAACACTGTCTGTCATCGGGCCTCGCCGTCGCGTTCTGAATAACGTGCGAATTCTCGGGCCATGTCGTCCTGACTCTCAAGTCGAACTCGCATTCACCGATGGCATTTCCCTCGGAATCGATTTACCAGTTCGCATCAGTGGAGACATTCAGGGAACAGCCGGCTGCATTTTGATGGGACCAAAAGGCGTTGTTGAACTCAAGCAGGGTGTCATTCGAGCCATGCGACACGTTCACATGGGACCGGAAGACCTCGCCTACTATGGCGTCAAAGATAAAGACATGATGCAACTGCGGGTCGAATCACCCGGTTGCACAACGGTGCTCGAAGATGTTGCTGTGCGAGCAGGCAAGGGGATCAAGCTCGAAGTTCATCTCGATACCGATGAAGGCAACTGTATCAATCTCGATGCCGCCTCGAAAGTGGAACTGCTCAAGGTTGAGCCTTGTGCGTGTCACAGTCATTAAAAATCAATTTCGTCAGGCACTGCCTGGTTTTATCAATTCAAGTTTAGTTTTTCAGTTTGAGTCGAACGCTGTTCGTTCAAACGCAACACGTTTTTCGGGAGAGAAAGCAAATGGCAAAAGTGATGGAAGCTCTCGGCATGATCGAGACGAAGGGTTTGATTTGTCTGATCGAAGCAGCCGACGCAATGTTGAAAGCTGCCAATGTGCAGATGATTGGTTGGGACAAAGTCGGTAGCGGACTCGTGACTGCTTTCGTCGTTGGCGATGTCGCCGCTGTTAAAGCTGCGATCGATGCCGGTGCAGCAGCCGCCAGCAAAATTGGCGAAGTTGTCAGCGTGCAGGTCATTCCTCGTCCGCACGAAGAACTGGCCAGCGTTCTGCCTGCCAAGAAAACCACAGCAAAATCTTAATTACGCTCGGCTGCTCAGCTAATGAGGAGCCGCGATATTCATGGAACAGATTTATTTACCCTGGAGTGAAACCATTATGAATGGTGATGCAATTGGAATGGTGGAAACACTCGGTTTGATCGCTCAAATCGAAGCTTCCGATACCATGTTAAAAGCTGCGAACGTAACGCTCGTGAAGCAGATTCAAATTGGTGGTGCGTATGTGACGACCGTCATTCGTGGCGATGTCGGCTCGGTCCGTGCTGCTGTCGATGCTGGTGCAGAAGCTGCTTCCCGCGTTGGCAAACTCGTTTCTGCTCACGTCATCCCTCGTCCTCAGGGCGATTTAATGGACTACTTCGTTTAACTTGTAGGGTCCGCTGTGCGGACCTGAGATCGGCTGAAATGGTCCGCACAGCGGACCCTACGACTGATTCTTCGACACGTTCTCTCAAGGAAGAAACGCATGAAAATTCTTGTGGCCAATCTGGGATCGACCAGCTTCAAGTACCGGCTTTTCGACATGGAAACCGAAACGCAATTGGCGCGTGGCGGAATCGATCGGATCGGGCAGCCGGGTGCAGAGAGTTCGTGCAGCGTTGAAATTGGTTCGCACAAATCCGAACGAACTCAAGTCGTTCCCGATCACGCCTCAGCCGTGCAGATTTGTCTCGAACAATTGACCGACTCCGAAACGGGCTGTTTAAGCTCCGTCGAAGAAGTCGCGGCTATTGGTTTCAAGGCTGTATTTGCTGGCAAGCTGAGTGGTGTTCGCAAAGTCGACAGCGAGTTACTCGAGATGATGGACGAGTTGTCCGATGTGGCCCCGGCTCACAACCCGCCGTACGTGAAAGCGATGCGGGAGTTGCAAGCCGCGTTTCCGGAAATGCCTCTCGTGGCGGCTTTGGAAACGGGATTCCACGAAACAATCCCACAGGCGAATCGCCTCTATGCCGTTCCGTTTGAATGGCAGGAGAAATACTCGATTCAACGCTGGGGGTTTCATGGAGCCAGTCACCGATTTATCGGACAGCGAACGGCTGAACTTCTTGGACGCGACGATTTAAAAATCGTTTCGTGTCACCTGGGAGGTTCGAGTTCACTGTGTGCTCAAAAGGGTGGGCAGTCGATGGCCACCACAATGGGGATGACGCCGCAAACGGGATTGCCTCAAAACAATCGCGTCGGAGATTTCGATCCGTTTGCACTGCCCTTGCTGATGCGAAAGTCTGGGAAGAGCCTCGAAGAATTGCTGAGCGAGCTGGGCAAATCGGGCGGTCTACTTGGGTTGAGCGGTGGTATGAGCAGTGATATCCGCGATCTGGAAGAAGCGGCTGGGAACAATCATGAGGGAGCTCAGCGAGCACTCGATGTGTATGTCGCCAATATTCGGCATTACATCGGAGCCTACATGGCGGTTCTGGAAGGAATTGATGCACTCGTCTTCACAGGCGGGATTGGTGAGAACAGTCAATACATTCGTCAGCATGTCTGTGCGGGGTTTGACTGGGCGGGTCTGAAGCTGGATGAGTCCAAAAATCAGGCTGCCAATGGAGAAGGCTCGCTTGCAGCGGCAGAGAGCAAGGTTCAAATCTGGATTGTGCCGACCAACGAGGAACTGGTCGTTGCAAGACAAACAGAGAGTTTGATTACAAGTTGAGAGTAGGGTCCGCTGTGCGGACCATGCTAGACGATTCTGGTCCGCACAGCGGACCC
>DEML01000029.1:10444-11374 GCA_002359185.1 Planctomycetaceae bacterium UBA2671
GTCCGCACAGCGGACCCTACGGCGGTCATCTTTTCGGAGAAACGGATATGTTCATCGGACGCATCACAGGCAGCATTGTTTCGACTCACAAGGTCGATTCCATGGTCGGCCAGACGCTGTTCGTTGTCGAACCGTTGCGTGTCGATGAAAAGAATAAAGACTCACTCAAATCAACGGGCCGAACTTTCATTGTCGTCGATACCGTCGGAGCTGGTGTCGGCGAAGTCGTGTTGTGTGTGCAGGGATCGTCCGCCCGTTATACCGAGGAGACGAAAAAACTTCCGATCGATGCCGCCATCATTGGCATTGTTGATGAAGTGACTGTGCACAACGCACAAGTGTACGACAAAGACGGGGAGGAATGATGGATCAGCAATCTCCTGCAATGACTCAACAAAAGCGGATCATTCTGATCATTGCTCTCGCCCTAACCGGCGGAGTTGTGTTTGCAACCGGTATTTTTTTTGTACTGGGCAATTTGAATAACCCGCAGTCAGATTCCGTGATGACGGCAATCTTTCTGGGAATCACGGCAGTGATGGTGCTCACCTCTTTTGTGGTGCCGCCAATTATTGTGAAGACGAAAGAATCCGAAGCAAAAGCGAAGCAACAGAAACTGAGTGAGCAAGAATACCTGCAAATCTTTCAGATCAAAACGATTATCGCCTACGCGCTGATGGAAGGCCCGGCCTTCATGAATCTGGCCGTGGCTCACCAATACTCGCTTCCCATTTTGGGAGGATTATTCTTATTGATGATCGCTCGTCTCCCCTGGTCAGGACGAATCGATTCCTGGATTCGGGATCGAATGGAAATGCAGGAGTTTGAGAATTTTCAGGCGTGACGGATCACGAGTGACGACATGACATGACATGGCAGTCATAAAGAGGTTTGAAGTCTATTAATGAACATGGGTGGCGGGGGCGCTCT
>DEML01000029.1:11523-16491 GCA_002359185.1 Planctomycetaceae bacterium UBA2671
GCGGAGCGCCCCCGCCACCCGGATAACGTTTGAATTATTGAGACTGATGCTGCAAGACAGCAAATGATTTATGAAACATCGCTTCATATCGAGCGAATTAACATAACGAGGACGATTCGGATGCAATCTACTGAAGACACAATTCGCAGCGTTGTTCAAGAAGTTCTGGCTGAGTTGCAGAAAAAGAATAACGGAACCAGCGTGCCGAAACGGGAACGTCAGGATGGCGACTGGGGTGTGTTTGCAGACACCGATCAGGCGATCGCCGCAGCCAACGAAGGTTTCGCCGGCTTGCGTGAAGCGAGCATGGAAGATCGAGCGAAGATCGTCGAAATCGTCAAACGGATTTGCTTCGAGCAATCTGAAGAACTCGGAAAGCTCGAGTATCAGGAAACCAAAGTCGGTCGTCTCGAACATAAAATTGAGAAGCTGCAGATCATCAAAAAAGTGCCCGGCACCGAATGGATGAAAACCGATGCAATGAGCGGCGATCACGGTTTGATGATTGTCGAATACGCTCCCTTCGGCGTCATTGGTGCGATCACTCCCGTCACTCACTCCCTGCCAACTTTGGCTGGCAACGTCATAAACATGGTTGCCTCCGGCAATACGCTGGTTGTCAATCCTCACCCGAGCGGTAAGAAAATCGCTTGCGAAGGTGTGCGACGTTTCAATCGAGCCATTTATGCCGCGACTGGCCTACAAAATGTCGTCACAATTGTTTCCGAGCCAACACTCGAATCAGCTGAGAGAATCTTTCAGCATCGCGACGTTAAAGTTCTTTGTGTCACCGGTGGACCTGGCGTTGCCCGAGCTGCGATGTCGAGCAGAAAGAAAGCGATTGTCGCCGGTCCAGGGAATCCTCCAGTTCTTGTCGACGAAACTGCTGACCTCGACAATGCCGCTCGCTCGATCATTGCTGGCGGTGGATACGATAACAACCTGCTCTGTATCGGTGAAAAAGAAGTCTTCGTTGTCGAGTCCGTATTCAACGAATTCATGGCTGCGATGGATCGAGCCGGAGCCGCTCGTCTGAATTCGAGCCAGGTCGATCAATTGACGAAAGCCGCCTTCAGCCCGCCAGAAAACAAAGACGATCACTGGCACCTGAATCGGGACCTCGTCGGACAACACGCCTCTGTACTGGCCAAACATGCGGGGATGTCATTGCCGGAATCAACACCCCTCCTGTTCGGCGAAACCGATGAACAGAACCCGTTCGTCCCCGAAGAACAAATGATGCCTTTCGTACCGATAATCCGCTGTCGCAATGCCGATCACGGAATCGACTTGTGCGAAAAATACGAGCACGGCTTCCGACACACCAGCCTGATTCACTCACGCAACGTGCGAACAATGTCCACCATGGGACGACGCATGGATACAACTCTGTTCATCAAAAACGGACCCTCACCAGCCGGTTTAGGCCTCGGCGGAGAAGGATATCTGTCCTTCAGTATCGCAACTCCAACAGGTGAAGGAGTGACAAATCCGATGACCTTTACTCGTCAGCGACGGTGTGTGATGGTTGATGATTTGAGGATAGTGTAATTGTTGAGGGTTGAAAGTTGAGTGTTGAGGGTAATTGATGAACGGTCGATTTGGATTCGAACGATTGGAAGTATGGCAATATGCCATTGAGTTGACTTCACTCGTTTATCAGATCACTCGAAATTTCCCTGGTGATGAACGGTTTGGATTAACCAATCAATTAAGAAGATCCTCGAACAGCGTGGCAGCAAACATTGCAGAAGGAAGTGGACGAGGCTCAACGAAAGATTTCAAACGATTTATCGGGATTGCATACGGTTCATTAATGGAAGTCGTTTCTCATTTACATGTCGCCAAAATTCAGCAGTTCATAACCGAAGAAGATTTTAATAGAACTATCAACTTGTGCCACAGCATTTCAAAAATGCTCAGTGGATTAAAAAACAGCCTTAAAGAAAAATAACCCTCAACCCTCAACCATAAACACTCAACCAAAATGCAACTTGCCACCGTACATGGAAATGCGACTGCAACCGTGAAGTACCCGGCGATGACCGGGTGGCGGATGCTGGTGGTGCAGCCTTTGATGGCCGATGGATCGCCGGATGGGTTTCCGTTGCTGGCGATCGACAATTTGGGAGCAGGGGTTGGAGATACGGTGATGTTGACAACAGACGGAGCCGCAGTGAAGGAGATGATGAAAAGTGAGGCTTCTCCTGTGCGATATG
Source organism: Planctomycetaceae bacterium UBA2671 (assembly GCA_002359185.1). Taxonomy (GTDB): domain Bacteria; phylum Planctomycetota; class Planctomycetia; order Planctomycetales; family Planctomycetaceae; genus Rubinisphaera. The sequence goes on from DEML01000029.1 coordinate 13,743, forward strand.
CGATTATTGGAATACAGGATTGAATCAATGCGAGTAATTATTTAACCGTATCTCCTGAATAAGCTGACGACGAACCTGGGTGGCCCCGAAAGATTCTTTCGGGGCGGCGCAGCCGTAAGAGGAACACTAATAAACCACTATCAAACGTAAAACCTCTTGTGGACTTCGTCCACCCAGATAGCAGAGCTATCTGGGCCACCCGAGGAATCGAGGACTAGAAATATTAAATGAACCTGGATCAGATTGATATTGATGGAATCGTCCAAAGCGTGCTGCAGCAATTGCAGCGGCGCGACGATCGTCCGTTGGTCTCAGCGATCAAGCCAGTCAGTCAACCCAAGTTGAAGAGTGCGGCCTTGATCCAGTCAGCTGTCGTCACGGCTGATCTGCTGGCAGAGAAAGTTGGCACGAACAAATCAATAAGAATCTCACCGAAAGCCATTATTACACCGGCGGCCAGAGATTATCTGCGTGAGAAAAACATCACTGTCGAATCATTAGATTCGGCGACAACACAGAATCAGACAGTAAAAAGTGAAACCACACAAAACGGATGGCATGGGCTTGTCGTCTCCGCTTCAGAAACATTGAACAGTTGTCTGCAGAATTTAGAGAAATCATCAAACGGTCGCTGGTCGCAGGAGTTGAGTGATTCGACCTCTGCAGCCGTCAAGTTGGCTCGACAGGAAGTGGCTCGGGGAAACAAACGGGGTTACATCATTTTTACCGACAAAGCGGCTACTGCCTGTTGTGAAGTAAATCGCAGTGAGCAAGTTCGCGGAGTCGTCATTTCACGTGCAGCCGATTTACCGGCTATTGCGGAAGTGAAAGCGAACGTGATTTGTCTTCCAGCCAGCGGACTGAGTTTTATGGAATACCGCCAGATTTTTCATCATCTCATGACGGAGAACACATTATGAGAATCGGCGAAGTCATCGGCAAAGTGACCCTTTCGACCTGGCATCCTTCCTTGAAGGGGGGGTCGTATCGGATGGTCGTGCCTTTGACACTGGAGAACTTGAAAGGAACGTCGGACGAACGCGAGGAATCTTTCGTGATCTACGACGAATTCGGAGCTGGCAACGGCACCATCGTCGCCATCGCCGAAGGCCCCGAAGCCTCTGCCCCTTTTCATCCCGAACAAAAACCAATCGACGGCAGCAATGCGGCGATTTTGGACGACGTAGTCGTCCAAAGGTGAGAGATTAGAGGTGAAATTGGCCAGTGATGAGTGGCGAGTGGCCAGTGTGGAAGGAAATTAAATGCCACAATTTCGATTTGAGAAACTTGATGTCTGGCAAAAGGCCATTGATTTGGCCGAGTCTGTTTACAGAATATCAGCGAATTTTCCACAAAGAGAAATTTATGGTCTAACGAGTCAAATTCGAAGAGCCATTGTCTCTGTCTCTTCGAATATTGCCGAGGGGAATGGAAGATCGACCAACAAAGAGTACGTCAGGTTTATTGAAATCGCATATGCGTCACTCATGGAAGTCGTTTCACAACTTACAATTGCTCAAAAACTCAACTTTATTACCCACGATCAATTAGACGAACTCAAAAATCAAGCCAATGACATCGCTCGCATGTTGAGCGGTTTAAGAAGTTACTTACAGGATAAGAAATCAACCTGATCACTGGTCACTTTTCACTGACCTTTTACTACTCAATAACCTAATACACTAGCCACTGGCCTCTAGCCACTGGCCATTACAGGAGCCCAAACATGGAAAACCGTTGGAATAGTGGAATTAATGATCGTAAGCTCAAAGAACAGATTTGTGAGATTGGGCGTCGTGTTTATAACAAAGGCTTTGCCGCAGCCAATGATGGAAATATTTCCATTCGCGTTGGTGAAAACGAAGTGCTTTGTTCGCCAACGATGATCTGCAAAGGGTTCATGGAACCCGATGATATTTGTGCGGTCGATCTGGATGGGAATCAGTTGGCCGGTAAGCGAAAGCGAACCAGTGAAATTCTGTTGCACCTGGCGATTATGAAAGAACGTCCCGACGTGAAAGCAGTCGTGCACTGTCATCCACCACACGCGACTGCATTTGCAGTGACTCGCGAGCCGATTCCTCAGTGTATTCTGCCTGAAGTCGAAGTCTTCATGGGTGAAGTCCCCATGGCTCCTTATGAAACTCCCGGCGGACTCGAATTCGCGGAAACGGTTGTCCCTTTCCTGAAGGCGACCAACACCATCATCCTGAATAATCACGGCACCGTCAGCTTTGGTAAAGATTTGCAGGAAGCCTACTGGAAGACGGAAATTCTGGATGCGTATTGCCGCATTCTGATTTTGTCCAAACAACTCGGCGGGGTGACTTACCTCAACGAGCAGAAGAGCCGTGAGTTAATCGACCTGAAAAAGAAACTCGGCTTCGACGATCCTCGCTTCCACAGCGAAGATTGCGACCTGTGCGGCAACAGTGCCTTCCGAGAGGGATATAAAGAAGATAAACCCGTTCAGAAAGCCTTCGATACGGCTCCGTCTTATCCGGGCTACCTGCAGAAACCTGCTTACGAGCAGAACGGTCAGGCTTGCAGTACGAAAAACAACAACGGCCAGATCGACACCGATCAGCTCGTGAAAATGATCACCGAACAGGTGATGGCGGCGCTAGGGAAGTAGTCGCTGGTCGCTAGTGAATAGTTCGTAGTATTCCAACTATCGCTATATGTCGTGTACGTTCAGAGATCTGGAGCAGGCAAACTGCCTGCGGAATAGCGATTTGAGGGCGACATT
>DEML01000029.1:16620-24158 GCA_002359185.1 Planctomycetaceae bacterium UBA2671
TTAAAGCTCGAAAGAGCAGTAGGGTGCGTCCTGACGCACCGAAATCGACATCGAATGCAATGTGCTCTTACGCACTATTATTAAGCGGTAATCAGTTCCGCATAGAACGAGTGGAGACATCATGAAGGTCAGTATTATTGGTGGTGGTGGTTTGGTTGGTTCCTGTGCGGCTTTTGCTTTGCAGGCCGGCGGAATTGTTCGTGAGATCGCTTTAGTCGATGTCAACCAGGATCTTGTTGAGGGACAGGCTCTCGATCTGATTCACGGGGCGACTTTCATGGCCGACCAGAAAATCACTTCCGGTGGACCGGAAGCCTCTCGCGATGCCGACGTGATTGTCATCACCGCAGGATTGCGACGCAAACCGGAAGAGAGTCGACTCGATCTGATCAATCGTAATGTCGCCTTGTTCCGCAACATTCTGGCTGACCTGAAGAGAGTTGGCACGAAAAAAGACGCCATCGTCTTTGTCGTCTCCAATCCCGTCGATGTTCTCACCTTCCTCGCCTTGCAGGAACTCGGCTTGCCGCCGCATCAGGTCATCGGACTGGGAACTGTTCTCGATACCTCTCGCCTGCGTGGCATGATGGCTCATCGTCTCGATGTTCCTGCGACTCAAGTGCAGACATTGATTCTCGGCGAGCACGGTGACAGCATGGTGCCGATCTGGTCAGCCGCTCAAATTGCAGGTTTGCCATTGGATAAGTGGCCGGGCGTGAGCAGCACGTTGATTGCCGAAGTCGAAAAGAAAACTCGCGGCAGCGGAGCAGAAGTCATCAAGAAAAAGGGCGGAGCCGGTTTCGCGGTTGGCGTTTCCATCGCCGAGGTTGTGCATAGCATCGCTCTGGACAAACAGAGGATTCTACCAATCTCCTCACTCCAGAACGGAGCCTACGGCTTGCGGGATGTGAGCATCTCTGTCCCGACCGTTGTCGGACGAGCCGGTGTTCTGGGACATGTCGAAATCGACCTGTGGCCGAAAGAACGGATGGGACTGCAGAACTCTGCCAATGTTCTGCGAGGAACAATCGATACGGTGCTGAAGAGCATTTCCTGATCGGACACAATACATCAACCTCGCCAATGGGTGGCTGGGGTCGTAGCGCAGCGGAGCCCCCAGATGGTCGATCTTTCTGGGGGCTTCATTTCGTTCGACCCCAGCCACCCATCGCACAATAATCATGAAAACACCCGAGTCATGACTGACTCGGCTCGCCTGACTGGATGTATTGTCGACATCGATTTCGTCAGGCACAGCCTGGCCTACTGCTTTATTGCAACTCTTTCCCGCAATGCTTGCAATGTTTGCGGTCGCAGGGGGTTTCGCGGCCGCAGTGCCAGCAGGTGAGCTTGGTACCGGTGTCGAACATCACGGCCAGGAAGTCCAGAAATGACATTCCAGTCGCTGCGTAGATGATGAAAAAGAGGAAGATCCCGGCGATCAGGATCACGGGAAAGAAGACAATCCAGAAGAAAAAGCTGCCGAACCACATTTCAAACCCGCCCTATCTTGTGCATTTTAACTACCACCACCCCAAGCCGGTCCGATCGGGGAAGTCAGGCAGATTTGCATCAATGTCTCGATCGTGATGTGCCGATTATCTCGATTATAGCGAATGAACTCGTTGCGCGATCGTAGTGCGCGGCTTTCTATTTGCTTTTCAATGAGAAATATCACGGTCTGCAAAACATGATGTTTTGTCGATTGGGGGACATCAGGATGATTGTCACGGGTCAGATCACGAAATCCATGCGGCTGTGCGGATACTTTTTCGCATTTCTGATTGGTGCCTTTTCCGTCTCGTTATGCCAGGCGGCTCCCAAGATCATTCAGTTTGATTCCCAAAAATCGTCTCAAGCAGCTTCCTCAACAGTGGCGATCATCGGTGCGGTTAATGAGCCGGGCACCTATCAACTGCAAAGTCCAACAATCACGCTGGCCGAAATGGTCACCCAGGCAGGCGGACTGACCGAAACTGCTGGCCAGAAGGTTCAGATTGTCCGGGGCGGACGAGCCGGAATTGTGCTGTTTTATCAATCACAAACGGATTATCTCCTTCGGGCAGGGGATGTTGTCGTCATTGCAGAAGGTTCACCCAGCCGGGCAAAAGTGATTTCGTACGATCATGAGAATACGAACGGAAAATCGACAGCCAATGCTCTGGTGGTTCGTGCCACACATCATCAGCCAGCGACTCCGAAATCGAATTACGGACACATTGTACTGATCGGACTGCAGGATCATGCAGTCGTAATGCCCCTCTGGAAACCAGAATTAACAACAGACGATTTGCTGACCACCTGGTTGAAACAACCTGCCGAGGTGGCTCAGGGAGTTCAACTGATTGCCGGACCGCGTAGCCGGGGAGAGAGCAATGCGTTAAACGATGGGATGGTGTTGCACGTTCCTTCCAGGCTCGTCGACGGAAATTCATTACCACGATTGCCATCGATTCTGGAAGGGCAGAGCCGTCAGGAATCATCGACTCAGAAACCAGTAAAAGAATATCATCCAGAGAGCCAGAATCAAAACAGTTGGTTGAAGGAAAATGGAATCTCAACAGATTTACAACCCGTCCCGCTAACGCACAATGCTCCTGCGAAAGTGATCTCTGAACCTGAGCCCCTGGTATCGGTGCCGGAGTTCAGTCTGCCGACATTGATGAATGCCATCAAGCCGACTCCTCAAAACAATATGCAGGCGATGCGACCAGAGCCGCGAATCGATTCTCCACTGCAGGATCCATCAATGGGTTTGATGGTCATTCCTCAGGAATCTGCTCCCAAAGCAGACAATACCTCATCACAACAAAAATCTGCGGAACGTCGAGTTTCTAATCATAGTGAAAACGAAAATCAAAAAGACGAAGCTTCAAGTGTGCCATCGTTTGAGACCACATTTGATAATTTCGTCGAGGATTCTTTCCTGGCAGAAAACACCAGCGATTCTCTCCTCAGCCCGGTCAACAACGAAGAATTTCATCTTGCTGCTGCCGACGAAGTGATTCCCAATCCCATTGAGGCCAGCCAACCGTCACAGTCTTCTCTGATCGGTTTAATCGCCGGCGGGATTGTCATTATCGGCGTAATTACCGTCATCATTGCCTCTGTCAAAACACATCTGGAACAGTCCCCATATTCTTCTAATGAGGAACTCAATGAAGAGCCAGCCGTGAAAGTCAGAGAGTCAAAATCACCTGTTAAAGCTCCAGTCGTGGAATCTCGGCAAAAGTCAGTTTCGGTAACAGTTTCTGAGGAAGAAGTTCTTCTCCAGGCATTGACAGAAGATCGATTGCCGACCATTGAAGAGCGAGTCTTGATGCCTCGGGAAATGCAATTTTTTGGCAAACCGCATTTACATTATGAGTTCCGGGTCGATGCTGCACACGACATTCCTAAGCCGCACATACTGGCTCCCAAAGGGAATGCCGAATCCAAATCGAAAATTGGAGCTGGGCCGAAACATCACATCACTCGCGAGGATGTTCAATGGCAGGGACAGACCGGCTTTGATCAATTGCCGTCAGATTACTTTCAACAGACAACACCGAATTTAAGATAGAAAAGACATTCTCAGAAAAGAGTAAACCGTCATTGAAAAGCATCGTATTCAATGACTCACAGGCACTTGGCCAGAGAGTTCGCGTAAGAATTGAAGATGACTATGAATATCGCAATCGAATTTGGAGGTGGCGAATTTCGTTCGTTGCGACGTGAAGGTGGTCGATTGCTGGCTCGTCGAATCTCCACCGACTATCTCGTCATTGATACGAATGAATCGCGTCGCAAAATCCTTGAACGTCACAGCGAGGAGTTTGCCCGTTGTGATGCTGGCATGATTGTTTTCGGCAATGCTGCGAATGAACTGGCCGAACTGCTGACATTGCCTTTACAGTCGGCTCTGGAGAATGGTCATCTGAGAAAAGACGATCCAGTTTCTCGTCAGTTTCTGGGCGCACTGGTGGAAGGTTTACTCCCGGTGCCGCAGGGGACAGATTCTCCCTGTATCGTCATCGCGTCCCAGGATGATCAGAATCCAAACAGCCTGGAAGACGTTCATTTTCTGACTCAACTGGTGAAGCTTCGAGGCTATCAGCCTGAGATTATTTCACCTGGCTTAGCCTTGATTCTCTCAGAATGTTCCCGTTCAGGTTTTACCGGTGTCGGCATCAAAATGGGTGCGGCACTGCTGGATATTTCTCTTGTCTATCAAACTCGTGAACTGGCCCGATTCACGATTCCCTGTGGTGGTCAGCGTGTCGATCGACAGATTGCGATTTCACAAAACTGCTTTGTCCGTCTGCAGGATGGACGTGAAGTGCTCGATGTTCGCCCGATCCGAATCTGGCGGGAAGGTGTCGAGACTATCAACCACATTTCCGATTCCCGTACCCTGGAGTTGAGAAATCAATATCGAGAAATTGCCTTCATGGCGACTCACCGGATTCAACAGGAGTTGAATCAGAATGGGATTCGCATTCCGAAACAAATCCCTCTGGTCATCGGAGGAACGCTGGCTGGACCAGTCGGTACGGATGAGATGTTTACTCAGGCAATCTCTGAAATCGAATTACCGATCCGCATTGCTGAAGTCAGCCGAGTGCACAACGTCCGCTTCTCAGCCTTACGGGGCGGATTGATTCTCGGCGAAATGGTCTCCAAGCCGGAGAAATCCGCAGCTTAAGTGAATTGTGCGCTGATTTCTGGGGGCTCACTTCGTTCGACACCAGCCACCCAACACATGAAACACTCGCTTGCGCTTCGTGGTTGTCGCCAGTGGCCATTGATATTTCTCTGCATTTTCGCACTGCCTGCCATTATTGTGTGATCCCTGCTCGGAACTCATACGTTTTCTGCTGCATAATCCCTAATTATACGATAGGTGGCTGGGGTTGTAGCGAAGCGGAGCCCCCCAGCTGCCCCAAATTCCTCATCAGTGCCCCATCATTTCAAAGAGATACTGGATTTTCGAGTCGGTAACTGTGAGAATGGCAGGTGATGATCTAGAGAATATAAAAGTTACCTGCAGCATTCGGCAGGAGCAAACCCAGTGTTTAAGATTATTTTGATGCTCATGCGACTGCAGGAACCATTTGGAAATGGTCTTGTTGTATTGAAAACGGAGAGAAACCAATAATGGTCTGTAAAATACGACCAGCCACGATTCGATGCAATTCTCCTCAGGCATTCCTGGCTTCGCTGATGATATGCCTGTTGGGAATGCTGTTGACTTCCGCACGAGCCGACGAAGTCCCGGCACTCAAACCCGCCCCAGTTGCTCAAGAACCCGCTGGCGAGGTGGTTGAGGCAAATGCCGCTGACGAGAAAGCCGAAAAAGCGAATAAAACGCCGCTCGCCTTGTATGTCACCGTTCGCAGCCCGGTCGATGACAGTATTTTCCGAAACGTCCGCAATACCGCTTTAAAGCTTCAGGAACTGGCGCGGGTCGAAAATCGCCCTGCATTCCTGATTCTGGAAATTCGAGCCGGTCAGAGTGAATTTTATCAGGTGCATGGTCTGGCCAAGTTTCTGACTTCCTCGAAAATCGATCGCGTCACAACCATTGCCTGGGTTCCGGAAACGGTCACGGGCAATAATGTCGTCGTCGCACTCGGCTGTCAGGAAATTGTGATGCATCCCGATGCTGAACTCGGTGACATCGGTCGCGGGAAACCCGTCGAACCGGATGAAGAACAACTCGTGCTTTCACTGGCAGAAAAACGCCACAACCTCCGCCTGAATCGAGATCTGGTTCTGGGCATGCTCAATCCTCAAGTGTCGCTCCTGGTAGCAACAGTGGAAAAAGATGGCATGTCCGAAAAGCGGGTCGTTACCGAACAGCAGGCGAAAGTCCTGCGAGATAACGGCCTGGCCATTACCGATGTCGAAGTCATCAAGGATAAAGGTCAGCGGGGTTCGTTCTCAGGACGTGAAGCCCGAGAGCTTGGAATACTGGTTTCCCACACAATCGATGCTCAACCGGAACTGGCCAATCTGTACGGCATCGATCCGCAAAGTCTGCGGGAGAAACACGGGCAGGGGGAATCCTCCGTCGTCAAGTTGATCGATGTGACCGACATTATCGATCCCGTCCTCGAAGCTTTCATTCAACGACAAATCGATCGAGCTCTGGCTGAAAAGGCCGAAATCATTATCTTCCGGATTGAATCCCCCGGTGGCTATTTAATGTCCGGCACCAACCTCGCCAATATGATTGCAGATCTCGAAGAGAAAAATGTTCGCACTGTTGCTTACGTTCCCGATCACGCCATCAGTTCTGCTGCCATTACCGCTCTGGGTTGCGATGAAATCTACATGGGACCTGATGGGCAAATCGGTGATGCGGGTGTGATTCGTCAGGAATTCGATGGAGCATTTGAACGTGTTCCCGAAAAACTGCTCAGTCCTTTACGACAGACTTTGATCTCCCTGGCAGAACGCAAAAAACGTCCCCCGGCTATTCTGGAAGCGATGTCGTTCAAAGATTTGGAAGTCTTTCAGGTGACACATCGGGACACCGGACGAGTCTGGTATCTGACCGAAGCCGATATCGAAAAATCGAATGGTGAGTGGATCAAAGGACCACTTGTACCAGAGTCGGCCAAGGATCTGCTACTGACATTACAGGATGATCGAGCAGTCGAATTAAAGATTGCGGCTGGCGTTGTGAACGATCTCGATGACCTCAAAGACCGCCTCAACATCCCGGCTGATGTCGAACTCGATGCCGTCGGCCGCACTTGGGTCGATTCCCTGATTTATCTCTTAAATGATCCTTTTGTGACCGGCTTCCTGCTGTTCGTAGCGATCATCTGTATTTATATCGAACTGCATTTCATGGTCGGCATCTTCGGAATCTGCTCGGCTCTCTGCTTCGGAATTTTCTTCTGGAGTCGCTACCTCGGCGGGACGGCTACTGGTCTGGAAATCATTTTGTTTATGATGGGGATCGCCTGCATCCTGATGGAAATTTTCGTCATCCCCGGTTTTGGGGTATTTGGCGTTTCGGGAGGATTGCTGATGGTTCTTTCGCTGATTCTGGCCAGCGAAACCTTCAATAATATCGAGCCGGAAGTGAACTCTCAGAAATTCGTGGAGGCAGTCACGATACTCCTCGTGCCGCTCGCGGCGGTGATCGTCTCGTCGATGTTTATCAGCAAATACCTGCCACAGATTCCGCTTCTGCGCAGCATCGTACTGGTTCCACCGACTCGAAAGCATGCTGGCGATACCGATACGCTCCAATTACGTCCCGATCTGGCGGAGGAGAAATCTGGCTTATTCGTCGGAAAGCAGGGAGTCGCAACAACGGTTCTAAGACCTTCCGGCAAAGCCCGATTCGAAAATGAACTCGTCGATGTTGTAACCCAGGGCCCTTACATTGCCGCAAAATCACCAGTGGAAATCATCGAAGTTCGCGGCCGCCGCGTGGTTGTCCGGTCTCTGCCCGAGAGCACTTGAACTGAGCTTAAAATTGCGGGTGGCGGGGGCGCTCCGTTTCAGCGGAAGCCCCCGATCGTTCAATGTTTCGGGGGCTT
>DEML01000029.1:24247-30596 GCA_002359185.1 Planctomycetaceae bacterium UBA2671
GGGGCTTCTCTGCGAGAGCGCCCCCGCCACCCTCCCTGATTGTTGGAATACAAAGCAGAGTAGGCTTTGCTCCTACTCAAGCATCAATTCTCACATGCTTCAAAACCTCTGCGGCTGACATCACATAGCCAATATAAAAAGGACCGAATTCCGCGTAACGTGCAGAAGCTTTGTCGAATCGCATCGTATAGACGATATCTTTCACATGAATCGGATTGCGTGCCCACAAGGTGACGCCCCACTCCCAGTCATCAAATCCGGTCGAAGCGGTGATCAACTGAGAAACTTTCCCAGCGAATTTGATTCCGGATGTCGCATGCTCGGCCATCAGTTCAGAACGGGCACTGAAGGGTAAATCAAACCAGTTCGCGTGCGGATCGCGAATTTTGTTCATCGGATAAAAACAGTGCACGGGGTAGGGCGGAATCTCGGGATAAATCCGTTGCTTATTCATCGCCGGCAAACGTTGTTCGTAGCCGCGAACGCGAGCCTTGAACATGTCATCTTCAGGATTGGCCCCTTCGCGAATCAGCTTTTCAGAAAACTGTTCAAGCGTCGGCACATACTCGGAAATTTCCGTCAATGAAACGAACGAATACGTTGGCTGTAAAACGGTACCCAGTTCGGAAGTACGCAGTTCCTGACAAATCGTGTCAATCACCAGCGGATCGGGATCCATCAGCATCAATCCGAGGTCTGCTCGATGCCCGGAGGTGGCAAACACCTGCATCCGTTCTGGAACACCCGCCCGTTCCGGATTCAGAATCTGCACAAACTGTTCAATCCCTCGTCGCCGCTGTTTTTTAGACAGGCTGTTCAACTGCAGTTGATTCACCTGATAATAAATGTGCAGACAATGCCACCCTTCGTGCAACTTGATACTCGGCTCTTCTTCCGGGGTCGAGGGCATTGGAGGACGTCCAGACATTATGAATCTTTCTTGCGGATGTGTTGAGAGTTTAATGTTGAGAGTTGTAAGTTAATTTTACCGGGATCCAGTCGCTGGCCCTATTTCGGTTTTCGCTTTGGCTTTGCATCTCGCAGTGGCCAGTTGGAATCTTCTTCACGAGCTTCGGTCATTAAACGTTCTGCTTTTTTAACGAGATCTGGATTTGCGTCTGCGAGATTGCGCTCTTCACCAGTATCTGTTTCCAGATTATACAGTTCAATCGGCTCAGAGGGACCGTTGCGGACGGCTTTCCAGTTTCCGAAACGAATCGCCTGGATCGATTTTCCTTCATGCAGTTCCCAATAAAAATAATCCCGTTCCGGAGCAGATCCCCCTTTGAGAAAACTGACGAGAGACTTCCCATCAGTACGAATATTTTGCGGAAGCTGGGAATCAGTCAATTCCACAACCGTTGGCAAAAAATCCCAGAAGGCCCAGGGTTCTTCCGTCACGCGACCGGCGGGGACTGTTCCCGGCCACCAGGAAATAGCAGCCTGTCGAAGGGCTCCTTCATACATACCCCGCTTGTAACCTCGCAATTGTCCTCCCATTGTCTGATCGAACAGCTTGCCGATTTCGGAATTGGGATTGAATGACGAACCGTTATCACCAGAAAAAATGACGAGTGTATTTTCTGCGAGGCCCTTTTTTCTCAGCAGGCCAAGAATGCGACCGACATCACTGTCGAGACGTGAGACCATCGCAGCATAGTTCTTCTGCAATTCGCTCCAGTCTTTGTCGGCGTAAATTCCCTGTTCATCAATCTCATAACGACCATGAGGCAGAGTAGCCGCGTAAAACAGAAAGAAAGGGTTCTCACCCTGCTCATCAATCCAGCGAATTGTTTCATCGGCAATATAATTTTGAGCATAAGATTCCCCTCGCCCCGGCTTGCCAGTGTTGCCGGGAAGTTCGAAACGCTGACCGTCATTGTAGAGATAGGTCGGGAAATAACTATGAGCATGTCGCTGGCAATTGTATCCGTAAAAATGATCGAATCCTAATCTGGCTGGACTTCCCGTTGTATCGAACATCCCCATGCCCCATTTGCCGATACAGGCAGTGGCATAGCCCTGAGCTTTGAGATGCTTTGCAACCGTATAGGTATCGGCTGGCATTGGCATTTGACCTTCCGGCTGGATCTCTCGATTCGCACGGATCGGACAATGCCCCATGTGCAGGCCCGTCATCAGAGAAGAACGGGATGGAGCACACACCGATGTTCCACAATACGCCTGCAGATAACGAGTTCCTTCGGCTGCCATTTGATCCAGATGCGGAGTTTGAATCAGTTTCTGACCATAACAACCCAGGTCTCCCTGAGCGATATCATCCGAAAGGATAAAAATAATGCTCGGGTGTTCATCGGCGATTAAGTTTGACCCCAAAGACAGTGCCGTTATCAGACAGATTATAAAAGAGAGAAAAATCATCAGTCAGCATTCCTGAGAGTTGAAGTCATCATGTCAATCCACAGGTCAAACAACCGATGGTCTTCTCACAATAATCAGCAGCGAGAAACTACGAAAGGGAATGACAGAAATCGATGAACTTTCTTTTGCCAGGAGTGTCATAAAAGAGCGGATCCATCAAACCCAAGTCGTTCAGCATTTATGCTTGTAGTTTGGAAGAAAATACGTTAGTTTTCGACTCTTCCACAGAGCCGAAGTGGCGGAATGGCAGACGCGTCGGATTCAAAATCCGATGGGGGTAAACCCCGTGCGGGTTCGAGTCCCGCCTTCGGTATTCTAATAAAGCGCTCGACTTCTATCATAGAAGTCGAGCGCTTTTTTGTACGCTTTTACGAAACGAACTTACGATGTGCGTTGATTTCTGCAGTTAGCAGTTTACTTCAGCGATTTTTGATGGTTTGAGATTATATTTTCAATCAAACACCCGCTAAACATTCGTGGTGACTGCTATAGAGTCGCATCGTTCAGGTACTTCCTGACCTGCCGCTTGCGGATCGGTAATCGATATTTCCTCCTGATGCAGCGATTTTTTCCTTGGATTTGTGTTCAACCTGAAGCCAAGCCACCGGAAATGTCCACTTCTGATCAAGCGTGCAATCCGTTTAATTGCTGCATTGCTCAAAATCGGCAATTACCCCACGATCTGGTGAATTCCCGCTAATATGGCCTCCTGGAATTGGCATTTGCCGACAAGGACTCTACCGCGAACTAAGTTTATATACGGATCAAACTTGGACATTGCGTACTAAAAGAGAGAGCAACTCAATGACTGTCTTTCCCGAGGAATCAGACGGACATTCAGATCGACGCTTTCGACTCAAAAAGTCACTCTTTGAGGAACGGATATTTTCCCGAAGCAGAAATCAGCTCAGCAAGGGATGCGTTGACTCTCTTCGTGAATACGAAGCAGAAATCCGGCAGATACCTGGAGCCATCCCGGGAAGGAAACAATTATGATTATCAATGACATTATGGAAAAGAACGGGATATTATCGAGTAATCATGACTCGCATATCGACTGGTTTGTGCAAGGCTGTCTTAAGCCGCAGGCTAGTGCATCCTGCATCGCAATTTCCCGTTCACCATTCACAATTGGACGTCGGAACACCAACGATTGCACCCTCGGCTCCCAGAAAGTCTCTGGTCAGCACGCTCAACTGCTTGTGGTCGGCGATAAAATTTTCGTTCGCGACCTGAACAGTACAAATGGAACGTTCGTCAACGGGAATCGCATTATGGTCGACACCCCGCTGGCGGCTGGCGACTATCTGCAATTTGCAGATATGGAGTTCCAACTGGGACGTAATCAGGAACAGAGAATCGATCAAACCATTGAATTTGATGAACCGGAAACTGGCTGGCAGATCTCGAAGATGAATCAGGTCGTTCAGGAACAGCAATTCCGTATGGTCTTCCAACCGATTGTCACTGCTGCCGGAGAATCTTTATATGGCGTTGAAGCATTGTTAAGATGTCATATCGCTGGCTTCGAATCTCCGATCATGATGTTCGAAATCGCGTCTCGACTCGGACTGGAAGAACGCTTAAGTGAAGCCGCCCGATTCAAAGCTGCAATGGCAATTGCTCCTCACCATCCGGCCAAACGGCTCTTTCTGAATACTCATCCCAATGAACATCTCGGCGAGAAACTGATTGGATCTTTATCGCATTTACGCTCATTGATCGGCGATTGGAAAATCGTCATCGAGATTCACGAAGCCGCTGTTCCCGACCTGGCAACCATCAGAGAATTCCAGGCTCAATTAAGGTATTTGGATATTGAAATCGCTTACGACGATTTTGGAGCCGGTCAGTCTCGACTCAGGGAATTGACTGAAGTTCCCCCGAATATCGTCAAATTTGATCGTTCGATTGTCGACGGACTCGCAACCGCTTCCACACAACACCGCACCATGGTGCAATCTTTGGTCAATGTCTGTCATGAGAGCAATATCATTACACTGGCAGAAGGAATTGATAACGGAGACGACAGCGAAGTCTGCCGCGAAATGGGTTTCCAGCTCTTCCAGGGATTTTACTTCGGCCGCCCCGCTCCACTGGAAATGACTCCCGATTCGACAATTCAATAAACTCAAATTCAAGTCGTGCTCTGTCACGTAGATCATGCCATTTAACATGTGCCATTGCTGGTTTGCCCAGCAGTGTTGTATTCAGTACTGACGTTAAATGTGCCACGACTCCGCGCACTTGCTGCTTATGCTGGTTATCGAGATCTGGTTTTCTCAAGCAACGCATGTAACTTCGGTTGCTCTTGCTTGCCGAGTTTCGAATCAATAATGTTCTTCATTTCCTGAGGATCCTTCTCGTGATCATATAACTCAGCCACAAGTACTGAACCATCATTGTAGTCTCGCCATTCCGTATATCGAAAGCGAGGCGTCCGAATCGAATACCCCATCGCTTCAGGATCTTCACCAGCTTTCGGATAAGCCGGTCGGCAATGCTGAGTCAAAGCAGCCGGTTTCACACTGCGTGCAGGATTCTCAAATAATGGTCGTAAACTCACACCTTCCAGACCACTGGCTGGTTGATCCAATCCGCACAGATCAACCAGCGTTGGATACACATCCAGCAACTCGACAATCGCAGAAGTTCGCATTGCTTCGGTTTGACCGGGCATTGAAATGATCATCGGCACACGGGCATCGAGTTCGAAATTCGATGTCTTTGCCCACAGAGTTTTCTCACCCAGATGAAATCCGTGATCGGACCAGAACACAACTATTGTGTTCTCTCTCAACTCAAGTCGATCCAACTCATCGAGCACTTTGCCAATCTGGGCATCGACGAAACTCGTTGCAGCGTAGTAGCCATGCCGTAGGGCTCGTTCCTCTTCCAGAGTCGGCCGACTATCGGGACGATCTTTAAAGCCTCTGCGAATTTCCCGGCCATCATGCATGGCGATTTCCGGCACGTTGGCCGGCTTCTCACGATTCATCGCCAGTTCAATCTCAGTCCGCTCGTACAGATCCCAGTATTTCTTCGGAGGATTGAACGGAGCATGTGGCTTCCAAAATCCAACCGCTAAAAAGAACTGCTCATCCTTCACTTCATTCATTGCCTCGACCGCTAATTGAGCGATGCGACCATCAAAGTAAGCTTCATCCGGCACATCCAGCATTTCAGTTCGAGGCACATCAGAATGATTCTTCGGCAACTCCCCCTCAACGAGCGGCCTGTCGTTGCCATGCGAATTAAAATGCATCACCGCTGGTACCGACCAGGAAGCGGGATCCCCTTTGTAATCAACTTGAATCCAGTTATGAAAGATCTTGCCAATGTCACGCGTTTCATAGCCCGATTGCATAAAATGTTGCGGTAACGTGATGACATCGGGAACCCGTTCCCGAAAGTGAGTCGGCAGATCATGAATCTGCAACGTATCGAGCCCCAATCCCGTCAGCATCGAAGCCCGTGATGGATTGCAAACTGCCTGCTGACAATAAGCCCGTTCAAACAATAGCCCCCGACTGGCCAGCTGATCGATATTGGGCGACTTCACGACAGTATCGCCATAACACCCCAACTCTACTCGCAAATCATCAACCGCAATAAATAACACATTCGGTTTCTCGGCAGCTGGCAAGCTCGATGAGATGAAGAGGACGAACAAACAGACGATGAAAAAATTTGCTACAGGTTTTGTTGCTTGTACTGTCATGATCACTCCTGAATCCACTGCAGTTGAGAGAATGCTGATATCTAATCGTTGGTTTTTATGGATTATTTTTGCTAAACGCAGCTCGTAGGGTGCGTCCTGACGCACCATGCTGCAGACATGGCTACCTCATAGAATTTCTCTCCGTACACGAAACCACCCCGACTCAACCATCACGAATATGTAAAACCGACACTCCACTCCGGTGCGTCAGGACGCACCCTACTATTCCAACTATCGCTAAATGTC
>DEML01000008.1 GCA_002359185.1 Planctomycetaceae bacterium UBA2671
CCCTGGGCAATCTCTGTGAGTTGCTCGCGACTGGGGAGTTCATGTTCCAATACAACGAACAGCTTTTCGAGTTCAACTGGCAACGAAACGACTGGAGCCAGGACCAGAATGATCGTGCGGTTCTGCTTGCCAGTGACAACCTGTTGCGCGAGGGCCTGGACGATTTCTGCGGACTGCATAAAACGATGAAAGTTTTGCAGCACCAGAAGTGCTGTTCCATCGGGCGAGGCGAGCGAGTTGAGCGACCGGATCGCGGCCAGCGGATCACTCGCCCCCGCATCAACTTCGGCGCCGGGAATCTTCAGTCCCTGCTCAATATCCCAGGTCGCCATTCTCCAGTCTTCCTGGCGACAAAGTTGCGCGATCGCGACGAGCGCATCGGGATCCCGATGACCAGTGGACGAGGCTACTCTTCCCTGCCTCCCCGCAAAGCGATGGTTGATCGGTTCGTCCAAAGCGGGCGCGAGAATCTGATCGTGATTGTGGTTAGCGATTTCGACCCGGAAGGCGAGGATATTCCTGGCAGTTTCGGAGCATCGCTGCGTGACGACTTCGGGATCCATCCTGATAAGTTGCAGATCATCAAGGGGGCCTTAACTGCTGAGCAGGTCCAGACCATGCATCTGCATGCTGGCCAGTTCTCGAAGACAACATCATCCCGCTACAAACGATTTGTAAAGGAACATGGGGAACGTTGCTGGGAACTGGAATCTCTGACCGTCGAACAACTCCGTGAAATCACCGAATCGGTGATCCGTGAAGTTCTCGACCTGGAGGCCTTTGAAACCGAGGTCCTGCGTGAGCAATCTGATCAGCTGGTACTCACTGCCAAGCGACGTGAGATGCAGAAGCTGCTGACTGAAAACATCAACCAGGAATAAAACGTGTCCAATGCCTGAAAATCAATCCATTGAGTATCAAAAGATTGAGGACATCAAACCCACCTCTGATGTCCCCGTTGCCATGCCTTGTCTTGCCGCGATACCACGATTTTTATCCGAAACAGGCGGGTGGTCGCCTTGCTCTATCAGTTTCTGCCCCTTCGGTCGTGGTTATCCCCGCTGTTCTGGGGTGTTTAGGGGGACCTGCAAAAATTTGTTCATGGCAAAACCTCCTTTCTGCAAGTTTCAAATTCATATTAACAAGAAGGATCTGAGATGAAAATCGAACAATGGCCCATCAAGAAGGTCACCCCCTATGAGAACAATCCTCGAAAAAATGATCATGCTGTTGAACAGGTGGCTCGCTCGATAACCGAATATGGGTTCCGACAGCCGATCGTGCTGGATGAAGCCGGAGTCATTATTGTAGGCCACACGCGCTGGAAGGCAGCCAACAAGCTCAAGCTGAAGGAAGTCCCGGTCCACGTTGCCAAGGGCCTGACCGAAGCCCAGATCAAGGCGTATCGCATCGCCGACAACAAGACCAACGAACTGGCCGAATGGGATCTTGACCTCTTGCCACTCGAACTGGCGGCCTTGGGTGAACTCGATTACGACCTCGATGTGCTGGGTTTCACGAGCGATGAACTCGCTGAGCTGATGCAGCCGGAACAACCCGAGCCCCAGACTGATCCCGACGATGTGCCCGAACCACCCGACGAGGCGATTACGAAGCCAGGTGACTTGTGGATCCTTGGTGACCATCGCCTGCTGTGTGGTGACAGTTCCAAACCCGAAGACCTCGATCGTTTGCTCGATGGCCAGCCAATTCACTTGGTGAATATGGACCCGCCCTACAACGTGAAGGTCGAACCCCGCTCGAACAATGCGATCAGTGCCGGCAACAGCAGCTTTGCGAAAGCCTCGTCTAAAACACATCACCAGAAGTTCGACCTCGAACGCCATCCTGAGAAAGGCAAGAAAACGACGAATAAAATGCGGGCCAAGGATCGACCTCTCGCCAACGATTTTGTGACGGACAAAGAATTCGATCATTTGCTCGATGCCTGGTTCGGGAATGCGGCTCGTGTCTTGCTTCCCGGGCGATCGTTTTATATCTGGGGTGGCTACGCCAACCTTGGCAACTACCCGCCATTTCTGAAGAAGCACGAGTTGTATTTCTCTCAGGCGGTTGTCTGGGATAAACAGCATCCGGTGTTAACCCGCAAGGACATGATGGGTTCTTTTGAGCTCGCATTTTACGGGTGGAGATCTGGAGCCGCTCATAAATTCTTCGGTCCGAATAACGCCACTGATCTGTGGGCCATTAAGAAAGTCAATCCGCAGTCGATGGTCCACCTCACCGAGAAGCCCGTGGCGCTGGCCGAACGTGCGATTGAGTTTTCATCCAAGCGGGGCGAGAACGTCTTGGATCTCTTCGGGGGTTCGGGATCAACATTGATCGGTTGCCAGCTCACTGGTCGCAAAGCTTATCTGATGGAACTGGATTGTCCGTACTGCGATGTGATCGTGCAGCGTTGGGAACAGTTCACGGGATTGAAGGCGGAGCGGGTTTCTGCAACCGAAGGAGCGACCGTATGAATCACCATAACGTTATCGCCCACGTTGGCCCGTGTCGCGTTGATACCGATATTCCGACGAACGATCCCCACCACGAGAGAACGCCCCGACGTGGTGTACGTGGGGCGTTGGGTTACGGAATAACCGTGCTACTCGAAGTCTGGTCCAATCTCAGAGACTGGGGGATCAATCTCATCGGCTACGCTGAGCAGCGTCTCGTGCAGGTCGTTGGCATCGATCCGTGTCGAACGTCGGCCTTCTTCCAATACGCGTTCCAGTCGCATGGCAACCAGCCGCAGGGCGTCAGCGATTCGTTGTTCCGGGGTCATGGGAGTCTGCATCGGGGTCATCTCCTATTTGCCGGTGGGGTTTATCGAGAAGTGTCCGCGTTCGACCTTCGTGAAGCGGGAATCGTTTCCCTTGAGTTTGATCTCCCGCAGGATCGCCGCGTAGAGCGTGTTGTGCGGGGTCTTCCCGTTCGGGCTCGACCAGAGCTTTTGTTCGCCCGCCTGTTCCACGATCGCCTTGCAGGTCATTGGTTCGCTGGCGTTCTTGAGGATCTGCACCGCGGCGTCGAGCAGGCTCAGTTTGCTGGCGGGTTTCTTCTTCGTCGTTGTTTCTTTCTTCGTCTCTGTCTTGGAGGATTCTGTGATGGAATTTGCTCTCTTTGTCTTTGGTTGTTGCTTGTTCTTTGTCGTCGGCTTCAGTTCGCCTCCCAAAGCGTTCTTACGCGTGGTTCGTTTGGTCGAGGCCTGGGCTGCTCCGGTCGTCTTGGTTTTGTTTGCCATGTCTTTCGTCTTTCTCATTCATACCTGTGTCGTGTTGTTCGGGCTCTCGCGTTGATCGCCCACGACCATGAGTTACCTCGACGTGCCAACGACATCCACTCACATCTACCACAATCTGACAGGTTTACAGCAGGTTTATATACACTAGAATGGGCTCGGAAATGCTATCTGGGGTCAGCCTACGCTCATAAAAAGACTATAAAACAAGCATATCATAGTCCACTCTGGTTGAGTGCGCAATTCTACCACAGTGGACCAGAAGGTCTACACCCGCGACTGCGTGCTCCGCAAGTCGTTGCCCCGCAAGGACTTAGGTACTTCCGGGCGATGTGTTCTGCGCGCGGTTCTCCCCACGGCGGCTTTTTTGTGCGTTATGGGTGATTTATCGGCGGTAAGTAAGAATTGATGTGGCTCAGAATGCCACCTGGCAGGTCCTATAAATATAGGCATTCGGAGCGTTTTAGTAAATCCCAAATTCGATTTTTCGCTTACTTTGGGCCATTTTGACGGTAAGCGAGATTTTGGGTGAAATGGGGCTCAAAAGGGACCATTTTGGGTGTCAATTCAGGAGCCAGATGGACCGTTTTTGAGGGTGCCTGAAAACAACTTACGTCGATTCTCTAAGCCCGTTTTTTTATCGTCTGATTCGAAAACCACTGGAGTGGACTTCAAACCATGTCACGTGCAACAAAGCAGAGTGCTCCCAAAGCGACTGCCAAACCACGACTGGGTGTCGCCGAACGCCTCGAAAAAGAGACCGCCACGCGGGCCTACCGCAAGGTGATGGCTGGCGAATCGGTGACTGCTGAAGAACGCTCCGCCTTGAAGCGTTACGAGAAACAGCAGGAAGAAGAACGTCGCTGGCAATATTATGAATCGATCCCGCAGAAACACTGGCGTGAGATGTCGGGTCGCCAGACTAAGGTGCTCCACGAGCAGGCCGAGAAGTATGGCATCCCGTTTGGTGAGAAGGCGATCAATTTGCCACGCGTGGTTCGATCACTCCACGATTTTCTCGCCGCTAATGCTCGTCGATTATCAGAGGATGATGACCTGTTGGATGCCGCGATCTCCAGTCCGGCACTGGAACGTTATCGGGAAGAACGAGCCATCCTCGCCAAGCTGGATCGGTTGGAGCGTGAAGGCCAGTTGATTCCCCGCGATGAAATTCGTTTGGGCCTCGGTCAAATCGCCGCTATTCTCAGAACTGCTGGTGAGATGCTCCAGCGTCAGTTCGGCAACGACGCTGTGGAAATCCTCAACGACGGACTGGAAGAAGCCGAACGGTGCATCTCAAAAATCTGTGATCGTGAACCATCTACTGCAGATGAGGACGAGCCTTCATGAAGACGGTCACCCGTTCCGAACTCCGCTGGCTGCTCAGACAATCGAAAACCTCCAAGGTGCGTTCGATGCGGGACTTCGCCGAGCAGGAAATTATCATTCCGGATGGTCCGTATCAGGGACGACGGTTTGACTGTCAGCGTCAGCCTTACACCCGACTCTGGTTTGAGGCGATTGATACTGGCAACTGGGATCGATTCGTGGCGACTGGTCCGACACAGTCCGGCAAGACACTCAGCTGTTTTTTGATCCCCCTGCTCTACCACCTGTTTGAAGTGGGCGAAACGGTGATCTGTGGCTTGCCTGATATGGACATGGCGTCCGACAAGTGGCGGGAAGACCTGCTGCCTGTGATTGAGCGTTCGAAGTATCGGGATCTGATGCCGACGAAGGGTGGAGGATCACGCGGTGGCAAGACCGAGGCAATTCAGTTTTTGAATGGAGCGACATTGAAGTTCATGTCGGGAGGCGGAGGGGATAAGAGCCGAGCAGGATTTACTTCACGCGTGGTGGTCATTACGGAAACGGACGGAATGGATCAGGCGGGAACCAGGAGCCGTGAGGCGGACAAAATTACTCAACTCGAAGCCAGAACCAGAGCCTACGGTTCCCGCAAACGGATCTACCTCGAGTGCACGGTCAGTACGCAGGAAGGTCGCACCTGGCAGGAATATCAGCAGGGCACCCAGAGTCGAATCCTGCTCCCCTGCCCGCATTGTAATCAATATGTGGTCATGGAACGCGAACAACTGCATGGCTGGAAGCAGGCCAAGTCTCAGGCTGAAGCCCGCATTCAGGGCCAGTTTATTTGTGGGGATTGTGGTGCCCCATGGACCGAAACGGATCGAGCGGCGGCGAATCAGAATTCTTTGCTCGTGCATTCTGGACAGAATGTTGATGAGACCTCCAATATAAACGGAGACTCCCCTGCCACCGACACGCTCGGCTTCCGTTGGTCGGCCGCTCACAATCTGTTTCTGAGCGCGGGTGAACTCGCGGCCGATGAATGGCGAGCCTCCCGTTCCCCCGATGAAGAAATCGCCGAACGCGAAATGCGTCAGTTTGTGTGGTGCCTGCCGGTCCTGCCCAATCGCTGGGAAGAAACCGCTCTCCAAGCCGAGCAGATCACGCAGCGATTATCCGGCTGGCCACAGGGTGTCTTACCTCCGGGCACTGAGTATGTCTCGACGGCGATTGACCTCGGTAAATATTTGTGTCATTGGATCACCGTCGCTTGGCAGCCCGATGCCTCGTGTCACATCGTTGATTACGGACGCATCGAAGTCGCCTCAGTGGATCTCGGTGTCGAGCGAGCGTTGATGCTGGCCCTCACCGAATATCAGAACCTGCTGCTGGCCGGTTATCCACTGGGCATCGACGAGCAGGATCCGACCCGCGTTGAGCAGAATCCATTCATCCCCAATCAGGCCTGGATCGATGCCGGTTATATGACCGAACTGGTTTACAAATTCTGCCGTGTGAGTCAGGGCTGCTTGCCCGCCGTGGGACGCAGCGTGTTACAGGTCGGACGCCAACAGCAGGACAAACCCGTCAATCACCACACGCGGCATCGCAGAATTGGTGAAGGATACTCGCTCAATTACCTCCAGGAGCAACACATTACACTCGCCGAAGTGAATGCCGACCACTGGAAAAGCTGGGTGCATCAACGATTGGAAACACCCCTTGATCAGCCCGGTGCAATGACGCTGTTCCAGACTCCATCTCATGAGCACTTATCGCTGGCCAAGCACCTGACATCGGAACGTAAGGTCGAAGAGTTTCTGCCGGGACGTGGGATTGTGACCCGCTGGGAACGGATCCGCAAAAACAATCATTGGTTTGATGCGCTGTATAATGCGTGTGCGGCCGGGCACGCGTCTGGTGTGCGACTACTGGAAGAAGAACGGGTGAAGCCGGAACCGCGACGCAAGATGAGTGAGCTAGCTGAGGACAAGCGGCGGCAGCGTGGGGTCATTGATTATGAGCGCTGGGATGAGATGCGTAGGCGTTGGGGATGAGGGGTGATTATTATGTGAAGTTAGAAATGCATATCGTACATGTTTGTTCACAAGTCGATCTTGCTTCAAGCATCCGATATTTTCTTTCTGCTTATTAAAGCCTCCAAATTTTCAACAGTCTCAGGGAAATCGATTGTATTCCCTCACAATCTGGCGAATAGATTCGTCTGATGTTCCAAAGCTGACAAGAGATATGTCGATCCCAAAACCTGCGTACAAATCGAGAGAACGAGTTATACTGGTCGAAATCCATTCGGAATTATTTCCAAACGCACCGCCCCCAAGTAGTGTCAGAAATAGCTGGTTGCTACCGGTGCGTTCTTGATTGAGGATTGCTGCACACATTGTCGCCTCGTAAGCAGCCTCAAGGATAAGAGTAGCCAGTGGAGCCCAAAGATCTGAAGAATGGGGTGTGTACGCGACCGGCATCGCAGAACAGTATACTTGAGAAACAGTATGGGATCGTTTATCAAGTGTTACCTGAGTTTCCCACATAATGCCAATCTGAAGCGATTGCCGCAATTGGTCAACCGAGGATTCGCTCATAATCTCAAGTTTCCGATTGATTAGCTTCAATCCTTGAGCAGAGGGCAATGCATAACCATTCACCATTTGCCACAATTCCTGATTGTGATTGCCAAGTAATTGCCCAACCCCCTTCAGGCAATCAATTTGATACTTTTCCGTTTGACCGATTTGGCCATTAACATCAACGAAATAGTTGCGGAAGATCGTGCCTGCTCCAGCTGCAATTGCGCAGGCGGGACCTTGGGTGTAGTCTTCTTCGTAAATCCCGACTCCGCATTCCGGAGTGATTCCTGGGGATGCCATCTCCAAAAGATTGAACTGAGAAGCAACCTGAAATAAAGCGTGTGCATTCTGCGGATCACTGTGCAAATGCCGCACATTCCCCACTATTTCACGGACTGAATTTTGCATCGATTCCCGATTGAGCCTGCAGACGCGTTGACGCAATTCTACAAGAGTGACCGTTTCCAATTCCCCGCATTCCCAACTCTTTCCATTTGCACGTGAGTGCAGATGTCCGCTTTCAAAGTAAAGCTGCTGAATGCTGGCAGGAGTTTCATCACTCAGACCCGTTAGCTCAGTAAACCAATTCATATTGTTTCTCAAGCTTGTTCGCAGGAATCCCCAGATTGACTTATTCGGAATTTTATTTCACCGGTGATAGATGAATTTGATAGCGATAGAATCCGCTCTTGCCCCAACCACCTGTGTCGACTTTGGAATCATTAAAACCTAAGCACACGTTTTTCGTTGTAAACCACCCTCCTGAAGCAACGTGATCGTTGCCATTATCGGAAAATTGCGAAATCTTCGCCGTGTCATCAACGTAAATAAAGATGAACTTCAGGCCATCCAATTCCCAAGGCTTAATATCGAGTGTATAAGTTTCATCGAATTTGAATGTCGTACCGCGATTTTGTTTTGAAGCACCACCTTTCTCAAAAGTCATGTGGATCCTTTTTTTGACAATAGTCTTCACATCATCAGGGTTCCAAGATGTGCCAGTCGCACTACCGCCACGCTGGCTGGTGATCGTGATTTCGTATTCCTCAGCTGATGAAGGATAAGCATTGACTAAAAGAACTACTGAAACACAAAGAATCTGTGCAAAAAATGATTTCATCTCAGTTCCTTTCTTTGAGCTCATTAAATTGTGATTGGTATCGAAGGGAACCAGATGCCCGATTCTTCAGACACTGTCGTGTTTTTCTGAAAAGACTGAGTTTGGCTCTATCTCGGGCAATCAGTTAATTGTCTTCGTCTATCAAATTCTTTGGGTTAATCATTACTTGGTAGTTATAAAGCCCTCCTTTGCCATGGGCACCAATAACAGAATCGTTGAAATTAAAAATAGCAATGTGATGAAATGACCGCCCGTAAAAAACAGGATCTTTTCCACCGTTTGAAAAAAGTGACACTTTCCAAGTATCTTCGATTCTTACTGATATTGACTTCACTTCCTTAAATATGTTGGTTGAAACGATTAACGTATATGTGTTGTCAAAGGCTAGTTGAACATTTTCCGTGTCTTTTTTGAACGTGAGATCGATATCCTTATCGAATATAGTCCGCACAGCTCCACGGCCCGGCCCCATTCTAGTTCTGGAAATAACGATACTGTATTCCTCAGCTAATACTTCTCCACAGTTTATGTAAATAATTGTTGCCAAAACGACAGCAGTAAATCTTCTGCTCATGATTACCCTTGCTAAACAAAGTAAGTACGAGATCGGTTTTAAAACGGCTTTCTCATATAGTGGAATGCAAGAGCGTCACAGCATTTCCCTCACTCCTTCCATGAAGGAATCTGCGTGGAGGCCGGAAGCGAGTGAAGTGAATATTCACTGACAAAGTAAGCAGCTGCCCTCCAATTTACCAGAGCTAATACTGCCAGAGTCTATGGCTGAACTGATTGCCAAACTGGCCCGACGATCGTGCCGTGATTTTCATTCCCAGATCGATCATGAAGGATTTCTCCTTCTCCTTCTGAGAAGTCAAATAATACGACGGAATCAGCGTTGACTTGAAGAATCGAAGGCGGGGCAAAGTCTTTTGTGTAGATAACGTTACGGGTTAAGTGGAATGAGTGTATGCGCCCCTTGAATGACTTTTTTTTCTCCTGACTCTTCGACAGACTTGCCCCCAAATGTAGCTTGTAAGGACCGGGGAATTCTTTGAACTCAGTGTTTCTCAAGTCTTTTCCTGTGATGCAGAGTCCGTCGAGATACAATTTGAGATAATCTCCATCATAGGTTATTGCGATGTGGTGCGGCGTGGCCCCTGCAATAAGTGTTGAATAAGTCCCCTCTAAACCTAACCGAGATAAATAGCCGTAAATTCCATGATTGGCGAGATGCAGGTTAACTCGTTGATCCCAGCCAAAAACTTCAACAGGATTTTCTTCGCCCGGTTGTGATTGAAGAAAAGTAAACCAGCCTTCCATAGTGAATGCACCCAAGTCTCCCGGAAGGCCTGGGGTAACGACATGGTCATCGCCTCCATCAAATTCCAACCAATTTGTCGGTTGAAAGTTGACCGGCTGATATTCGGGAGCCACGGGTAGTTGTTTCAGTGAGGCCGCTTCTTCTTCTGAAAGCGTTCGAATCTCGAAGCGATGAACCCGGACATGCCATTTATGTATTGAAAACACTCCAACATTAGGATTTTTAATTGGGATCGATTTTTCAGCAATTAGAAATCGTCCATCAACTCTCGTCTGCAATTCGTCACCCAGGAAAACCGTTTCCATAGCGATGCGTGCAGGATTTGTCGGCTCAATAGTCTGGTACTTACCCAGACTCGTTCCTCCTTTTGTACAAATACTTCCCTGTGAAATCATCCAACCCGTGCTTCCATCGAACGGCGTGCCAAAGTTCGACTGAAAACAGTGCTGAGGAAAATGTTCGCGACCTTCGAGGAGGATACTGGCTTGGGGAAAAGCAGGATTCAGTATTTCCAGTTCGACTCGCTCTGCATAGAGGACTCCCAGAGCTGATTGTTGTTGTGTCGGTAAGGAATGATGAATCTCAACTAATCCACTTTTTGCTCCTTCAGCGTAGCCGGAACTGGCATCGATCTCGACATAGTTTTCGTGTACACTTACACGATGCCCCATACCCCACTGAACGCGTTCTGGCGTGAGTACCGAAAGCCTGGGCATCCAGCCATCCTGAGGTAAGTCGGAAGACCACTTTGGTTCCACTGTCGTCGATTCCGCAATGCTATCAGAAGATTCAGTGAGTGGGTTAGTGGGTGCATTGCGGAGGATCGAAAAGACGATTTCTCCTCCGCGGCGTAATTCGACCTGATCTCCCTGACGTTTGATGATATATTTATCTCGCAATTTGGCAGGTAAAACCAATTCGATATTGCCAGTTCGAATCGAGTGCGATTCCCGCTCAGAGTTGATCTGCCAGCCGTCGATACTCGGCTCTCCATTTCTCAGGACCGTGACTTCGAGTTCTGATGCGATTTCAGGATCAGCCTCAATCGTCACTGTGCCCTTGTCCGTTTGGATGCTTATGATCAGTCCACAGAAAAGTGCAAAAACAGTGCAGCACAGAGTTATCAGCCATTTGGAAACTTGTGTTTTCTTCCTGATTTTGACACGCGGGTTAGTTTGCAATAGCGGAATTAACCGGGTCGCACTCTCATGCGAAATTTCGATCATCTTTCCAAGATCGGCTTCTTTGGAATATTCCGCCAATTGCTCAGCGATCTTAATCGGTGTCCCCGGACGGTTCGAGGGAACTTTTTGCAGCATTGAGTGGATGAGTCGTGCCAAATTCTCATCCACGTTGGGGCGTAAGGATTGAATTGGTTCCGGTTCGACATGGCAAATCGCAGTGAGTTTCTCGATTGGGCTCTGACCACTGCAGCGTTCGAGGGGAGTTTGTCCACACAAAAGTTTGTAGAGCGTCGCTCCGAGACTGTAAATATCAGCCCGGATATCTACGTAACCAGTCTGATTGATCTGTTCTGGAGACGCATAGTCGAGCGTCCCCACTATCATTCCGGCTCCTGTGATCGCATCGTCTCGCTCCACAGTTGTTGCCAATCCCATATCCAGGATTTTCACTACGGCTTTGTGAGGGGTGACATCTGCTTTTTGAGATAAAATCAGGTTTGAGGGTTTCAGATCTCGATGGACGTGGCCCTGTTCATGAATGTATTGCAACCCTAATGCAGCCTGACGAACGACCTCACAAGCATCTGATATTTCAAATGGTCCCCACTGCTTGAGAAGCAGCGAAATATCGCACCCGTTGATGAACTCCATCGCGAGATAGCACTGACCATCGATCTCTCCCGCATCCAATGCTCCTACGATATTGGAATGATCAAAACGCCCCACAGATCGCATTTCCCGTTGGAAGCGGGAGCGGCTTTCGCCATCAGCTGCCTGGCCCGAAGCGATCACTTTCAAAGCGACCTGCTTTTCCAGATGACTATGAGTGGCTCGGTAGACGACTCCCATCCCGCCGCGTCCCAGGAGAGATTCGATTCGATAAGGACCAATCCTTTCTGGCAGTACTGAGAATTGTTCGGGGGGATCTTGCTGGGTGAAATCACCATTTAATAACTGAAAGTCGGTTTCCAGCTTCGCCGTCGTCTCTTCACAGAGAGAACATGTCTCGATGTGACTGGAAACATCCTCCGCGACTGATTCTTCGAGTTCCCCCGAGATAAACCCTTTAAGCAGCAATTTATCCGGACACTTTTTTGACGCTACCATTTATGTATACTTTTGTTATGTGATTGATCCCTCAATAAGTAGAATGTTTTCCTGTCACACCATCTTGAGATTTATTCCAGAGCTGTGAAACTATTGAACCTTTCATCTGGCTATTAAATTGATGAATTTGTCTCCCCGATCCCATCCGACAGATCAAACATCACTCAGTCTTATCCAAAGACTGAGAAACAATGATAATACGGGCTGGCAACGCTTAAATGAACTCTATCGCCCGTTGATCCATTTCTGGTGCCGGAGGAGTCAACTTTCTGAAAGCGACGCCGAAGATCTCACTCAGGAAGTGCTCGCCATTGTCTCAGCAAAAATTGATTCATTTCAGCACGGTGGAGACAAAGATACATTCCGCGGCTGGTTGCGAGTGATCACGCGCAATCAAATTCTGATGCACCTGAGAGCCACAAGGAACTCACCGCAGGGAATCGGTGGATCCACTGTTCTGGACTGGATGAATAACATTCAGGCCACTGGTGAAGAGTCTGAGAAAATTGACCCGCAAACCGAAAACACAGAGCGACATATACTTTTTCAAAAATCGCTGGAGTTGATTCAATCGGAATTTGAAACGAACACGTGGACGGCATTCATCCAGACAGCCATTGATGGCCGAAACACCGCCGACGTCGCGGCTGATCTGGGGCTTTCAAAAGGAGCGGTCCGCACGGCCAGATATCGCGTCCTGCGACGACTGCGATCTGAATTTGGCGATATTTTGAATTGAGTTTTCTAAATTAATCTCATTTCTTACGCCAATCCTCTTTACCTCTTATCATGTACTGCAAAAACGCTGTCTGCACATATTCTGTGCGCTGAATCCGCGAATCTTTTTTTGATGTGACGCCCCTGCATTCTTTCAAGTAACACCTGCCAGCAGTGCCGCTGACAGCTCCATACTGCAAAGCCATAGAAAGATTGCACGATGTTTCATTATTTAGAAAAGTTTATTATCGCATTGTTGCTTTTCGCTTCGGTATTAACTTGTGCATCACTTCAATTACCTGCAGGAAATATCAAACGCCAACCGGATCAATCTGATTTTACTCTCTGTATTAAAGCCGACCTTCAGGGACAGCTCCAACCTCATGGTTGTCAACTTTCCCACGCTTCGGCTGACGGTGGTCCTAGCCGCATTGCAAACGTTTTGAAGACTTTTGAATTTCATTCGAAGCTACCTTCCATTCGACTGGCAGTCGGTCAGTCTTTGACCGAATGGTTGGGAGATAGCAACCTTCAGAATGAGCAGGATGCGGATCGGATTCGCACGCTTCTCAAATGCCTGGACGAAATGAAATTCGATGCTGTTGGCATTTCAGCGGAAGATTTGGCCTGGGGGAGCGATCGACTGAGAGAGTTTGAGCGAAATTCAAATATCTCATTTGTGAGTGCCAACGTTTACGATAAAGCTTCAGGGAACAGACTGTTCGCGCCGACAACGGAAATCGTGCTGGGAAAAGATCAAAAAGCGATCGTGATTGGGCTGACCGGAAGTGTGAATGAAAAGTTACCCACCGCAGGGATAGAAGTTCGGAATCCGCTACAGGAATTGAAGGAAGTATTGGAGAGCATCATTGATAAAGACGCGATGGTCATTTTGCTCAGTACTCTCCCTCGCGAGGAAACGCAAACGCTTGTTGAAAAGTTCGCGGGAATTCACATGGTTGTCTCTAAACACTCCGATGAATTCTCAATCAACGTCGATATGAATGGCCAACAATTCCCATCTTTGATTGTGGGGCCTGAAGACATCCTGATTTCTCGAATGACGGGATCGCTGCCTCCCTCACATTGTGAATTTGCAGGCTCTGAGTCAGAAGATGCTAATACGACCGTTTGTTACACATCTGTCATTCCACTCGATTCTCGTTGGGACAAGGTTAAACAGCCTGAGACTTTTAAGGTTGGGACAATCGTTAAAGAATTCCACAAGAGACATTCATTATCACTCACTCATGAAACAAAAATTGGAGTTCCCTTGGATGTTGCTGAGTATCACTGGGATCTTGGACAATGGGATAGAGCGGCTGACTCTTACTTCGCTGAGTTGCTATTATCGAAGAACCGATTTGATCATCCCCAAACTCTGTTTGAAGCAGGTTATGCTTATTTCAAGAGTGGACGGAAATTTCAGGCAACTTCATTGCTGAGAGATTATGCCTTTGCAATAACTAGCCAGCCCCATCATTTATTCACTGCAGGGCTCATCCCACATCAGGAGGGATGTACTATTGGGCGGGCCAAAGAAGTTGCCCAGTTTTTACGTAATTGGAAAATAGATAATCTAAAATCATCCGAAAACTGGTTTGTACTGGGGTTCTATCAATGGATTGCAAATCAGCCGAAGAAAGCAGAGTTCTCATTATCTCAAGCGATACTAAAAAGCCCTAATCATGCACTTTCGTTATTGATTCGAGGTCTGGTCAGACAGGATCAAGGAACACAAGGTTGGGAAAAAGATTTAGTTCAGGTCTGTAATACAGAGCCTGAAGTTGCAGAATTGATCGTTAATCTAAGTAGCAATGGATGGATCGTCGGCGGCTCTGAACGTCAGACAGAAGCTGTCATAAGTCGGGGAATTATTTTTGCAAGCCTGTTGCGTGAGCATTGTAAGAAGCCGCAAACATTTGAAA
>DEML01000116.1:0-12920 GCA_002359185.1 Planctomycetaceae bacterium UBA2671
GTTGAAGACCTGCTATTTATTAAAGACGAACAGACACGTCTCAGCTGAATTACTATCGGCTGAAGCCGATAGGCTTTTTGGCCGTGAGCTTCGGACTGAAGTCCTTTCGCTCACATGCCAGGTTTTTATTGTCCTTGGGCAAATTTGAACCCACGACAAAAAAGAACCTGAAGGTTTCACCTGAAGGCGAGGGTTTTAGACCCATCGCAAGGACAATAAAAGACGTACCCATTCTGAAAACCTGAGAGGCCAGAAATGGAATCACTTACGTAAGTTCTTACAGTCCTAACCTTTCGGTTGTGAAATTGCATGTTCCTCTCAGTATAACAGTTCGTTCGGCAGAGCGAAAAGGATTCCTTTCAGATTCGCAGTTTCTCTCTAAACACAAACCTCACATGTAGAAGTGTACAATTGCATTCATTTCCTGATTCTTTGACTTGATTTCAGCGTGAAATGCCTGTTCCCTAAGCAGCATTAATCAAATCATTCACGATGACTCTATCAACAAAATGTTAAACTAGAAATATTGGGTAGATTGTAGGTTTAATAAGTAAGCGAACGGTTGCATCAATTACTCTAAGACGATTTCCCCCTCAGTGAATGATTCCAGAGGACGATATTGAAAGTGGTGTCTTCTACACGGAGATTCTCTATTTGAAGTCATGGCATTTTCAGCAGTTCGTGGAAATTTCACTGTCAATGAAATCATCCACTGAATTCCTGAAACCTGATTCGAACTGTGATTCTGGCAAGGATGCGAGTCTTTTCAGTTCAAATTGCATGGATCAATAAGTCTGTGCATGAAATCAATCAAGTGAATATGCAACTCTGGCAAGGACGACGGAACGTCATGCAGAATTTGTTTTCGGTTCCAGTAACACGAACGCTGGCGGTCCTCCTGATCGTCAGCAGCAGTGGCTGCGCGGCTTTTCGATCAATCAAAACCATACCGCCCAACTGCATGACTCCAGAAATGCAGGCGATCTCGCGTAATAATGAGTCGACAATTGATCTGTCACTGCTGGCTCAACGCCCTCCGCAACAGTATCTTGTTGATGCCGGTGATGTTCTCGGAATTTACATTGAGGGCGTTCTCGGCAATCCCGGGGAATCCCCGCCGATCAGTATTTCAACGAATCCAGATATTCCGCCTTCAATAGGCTATCCCATTTCGATTCGAGATGATGGCACACTTTCATTGCCCATGATTGGATCGATTTCCGTGCGCGGCATGACAATTCGTCAGGTTGAAGAACATCTGCGAAAAATCTACACGATTGATCGAAATATTCTGCAGCCGGGGCAAGACCGAATCATCGTTTCGTTGCAACGACCACGAGAAATTCGCGTTCTGGTCATGCGTCAGGAGACAGGTGGAAGCAACGGAAGCACTGAATTTGCCCAGGGACTTTCTATCAACCTCGGTCAAACCAAGCGGGGTAATGGACAGGTTGTGAATCTGCCCATCTATAAAAATGATGTCCTGCATGCATTGGCACGCACGGGCGGTTTACCGGGACTTGATGCAGAAAATACGATTTACATCATTCGACGCCGGCACGATTTTACTCCCGGTCCCTACGGAAATGGTGTGCATCCACAAGGGATGCAACCTGGAATGCCAGCCATGGCTCCGCAATATCAACCCGCTCCTTTCAATGGCCCGATGGGATATCAACCGGTCTCTCAGCGAAACAATTTAAAATCTCAGGATGACTCTCCGATTTTACTGACCAGTTATCGGAACTCTGCTTCACCAGAGCAAATTCAACCGGTGAACTTTCAGCCGGGATACAATCTGGCTGCTCCCCAGATGCCAATGCAGCAACAACCAGGCGTTCAGAACTTCAATTCGGTGAACCCGCTGGAAGAATTGCGACGGGGTATGCATGGTTCTGATGATTCCGCAGAAATTCGCCAGCCCGTGAGGATTGATACGATCGATCCGCAAGTGTTGCATCATTCGACGGAACTCTCTGACTCAGAAATGAAAGCGATGAATCCTCGCGGCTCGGGTTATCAATGGGGAAATACTCCACAGACTTCGCCGGAAGTGATGCCTGAGATTCAAAATAACTTTGTTCCACAGTCTGAATGGAATGGTTCGTCAGGCATGGCTCAACCTCATCAACAATACATTCCCATGCCAACACAAGCACCTTATCAGCCAGCGATGCAGAATCAGCCGTACTATCAGCCTCAGTATCAGAATCAGATGCCACCCCAAAACTGGATGGCGAATCCAGAATCGAATTATCCACCCGGCTTCAACGAAGCGTTCGCCGATGTTCCCTGGGATCAATTCTCTGGTGATTTCGGCTGGAACATGGGTGATCCCACGATGAACAACCATGAGATCATCAAGATTCCTGTCCGACTCAAACCGGGCGAACAACCCAATATCCGACCGGAAGATGTCCTGTTGCAGGATGGCGATATCCTGTTTATCGAATCCCGGGAAACGGAAATCTTCTATACCGGCGGTTTGCTCGGAGGGGGCCAGTTCACATTGCCCCGTGACTACGATCTGGATGTCCTGGGAGCAATTGCGATTGCTCAAGGAGCCAATCAACAACGCGATGCCCGTCAAATTGGGGGCGTCTCGGCTATCAATGGAGATGTCACAATCTCTGCCAGCAATGTCATCATTCTTCGCCAACTACCAGATTGTTCGCAGGTGGCAATCAAAGTCGATCTGTATTGTGCCTTGGAAGATCCCACTCAGCGAGTCATCATCCAACCTGGCGATATTGTCATGCTGCGATATACCAAACTGGAAGCAATCGGAGCGTTCGTTGAGCGTAATCTCCTCGAATCCGCCCTCTTCGGTATTGCGGCAACTCAAATCGGAGGCGGCGGTGGTGGGAACTAAACAGTAATACATGAATTCAAAAGCCATCTCATTTCTAATACGAACAAATCCCTGAGGATTTCAGGAAAATAAGCGGGTGTGATTGACGTTCCATCGTCAATCGCTAAAGATGAATCGATTGATGAAGTCTCAATTGAAAACCGCGGAATCGTAAAGGAAATGAAAATGAAACGTGCCTCGTTCACTTATACACTGCTGAGTCTGGTCGCTTTCTGTGTCGCAACAGGAACTCTCTGTGCGGAAGAAAAGTTCAAGCCTTTATTCAATGGCGAGAATCTAGATGGTTGGGTGCAAAAGGGTGGCAAAGCCGATTATCGGGTCGAAGACAACCAGATTATCGGCACCAGCAAAAAGGGGACGCCGAACAGCTTTTTGTGCACCGACAAAGATTACGCGAATTTCGTTTTGGAACTCGAATTCTTTCCTGATCCTGTCCTGAATTCCGGCGTACAGATTCGCAGTAACATGTACAATGAAGAGAAAACTTACACCTGGACCGACAGTGAAGGTAAGGAGCAAACCAGAAATGTTCCGGCGAATCGGGTTCATGGGTATCAGGTTGAAATCGATCCTTCGGCTCGTGCCTGGACTGGCGGTATTTATGATGAAAGTCGTCGAGGTTGGTTGAATAATCTGGTCGATAATCAACCAGCTCGTGAAGCTTTCAAGCCGGGCGAGTGGAATACATTTCGAGTGGTCGCCAATGGGGACTCTATCAAGACTTTCCTGAATGGGGTGCCCGCAGCAGATTTGAAAGATGACATGACCTCCTCTGGATTCATTGCACTTCAGGTTCATAACTTCAAAGAAGATGGACATGAAATGAAATGGCGCAACATTTGCATCAAGGAACTTCCATAGTTACTGCGATGTGTATACGGTTGTTCATTGGATCGTTTTCAGCAGGCGTCATGACTGTTTTATTTGTCGCATCGAATGACGGAATCTGAATGAACTTGGCTCAAAAATCCGGTTCAACCGGTAAGTCGACCTATTCTTGGGAAAATGCCCGAGAATAGGTTTTTTCATGCCTTGGTGGCGGTTGTAGAGAAATTGCGAGTCTGACACTTATGATTCGACTGGATGACTATCAGGGGACATCTGCTGAACTGGCCGAGTTTATCACCTCGACCTGGCGGAAGTCCTACGAAGGGAAAATGACTTTCCCTCTCTGGTCAGCCGAGTATTTTGAATGGCAACTTCGCTGGAAAAATCCGCACTTCCGTCGCAACCTGATCGCCATCTACGACGATGCTCGACTCGTAGCCACTCTGTTGGGCTCCGAGTATCCGTTTCGGTGCGGTCAGGAAATCGTGCCGGGCTCCATTTGGAGTTGGATGACTATTGATCCGGTTTATCGTGGACGAGGTTTTGCCAAGCTGCTGAATGAAGAACGAATCCGTCGTATGCAGGATCGAAAGATCGATCTGGTCGTCAGTTATCGATACTTCGGCTCGAAAAGCTCTCTGGCAGAACGCCCGCATCGGAACTCGGGTGATAATACCGCCAAGTTTCACAATAAAGTCGGTTTCTGGGTTCGTGTGCTGAATCCGCAAGGTGTGTGTGACTGGTCACTCAGTTCGGCGGCTGCCTGGGGAGCTCGATTGACCTCACCTTGGGCACCGCTCCCCAAACTCGGCAAGGAAGAGAAATACATTCGAAAAGCCACTCCAGCCGATATCCCTCAATGCCTGGAATTGATTCACGAGAAAACAAACTCACTCCCGTTTGCAATCCACTGGGACCAGGAATCTCTCAGCAATCAGTTGCTGGGAAGTCCTCTCTCTACGACTCTTGTGTACGAGCGAGAGGAAAAGATTGAGGGATTTATTAATTTTCATCTGCTGACATCCTTCTCAAAATGCGAAGGTCAGATGGGACTACTGGATGTTATGTCGACGCAAAGGCTCTCTTCCCATAAAAGTCTGTATCTAATGTATGCTGTGATGCAGGAGATGCTCAATCAGGGAGCCATTCTGACCTTGAAGCTTCGCAGCGGCGATGAAGATCTCTTACTCATGTTGCGGTCGTACTTTGCACCTCGCGCACCGGAATCGCATTTAGTATTGCAATGGATTGGACAGGAAAGAGAAGTCCCCAAAAACGCAAAGATGCATTTACTCTGGAGATAACGGACTTATTATCGAAAGAATGCTCAATTCGATTTCGCCAGTTGTAGGTCAGGCTTTGCCTGACGAAATTTGACGTCAATACCTACTCACGTCAGGCACAGCCTGACCTACGGACTGGGTATGCTCATTATGTCGATTCATTTATTCGCGATTCACACAGAGTCGTCAGGAAAATTATGGTCTCACTTACCAACAATGCCCTTGTCCCACCCTTGTCACGAATGGGAATTAGCCTTCTCAATCAACAGCAGTGGAGTGCATTCCGCAAGCAGCTCGAACAGGCAAGTTCTCAGCAGCAAACCTGGTTATTGAATCGAATTCGGAGTTGTGAGAAGACCCGCTTTGGCCGTGATCATGATTTTGCAGGCATTCGCGATCTGGAGACATTCCGCAAGCATGTGCCCGTTTCCGAGTACGATTATTTCAAACCTTATATAGATGAAGTCGCAGCTGGTAATCCGGAAGCTCTCATTCCCTCGCATGAAAAACTGATGCGATTCACAATTACGACTGGATCAAGTGGCACTCCTAAATTGAATCCCGTTACTACGACCTGGCTCAAAGAATATAAAAAAGCCTGGGGAATCTGGGGCTTAAAGCTGTTTGCTGATCATCCTTCCTATTTAGGAAAGAAGATGCTGCAGATGGCGGGAACCTGGGAGATGGGCAAAACGCCGGGCGGCTATTCAATCAGTATGATCAGTGCGTTGCTTGCCAGAAACCAGAGTCCACTGCTGCGCCCGTTCTATGCGATTCCCAGCGATCTGAATGATATTAAAGATCCAATCATTCGTTATTACGCGGCTCTACGACTTTGCATGCTCGATAACATGGGTTGGATTCTCTTAATGAACCCTGGCACGTTGATTCGTCTGGCGGAAGTGGGAGATGAATTCAAAGAGGATCTCATCAAAGATTTTCACGACGGGACATTAACCAACCGATTCGAAATCTCTAACGAATTGCGAGTAAAACTGGCTCCCCGAATTCGCAAGGTCGATCGAGCAGGGGCAAGTCGTCTGGCTAAGATTGTTGAACAGACGGGAACTCTGCTCCCTAAGGATTACTGGCCGAATCCGGTGATCAGTTGCTGGCTCGGAGGGACGGCTGGATTTCAGTCACGTTACATTAATGACTACTTTGGCAATTCTCCACAGCGGGATATGGGACTCGTTTCCAGCGAGGGACGGCACACAATTCCGATTGAAGATGGCAAGCCGGAAGGAGTCCCTTCGATTGTTTCAGGATTTTACGAATACATGCCGGTCTCGGAAGCAGGTTCGCTTCAGCCTGATGTGGTTGAGGGAAATAAGTTGGAAGTCGGAGCTGATTATTACCTTCTTATGACGACCTCAGCCGGCTATTATCGATTCAATATTGGTGATATCGTCCGCTGCACAGGCTTTGTTGGCGAAGCTCCACTGCTGGAATTTATTCAGAAGGGAACTCAAGTCGGCGATCTGGAAGGCGAGAAACTGACAGAACATCAAATTGTCGAAGCGGCCCAGGCGACTGCTCTGGAGCTTAAATTTGAACTCGGCTTATTCACAGCCGTCGCATTAAGGCTCGAACGGCAACATCCTCGTTATGATTTTATGATCGAAATTGATCGTGTCCCAAATGCTGACCAGGCGCAGGCATTTTTACGTCTGCTCGATGAGAAACTCGCCGGTTTGAACTTCCTGTGGAAAGCTCGTCGAAAAGAAGGGGTGCTAGCGAATCCACAACTGTTGCGATTACCAGCCGGGACTTGGGAAAAATACGTTACTGCGGAAAGTGCCCGCCGCGGCACCGGTGATTATCAATATAAGCATCCCGCATTGATGCTGAAACAAAACTGGGTTGAGCAGTTTTCTCCGGTTGATATTATCACTTTGTAAGATCCTTCGAACTCATAAAGATTCACTCAAATACTTGATTTGAAAGCGAAACGTGTCCTCAACACCAGAAATGGTCCTCGCCAGCAGAAATGTTAAAAAAGCCGCTGAAATTGATCAGCTTTTGAAACCTTATGGAATTCGTGTGCGCCCGGTCTCTGAATTTCCTGAGGCGACCGAAGTCATTGAAGATGGTGACAGCTTCTCAGAAAATGCCGCCAAGAAAGCCAGTCAGACGGCCAAAGAAACGAGTCATTGGGCGATTGGTGAAGACAGCGGGATTTGTGTCGATGCCCTTAAGGGAGCACCCGGAATCTACTCCGCTCGATACAGTGGTCCCGATGCAACCGATGAGAAGAACAATCAATTTCTTCAAGAACAATTGAAGGATGTTCCTTCGTCCAAGCGGACTGCTCACTACGTTTGTCATGTCGCCCTGGCGGATCCCTCAGGAGAAGTACGTCTGCATGTCGAGCGAACCTGTCAGGGAATCATCATTCGCGAACCACGAGGCGAGAACGGCTTCGGTTACGATCCCTATTTTCTGATTCGCGAATACGGAAAAACCTTTGGTGAACTTTCGCCTGTCGTCAAGAAAGCGATCAGCCATCGTGCCCGCGCGTTTGGAGAATTTATTCCGAAGTTGTTACGGGAAAATCTTTTCGCACAATGAACACTGAGTGGAACGATCACACTCGTTTCAGCCAGACCACCTGATACGGATCCAGTTTCAAATTGGATGATGTCTGGAATGTCGTCTCGGAAATTACATCTTCAAAGAATCGTCCCAGACCTGCAGTTCGGAGCAGGTTGCCGGAAATTTCCTGAGGTTCTTCTGAAAAGTTACCTGCTACGATCAGGCGATCTCCGCCCTGACTGCGGACAAAACAAAAGACGTGCGAGTTGATCAGCGGGACGAGTTCTAAATCCAGGCCACTGATGGCCGGGAT
Source organism: Planctomycetaceae bacterium UBA2671 (assembly GCA_002359185.1). Classification (GTDB taxonomy): domain Bacteria; phylum Planctomycetota; class Planctomycetia; order Planctomycetales; family Planctomycetaceae; genus Rubinisphaera. Next base: position 7,832 of record DEML01000116.1, read on the forward strand.
CGATTTTCGCAAGGCGATCATTCTCTTAACCGAATTAAAGAGCCGACGTCGAATCATGCGTTCGTCGGAACCGAGTTGATCGCCAAGGTCTTCGAGAAATTCCCAGCGCATTTTGGGACGATGAATCCAGCGAGTATCCCCGGCTTTGGCGGGATCTTTGACGAAATCGTAATCGTTCAGCATGCCCCATTCTTCGCCGAGATAGAGCAAAGGAATTCCACCAATCGAGAGCGTGATTCCATGTAGCAATTGAATTCGGCGAATGGCAAGATCTTTAAGGTGATCGTCATTGAGTTGAATCGCCTGCTCAAGCCCGGCCAGCGAAGCCATCGTTCCCGAGATTCGCATATCTCCGGTTTCATGGTTGTGTTGAAAGGGAACACCATGTGCAAAGGAGCCGGGGAATTGGCCCGTATAAAAGTTATTCAAAAACTGCCGATGATCGTATCCGTTGATGCCAACGAGAGCCGCATCCTGATCATCGAACGTCCAGCCGATGTCGTCGTGACAGCGGAGATAATTCACCCAGATCGTTTCATTGGGCAATTGATGCCGATGGCTGGTTGACTGACGAATCAGTTTCGTTTCACGTGTTGCCAGCGATTCCCATAACAAGGCCATCAATGTCGGATTGTACGAAATCTGACATTCGTCCGGCGAAATATATCGAACGACATCGTCAGGATGCACAATTGCTTCGGACTTGAACAACAAACCGGGAGCAGCCAGTTTGGCCAGTGCATTATAAGCCTGAATAATTGAATGCGCCTGCTCAAGATTCTCGCAGGAAGTCCCCATCTGTTTCCAGATGAAGGCAACCGCATCGAGCCTGAGAATATCGACACCGACATTGGCCAGAAACAACATCTCTTCGAGCATCGCCCTGAAGACAGCTGGATTGCGATACTTCAAATCCCATTGATAACTGTTGAAGGTCGTCCAGACCCATTGCTCCATCCCATCGTGCCAGGTGAAATTGCCTCGACGAACGGTCGGGAAAATTTCCCGCAAGGTTCGCTCGTACTGATCGGGAATCGTGCGGTCGGGAAAGATGTAATAAAAGTCTCGGTATTCGGGATCGTTTGACTGAGCCAGCTTTGCCCATTCGTGATCGTCGGATGTGTGATTAAACACAAAATCAAGGACGAGCGAAATACCCGCTTCCCGCAAATCCTGACCGAGCAGACGTAAGTCTTCGATGGTGCCAAGACGAGGATCAACCGAGCGATAATTGCTGATAGCGTAACCGCCATCGTTATCGCCGGGACGAACAGCAAACAATGGCATCAGGTGCAGGTAAGTCAGCCCGAGATCTTTGAAGTACGGAATACACTCCCGCAGTCGCCCCAGATTTTCGCTGAACAGATCGACATACAGGGCACCGCCAACGAGTTTTTCTGAGCGGAACCAATTTTCTTCATAGACGCGATGCCGATCCAGTTCTTTTAAGTCTTGCGGACGGTCGCACCAGGCGCGTGCCGCAGAGAGCAGAATCTCTTCGAGATGGTAGAAGAAATCGTAGCGATCCCCGTACAGATCGATCAGCAGGCGGAATAAACGTGGCCAGATCTCTGTGAGTCGTTCATCAAAATCACGAATTTCCTCCAGACTCGCTTCGGTCGTTTGCCAGAAGCGTTCAAGTCGCGGTCGGAGTCGTCTCAGTGAAATTTCAGCTTCAGGATTGGTTTTCAACAAGTTGCTCATCGACACTGTCGTTTGGAATGATGATGTTGTCCAGGAATTGATAATATTGAATCCCTTCAATAATGCCTCGCGCGTGATGCCCTTCGGCAAAGTAAATGCGAGGCCACTTCTTGAGCCGATTCAACTCGGGACTGTGGTTTCCGACGACAACACCTAACGTCCGCCCTTTCAGCATCCCTTCATCGTTGCCGCAATCTCCGACAACGAGCACTTTTTCCGGAGCAAAACCCCACCGATACAGAAAATGTCGCATACTGTATTCACTTCCGCCTCGAACGGGAATGATATCCAGATACATATCGAGTGAAAGGACCACATTCGCCTTTAAGCCTGCCTGCCGCAATGTGCGTTTGATTTCCGTCAGATTGGGAGCCTTGGACTTATCGATTTCATAACTGACTTTGAATTCCGACTGATGATCGTCCGATTGCATATAGAAACCTGGCAATTTCGAAATGGCTTCACAGATTTCATCCCGTTTCCACTGATATCCGATCTGATTCCGCCAACTGGTATCGAGCACCAGATCTTTACCGTAATACAGTTCGGTCCCGACAGCGATATCCAGAAAATCGGGCATCGGCAGATTTAATTCTTCAATCAACTTCTTAGCACTCGCCAGCGGTCGCCCCGTCGCAATCCCGAATCCGACATTCGGATTGGCTTTAATCAATTCGATTAAATCGTGCAGAGCTTCATCATCGCCTGTGAGAGTGTTATCGAGATCGGTGATGATCATCCGATCGAACTTCGGAATCTGTCTCCGATTCGCAGGGCTGGCCAACGCAGGAGGAGGTGAAGTCGAAAGAATATCGTTCAAATCTCGTAAATATCGGCGGGCATGGTTCGACCAGGCATAATGTTCGCGCGCCCCTTCGAGTCCATTTTTCGACCACTCGTCCCACTGTTCAGGTTCGGTTAATGTCCTGAGCAGGGCATGTTCAATCGCCTTTTCATCCAGCGGATCGACCAGCAATCCGTTTTTGCAGTTGGCGATAATGTCTCGTGGTCCCCCATCGTTTGTGGCGATAATTGGCAATCCCGAACCAGCCGCTTCGAGCAGGGTAAGACCAAACGGTTCTGTCAGAGCGGCATTCACAAATACGCCGCGTGTCTGTTTGACATACCGATAAAGCAAGGGGACTTCAGAGGGGTGATGCGACTTCGGATAAGCGATTTTTCCGTATAAATCGTAGACGTCGATAAGAGTCATGACATAACGGATAATCTTCCTTTGACTTTTGGGTAAATCTCGAAGGTCATCGCGTGTACCGAGAATCATCACCAGATTGGCAGCTTCCTGAAGTCTTTCACTTTCGCCGAAGATCTTAACAAGCATATCAAGATTTTTACGTTCATCCGGACGAGCCATCGCGAGAATGATCGGTTTATCCGGTTCCCGCAGAAAGCGATTGAGTTCCTGGACAATCGGAGTCGTTTCAGGATCGACGGGATCGGTCGTGAACGACTCCAGATCCACGCCGGGCGGGATCACTTCCATGCGTGCAGGCATGTAGTGATCGTACATGCCGTATTGCTGTTCGACTTCCTGATTGGTACTCGTCACGACCATAGCTGCGGTCTCGAGTGCGAATTCTTCCGCTTCGATCCTCTGGGTCAGGTTGTATGTCTTTTCAATATTCGCGGCATTGGAGGCGTTGGCCATCAGACGTTCCCGTTTCACACGTCCAAGTGAATGCCCCGTGAACACAAACGGAATATGCAGCAATCGGGAGAGGTAAGCCCCTGCCAGACCTGCATCGGCGTAGTGTCCATGAATAATGTCGGGCAAACCATGTCGTTTGAAATGGATCAGAGCCTGATCGATAAACATTTCAATGTAAGGCCAGAGGGCTTCTTTGCGAAGATATTTTTTGGGGCCAAATGGTAAACGGATGATGCGGACATTATCTGCCAGTTGTTCTTCGACCTGAGCATAGTCATCACTGACACGACTGTCGAAAATCTGCCGGGTAATCAACTCGACTTCGGCAACATCTTTTCTCTGCCCAAGTTCCTTAGCCAGCTCAAGCACATACTTGACCTGCCCACCGGTATCGGCATCGCGTCCCAATTCCGGTTCGTGCCCGCGAATCAATCCATGCAGACTGATCAATGCAATTTTAGCGTCGGAGAATTTCGTTTCGCTCATGTCATCCTGTTGAGTAAGCGATTCTGACCGGCTCAGTATTTTCCACCACTCAAAAACATTACATTCAGTGATCAAAGTTGCTGGCTATCTAACTGCCAGACAGGCCCCGTCAGAATCTGGTTTCAATCATCAATCCCAATGACAATTTCTGCGTCAATTCGCAGAAGTTATGACTGTTCGTTACGATGTTATAGATATCATGTCCTGTAATTCTTCATTCACAATAGCAAAATCAGGCTGAGTTTTAAATGAGCTTTTGTTCACAAACGATTCTGGCGACCGATTTGGATGGAACATTAATCCCACTCGATGGCAATCCCGAACAACAACAGGATTTGCAAATCCTGGGTCAATCGCTGGAAGAGAACAGCATTCCGCTCATCTTTGTGACGGGACGACATCTTCAATCGGTTGAAAAAGCTCAGCACGAATTCCGACTACCGGAACCTGACTGGGTCATCTGCGATGTCGGCAGCACGATTTGTCGACGCAACGCAACCGGCAAACTCGAACCGCTGCACGAGTACGCAAAGCATCAACACGAAATCGTAAAAGCCTGTCCACGAACAGATATTCTGCAACACGCTTCTAAAATCCCTGGTTTGCGAGAACAGGAGGCGTTTAAGCAAGGCCCTTATAAAATCAGCTTCTATGCCGATCAACATCAACTCCATGAAATCGAACAAAAACTGCTGGAATTTCTCGAAGACCAGCAAATTCCCTGGTCGCTCATCTGCAGTGTCGATCCCTTCAATGGCGATGGACTTGTCGACTTGCTGCCTCAGAATATCTCAAAAGCCTATGCTCTCAAATGGTGGGCGGAGTTTGCGGGCTATGAAGATTCACAAATCGTCTTCGCAGGCGATTCCGGCAATGATTACGCGGCGTTTGTCAGTGGTTTTCGTGCGATTCTGGTGAACAATACAAATTCAAAAATAGTCGATCAGGTCGCTCAGGAACATCAAAAGCTTGGTTATACCGATCGAATGTATCACGCCAAATCGTCCGCAACCAGCGGAGTTCTGGAAGGTTGCCGTGCTTTTCAGCTATTCGATTGACGATCACTTATTCGACAACAACAATGAATTTAGCGCATACTGAAAAGCTGAAATCGAACGACTAACAAAACTTGACCATGGAAACCAATTTGGGTGGCGGGGGCGCTCCGCGTTAGCGGAAGCCCCGAAAGTTCAACGATTCGGGGGCTTCTCTGCGAGAGCGCCCCCGCCACCC
>DEML01000116.1:13011-92509 GCA_002359185.1 Planctomycetaceae bacterium UBA2671
CGAGAGCGCCCCCGCCACCTTTGTTTGAATGAATTTCGAGAGAGATTAGATTTTGAGCATTGTTAGATGTTCTCAGTGACGATTTGGTACTTGATTTGGTACTTGATATTGTAATTCTGTTGCTATTCCTTCATTCCCCCGACCGAGGTTGAAGACATGAATCCGATTCCCATGCGAGACGAATTCAATCGTGCATTGCACATGACGCGACGGCACCTGTTCGGACAGGCTTCGCTCGGATTGGGAACCGCAGCTCTGGCTTCTCTGAATACGGGAGGCCTCGCGATGGCCAGCAATAATGCCGGTCTCCCCGAGTTGCCTCACTTTGCTCCGAAAGCCAAGCGGGCCATTTATCTGTTCATGGCTGGAGCACCGTCCCAACTCGACACCTTCGATTACAAACCAAAACTGGACGATCTGTTCAATGAAGATCTTCGCAAGATGCCCGATGTCCAGAAAGGACAACGCATCACAACGATGACTTCCGGACAATCGTCCCTACCGATCGCTCCCTCCAAATTTAAGTTTGCTCAACACGGCGAATCCCGCGCCTGGGTGAGTGACCTGCTCCATTACACTGCGAAAATGGTTGATGATATCGCCATCGTGAAAACGGTTCACACCGAAGCGATCAATCATGATCCCGCTATTACTTACATCTGCACTGGCAATCAATTGCCCGGGAAAGCGAGCCTGGGAGCGTGGCTCAGCTATGGACTCGGTTCCATGAACGATAATCTTCCTTCATTTGTAGTGATGACTCCTACCTGGACAGGCCGCCCAGAAGCGCAGGCGTTGTATAACCGATTATGGGGATCGGGATTTCTCCCAACGAAATATCAGGGAGTTTCGCTCCGCTCACAGGGGGATCCTGTATTGTTTCTCTCGAATCCACCGGGGATCGATCGGGAAACTCGCCGCAGCATGTTGGATCGGGCGGCTGAGTTGAATCGTCAAACTTACGAATCGTGGGGCGATCCGCAAACGCGGGCCCGTGTTGAACAGGCCGAGATGGCATTTCGGATGCAGGCCTCTGTGCCCGACCTCGTCGACATTTCCGGGGAAACAAAAGAGACTCTCGAAATGTATGGTGACGAAGCGACCAAACCCGGCACCTTCGCTGCGAGTTGTCTGCTGGCTCGTCGGATGGCGGAGCGGGATGTCCGTTTTGTGCAGATCTTTCATCGTGGTTGGGACCAACATGCCAATATGGCTCGCGATCTGCCTAATCAATGTCACGATATCGACCAACCGGCCTGGGCATTGATTCAGGATTTGAAACAGCGAGGCATGCTTGACGATACGCTCGTTGTCTGGGGAGGCGAATTTGGCAGAACGGTTTATTGTCAGGGGAAATTGACACGAGAAAATTACGGTCGCGATCATCACCCGCGAAACTTTTGTGTCTGGCTTGCAGGGGGTGGAATTAAGCCCGGTGTTGTGTATGGCGAAACTGATGACTTCAGTTATAACGCAATCGAAAACCCTGTCCATATTCACGATTTGAATGCGACAATCCTCCGCTGTATGGGAATCGACAATTCTCGATTCACTTTCCGTGCACAAGGGCTCGATGTGCGTCTGACCGGCGTCGAGGAACATCATCCGGTCGAAGGAATTATGAAATCGTGAATCCGCTGAATTCGAATACTGATTCGTCCCTTCGACTCTGGAAATTTCGTAAACGTGAGTATCAGTTAGGCAAACATCCCCTGATCATGGGGATTGTTAATGTAACTCCTGACAGCTTTTCAGATGGTGGGCAGTTTTTGCAGACGCAAGCAGCCGTTGAGCATGCCCTGCAACTGGTCGAAGAAGGAGCTGACTTCCTCGATATCGGCGGAGAATCGACTCGTCCGGGAGCAGAGCCTGTTTCGACTGAAGACGAGATCAGTCGAGTTTTGCCAGTCGTTGAAGCACTGTCGGGGAAAACAACGATTCCGATTTCCATCGACACGACTAAAGCCGAAGTCGCCAGAGCCTGCTTGTCTGCAGGAGCGGAAATCATCAATGATATTTCTGGTTTGACGTTCGATGAACAGATGCCGGAAGCCTGCCGGGCTGGTGATGCGGGCATAGTCTGTATGCACATCAAGGGGACGCCGCAGACGATGCAGGATAATCCGCATTATAATCATTGTGTGCGGGAAATTGATGAGTGGCTGCAGGCTCGACTAAAAACGCTCAACGAACAGGGAATCGATTCCACCCGGCTTGTCCTCGACCCTGGCATCGGCTTCGGAAAAACAGCCGAACACAATCTGGAAATTCTCTCTTCTATTGAGCAGCTGAGGAAATCGGGGCGTCCTGTTCTGATTGGACATTCGCGCAAACGATTTCTAAAAAAAGTGCTCAATCGGGAAATGGAAGAACGTCTGGCCGGGACGATTGGTGTGGCCATTGCCCTGGCTGAACAACAGACCGACATTATCCGCGTTCACGATGTTGCAGCGATTCAAGATGCCTTACTCGCCTGGAAAACCGTTCGCGAGTGGCAAGTGTAGGTCAGGCTGTGCCTGACGAAATTAACGCTCGATTCCAACTTACTCATTCCAAAAATGGACTTGGGGAATAACAAATACAAGCACGAAGCGCAAGCGAGTGTGTCTTTGCAAATCTCACACACTCGCTTGCGCTTCGTGCTTGTAAAATTAAAAGCGAGGCCCAAGTATTATCAAACAGTAAATATGGGGTTGAATTGTTGCATCTCTAAAAAGTAGTGCTAAACCCTCTTCACACGACGACTCAATGATGTCCTGAGGAGATGCATTTCATGACGGCGGCTTCGATTCAACTCTCGGTCATTACTAATACCTGGCAGCGACCAAAACATCTGGCTGGTTTGCTCCAACAGCTTTCTCGGCAATCACTTGGTGGACTCTCCATTGAGCATCTCGTCATTTCCGATGGTCTCGATCCCATCGCGGCTGCTCTGGTGAAGAATTCCACTTCCCGATACTTCGAGTTGGAAGCCCACCAGGGTTGTTATGGTGTAGCCGCTAAAGATCTGGGGATCTCTCGCGCTCAGGGGGAATATGTCTGCTTATGGGATGATGATAATCTGTACGAACCTCACGCCCTGGCTGCTCTCTACTGCTCAGCCAGCGGACATGACATCGGCATTGTTCAGGCAGAACACTGGTCAGTCACCAACCGGCGCTATGTCCAAATTCCCCGCAACTGGACAGGAAAAGTGCAGCCGGGGGATATCGATACGATGTGCCTGTGCGTTCGGGCAGAATTGGCCAAATCCATTCCCTGGAATTTACCGCCACACAAGCGGGGGATGGACCATCGCTGGTTAAATCGTCTGCTGGCGGAGCCGAGGGATGTCCATCATGTTGAAATTGTGATTGGCAAGCATTTGACGTTTTAAGAACTGACTGATTTGCAATAAGCCGGTAAACCGAGTCCCCTGTTGAGTTAAATTCTCCAATTCCATTCAAGAAAATCGATATTTCCTGTAGATTGACAGTTTTTCTCTGCGTTAATGATCCTTAGCGGGAGAAATTCCGTCTCTTAATTTTCCGGATCATGACGGATGTAACAATTTGCATTTATCTGATGAGCATGGTAATCTGAACACAACAGGTTTGTTGGGATTGTGGAGCTTGCTATACCATTGATGATTTCACGATCGCTTCAAATCTACTAGCTGAATAAGCATTCCGGGTTAACAATTTTCATCTGGACCAGAGTGAGTCACTCAGCAGAGATTTCTGCAGGTCGATGCGAACATTTTTTGGAGAAAATTCCATGGTGCCAATGCAAGGTCACCCACCTGAAAACCGAATGAACAATCGCCGTAAAGGCTTTACCCTGGTGGAACTGCTGGTGGTTATCGCCATCATTGGAACCCTGGTCGCATTGCTGTTGCCAGCCGTTCAACGGGCTCGCGAAGCGGCTCGAAGAACTGGTTGCCGAAACAATTTGCATCAAATTGTCCTCGCCGCTCACAACTATCTCGACTCTCATAAAAGCTTTCCATCCGGGTATATTTATGTCGACCCGAATGACGTGAACGACAATCAAATTGCCGATGTTGCCGAGGATCTCGATGGGGATGGGTTTATTGATGGGACGAATATCAATTACGCAGCAGCTGGTGCAGCTTACATTACCCCATACACCTTACCATTTACTGAGCCGGCGATATTCAATATCGAATCCAACCCACAGTATCAGGTGAATGTCTGGTATATCGAGAATTACTGGTCGTGGCATGCTCTGATGATGCCAGAGATGGATTTGAAAGTCTCTGTGGGAGCTGAAACTCGAATTCCTAAATTTAATGCAGCACAAGTCTGGTATAACAATAACCTGCAAGCCGCAAAAATTGACATTCCCTCCTTTCAATGTCCATCCGCTTCTCTGCCGACGAATCGTCCGCAGGGATTTGGTTTTACGACTTACAAAGGAAATTCCGGGCGAAATTGGGCTCCTGGATCGACTCAAGCAACAAGTGGTACTCCGGTGAATAATGGTGTCCTCTACCGAAACAGTTCTGTTTCCGACCGAGATATCCCCGATGGAATGACAACCACATTAATGGTTGGTGACTCCTTATTTGGATTCTGGGCTGATGGACGTTCATCCTGTTGTGCAGTCATTCCTGGTTCTGGAGATGGTTCAACTCATCAATTTGACGATGTCTTCGGTGGCGGTGGAGGAGGTCCTCCTGCCGGTTCAAACCCGGCATTCACGTTTGGAAGCTGGCATGACGGACTCGTTATCTTCTCCATGTGTGACGGCTCTACCAGAGATATCAGCAAATCAATTGATCGATCTGTCCTCGGAAATCTGGCGACCCGGAACGGCGGAGAACGGATTGCTGATTTCTAATATGATCACTGGTCACAAACAGAATTGAACTCAAGGCGCTGAATTTTCAGTGCCTTTTTGTGTTGAGGTTATTGCTCAATCCACAAAAAAAGCACACTCATTGCTGAGTGTGCTTTTTCTATACAATACGCGGTGAACTTAAAGTGATGCCACTCTAATTTGCACGTAGGTTAATTTGCTCGCGACGTTCTGCACGTCTGCGGGCGCGTCGTTTGGTTTCGCTCGGCTTTTCATAATATTCACGACGGCGCATTTCTTTTTTGATGCCGCTGTGCTCGACGAGCTTACGGAAACGCTTGACCGCATCGGTCACTGCTTCCCCTTCACGTAGACGCAATTTAACCACGCAATTCACCTCCCCTCGATGTTTTTAGAGTTTGTTCTGATCTGTGAAATCGTTGAATTCAACAGGATAACCGATTTTTCGTCAATTAGATACCCAAAAACGAAGCCGTTTCTGCTTATTTTTTAGGGAGAGATTGCAACAATTACCACAAACGGAGTCAATTCGGTTGGATTTTCATTCCCCTTGAGCGAATTCCAGATTCGAGATAAATTTTAGATCGAAAACAGATCCCGATTCCTTTCGTGAGCCGGGGTTCCCTTTCCCCCAATCCCACCGCAGCTTTCCCAATGCTGCTCTTTCCCTGAGACATTTTGAATTCGATCCCCACCTTTCGATTCGAACGTCTTCCAATGAGGTTTTTCACATGATTGCTTGTCTTCATCGACTTGGACTTATCGCCGGAACAGTGCTATCGACAGCTGCCTTGTTCAGTTTGTGTGGCTGCATGCGGACATCCGGATTCGTGATGAATGAGTCTGGACAAGGTTATTATGAAGTCGGTAACTATGCGATGGCTCAGCACGAGTTCCGCAAAGCTGTTATGGACGACCCGACCAATCCGCACTACAGATACAATTTAGCTGCTGCCATGCAGAAGCAGGGGAATACAGGAGAAGCCGAACAGGTTTATCGGCAGGCTCTGGACCTGAATCCATCTCATCAGCCTTCCTATCATGGGCTGGCCTCGTTGATGGTTGACGAAGGACGAACCCAGGAAGCCGAGCAACTCCTGACAGCCTGGGCAGGTTCTCAGCCGTATCTGGCCGAATCGCATGTGGAATTGGCCTGGCTTCAGCAGAAGAATGGAGATATCCAGGGAGCCGAGCAATCATTGCAGCAGGCTTTGAGAGTGAATCCCCGCAATGAACATGCAATTGCTCAACTCGGTCAGGTCTACGAAGAACAGGGCCGCACAGGTGATGCCGTGGCGATGTACGAACGAGCTTTGTATGTCTCTCCCGGAAAACATCAGGTGCAGTCTCGACTTGCCTCTGCCCGCCAGCGTCAACACTCCAGCCCGGCCTCTGCTCCCACAATGCTGGCAGGTTCTCCGAATATGATGCCATATCAGCAGGGGCAAATGATGCAGGCTGGCTGGTCATCTCCACAGATGTCACAATTTACGCAGACATATCCTCAGATGAATCAGTCGCAAATTTCTGCTGTTCAGTACGTTCAGCCACAAATGGCTCAACCACACTATGTTGTTCCACAAATCAGTCAGCAGTATCAACCGCAGACTTACCCAATGATGCAGACACCTGTTCCTCATCAGCATCACCAACATCAGGTGGCTCATCCCCAATGGACACCTCAGCAGCAGACTCAACCTCAATACTCGCAACCATTGCTGGGTCACATACCAAATCCGACTATGACACAAGGTTGGGCACCTGCTCCACGAATTGCCACGAACCCACATTATCAGTCCAGCATTCCCGGATATCAGCCCGGGATGCCAAATCTACAACTCGATCAGCAAGGCCCCGGCTATCACTCCTCGATGCCATACCAGCCTTCACAAAGCTATCTTCCACAGCAGAGTTTCCAACCGATGAGCAGCCATCATGGACCACAGGCTCATACGGAATGGATGCCGCACATGAGTCAGAATGTGCCACAGTTGCAGGCATTCTGATAGTGAGTAGAACAAGTTGAAGAGTATTCGGCTGCGAGGATTAATAATTCTCGCAGCCGATTTTTTGGAATACTGCTCAATTAAAGATTTATACAAATACTAAGTGCAATCGATTTTTGATTTTGCGTTTTTTGGTGTATTTTTCAGCTTTGAATCTGAAAAGTGTGTGCCACGGCTCTGTGAGCCGTGTTTATCGGGATCATTTCTTTATGAATGGTGGAAGTAAGTCAGTTCATCGAATACACGGCTCACAGAGCCGTGGCACGTTTTATCAACTCTTTCTACTTGTTTCCTGCATCTCAATTAGAAATAGCACAACTTCAAAACTTGCGCTTTGTGCTTGTATTTTCCTTCAATTATCATCCGTAAAATTCACTCGGGTCACACAAATTGTAACAAAATTCAAGCAGCCGTTTCTGTTTCAAATTGACTCGGCCCCTTTTTCGGGTGCAAACCTTTTCCGGCAATGTGTGCAGTGATCGCCGCATCGATCCCATGAGCAATACCGATCACAAAAAATGCGGCAATGATATCTTCGGGTTTATTCGTCTGAATACCAGAAACTATCAGGACCACAAAGGCGCTCCAGGTCATGATGCCGCCGAACATTTCCAGGAAGGCAATTGTGGTGTGCCCCATCAGGAAATCTCCCCAGGAGGGAAAGATGAAGCTGCGCCAGGCTAATTCCGAAGGCTTCCAGTAAGTCGCTCCGCAATTGTCGCAGTCGTGCTCGTTCTTAGGGACTTTGTCTTTGCAGTGCGTACACAAATTCTCCAGTGACTGTGACGATCCGGGATTGAAACCCGATTCTCGATATCGATCCAGCGCCTCCTGAAAAATAACGGGCATCGTTTTCCGGTCAGCTTTGGGGAAGCCGGTGAAAGAGAGTTTCTTTCCGTCTTTGAGTTTCAGATTCAGCATTCCATTCCAGGTCCCCTTAAATTTGTCGATCTGGCTGTAGTAAATCATCCAGAGCGTCTTTTTGGGTTTACCTTTCGAATTGGAATGAATCATCACCAGCCTGAGGTTCGTCAGTACGAAGACGGTGTGATTAATCATCGCCGCCCACAACCCCATGAAGTAAAATTCGAGGAAGGAATAGCGGGTTCCTTTGGAAATGTAGAGAACTTCTTCCCCTTCAAGCAGGGACTCCTGCAGGATTTCTTTGGTATTTTCAATGTATTTCAGTTTGGTTTTGAATGACTTCTTCCAACCCCAGCCTGTCGTTTTGGGAAAGACCGACTCCAGATGAAAATTAACTCCTGCAGGCAAGCTTGCATTGAGTTCTTTCAGACGTGAGGGAACAGTTGGTTGAGTATCAACGGGAGAGAAAACTTCGTCCTGTTCGAATTGAGTCATGGATAACCCTGGAATTCTATGGAAATGAATTAGTTATTGATCAGATGTCAACAAGTAGCAAGCGGCCTGTTCAAGTTACTATGATGATGGCCGATTGTAAAATTTACAATCTCATCTTTTGCGGAGAATCTCCCGAATTACCTAGAGTCCGAAGTTGCCGTAATCGGGATAGCAGACACGTTTTCGATGGGAGTCCGTAATGGCGAGATCTGCTGGAAAAGATATTGCATTGGCTTGTCGATGTTGTTGATACGTGTGAAAGGATTCGCACCCGCCTGCAAGTGTGCCTGTTTTTATAAGGTACAAAATCAGTGAGCCGCCCGATCCTGCGGCGACCAGAAAGGACTCTGTTTCTTCAATGTCACAATCTTCCGAACACAACTCCGCATCGCAATCTTCTCTCGAAGCCTCGAAAATTTCACAACTCGAAGTTCGGCTCGCGGAAATGCAGAAGCAGTTGCTGCATCTCGAGAAGATGAGCACCGTGGGCGTGCTGGCCTCATCGATCACTCACGAATTCAACAACATTCTCACGACAGTCATCAACTACGCGAAAATGGGACTGCGTCATCAGGATGCCGCCACGCGCGATAAAGCCTTCGATAAAATTCTGGCTGCTGGTCAACGAGCCGCGAAAATTACGACCGGAATGCTGGCCTACGCCAAGGATCGCGGCAGTCAAACCGATGTGCACAGCCTTGTCCAACTTGCAGATGATGTGCTCGTACTGGTCGAAAAAGACTTGCAGAAACATCGCATCAGCCTGGTGAAGAACATCACAGCTAACGCACATGCGAATGTGAATCCGAGTCAGATTCAACAGATTCTTTTGAATCTGATCATCAATGCCCGGCAGGCGATGGAGCCGGGCGGCACGATGACGATCACAATCGGCACGGATCCTTCCGGCCCGTGGTCAATTCTTTCCGTCAAAGATACCGGCAGCGGCATTCCCGCAGAGAAACTGCCTCACATTTTTGAAACGTTTTACACTACAAAAACAGCCGATGAATCGGGGCAGGGGGGGAGTGGTCTCGGACTGTCCTTATGCAAAGACATCATGGAAGCCCACCACGGCCGCATCCGCGTCGACAGCAAAGTTGGAGAAGGAACCTGCTTCACTTTGAAACTGCCGCAGGCTCAAGCGACTGGGTTTGTGAAAACCGATGGGATTACGAATAAAGCCGGGTAATTGATTTTGGATAGCTCCTTGTTAGCCGCGAAAGATACTCTCGGGGCCGCGAGACCCTGCAACGGCAGTGGTTTTCACGCTTTGAGAATCGATGATTCCGACGTTCGGCTTAGGAGTTCGCCCCGCTTTTCGGCGAACAAGCTGGACGAATTCGTCATGAAGAATTCGTGGACAATCCTTGATTAATCAAACAGCTTCTAATAACAATTATGTGATTTTCAACAAGGTTGTTCCTGAAGATTGGGACGATAGTAAACCGAACGACAATGTCGCTGAGGAGCCCACCTTGGACCGTAGCCCAGTAAATTTTCTGACGTTCCGACCATCAAAACACCATGGGTTTCCATCACATTTGCCAGCCGCTCAAAGAGATCTCTTTTAATCGGTAGATCAAAATAGATGGCGACGTTGCGGCAGAAGATGATGTCGTAGTGTCCGAGGCCGGTGAAGGGTTCGAGGAGGTTTCTTTTTTCAAACGAAACGAGACTGCGAATCGGGTCGATGATTTGCCATTCCGAGCCGACGCGGGTGAAGTATCGGGATTTCATATCAGCGGGGACACCTCGGCTCATTTCCAGATCGCTGTATCGTCCACGACTCGCGTGAGCAATTGCCGCTTCCGAGATATCGGTTGCATGAATCTGGATATCCCAGTTGTATATATCGGGAATCATCCGGTGCAGTAACATGCCGATGCTGTAAGGTTCCTGGCCGCTGCTGCAGGCGGCTGACCAGATTCTCAGTTTTTTTGGAAAAATGGATTTGGCTCGAATATCGATGATCTCGGGGAGTGCTTTATATTCCAGGGCCTGATATGCAGTATCGTCACGGAAAAACAGAGTTTCTCGCGTCGTGACAGCATCGATCAGAGCAATCCGAAGTTTGTGATTCAGTGGAAGTGCACGAATCAATGCTTCGTAGCTCGGCAAATTGAAACTACTCAGCAACGGTTTGAGTCGGGATTCGATCAGATATGTTTTGCTGGCGTCCCATTGGATGCCGCAAAGTTCGTTGACCTTACGACAAACCATTTGTATTTCTGTTGGTGTGGGGGTCATACGAAACACTCCTGAGTCGTGGCCCGCTGGACCGCTTGTGAAATTTGATGGAGCGGGAGAATGGCATCGACAATGCCGGCTTCCGTCGGAAATCGCGGCATGCCATAAACGACACAGGTTTCCTGATCCTGAACGAACACTTTTCCATGGGCTTTCCTGATCGCCTGAGCCCCGAGAAATCCGTCGCTGCCCATACCGGTCATAATGACCCCGAGCGTTTTACTGCCGTATTCTTTGACTAACGATCGGAACAGATAATCGACCGCAGGTCGGCAACTGTTTTCTGGAGGATCTTCGGTGAGTTCAATCACCTTGTGTACCCCGTCATTAGCGACGCGCATTTGCAGTCCACCGGGAGCGATGTAGACGACTCCTTTGCAAACCTTCTCGCCCTGCTCGGCTTCTTTCACTTCCAGGGGACTCTGCTGATTCAGATTTTGAGCCAGCGATTTCGTAAAGATTGGAGGCATGTGCTGCACGATCAGAATCGGCACCGGAAAGTCTCGCGGGAAGTGGGGGATGACTTGTTTGAGCGAAGCGGGTCCGCCTGTGGAGACGCCGATTCCGACCACCCCTTGATCCGAAAGCCAGCCGAGGTTTGAGGGGCAAACATTATCAACGGGACTTGCCATCACGACTTTGGGGCTCGACGAAGGAACGACTGCAGCAGGTTTGCTCACGGGTTGTTTCGTCGGTTCCACATGGTGATGGACATGATCCTGAATCAGTTTGACTCGGGCAGAAATCTCTTTGATGAGTTTCTGCATGTTCTCTTCTCGAGAGCTTCCCTGAGGCTTGAGGATGAAGTCCAACGCGCCTGCATTCAGACATTCAATCGTTTCTTTGGCTCCTGCCTGGGTGACAGAGCTGAGCATGATGAATTTGGAATGGCATTTGGTTTTATCAATCGCCTTGAGGACTTCGAGTCCGCTGAAGACTGGCATTTCCAGATCCAGCGTGACGAGGTCGGGCTGGAGTTCCTGAATCTTTTGAATGGCCTGACGACCATCTCCGGAACTCCCGACGATTTCTACATTAGGAATACAAACACACGCCTGGCGAACAATCTGACGGAAGATCAGAGAATCGTCGACGATAAATACTTTGAAGGGTTCAGCCACGGGATTATTTCTCCAGGGGAAAGATGTCTGAAATAATGACTTGAGAATCCAGACATCTGACAATTCTGCTTTCCATTGCAGAGAGAGGGTATTTTTATTTTTTCGTGTCTATCAAAACTCTCGACTGGGGCGCCTTTGTCTGAAACTGCTATCCGATCGCGAAAATGCTGGATAGCAAATTTTGGCTCCAATGCCTGCAGAGGGTGACTTCTGAAGAAGACCGCACTGCCGGAATACAGTGCGGTCCTTTCAGTTTCAGTAAATCTCTTAGTACTTGAAGTTCGACAACAGTTTTCGCAAAGACTCGGCCATGGCGGAGAGCTCATCGGCAGATTTCTGGGATTCTGCTGCTCCATTTGTGGTGGAGTTGGCCGCTTCGGCTACGCGGGAAATGTTCCCGGTGATGCCGGTTGTGCCTGTGGCCGCTTCGGCTACTGAGCGACTGATCTCGCTGTTGGTGGCAGACTGTTCTTCAACCGCACTGGCGATCGTGTTGGAGATTTCGTTGATCTTGCTGATCACGCTGGTGATTTCCGCAATCGCGTCAACCGACTTGGTCGTATCCGACTGGATCGCTTCGATTTTCTGACTGATATCTTCAGTGGCACGAGCGGTTTCCTTGGCCAGTTCTTTGACTTCGTTGGCGACAACGGCAAAACCTTTGCCGGCTTCGCCAGCTCGGGCGGCTTCGATTGTCGCGTTCAAAGCGAGCAGATTGGTTTGCTCGGCAATCGAGTTAATCACTTTGACCACTTTTCCAATTTCAGCACTGCTGACACCCAGCTGAGAAACGGTTCGGTTTGTCGTTTCGGCAACTTTCACAGCCACAGTCGCGACATTGAACGCTTCATTGGCGTTGGTGGAAATTTCACGCGTTGAAGCGTTCATCTCTTCAATGGCTGAGGCAACGGTTTGAACATTCTCGTTGACCTGTTGAGCCGCGTTGGCAGCCAGATTGGCCTGACCGCAGGTTTCGCTGGCATTGTTGGTCATCTCACTGCTCACTGATTTCAGTTGAGCAGATGCACTGGCCAGTTGCATGGCTGCATCGGCGACCAGAGAGAGAACTTTCTTCTGTTCAGAAACGTCGGTCGCGTATTTGACAACCTTATAGGGTTTGCCCTTTAGATCCATAATCGGATTGTAAGACGCCTGAATCCAGATGGTATTTCCTTGCTTAGTAATGCGTTTGTATTCGCTAGCCTGGTATTCTCCCCGATTCAATTTATCCCAGAAGGACCGGTATTCCGAGCTTTCTGAGAAATCCTTTTCGCAGAAGATACGATGGTGTTTGCCCTTGATTTCTTCCAGGGTGTAACCGACCGCTGAGAGGAAGTTATCATTCGCGCTAATCACTGTTCCATCCATATTGAATTCAATGACAGCCTGGGATTTGCTGATGGCTGAGATCTGACCAGAGTAATCCGCGTTTCGGACTTCCTGAGAACGTTTTTCGGTCACATCTTCCCACTCAAGTGTGTTTCCAACGTATTCCCCCTTGGAGTCATAAACTGCTGTCACGTTCAGCGAAATGGTCAGAGGTCCTAAAGGGATGTCTGTTTTATAAGGGAGATTTCTTGGATCCGAGAGCATTTTTCTCTGATGGCTGGGATCTTTGTGAAATTTATCAATACAGGTTCCCAGAAGATTATTGGGATTAAACGAGGGAAAGACTTTACGCAGGACATCCTGATATTTCGTGAGTAAATCCATCGTTGCTTTATTGTGATAAGTGACAATAAAATCGCGGTCGACCATCATGAAGGCCGCATCTGAGTTTTCGATAAGGTTTTGTAAACGAAACGCCTCTTCCTTGGATTTGATTTGGTTTGTGATGTCCGTCGCAAATTTGGTAACCTTCAGGCATCTTCCATTTTCATCAAGGATGGGGTTGTATGAAGCCTGAATCCAGACTTCCTTTCCACCCTTTCCAATTCGCTTGTACTCGGCAGAGTCATACTGTCCGCGATTCAATTTATCCCAGAAGGCACGATATTCCTGGCTGTTCGCATATTCGGCTTCACAAAACATTCGGTGATGCTGTCCGACCACTTCGTTCAGGGAGTACCCGAGTGTTTTCAAAAAGTTCTCGTTAGCATCGAGAACGATTCCATCCATATTGAATTCAACCACAGCCATCGATTTGTTAATGGCTTCCAACTGACACTTCAGATCAATACTCTGTTTCTTAGTTTCAGGGGCCTGGGGATTGACTTCAGTGGCCTGATTGTTGACGATTTTTTTCAGGCGGTTTTTGCTACTGGAAAACGTAGAGATCATTTCAAAAGCTTTCTTAGAGGGGGTAAGGAATTTTAGAGAGTTATTGGTTCACGAAACTAAACGAGTTGAATTTGACCTCTTTATTTGAAATCAATGAGTCAACGAAACAGAGAGAACGTTTGCGATATTCAGTACCGAGATCACTTTATGATCGGTATTGATAATCGATTCAAAATAATCATAATTTGACTGGTGAAGATGTGAGGGATAGTCTTCAATTTGATCGCAGGAAAATGTGCAGACATCATCCACGTGATCGACCAGCATCCCGATTCGTTCATCCCCCAGGTCAACGACAATCGCTTTTTGCGATTCTGTGGACTCGGCTTGTGGATACCCGAGCAGAATTCTCAGATCAATCAATGTGACGACCTCTCCTCGAAGATGAACAACTCCACTCACATAGGAATCGACGGCCGGAACACGAGTTGGTTCGATGTGGCGATTCAATTCCTGAATGTGATCGATATTGATTCCCATCCAGGAATCTTCCACGCGGAAGGTCACCAGCTGGATAAAATCCGCTTTTTGCGGCGAAGCGATTGCTCTGTCGTTTTGCATCAACGTTTCTCCTGTGAGAATTGATAAGATTGCTTAAGAATGACTGATATAGCGGGACAGAGTTTCAATCAGTTTGGCTCGATCCAATTTGATCATGTGTTCTGTAATACCGACCGCCTGACTCCGAGCATGACTTTCACTGTCGGCCAGAGAAGTCACTGCGATCACAGGGATGTGGTTCCAGTGATCACTGGCTCGTATCTTCTGGCAGAATTCAAATCCATCCATGACTGGCATCTCAATATCTGTGATCACCAGATCAAATGATTCCTGAGTTGACTTGAGAAATTCCCAGGCTTCGGATCCATTCTCAAAGTCGTAGACTGTCCAGTTTTCTTCTTCCAGAAAAGACTTCATCTTTGAGCGAAAGAAGTTGGAGTCTTCTGCGAGCACGAGTTTCCCACCACCAGTGTCATTGTGAGTGACTGACAATTTGTCAGGGATCATGTGGGGATATTCACTTTTGGCCATCTGGAAAATATCGAGAACCCGAGTTGTTTTCTGATTTACGATTGTGGAACCCAGTAAACCAGCCGCTTGAAGTGTTTGCGTATCCAGTTCGGTTCCAATTCCATGAGTGTCGAGAACTTCGGGGGTGATCAGTCCGACTTCAGAATCAAAGATCTGGCAGACGACGATATAAATTTCGCTGCCGAATTCGATCGGTCGTGTATGGAAGTGTCTCTCCAGTGAGAGTAACGGTAAGCTGCTGCCGCGATACTTCATCACCAGTCGACCATCAATCGTCTCGATTTCGGCAGGGGAAATCTTTTCAATGCGGGAGATTTGAGAGATGGGAATGGCGAATTGCTCATCGGGATGATTGGCGATCATCAGGGCTTCCAAAGTCTCCTGATCATCATGTTTCTCCAACAACTCCTGTCGCTCAACATCTGAGGTGTCGATTAAGCCAATTCGTTTCTGGTTGGCCAATCCCGCAACATCGATAATGAATGCGATTTGACCATCACCCAGAATTGTTGCACCCGCCAGCCAGCTGACATTCTTGATGTGACGCCCGAGTGGTTTGACCACGATCTCCTCGGTGTCATGCAACGCATCGACAATCAGACCGAACTGAATTTCACCGTAATTTAAAACGACGATATTGATAGAATCGGCAAGTTCACCGTCGGCCTGCGGTTGGTTATTCGAATTCACATCCACCAGCGGTAGCAGGTTACCGCGAAGCCTCAGAAGTTTAGTTCCACGAATCTTTTCCATTCTGCTCGACCATTCACTTCTCTGGACGCGTACCAGTTCCGAAACAGACATTTGAGGAACGGCATACCGATTCCCTCGGGAACTGACGACCAGAGACGGAATAATGGCCAGAGTCAGCGGGAGTCGAACGATAAATCTGGTCCCTTTTCCCACGTTCGTTTCCACATCCACGGTCCCGCCGAGCTGTTCGAAATTGGTGCGAACAACATCCATCCCGACACCGCGTCCACTGACATCGCTGATCTGATCGGCTGTTGAAAATCCAGGATGAAAAATCAGCCGGACTGCTTCTTCCGTCGAAAGTTGCTCGGCTTCGGCACTGGTGAGAATGGCTTTTTCGACCGCCTTTTTGCGAAGTCTTTCGGCATCGATCCCCGCTCCATCATCACTGATGATGATGTTCACTTTGCCTTCCTGATGAAACGCATTGAGTTCAATTCGTCCGACCGCAGACTTCCCCGCTTTCTGACGGACTGCCGGAGTTTCCACGCCGTGATCCACCGCATTGCGGATCAGGTGGGTCAGGGGATCACCGATGCCTTCAATGATTGTTTTGTCGAGTTCGACATCTTTTCCTTTGATCTCAAGTTCACACTGTTTATTCAGTTTCTGACTCAGGTCCCGCACAATTCGCGTAAACTTGTTGAAGACATTCCCGATCGGCTGCAGGCGGGTTTTCATCACCGCTTCCTGCACTTCGCTTGTCACCTGATCAATTCGGGAGGCAACAGAAAGCAGTACACGATCATTTTCAGAACCGATGGTCTGCAACAATTGATTCCGTCCGAGGACCAGTTCGCCGACCAGATTCATCAATCGATTCAGGACGGTGACAGAAACGCGAATGCTACTTTCCGCAGCCGGAGGAACGGAGACGGGTTGAACTTTAGCTGGGGTTTTGTGAACAATTTCTGTGGGAGATGGCACATCGATTTGATGGTCCTCTGGTGAATTTCCTGCTTCACTGACAGGGGTATTATCCTCAAGGGGAGATGGCTCAACTTGTAACTCAACACCCTGCTGGACAGATTTGACCTTTTCAACGGGAAGCATGAAGAAACCGGCCAGAGATTCCCGATCCAGTTGTGTCGCCAGACTCACCGTCCACGGCAGCGGAAATTCGTTTTCATGCGTATCCCAGTTCATCAGAGCTGCCGAGTCGAGATAGCCTCCCAGAACGGTTCCCAGATCTCCGAGACGTTCAATGAAATCCGTCAGATCAGAATTGGACTGGGTGTTTTCAAACAAATCAAAGGTGATTTCATAAATCTGTTGACCATTCTCGGTGGCTGTCTGAAATTCCTCGTGAGTACAGCAGGAGGTCTGTTCGACTTCGAGGGCTGGTTCAACTGGAGTTGATTCGGCTTCACCGCTGGTCAGCCGTTCGAGCTGGGCGATTTCGTGAGACACATCCTGCTCATTGGAGGTGTGCACATTTTCAATCAGAAAGCGTAACTTATCGATTGCGCTGAGCATCACACCGACTCGCTGCGCGTCGATTTTGAAGTGACCATTGCGAAGCAGATCGAGGATATTCTCCAGACTGTGTGCCAACCGCCCCACCGAATTCAGCCCCAGGAAGCCCGAAGCTCCTTTGATCGAATGGATCGCACGGAAGACTTCATTCACGATGTCGGTATCAATATTTTCACCACTGGCTTCAATTTCCAGCAATTGATTATCGATCCCCTCCAACCCATCTCGGGATTCCACAACAAAGTCGTTAATCAGGTCTACGCAGTCTTCGAACATATCTATTTCCCAATGCTACTTCGTTGAATGAACATTTATTTGATGAAACGCGGACTCAGTTTTATAGAATGAATTCAGAGAGGCCGCAGGCTGTTAAGGTGCGTTGCACTTGGTCGGTCGTCGAAACAAATTGCAGTTCGGGACTGTTCGATGATCGCTCGAGAAGACTTTTGGCAAGTGTTGCGATAAACCACGAGGTGACAGATTCCACATGATGAAAATCGAGAACCTCAACATTCTCCATTTGCCGGAATTGAGAACCGATCTCTTCACGGGGCAACTCCAGGAGCTGTTTGACCGCAACCGTCGTTTGGAATTCTGTACAGGAAATTGTTGACATGGATTGGCTCGATAATTTGAAAGAAAGAGATTTGGAAAGACGCTTCGACTTACACCAGGGAAGTAATTCTCTGCTCGAGTTTTTTCCTCAAGGCATCCTGAGTAAACGGCTTAACCACATAATCCGTCACCCCCGCCTGAATCGCCGCAACAACACTCCCCCGTTCGGCTTCTGTCGTAATCATGATAAAGGGGATCGTTTTATTGATTTGACGGACTTCCTTGAGGAATTCCAGGCCGTTCATATTCGGCATGTTCCAGTCACTTAAGACGGCATCAAAGCTATTGGAATTGAATAACTCTAATGCCTCCCGTCCATCAGCTGCTTCAGTCACATCGCCAAATCCCAATTGGGCTAACGCTTTTGTGATAATGACTCTCATCGTGCGGGAATCGTCAACAACTAGAACTTTCATCAAACTACCTTTCCAAGAAATTTATGAATGTTTGGTAAAACTTCGGGATTACTCTTTGGATGCAAAACCTGCTTCAATACAGAAGCTACCCATATCAGATTCAAATGACAGGCAGATCGGTGTGACGCCGGTTGGATAGTGAACTTCGTGTCCTTTCCCCGAGATCAGGTTGGGGATACTGATACTCAGTGAATATGATTCCAGTTTTGCTTTAGCCGCTCCTGCGATCATGTTGGTGATTTCTCCAATGGCATCCATCACTTCTCGATCAATTTCCACCGCTTTTGTTCCGAGCATGGATTCATAAATATTCAGTGCTGTCTGTTTCTTCACACTTAAAACAATCGTGCCACTGGCATTCCCCGTGATCCCGATCACGGCACTCAATTCATTCTCCGGGCTATTCTTAGTCTTTAATGACAATCCACTTCGAACCGGAGTGCAGTCGAGCATCATTTCAAAGACATCTCTGGTCGATGAGAGAAGTGGATTGATAATTTTGGCGGTGAGTTCAGATGTATGTTTGGTGGCAGTGCTCATGTCGATTTCCCAAATGACCAGTCGAATAATTGAAATGTTGATTTTCGGCAACATCTCAAAATTAGTTCACAAAATGCATCAATTTGAAAATTAAGGGAAATACCTTACGTGTTGTTACAAATGCTGGAACAATGGGACGTTTGTAGCAATTATGCTTTTCATTCCGGTTGCGAATTGAATCCAATGATCGAATATAGAGCTGGCGAGAGGTATTTCATGAAATCGCTTCACAGGCTCAGTGAGAATCAGGCCTGTCGCAATATTTCACTTTATCTATGGACTCTGAATGTCGTGACAGACCGGGCGGGTGAGCTGGATTTGTGGCGGGAGAGTTACCGGTCGAGCAAGGCTCAAATGAGAAGACCGCAATGCTGAAGTTGATTGAACTGCTGGATCTGTCGGGAGCCGTTGTAACCGTCGACGCGGCTCATATAAATAAGTCGATCGCCAGATGGCTCCGAGGGAAAGGGGCCGATGATGCGATGACCGTCCGGTTTTCTTTGCGAACTTGAGGTACGACAAGGCCAGCCGAAGCTGTAAGAGATCATCAATCAGAAATTCGATGAGCTTTCAGAGAACCACTTACAGCATCACAAAGTTAGACGTCATACGACACGTGAATTAAACGGAGGGCGGGGGGAATACCGACGCTATACCGTCTTTCCTGCTCCGACCGAAGTGAAGCAACTCGGATCCGTAAGGGCGAATGCAGCAATCTTCCGTAGATTAGACCATTTTCAAATGGATACTGCAGTCGCCTGGACGCGAAATGTCCTAAAACGCTGTGTTTGCTCCTGCCGAAGGCTGCAGGTAATTTTTGAATATGCTCTAGCGCCGACAATCCTGAAACATTACACAGACGAAAAGCTCAGCATGCGAGCCATGCGACTGACCGCAAGTTGGAATTCGAAGAACTTTTGCGATATTTAACAGGAGATCAGGCATAATCTCATGCAATTGACCTGGATGCGGGCTGAAGTGCGTTACTGAAGAGTTGCCGGCTATGAAGACAGGTTATAATTCATGCTTGGCAATGCGCTCGTCCTGTTGAGCAATTCAAGCAGGCTGTTCAGCAAGAGTTCGATCTTACTTCTCAATATAAACCAATAGCAAACAGATGCCGCCTGATTGTCCTCAGACTATCGGGACGACCAACTTTGAAGAGTTATAATCAGTTTCTTTACCATACAGGTCAGATGCTTTAATCGTTTCCGCCTGCAGGTTAAACCTCCGTCAGAGGGATAATCGGTGGCAGTCAAATCACTCAGGAATTAATTGCAAATTTGAGATCTGATTATTTTCGGATATTATCTTAGACACTTTAAGATCTGTATCCGCAAGATTAAGGGGGTTGGCCTGGGAATCAATTCTGACGATTGGACTAGAGACATCACAACTGGCTTGAACTGATTCTGCAATTCTCCCATCAGTTAAGACAACTTGAACCCCTTTCGGATACAGCCCTACGACATTTAGCAGGGCATTGACAGATCGCATTTCGACTTTTTGTTCTTTTGCCATTTTAAGTAAATAGACAATAGCAACATGACGATTCACAGATTTTCTATAAGGTCTCTCGGATATTAGTGACGTATAAATATCAGCAACTTTAATCACTCGTGCAATGGGATTAATATTCTTTTCAACAAGTCTTCTTGGATAACCTGAGCCATCTGATAGTTCATAAATCTGTTGAGATAACCCCGGAATTTTAGGGTTCAATCCCATGAGAGAATTTAATAGTTCTGACAGATGAAGTGGCATTCGTAAAAGTGATACTTTTTCAAGCATATTTAATAAACGAGGTTGATTAATCAATTCCTGATCCAGTAATACTATACCCAATTTTGAGAAGAGACCAACAATTCCAGTTATCTTGATATCCTCTTTACTGAAACCAAGGATTTTCGCAATCGATATCGCCATGATGCTGTTTTGAACAGCTTCGTTTGTCAATTGCTTGTCTTTTGCGTATTCGTTTAAAGTACGAATTGCTTGAGATCCTTCGACGTTAAGAATCTCAAAGTATTTTACTAGAAGCCTGATGATTGAAACGCTGTTTAGTTTCCCCGATTCTACGTAGTCAATCATTTTACGGGAAATATTCAGACTGAAATCTCCCAGGCTGGCTGCATATTGATGACGATATTCGGGGTCAAGCATTTTCCGCCCAAGCCTAAGCATCAAATCCTTCAGCTTGGTCAAATCACTTTCCAGCAATCCTTCACTGAGTATTGATTTTAACGAGTCAAAAGAAGAATCTGATATTCCGTAAGAGTTCATACAGGACTTCTCAATCAATGTACCTATGAGGTTTATATTTATTCTATCACTATGTTGTTTTTATAGTTGCTTACAAAATAAACAGAAGCCTCGTCATTATGAGGTATTTACCTTAATGCCCTTTACTTGACGTCTGAAATCAGAGTAGTTGTTAAAACTGATACGATCGGAAGATGTACAAGGTTCGTTGAATATTTAAACCGTCCCGAAAGAAACACCAGCAAAAATTTACGTACGAAATATTCATGCCAATAATCCGTGCACTTCAAAGCTCAATACACCTTCGCCTCAATTCGTAACCGGAATTGAAAGCATAATTGCTACAAAGCGTCCCGTTATGCCGGCATTTGTACCAATGCGTAAGGTATTTCCCTTAATTCACCAAATGATGCAGAATATGAACTAATTTTGCGATGTTGCCGAAAATCAACATTTCAATTATTCGACTGACCATTTGGGAAATCGACATGAGCCCTGCCTCCGTAAATAGCCCGGATAAAGAGTTCAGTGCTGTGATCGGGATCACGGGGAATGCCAGCGGCACGATTGTTTTAATAGCCCGTTGAAGAAATAACCAGGGCTTCGGCATTCTGAATTTCTGTTGGCTGAAGCCGATAGGTTCAGTCCGTAGCCGATATACTCTGGTGAAATTATCCAAAAGGGAAGAACCTAAAGGTTTCGCCTGTAGGCGAGTGTTTTTGACCCATCGTTTGGAAAATAAAGCACGAAAAAGAAGTGCGTTACAGCTATTCGAAGCTCAGTTCCAAGCCCTGAAAAGGTACTGGTCGGTTGACAAATACGTGTCCGGATTTGGGTTGTTCGATTATTAAATCAAAATAGACAAACATATGGAAAAGTTAGACCATCATGGAGTCAAATAATAACATTGACATCACGCCGACGTCTCACAGGATAGCGGCGTTGTTGAGGCAAAATCAATTTGTAAATAACTTTGCAGTCGACCGGTTATTTGTAGGTCTGATGGTGGTGCAGTGGGTGACAGCAATAGCGGCAGCCATATTCATATCGCCCAAGACATGGATCGGTACAACATCCGCAACATACCTGCATGTCTGGACTGTTATGCTCCTGGGGGGAGCGATCAGCAGTCTCCCTGTTTTCCTGAGGCTAAAATACCCCGGTCAGACGTTTACACGGTACGTTATCGCTGTGGCTCAAGTGCTGTGGTCTTTGCTGTTGATTTATCTCACCGGTGGACGCATCGAGACATATTTCCACATTTTCGTGTCGTTGGCGTTTTTATCATTCTATCGGGAATGGCGGCTCCTGGTCTTCTCGGCCATTCTCTTGACTGTCAATCAGCTGATACTCGGTGTTTTGTGGCCGCATTCCGTATATGGCGTCTTTATTGAAAGTCCGCTCCGCTGGTTTGAACACACAATCTGGGTCATATTTGAAGTTATGATTCTGGGGATCTGCTGTCGCCGCAGTCAGGCTGAAATGCGAATCAACGCTGAGTACCAGGAACATCTTGCAAGAACGAACCGTCACATTGAGCAGCAGGTTCAGGAACGCACGCGTGAACTGAACTTAAATCAGCAGAAGCTCAGCACTACCCAGGCTCGTTTACAGGCAATGCTTGATTCGACACTAGATCCGATGATCACCATCAACTGCCGGGGTATCGTCCAAACTGCCAGCAATTCGGTTGAAACGGTTTTTGGCTGGAAACCAGACGAACTGATCGGACAGAATATCAAAGTCTTAATGCCCGAGCCGTACCGTTCCAATCACGATGGATACCTTGCCCGCTACCAACAAACCGGCAAGTCCGAACTCCTGGGACAACCACGAGAATTGCATGCCATGCATCGTGACGGAACAGTATTCCACTGTCTGTTGTCGCTTTGGAAGGTCGACATTCCGGATCAGTCCGAACCGCTTTTTATGGGAATTCTTCGTAATATTACTGAAGAGAAGCGTTTGATGACTCAACTGCATGAGAATGCGTATCACGATGTGTTGACTGGACTGCCCAACCGATTATCTATTCTAGACTCCATCCAGGGCGCGATTGATCGAAACAATGGAGATCACTTTGCTCTACTGTTTTTGGATTTTGACGGATTTAAGCTAATCAACGACAGTCTTGGACATGAGGTCGGAGATGAATTGCTGAAAGCGATCGCAACCCGATTGAGATGCGATTTGCGAAAAACAGACAAAGTTCAAGCAGCCCGACTGGGTGGGGATGAATTCGTTGTTCTACTCACGGGGCTGTTCTCCCCAAGTGATGCAATCATCGTGACAGAGCGGCTTCTAAAAGTTCTATCCGAAAGCTATAAACTGGGAACTCATACAATCTATTCATCGGCCAGCATTGGTATTGCCAGTGGCGAGGATCGATTTGAAAAGGCTTCTGACATGCTCCGCGCCGCCGATATGGCGATGTATGAGGCCAAGGCAGCGGGAAAGGCATGTTATGTGGTCTTCGATCACACCCTGCGTAGCAAAGCCAATTCTCGGCTTCAAATCGAAAATGGATTACGCCAGGCAATAGAAATGGACGAACTTGTTCTCGCCTATCAACCAATCATCTCACTTGAAACCGGCCGTCTGTCTGGGGTGGAGGCACTCTTGCGATGGGTGCACCCTGAACTTGGCAATGTCTACTCGGATAAATTCATCTCCATCGCCGAAGAGACAGGGATGATCGTTCCCATTGGCCGTTGGGTCATCGATGAAGCATGCCGACAGTTCGCAGACTGGCAACATTCCCAGTCAGTCGCAACCCGGCCATTGTGTGTTCACGTGAATGTGTCACGTAAGCAACTGTTATCTTCAGATTTCGTTCGGACAGTTGAACAATCACTCGCCAGACATGCCATTCCATCGGGATGCCTTCATCTGGAGGTGACCGAGAGTGTGATTATGGAGGATCCAGCAGCCACGATTGCAGTCCTGAATCAACTTAAACAACTGGGAGTGAAGATCGACATCGACGATTTTGGTACCGGATACTCGTCATTGTCATGTCTTCAGGATTTCCCGATTGATGTTTTAAAAATTGATCGGACGTTTGTCGCGAATATCGGAAGAGTCAACAACTTTGCAGCGTTGTTGCAAGCAATTCTGGTATTGGCAGACAACCTTAATTTGCAAGTAGTGGCTGAAGGGATCGAAGACGCCGATCAACTCGCCTTGCTTCAGGCATTAGGTTGCGAATACGGACAAGGCTACTTCTTTGCCAAGCCGATGCCTCCCAATGAAATCCCGGTCTTCGCATCCTCGCGACTTAAGAAAACTATTCGCAAATTCGAAGCGTTGCCAAGAAGCTTATCTATGACGATCCCCGCTAAAAATGTCAACCAGCCCCACAAGTGCGAGGTGGAAGTATGACTCAATCCGAACTCCCGGACGTTGTTGAATGGAGTGTGCCGCCAATCGTTGTGACTAGCCTCGATAAAATCCGGCACATCGCGACTCTACCTGCTGTGGCACAGAAGATTATGTCACTAGCCAACGACGTTAACGCCACAGCACAGGATATCAATAAGATCATGACAGCTGATCCCGCATTGTGCGCACGGATCCTGAAGGTTGTTAATTCCACATTCTATGGTTTACCACAGCAGATCTCATCAATCGATCGCGCCGTCCTGTTGCTTGGATTCAATGCTGTCAAGAACATCGCAATCGCTGCAAGTCTCGACAAGCTGTTTCGAACATCGAAAATTGGTCCTCATTTCGACGCTCGCGACCTTTGGTTGCATTCCATCGCGGTCGCGACATGCGCACGCGCTCTTGCGAAAGAGACGCGACTTGCCTTGATCGATGAGGCATTCCTGGCGGGATTGATTCACGACATCGGAATCATGATCGAGATGCAAGCATGTCATGATAAATTCGTTGAAATGACTGAGGTACTCGCCAGTGAACCAAGCCTGACATTTCGTCAAGCTGAAAAACGTGTTCTGGAAGAGACACATGAATCGTTCGGTGCAGCACTCTGCAGAAATTGGCAATTTCCTCTGAAGCTCGAGAACGTTGTCAGATTTCATCACCAACCGATGTTGCTTTCGGAAGCGGATCGCGTACTGCCGGCAATCATTCATGTTGCGGATATTCTGGCCGCTCGCACAGGAATCGGATATACACGCACCGTAGAAACCGACCAGGTTGACCCGCAGATACTCAACGCACTCGGTCTGTGCGAAGAGGACATCGAAGCTGTTGCAGATTCCCTCCCTGACGAAATCCTGGAAACGAAACAACTCTTCAATATGTAGAACCAGCCGCAAGGAACAAGACGTGTACGGGACATGTCGGCATGTGTGAACAGTTACACGCCGAATTGAAATGAAGTTGGGCCAAATGATTAGTTGTTGAAGTTGAAAGCGACCGATAAAACACGGAAAGAGCAGAGGCGTCTGCTTACTTTGATAATTCGTGACGCATTTACGAGACTGCCGATGGGATGGAATCAATGAAAATCACAGCAACTTATCATGCGAGAGATTCGCAGCTAATACGCGCTACTGCCCGGAAATATCAATCAGTGCACCCACCTTGTGGAGAATTGACTGAATTAAACTCTAATTCAAGCCCACCAAAACAAAACGGTGACTTGCTCGCATTTCAGTCACCGCAGAGAACCGTTGCAGATGATAAGTTTGAAGTATTGATTTCCGAGACAGTTTCAGTCTGGAGACGGGTTCTGTATCTGTTTTTGGCTGCGTTTTTTTTTGCCTTGGCAACTGCAGGTGTGATCCTTCCAGTGCTACCAACGACGCCATTTCTACTGCTAACAAGTTACTTTCTGGTTCGTTCTTATCCCAGACTTAATGAGAAGTTGCTGAAGTTAACTCTGTTTGGCTCGATTCTTGTCGACTGGCAGGTCAATGGAGGCGTTCGACGTGATGTGAAAACCAAGGCTGTATCAATCGTGATAATCGCCATTGGCTTTTCGATCTACATCACTGCCTTCTCACGCAGACTATCGCTGATCATTGCAGCGGTCGCATCTCTTGGCATCGTTGTGATTGTCAATTTGCCGGAGCCCCGTGATTGATCAGTGCACTACATGCGGTGATTATGTCACGCTGAAATGCACTTTGCCTGTGCGAACAGACTACTAATCGCTGATTGGGGTCTCTATTACCGCGTCTCCGAGACATACGTTCGTCAGTCAATGTGATCATGGATCGATCAAAGTCTATGTCTGACCAACGCAGGTTTGCCAGTTCACGATAGCCGTTTCGGTGAATGTGTCGCGGGTGATTGAATGGAAATACAGGGCTCAAACCATCAAAAAGCCGCTACGGCAATCTGCAAACTGCAGTAAATAAGAGTGAAGCCCGGCTTACTAAGTTCGCTGTTGGGAATTCTGTCGTCGTATTATACCGACTTGTTGGTACGAGACGCTGATACCTGGCACTTAATTCACGCTTACACGTTTTGCTTCTTTGACATCTTCGATTGATTTGAGGATGTTTTCTCTCCATGTCCCCTGGAGTTTGTCGAGATTAGCTCGGTTTAGTGTTGTTAGTGCTTCATCATATTCACCACGCCGAGTCTGGACTCGAGCGATCCCCTGCAACGCAGCGTATTCATCTGCGCTACCGATCTGTTCTCTGCCGGCGACGATGGCATTAAATGCTTCCAGTGCTCCGTCTTCGTCACTGAGGTTATACTGCCGATTCAAGGCGAGCGTCAGTAAAATTGAATCACGTCTGCGAGGTTCGCTGATCCAAGCCAGCGCTTTGCTGAGATCCGCTTCGGCTTTGGCTCCTTCTTTGGTGATATTGTAGGCTCGCCCGCGTAAGTGGTAACCGTCGCCACGTTTCCAGAAGGGCCATTGAGTCAATTCTTCATTGGCGAACTGCGAGATCACTTCCGGTGCTTTGCCATGTGCAAGGAGGCTCTGCATCTGTGCGGTCTTTTTTACGGACTCGACGGGGATGCGCTGAATAATGGCATCGGCACTGGCTTTGTCTAGCATCGCGGCTTGTTCCAATGCTGCGGATTTCTGCAGATCAGTGATCTTCTCCCTCTCGGCGAGGGCGAGAAAAACATCGGCTTTGCGTTGCTTTGCAGCGTTAGAAAAGCCAATAGCGAAGTCGGTGACCTCGGAATCAAAGTCGAACTGATGCGACCGGCCGTCATAAAAGTGCGCGAACTTCATCGGTTCGTGGAATCCTGTTGTGCCCGTCGGAGAGAGCGCGCTGAGTTCCTGACCGTTCTCACGAATGCGCTGACGGCAGAGGTTGATATGCCACGGAAGGCTTTGCGTGGGATGACGTCCGATGATCTGGTTCAGTGGATCGTTTTCGTCAGCGGTGACAGGGAAGCGAATCTCGACAGTCCAATGATCATCAGCGATGTGTGTTGCAACTTCGGCTTTCGAGTCCCAACCGAACCATTGCCCTTTGGCCGTCCCACGATCCAGGTCAACGATGTGACCGGCAGGACTGATGGCGATTTGATAATAGGAATGCGTTTCGGTAGCGAGTTCAATCTCGATCAGATCGCCATGCCAGATGGCCTGATCATCGTCACGTGTTGACGCGGAGACAGGTTTCTCATTGGGAAGTTCGTCGCAACGAAATGCGAAGTAGAGATTCCCACCCTGCCAGCCGGATTTGAATGATGTGCCAAATGTGGGGGTGCGACCGGTTTGTAACTCACGGAATTTGCCCGTGGCCGCGACAGGACATGTCTGCCAGTATTCTTCGTCAAGTTTGCCGTCGATGACGATGTCGTAAGCATCACCCACGAGTCGTACCCTGGGCACGGGACCACGCTTCTGGCCGAGTTGTTCAGACTTCATGCGCAAGCCGTTGAGGTAATCGTCGATGAGATCGATCCGTTTGCCATACACGCTCGCCGCGTCAGTTTTCGACTTCGCTTTCTCGAACAACGCGAGTGCTTCATCGGCCTTTGCCTTGTCCTCTTCCATCGCATTCCAATTTGCTTCGCAGTAGGTGAAGAAGGCTAACATCTCCTGTTCGGCAGGACCATAAAACAAGTGGCAATATTCCCGCAGCATCGTGTCCACATCAGTGTCCTTGCCACCCCAGTACATACGGGCAGTGAAATAAACCATGAAATGATTGAATCCGATATTTCTCGTGGCAAAATTCTGAGCCGCACTGAGCCAGATATCTTCGCCAGCCGAGCTACCCTTGGTCGCATTGACGCTCTCGCCAATCGCGTGCGCGCTGTAGCTGGGTAGATACCAGCCACGATCAGTGAAGGGATAGTTTTCAAAGTTCAGTAGTTGATTGTCAGTCTTCTTCTGCCATGCGGCTCGCAACACATCCGGTGAAGATTCTCCTTCGCCTTTCACACCCGATTTATTGACCGGACGCCGACCACCGACGATACATACCTGGACGTTGGGTTCGAGCTTCTCGATTTTCAGCGGTGGTAGAGTGTAGACGCCATACGCACAGTTCAGCACCTTTGCACGCGGATGTGTCTTCGCAATTTCCTTCGCTACGCGATTGACGAAATCCCACACGTGGTCGCTTAATAGACCACGCTCATTTCGTTCGGGAGAGTCCTTGCCTTTGCACTTCTCGCACTGGCAGATCGAAGTGTAGCCGTCTGGAGGCATGATGGAGACGGTTTCAAACTGATAGGTGTCAAGCAGCATTCGCGCCCAGCGCACGGTCTCGTGAAAAAGCTCGTCATTCGAGTAACAGACCTGGCACTTTGAGTTGCCGGGCTCATAGTCTGTCTTGCCGCCATAGATCGCGAACCAGTCAGGATGTGTGTCAAAAACTCCCTGATGGTTAGTCATTGTTGAGATGCCATGAGCAATCTGCAGACGCTCGTCATTGCGCAGACCAAGTCGCATGACCCACATGGAAGTTTCGGGGCCTGCAGTACTGAAGCGGAAGTTGAACTGCCGCAAAGAAAAATCGGGAAATACAGTTTCGTCGATCTGCGTAAGAGGAATTGTTTTCATTGAAGGAAGTACTTCGCCAAGTTCACCCGGCATGTACCATCTCGCACCAAGTTTCCTCAAGTAGCCGCAAACTGCGTTGAAACTCCCTCGTTCATCGAGCCCCCAGACTTCGAGCGTTTCCTTCGGCTCTGTGGGCATGCCATCGGGTTTACCGATGTTGCCAGGAAGCCGGAGGCGGTTTTTGTAGAGTCCGCGAGCAGGCATACCGTAGGGAGCGCCGATAATTTTCTCCCATTCGGCTTGAGCCCGAGGGATGTCGCCGTTGTTCTTCGCGAACGGTTCCCTGGGAGTGAAATCACTGTCATCACCCATAAGGGCCATCCAGTCCACTCCCGTTGAGATATGATAGGCACCGTACTTCAGGACATCCGCCTTTACTGGATTGTTCGGACTCGTGCCGATGAATATCTTCACCATCTTTCCACTAGGCTCGGTGACAATGGGCAGTCGCGCACCGCTGATCTTTTCGATGTTTGTCTGAAACTCATGTGCAGCGACACGCTGCATGCGTGTGGGAGTCGCGGTAATGACGATTTCGGCTCGGGGCTGCCCATTTTCGACAATGTAGATGTCATCGGCATGGAGCAAGGCCAATGGCGTAAACAGCAGTAGGGCGAGGAAGGCGAGTATCGGTTTCATTGATGAGTCCTGTTCAGCGGTTACTTGTTCATCTTCATCGACTTATTTTGAATCGGACTCTCTTCGAGAGTTATTCGCTGTGGTTCTGAGAGATTGGTGAACTCAGGGCTATCGTATGTTCACATGGCTTGAAATCCTAGTGAAACGCCATTGAGGTTATTCAAATTCCATCCGGAGAGCAGGCTTTGGAATATTGAGTGAACCGGGAAAGTTGGTCGTTTTGAAATCGTTGTTTTGAAAATTTCAGGGGAGGCAGAGTATTAATCAGTAAAAATTCCTCGTTGTTATCTAGCCGCTTTTGCAGTTCGCCCTTGCTGAGTGCTTTCGTTAGAATTCTTCTGCTCTTGAAATCTAATGCACCTTGGAGGGGGAAGCTAACAATTCAATTTGTCGTAATCGCTCCTCTGGAATATCTGCTCTGCCTCACGTTATTGGGAGCTGAATCATTTGTTATCGAAATGTATGCGAGGTTACAGAACCTTGCACCTCATGTGACGTAAATTCAATTGATAATCGCTATGCTGTGGCAGTTCAGGCACGTGAAGAATTTTTTGCTGGGCATCTCTGCTTCATAGCATTTCAATGTACGACGCATGGAACAGCAGTTTTCCTTGTCTCAGGAAAATGATCAGTTGTGTGAAACTACTGAACAGAAAAATCATGACTGGCCGACACTGTTTCGGATGCACGGCCGGGTGTGGTTCCAG
Organism: Planctomycetaceae bacterium UBA2671; assembly: GCA_002359185.1. Classification (GTDB taxonomy): domain Bacteria; phylum Planctomycetota; class Planctomycetia; order Planctomycetales; family Planctomycetaceae; genus Rubinisphaera. Next base: position 43,243 of record DEML01000116.1, read on the forward strand.
CTGTCAGGGAAGTCTTGCGCACTCAGATGAAAGTTCGAAATAACATGGATGAAAAGAATCGGTCTTCTGAGAGTCTGTGGAAGAAGCTGGGGCTGATAACAGTGATCGTTATTGCCGCTGCTGTCGGCTATTCCCAGTTTGGTGAAGCTCTCACGCTGGAAAATCTGGCGGCTCAAGAAGCTGAGTTGAAGGACTTTCAACAAAAGCATCCTCTCATGGTTTATGGTGTCGCCTTCGCGATTTACGTCGCGGTAACCGGATTGTCGCTTCCGGGTGCAGCTGTATTGACGTTGACTTGCGGTTGGTTCTTCGGACTTCCACGCGGTTTTGTGTTGGTCAGCTTTGCCTCGACAACCGGGGCGACGGTCGCCTTTCTGGTGAGCCGATATCTTCTTCGGGAGCCAATCCAGAATCGATTTGGCGAGAGGTTAAAAACCTTCAATCAATCCCTGGAACGCGAAGGAGCCTTTTATCTGTTTATGCTCCGACTGATTCCTGCAGTCCCGTTTTTTGTCATCAATGTCGTGATGGGCCTGACTCCAATACGAGCCAGGACCTTCTGGTGGGTGAGTCAACTGGGGATGCTCCCAGGGACGGCTGTGTATGTTTATGTAGGAGCCAGTGTCCCGGAACTGGCAACACTGGCTGAGCAAGGTGTGAGTGGAATTCTGTCTCCACAGTTAATGGTGGCGTTTGTGTTGCTAGGGGTGATGCCCCTGTTGTTGCGTAAACTCGTCAGATGGATTCGTCCCAACTCGACTCTCAAAATTGTTCAGGATGACAAAGATTCCATCGAGATTGATCGCGATACGAAATGCGCTGCGTCTGAAGTCGAGAATACGGATTCCCATCAGATACAAGGAACGTCATGATCAATGATGCCAACACAGCGGATACAGATCGAAGTCCATTGGCAATTTCAGGAGGTGAGATGTCGAACCATTCACCGCTCACACCCTATGATGAATACAATCGTAAACTCGAGTCGGATGTTCATCCATCGGACTGGATCAATCCTCAGCCGAGTGGTCGATACAACCTCGTGGTGATTGGTGCTGGAACGGCTGGTCTGGTCACAGCGGCCGGAGCGGCTGGTTTAGGAGCGAAGGTTGCTTTGATTGAGCGAAGCCTGATGGGAGGGGATTGCCTCAATGTCGGTTGTGTCCCTTCCAAGTCGCTTATCAGTGCTGCACGAATTGCTCGAACGGTTCGCAGTGCATATGAATTTGGAATAAGTATTCCCGATGGGACGAAGGCTGATTTCGCACGAGTCATGGAGAGGATGCGACGCTTACGATCCCAGATCAGTCCTAATGATTCCGCAGCCAGGTTTCGAGATCTGGGAGTGGATGTTTTTCTTGGTGAGGCACGGTTCAAAGGTTCGAATACGATTGAGGTTGGTGAGCAGACGCTTTCATTTCGAAAGGCAGTCATTGCAACTGGAGCACGGGCATCGGCTCCTTCAATTCCCGGATTACAGGACGTTCCGTATCTGACAAATGAAACTCTGTTTTCCCTGACCGAGCTTCCACGTCGTTTCGGGGTGATTGGTGCAGGGCCGATCGGTTGCGAAATGGCGCAGGCTTTCTCGAATCTCGGTTCTGAAGTTCTGCTCGTTGAGGCAGAACACGGTGTTTTACCCATCGAAGATCCCGATGCGTCCGCAATTGTCGGTCGTTCTTTGCAGAACGATGGAGTCCAACTCCTTTGCTGTGGCAAGGAACTCAAACTCCGCAAGGAATCCGGTCAAATCTGGATGTCTGTCGAATCCCATGGAACACAGTATGACGAACCGGTCGATCAATTACTGGTCTCGGTTGGACGTGCTCCCAATGTGAACGGGTTGGGCCTGGAAACTCTCGGTGTTGACTTTGATACGAGAACCGGTGTGAAAGTTGACGATCGGTTGCGGACGACCAATCCCAATATTTTCGCAGCGGGCGATGTCTGTTCACGCTACAAATTCACACATGCGGCTGACTTTATGGCCCGTATTGTCATTCAAAATTCCCTGTTCATGGGACGTTCGAAGGCGAGTGCACTGACCATTCCCTGGTGCACTTACACATCGCCGGAAATCGCTCATGTCGGCTTATCGGAACGGGAGGCAAGCAAACAGGGAATCGCCATCGATACTTATCTCCAGCATTTTGCCGATGTTGATCGAGCAATCCTTTCAGGAGATACCGAGGGTTTCGTCAAAGTTCATACCCATAAAGGAACCGATCGGATCGCCGGGGCCACGATTGTTTCGCCGCACGCTGGCGAAATGATTTCGGAAATCACGCTCGCCATGACTCACGGCCTGGGCCTGAAAAAGATCGGATCGACTATTCACCCCTATCCCACCCAGACCGAAGCCATCCGCAAACTGGGAGATCAATATAATCGAACCCGACTCACTCCGTTCGTTAAATCTCTATTTCAGAAGTGGCTCGCGTGGACCCGCTGAGGAATTTGCATGAGGCTGACGTATTCAGATTTATCAAAAATGTGCGAAAGTCGAACTCAGATTTGCAAATCTTTAGATTTAAGCATTATCTTCCCAACAGGGATTTGATCGACCAGCTTCGTTTTGCGTCAGGATTTTTGTATTCGCCGTTTTCTGCGACGGCCTTCACGGCTTGTGCCAGCTGTTCATGATTTCGTAATGGAGCCAGATCCTCAAGTAGTCTGGCAGCATTTTGGTAGCGGAGCATCGGATTGGGAGCCGTCATTTTTTTGAGGACTTGTCGGACCTTGGGATTATCTTTGTGGCGAAATTTTACTTCCGGTAATCCCTGTTCATGTAATTTCTGGACAGCAGTCAGGTCTCGCATTCCTGCCCCCGAGGGATAACCCTGTGCGTAAAACGGAGGGGCGTTGCTGACGTCCAGCAACTCAAACATCGTGCAGCCCAAAGCATAGAGGTCGACTATACGATCGACACCAACCGAATCAAAAAACTGTTCGGGCGGTGCATAGTCAGGAGTTCCTCGAAAACAGTTTTCCCGTTTTGCATTTTCGATGTCATTGATGTTAAACGATTCGCTGATATTGTGGAAAACGCTGCTGTCGGCTTCGACATATTTTGCAATTCCAAAATCGATCACCCGTGCAAAACGATGACCATCTCCACCTCGCAACACCACCATCAGATTCTGAGGTTTGATGTCCCGATGGATGATGAAATTATGGAATCGCTGCATCGCTTCGGCGACCTGAGCAATCAGTTCGCAAATCGCTCCCACGCTTAAACTTGCTCCCGATTGTTCCTGTAATTTTTCATGGAATTGCTTGAAGTTCAATCCATCAATAAATTCCAGACACAGAAAGACTCCGTTACGTGCACGACCGGAAACCCATCCTGCTTCATAAGCCTGAACACCCCACGGCTGGCCAATTTTATTGGTGATATTCACTTCGCGAAAAAAACGATCGGAAAGATCTTTTTGAGCTTGTTCAAAATCGAGGGAATGCCCATGTGTTGTAAATTGCTGATGCTGATAATTTTCAATATCGTGATGTCGGGCAATCTTGATGATACAGGGATTCCAGACTCTCGAACCTTCATACAGGTAATATTTCCCTTTGTAAATATCACCCATGCCTCCGCTGGTCAGAAACTCTTCCACTTCTGTTTTGGGACTGATCTTTATCTGCGAGCTAAAGCATTTTTTAATGACATCGCGAAAGTTGGGATACTTGCTCGTATATTCCTGTTCGTCCTTCAGCTTGCCTTGATCCAGGTACTTCCTCACAACGCAGGACATCAACTGATAAAACACTTTTTCACGGTTGGTTTCATCAACAGGATCGTATTCCAGATAGACGATCAGATCGTTTGCGCAATCGTTCTCGAGATCTCGAAAGAATCTCTGAAAACAGAGTGGGTACTGTTTCAAGTAGATCGACGAGACTCCCTGAGAAGATTTTGGGCTTCGATCATTTGATGCTTTATTAAATTCCATAGTCATTTTCGATAGACAACTTTCAACAGTCTGTGTTGCTGCTTAGTATGGCTGGTTGTCGTCGGAACTCCAAAAAGTAGAGATGTTACGTCTGATCAATGCTGACTGATGGGACGTTAGATTTCTGATTTGTCGCAGATTTATTGAGCATCAAACAATTATAATTAATTAGAAAATTTTCACCACATGCATTCATGCAATTCCAGTTGGATTGATGTCATGGGAAGGAGACCGAGGGCAAAGTTCAGATGTACGCAATTGCACTTCGGTGTTTGAGGCAAATCAGCTGGACAGTCAGAACGTCCAATGCAATTCGAGAAAGGGTAGGAGACCTGATAAAATTATACCCCTGCTCGCCTGCTGATTTTACCGAGAGGATCATAGTGGTGAATGATTTTAGCGAAGAGACTTCAATTCATGCCGGATAATTAACAATGGGTGAGGACTGTCCCATTGCGGGCTGTTGATCAGATGAGTTTGCTGATTTTCAGGATGATCCAACTGTAGGGTAGGAAATGCCAGATTTGCGCGAATCGTCTGCAAAGCCATGAGCGATTGACTGTGTTGTTGAGAGTCAAAAGATTCTGTTTGCAGTTGTGAAAGTGCCAGAAAGTATTGTGTGGCCACATCCCAGCTTTGAATGGACTGCAGATGCTCCTGTTTCAGCAGATCTGAGAGTACGTTTTTGCGAAGCTCAACAAGATTCTTCGGCTCTGAAAGATACTGTTGAATTCTCAGATCGAGTTGATCGGAAACCGAAGCAGAAAGTTCCAGCATCTGGTCTCGATGCTGCGGTTTCATCTGATCGACTTGCGTATTCAGCAATTCCAGTTTGCTCAGGGAATCGATGTCCGTATCCAGTCCAGTGGACTCCAGGATGACGCGATCAAACAGTGAGTAAAATTCCGCGCGGGCAATGGAACCTTTTTTGGGGTCAGAAGCTGCTTGTCGCCAATTCGGGGCTGGTGACTCTGAACGAGATAAATCATGATGGCATGAGTAACAGGAATACTCTGCAAGCTCGGGCCAAACGGCTTTCGAGTTTTCCAATCGCTGATGCAGAAGCTTCTGAACATGACTGGAACAAACCAATTGGCCAATCGCCCAGGAATTTAAGGCGTGATCAGCTGCTTGATTGGAGTTGATTCCATCGGATCTCTTTTTATCTCTCGCGATGTCCCAATGAGCAGCCTGCTGAGCATACAGATCCATATAAGATGTATACTCGAATAACAGCCTGGGGTGTCCGGCTGCAATCAAGTCATGGTTGACATCCCGACCTGCACTTCCAATATGACAACTCGCACACGTTTCTGCCCGAATGACTGTCGATTTGAGTTGTTTGAACCCCGTCTCATTCTTGCGGGATACATTCCAGAGTGAGGAATTCCAGGCATAGCTGCGGTGTGGTTCCAGCCATTTTACAGCTTGTCCATGACAGGCTTCGCAACTCACACCGTTGGAAACAAATTCCAGATTCGTCTCGTTGGATATAGATTCAGAAATTTCATAACCACTCTGAGGAGCAGCGTGGCAATTGAGACAGACGGCTGATTTTTCCGCTGGCGACTCCAGCTTTAGCTTTTCGGCGATTCTCTGGGAACGCTCGCTCGTTAATGTGCGGTAGGCTTGTGCGTGGGGATCATGTCGTTGCCAGATGGTATAAGAAAGCGAAGAAAGTGGAGCAGTTGATTTGAAACTGCCATGGCAATTTGAGGAAGAACAGGAGACAGCCCCTAAAAAGAGCAGGGGACCTTTGCTGAGATTTTCAGAAACGGATTGTTCGTCTGTTTCACTATTCATACCAGGCAGAGGATGAAAACTTGGTCCAGCGAAATCCTCAGCGATCAAAGTCTGACAAGCGGCGAAAATACAGGTGTTTAATACAATAAAAAAGAGTTGGTAATAAATCATCCCGACTTCAAGCCTCGGTTGTTGACCCGACTTCATTCTGAAGGTCTCTGCGCAGATCTCTATCACATTCATCGAATTTTGAGTCATGAGCAGTATAGACAATACGGTAACTTGAACAGGTTTGCATGCATACGATTTCAATGACTGTCACAAGTCATAAGTTGCATGAATCTTCGTCCGTTTAACCAGTTTGCCTGATCGTCATGATTGTTAAATACCTGACTAAATTGCACTCGAACTCAGTTCAGTTGCTTATTTCTCCTCTGATAATTTTTCACTCAGTGTTTTCAGTTCCTGAAAATTCTCTTTCAGTTCGATCGCTTCATAAGCTGAAATCATTGGAAAGACAGCCGAGAGATCAAGTTCATAGATTCCGAAATTAACGGAACTGTTATTTCGCGAATTCACGCCTTCAATAGTCAATACTTTTCGCTCGCGGGAACGATTTAAATCCAACATGACATGCTCCTGAAAGTTACGAAGACAATTCGAAATTTCACTGGATTGATTGTCGTACCAGCCTCCAAACATGGGGGATTCTTTGACATCGCGGTGAATAATGCGAGCTGTCATGTCTGAATTCAGGAACATAAACTCGTCATAAGCGACCACATAAGACCAGATTAACTGGCGAACGGAATCGTAATCTCGTTCTTCTTCAGCCAGTCCGCAAATTGCTGTCATCAATTCCGGTAATTTCTCAACAGAGACCGGATCTCGGGACAATTCCCAGGCTTTATCTTCCAACCATTTTGCGATGATCCTGGAAGTTGTCATCAATGTCTCGGGATTCCCAAATGGAGCATTATTAAGTGACTCAATTAAAGGTTTAAGCTGGTCATCAAAGTCTGAAGTCTTGTTTAAGTGCATGCTTGCCAGCCTGGCAGAGGCGAGCGGCCATTCATGAATATTTGGCCGGCCTGGTTTCAGCATTAACTTGCGGGATTGTCTCCAGGTCCCAGTACGAAGATCGTGATGGCAATTGAAGCAGGCATAATTGGAAAATTCAGGCCAGCTATGAAGCTCAATCGAGGAATCTTCAGCCGTGATCTGATGCAGGGGACTGTGAACAGCGGGATCGATGAGATCGGCTGATAATCGCAATTGCTCAGCCATATTCATTAGGCCGCTGACCAACATGATTGTTGTTTGCTCGGCGACTCTGGATTTGTCGGTGAAGACATTCTCCGTATTGGCTTCGGGAATCACTTTGCTGGCGTAATCAGCTTTCAGTTCTGGAGATTTATCGAAAAATCCGTTCCAGTGGGCTGGCTCCTGATTGGAGTAAGTTGCCACTTCCAGATTTGGCAATGGCGGATGCCCGGCTGCATACATCTCGTGAGTAATAATTTTTCCCTGCCTGACATTTCCAATATGACAGGAAGCACAAATCCGGGCACGGTTCACATAACTGCGAACATCCCATTGCCCCGATTCATATCGTTTTGCAGAATCGTAATGACGCCAGTTTTCCTCCATCCAGTGCAAATTTCCCCAACCGCGAATGCCATCATTCGCACCTGTTTTTTTATCACCAGCCGGGCCATGGCAACCTTCGCAACTCACTCCAGCCAGAAGGTTCACACCAAAAGCCTGTTTGAGCGAAGGGGTGTTCTCTGCGGAATTTCCAAGTCCGGCACAAACTGTCACATAAGTCTGACCAGTCACTTTGCAGTCGTCAGGAAATTCTTTGAGGTAATTTTCAACCGGGATCGAGGAATGGCAAGCCAGGCATCGCAAGTCGTGATGAATTAAAGATTCACCTTTTTCATCGACGACTCCCAGTAGCCTGGCCATCGACTGGGCCAACCCGCTTTCCAGAGCCACATAAGCCTGGGCATGTTTGTCGAAGGTTTCCCAGGTGGTCATTTCATTGCCAAGAAACCACCCGTCTGTCGAGGCACGGATGAGATCCTGTCCGATGATCGGATTCTGAGCCGTCGAAGAATCTTCCTCAATGGACTTCGTGGAAGAGAGTGGTCCACCATGGCATCGTTTGCAGGCTTGCAGTTGTGTCAGCTCATGCCCATTGTAATTGAGAAATTCTCCCTGCTGATTTCTCTGTTCGCAAAGTTGATTTACAACAGGATTGATCTCTCCCTGTGCCTCAACCTCGCTGTTGTGAGAGAAAAGAATCATCATCGCAAGCAGGCCTCCCGATATCAGAATGGAGTATGGCCCGGGAGTCCGCGAATCCAAATTCAATGGTGAATATGACGTATTTGTCATGCTTATCTCTCGCAATTGGGAAGTCAGTTCAAGGATGGTTGAGTTTCAAGTTTCGAGTCTGGAGTCACATCAGGCGCTTCGGTAGAGAATAGGGCATCCAGTTTTGACAGGATCGATTCCATCAGAATCCCGGTTTCTTCATTGGTAAAGTAGCCAGCCGGGCTATGGAATAAATACCTTCGTTCTGCACCAGACGCATCTGGTAGGGCTTCAAAATCCAGTACGTGTCGAAGCTCATCCAATTCGGTTTCAATTTCTATTTTAAGAGCCGATTGCAATTCCACCTCTGCCAGTAAGTGAGGAATCAAAAGCGTGAATGAAACTGCTTTTCTCCAACTCAGACGATTCTGTCTCAAATCCTCCCGGATCGTTATCTGAACCGCATCCAGAAATGTTTTGACCTGAGATATTTCAATCTCGTTGCCGAATGGCGAAGTCAGATTGTCGCTCTGCTGAATTAACTGCATGGCATTCAGGCAGTTTTTGCACGCCTCCATCTTATCGCCCAGATGGCTCCAGTTATGAATTTCAAATCCATTTTCAATGGAGGCCAGATTGTTTTTGAGTTGATTAATCTCGCCTGAAATTTCTTGATTGCCGTTCTGAACGATAAAGAAGCTATCCAACATGGCAGGGAAAAAATCCTGATAAGGATTTCCCCATTTGGAGCCTTCATGCTGATTGACTTTACTGCGTAAGTCGCGAGAATCCAGTTCGCGATGACACGCAAAGCAACTCATCTCTGAAAATTCCATCTGCACGTATCCAGCCGAGTCTGGCTGGAGCCGATATTCGAGCAATTCAAGACTGGCCTGCATGCCATACCATTGGCCAATAATCCAATTGGACAGACTCGGGTGATCCTCTTCGTGCTCGTGATTCCAGTGCGGTGAAATGGCATTGGAAAACGCCGAGAAATCAAAATCGAGTCGAGGATGTCCCGCTCCAATCAAATCGTGATCCACCTCCCGAGAAACAATTCCCAGATCTTCATCACCGGAAGATCCAATATGACAGCTGACACACAACTGAACTCTCTGGTCAGGATGCGCAAGCGGAGTCATCCCCGCGCCGCGCATCCTCTTTTCAGCTTTCTCTTCCTGACTGACCGCCCATGTCGGATGAGCTTGAATCCATTCCCCTTCGACTCCATGACACATCATACATTCCGTATTCTGCGGAATAACTGACAATTCGATTTGCGTCTCAGTCTGTCCAGCAGGAATGAGCTGAGGGGCATGACAACTTAAACAGCTCGTCTCGCGAATCGCCTGACGATCATTCTCGTCATAGAGCTTGCTCATAATCTGTTTTGCTAAAGGAGATTCCAGGCTGACTAATGCTTCCGTATGAGGATCGACCGCATGCCAGATCACCGCTTCGTTTCGGCTACAACCGACGACCTGGGAATCCGTATTTCGTGGCAATTCCTGCCCATGACAACCCGTCGACGAGCACGAACTCATGGCTGAGAAGCGGTAAAAATCTGAAAGCTCCTCACTCTGTGGAATCGCTTCTGCTTTTGACACAACCGAGGCGTGAACCTGCTGGGTTTGCTGAGGATCTGCAGTTTTAATGCGATCACATCCCGAGAACGCAAGCAGCAGCGCAAGCTGAAAACAACGAGTCACCATCCAGGGCAACAGTATTCGATTCTGGTAGTGAGAATTCACGTCATTCATAACCAGTTCGATGTCTTTACAATACAAAGCAGGGCATGGTTGTAGAAAAAGTAACTTTGTGAGAAGGAGAACTTGCTGTCACGTTGTCATGTGTTCAGAAAGTAGATCAAAGCATAAATGAGCCGACCTGAGAATGCCAATTAAAAGCCTGGTAATTCTCTACGATTCAGACGGAATTCGTATTAGTGAGAATACCGGATTTGGAAATCAGTCGGTCAGGAATTCTGGAATCAGTCCCAGAGACTCCAATTGTTGCTGCAGCTTCTTCGAGTGCTGAAACATTTGCATTCGGGATTGCCGATGCTCCCGTTCGAGTATATGTTGAGCCGATCGAAACCAGTGGATAGCTCGTGATGGAACTTCAGAGCCTTTGAGCGATTGAGAATAATTCTGAGCGTTCTTTTGAAATTCGTTCGGCAACTGTTCGAAGAGTTCATCTTCAAACGAGAGGAGGAATTGATAGGAACCAGGTTCTCCCTGACGAGCTGTTCGTCCAATCAACTGCCGGTCAATTCGATTGGAAAAATGCATTTCGCTCAGAATCACATGCAATCCCCCTCTGCTCAATACTTCATAATCAACTCGAATATCAGTCCCTCGACCAGCCATGTTGGTGGCAATTGTGACCTGTCCGGGTTGCCCCGCTTGGGAAATAATTTCTGCTTCCAGTTCATGATTAGCGGCATTGAGCAATTCAAATTCAATACCGGCAGCCTCAAGAACTGCCGCCAGTTCTAACGAACTTTGTACCGTGGGAGATCCAATCAGGACTGCCCGTTTTTGCTCGACTAACTCCTGAACCACTTTTTGAATCTCGTTGTACTTTTCCGCTCGGGTTTTGAAGAGCTTCGTTTTAACTTCTTTTCGCTTCGAGGAAAGCCGAGTCGCAATTTGTACGGTTTCCAGTTTGTAATACTGTTCAAATTCTTTTGCGATGGAAGTCGCAGTTCCTGTCATTCCGCACAGGAATCGATATTTTTGGGCAAGCAGCTGAACGGTCGTTTGAGCCGTGGTGCAGGTTTGTTCGATTTCAGTAAATTCTTCTTTCATTTCAATGGCCAGTTGCAAACCGCGCTGCCACTTTCGTCCAGGCATCACACGTCCGGTGTTTTGATCAATAATTTCTATCTGATCATTCACAATCAGATAGTCACGGTCTTTTCGAAAAAAGTGAGATGTCGTCAGGCTGTTTTCCATCGCCACCTGCAGGTCATGCCAGCGATATCCTCCCATCTCTTCAGATTTCTGCTCTAAGACAAGTTTACTTCGACCCTCCGGCTTGAGTTGGACACGTCTCGACTGAGGATCCAGCGTGTAATCTTTCTCAGGCTCAAATGCAGGCAGCGTTTCCCGGCACCAGCGATATCTCTCCACTTCTCCTGCATCTGCGGGAATTGCTTCAGCAATGATCAATGGCATGCGGGCCTGATCAATCAAAACACTGTCCGCCTCATCAATGATCGCAGCGTTCATTTCCGCACGATGCACAGGTCGATCGACAGCTTCCAAATAAATTTCGTCTGATGAGGTTCGGTCAGGCTCTGATTCAATTAAGAGGCGATCTTTCAAGTAATCGAAGCCGATCTCCTTTTCTGTGGCGTAGGTCACGTCTCGTGAATAGGCAACTCGACGTGCATCTCGATTGTCTTGATTTCTGATCACACCGACAGAAATTCCAAGGAGATTAAATATCGGCATAGAAAACTGCTGGTCGCGGACCGCCAGATATTCATTGGCTGTGATCACATGACAGCCCCGACCTGAAAGAGCATGCACGTAGGCGGGTAATAAAGCCGTCAGAGTCTTACCTTCTCCCGTCTGCATTTCTATGATGTAACCATCCAGAAGCGCACGACCAGCCAGCAGTTGATTGAAATAATGTTCCTGCTGATGAACACGTCGGGCGGCTTCGCGCATGATCGCGAATGCCTGCACAACCTCTCTCGAACCCGCACGCTGTTCAGCAAAAATTTGCTTCAGTTTCAGAGATTCCGATTTCAATTCGGAATCGCTTAGCCCACGCAGTTTTTGAGCAGATCTCAAGATCTCGTTGCATTCTTTAAGCCATGTCAACTGCCGTGGAATTCTATGCGGAGAATTATTCAGAATATTCCGGACAATAAACATGCAGTCTTCTCGAATAATTTCAGGATCGACGGAGGTAGTTTTTCCAGAGATAGTTGCCGATACGCTCGGCGATTGTGCGTGAAGGATGCTCGATCAGAGCCTGTCCCTGCATTCCAGCGATCAACGGAAGTTGCTGACGGCTCCAGGAGACTCGAATAACGTATCGTGACAGTTCTGTGTCTGAAGCCGCATTGAATTGCGTTTCTCTGCTCAGCAGATTTCTCAGTTCCCAATCCTCACTGGGTTCGTTTTTGAAGGCATGATCAGAAAGAAAACGAACCGTTCCTGAAATGGGAACATCGGGAAATCCCTGCAACCGCAGGCTAATTAGCTGCCCGACTCTCAAGGCTTTCTTCTCCTCTTCAGTGACCAGAATAGTAGCGGTGAATTCAGAATCGTCATAGATATTGAGCAGCGGAGTTTGACGCGCGATATAGGGATGAGATTCTGCTGTGTTGTCAATGTCTCCATCCCAGGATTTGCTTTCGATCCTTTCCTCAAGCGTTTCCGCAATCGGAATTTCAACGGCGGGGATGACGATCCCGGAGATCGGAGCCAGAACCGTCAGCTTTTCAGCCTCTGCCTCCAGGAGTTTCATTCGTTTACGATGATAATTTTCCAGTTCACGCGATTGAGCCACTGACTGAGGTTTGGAGAGATGCTCATTGAGAGCTGTGATGACTTTCTGTTTTTCAAGATCTGCTCGCAGGCGAATGCTTTTTCGCTCATACTGAGAATCCTGTAGCGTTAGAACTTTCTGACCGGCTATGACCGAATGATCTCCATTGCGATCTTCCACTTCAGACAGTACTCCCCCGGCATCGGCTATCAGAGAGCTTGAAAGTTTGGGAGAGGCGACCAGAGGAGCAGTTGTTCGGTTGGAGAACGGGACCGCGAAAATGAAATAGCCTGACGCTCCGACGAGCAGGAGCGGAAAAATGAGCCGGGCAGGTCGCATGGAAACATCCTTGTGTTCTTTCATCAGTTGATAAAACGATGTCAGTCCCTGAATAAGCATCGTCATCAATCCCTGAACTAATACCACTCGAGAGATCCATCCCAGTTGATACGGTTTTAAGAGATGATACAAAAACTCTGAAATCACAATCAGAATCAGCATTGTGTAAACAATCGAACAAACGTGGTAGAGCAGATACCAGATCTGTTTCCGTTGCGGTAATTGCGTGTTTCTTCTGAGTGATTTACCAGAAACGATTTCTGCTATCTGATAGTGAAATAGCTTCTTCGATTTTTCCCGGAGATTGGTCACTCCCAGAAGGTCGGAAAAGACGTAATAGCCATCAAATTTCAGTAATGGATTCAAATTCACAAGCACAGTACTGCACAATGTCACTCCGATCACATGCGCCATAAAGTCATGGGTAAACCCTGGACCTGTCAGCAACCAGAGCCCAACGGCTAAACTTCCCAGAGCGATTTCCGCGTAAATGCCTGCAAGTGAAACTTGAATTCTCGACCAGCGACTCGGCATGCACCACGCATCGGAGACATTACAGTACAGGCAGGGACTGAAGACAATCATCGCCACGCCAATTTCATGGACTTCGCCACCCAGTAACCGACATCGCAATCCGTGCGACAATTCATGAATTGCTTTCGTCAACGCCAGCGCCAGCCAGAAACAATAAATCCCCTGACCAGTCGGATGAAAAGCGGTGAATGAAAATTCTGCCCAGAAACGATCCCATTCCCCGACTAATGCACCGCACGCAATCAACGCACAACAGGAAAAAAACAGGACCGAGGCTCGTGAGTAGAACCATGCGAAGAAGGGCATCAGCCAATTCAGGAGTGCCGTGGGATCCCATCCCGGAAGTCGAAAATAGAGGGGATTGATCCCGCTTCTTTTTTTTGCATGGTTTTCTGTATTAAGAGGACTGAGTTCAGGGTCAACCACAAGTGCACGGGCCAGTTGTTTCTCGATCAATTCTTTGATCAGTCCCAGCACGTCATGGGTTGTCCAGTGCCGCTCCAGAAAATTCTCGTTCATTTTTTGAACAAGTCCTGCTAACGGAATTTCCCCGTCCAGTTTCTGCAGCAAAAAATAGAGTTCGGGACGCAACTGATAATACGCCCGGCTCACTGGATCTTTGACAATCCAAGTGATGATGTATCCCTCGGATCGTTCAGTGAATTGAAGATCCTTGCGGGCAATTACACGCAAGGCTTTTCCCCGCTTGGCAGTATCTTGAAGCATTTTAGGAGGATTATCACGATCCATCTACAGTCCGGCTGTCCAGGGATTTCTAAACATGTAAGGAGTGGGAATCCATCAAACAGAGGCATTCCCGGACGGGATTGTAGTGCGATTCCGCGAACCATCGCTATAGCATTATAAACATCGAATCGCCTGATTTTCAGGAGCAATCAGGCTTCGAGAGTGACCAGTCCTTCCGTGGAAGCGGTACTCAAAAACTTGCACGAGAAGTTACAACTGGGATTGTTAGCAAGAAATGGACTTCTTAATGCCCTTGCCCGAAATGCAGGTTTTCGCCCCGCATGTGCGAATTTTTGAAGGGGTGATTCTTATGATCCGGCTCATATAACCCGCGACCATCCTGATATCTGTAGCCATGCGACCAGTTTAGTACGACTCGGGAATACCAGGGCACATAGTCGACCCCAAAGGTCCCTTCATGTTCATATCGCGGTTGACCATGCTTGGATGGGGTCCCCCCCCCAACATAGTAGCAGCCGTAAGAGTCGTCATATCCACATGTTGCGCGACCACGCACATAATTGGCATTTCCTGCTTCCCGCATCGCAACGGGATCTTTGGCTGGATATTTCATCCACCAGTCTTTAGCCGTCGCAGGTTCTGAGGCGAACAAAACAGGCATCAGGCATGCGAATGCAAAAATGTGTAATCTCTTCTGAGAACGCATGCGGACGGCTTCATTTGTAGAAAAGAACGATGCAGAAATCAGGAATTCCTCATCACTGACGAATTCTCACCTATAAATGCATCGGATCGACATTCCCTCCACAATGAACAGGATTCCCGACGAACGTCCTTTTCTCAACGATGCGGCTCCTGTATCTTCCGTGAACACCCCAATTTGCCAATAATTCAAGCATTTGCACAATATCATAACCCGAAGCGTCAGCGATGGGCCGGCGTTCGATCACCAATTGGTTAAGCTTATATTCACAAAGAGAAACGTCGCTCCATGCACCATCCAGAGGACCTGGGTCATGAGAATAACGTTGAATTTATATCAACCAAAAGGATTTCGCAGGAATTTTTGATAAGGAAGTCGCACGCCATCGACAAAAACCTGATCAGCTCTTGGGATGTTCACACCATCTGGTAAAAACTCGGTCGCTCCCAGATAGGTCACTACATCATCCTGATCGACCCCGTCTCCACTGACCCCAAATCCTCCGACAATTTGGTTATTTATATAGAGAGGCGTGCTTCCCGGAAAGAAAACGACTCCATTCTGATTAGCCCTCGTGCTGGCACCGACAGCGGGCATCACACCTGCGTCTCCGGGATCCCGGAAATTGGTCTGAGGATTGAAGGCATCGTAACCCAACACACTGGTAAATGTAGAAGCCGCCGCAGGGGCTCCAATATTCTCGCCCGTTGTAGGATCAATCGAGGGATTATTCAATATCGAGAAGGGCGCAGCTGGTGTCCCATCGACTCCATCGGGAAAGCGGGGTTCAGAAAGATATCGGAATGTACGATTTGTAAATGCGGTCGCCGGATCGATGGGCTCGGGACTTGTATTGTTCGGATCGAATGGTGTGTCTTTATCGATAGGCAGGACATCGTTAGGATCTGAATAGTAGGCCACATTTCGAGCCTTCGCGACTGCGACATCGATCGAAAACGTGGTCGCATCCTGCATGCGGTACAGTCCCAGAACTTCACCGTTTGTATCAGTCACTGCAAAAACCATTCGCGTTCTGGCTCCGGGAGATTGATCCGGAGCTTCGAGCCGAACAGCGGCTCGCGTCACCTCGGCTGCTTCAATTGCATCTTCGATAATCTGCTGGACAACCGCAGCAGTCAAAGCGGGATCAGTCGCAGAGGCATGGGGAGTGACCAGATAGCCTTCCGGGACATTCAATCCATTGCGATACAATTGCGGATCAGCCGTAAAGTTTCCTAAATTCATCGGGTCTTCGATATCAATCCCGGTATCAAAGACGCCATTGTTATTCAAATCACCTGTATCTGAAACAATCTGATCGGCTCCGCTTGAAACTCCCGGAGGCGTATTCAATGCCAGTTCAACTGTTTCCATAATTCCAACACAGCCTGCTGTTGGTCCCAGAGCAGCAAGTTGAATACCTACCAGATCCAGACGTCCAAATGGCAAATCGATATCGCTGACAGGATTACCGGCAAATGCTGTTTTTGCCAGAGGTTCATGTGCAAACTCAGCTGCCTGAGTGCTTCCCCCAGCGACTGCCAGAGCAATCAACTCAGCCTCGAGAACTTTCGGGGCATTGGTTCGCTCTTCAGTGGTTTGTCCTACTCCAGGAACAAAACCCTGTTCAAAACTGGCATAACCATCCGGTCCAGGGAAGAACACGCCGACACCACCAATTAACGTATCGCCAATTCCATCCAGATCAGTATCTCGAAACAGGGGAATTCCCCCAGGCAAAGTGGCGATCCCACGAGACTGAGCCCCCGGATTGATTCCGGAGACAAATCCATACGCCTCTGGAGCAGCCAGTTCCTGACCAGCAGGGACAAATGCGGGATCGATATTAAACCGACCACGTAATGTCACATCGTCTGCAGTTCCTTTAATGCCGTCATCGCCGGGATGAATGATGCTATCACGGTTAGTATGTTCGATTGCAAACAGATCGACCTGCGGAGTGTTCGGAATATCTGGTGGGAAATGTCCTCCCAAACCGATCGGAGCAATAAAACCTGGACCACGGACGGTCGAATTGGGATCAATATCGTTGGGGTTGGAGTTGACTTCACGTTCCGTCACAGTCGACTGACTGATGAATCGAACAAGACGCGAAGTTAAGGGAGCGAATGTTCCTCCGTCGCCATTGTTGGGATCACCATTGGAAAACAGAGCCGCGGTTCGGGCTTTGGCCACCGCCCCATCAATCGCAAATGCCAACCCCTGAGGATCACCCGCAAAATTGTCCAGGACTTCCTGTTCTGCTCGAACCCCTAGGATATTTCCATTGCGATCCACAATGGCGATAATCGCATCATTACTCGCGGTCACCTCAGAACCATAATTCAGCAGACTTGCGACTTCAGCAGGAGTTAATTGCTCTGGCGTTGCAACCATCGCATGCAGGACAAACGCATTGGCACCATTGCCGTTTTGCGAGTCCATGGGCATGAAGATCGCGTTGTTGAGTGATTGTGAAATTGATTCGAGATTATGCTCATTTTCATAACTTCGACTCATCAACTGGGCTGGATCACTTTGAAAGATATCTTCCAGACCTGACACATGCCCGGCTTCATGGGCGATGACCGTGAAAAAGTCGTAGCTGTTATTGACATTGCCGTTGTTGTAATTATTTTCCCAGTTCTCAGCTTGATCCAGCCAGATCATCCCGACAACTTTGGGATGCTCATTTTGCTCGGAGGTTTGAACCTGACTCAACCCGAGTGTGCCGTCGCGCTGGCTGGTATGACCGAAAGCTGCCAGATCTCCAACACCAATGTTTACGATCTCACTCAAATCCGCCTCAGTGTCCTGAATGAATTCGATTTTCCCGCCACTGGCTTCGCTCCATCCCTGTAACGCTTGGACAGCTAAAGCCTGCTGTTCTACGGAAATCGTATTCGAATACCCTTCGGCATCCCGGAAATCATATTTAATGGTGACCGTTTCATATTGATCAATAAACCAGTCTGCAGACTCCGAACCGGGGCTGTTTTCCTGAGAGATCACTGGCAATGAAGCAGGATCAGTTGGTCTGGTCAACGAATCCAGATCGATGTCCGCAGAATTCGGAATCAATTGGGGATCTGTTTCGAAAGTCAAATCCGTACCGGTATCGAATGTGATCGAGTTTGCTGCAGCATTTCCAGAGGATTTAATCCGTGGTGTATTGAATGGAGTTGATTCGGCTGGATCTCCGGGATCCTCAGTCTCCCAGGCAGTCGGCAGAATTGAACCTGATTCAGAGGAATCTGCACCAGATCGTAAAGGTGTCTGATTCGTTGCCTCAACGGTTTCTTCAGAAGAATTTCGATCCTGCCTTGGCTGGCTCTCATTGTTTGATAATGGAGACAATTCATTGGTGAGATGAGGTGCACTGGCGATGTGAGGAGTAGCCGGGTTTGTATCAGAAGCGCTTGGCTGGTTCGCGACTGCTCCTGCCAGGGAACTCAATACGAGCCGTTCTTCCAGCATTTCGACCTGAATCTGATCATAAAGTCTCTCCGTTTCCACGGGAGTCTTTGCCGCTTGGAAGATCTCGAATAGTCGTTGACCAAACATAACATGCACCAGTGCTCTGTGAGAAGTTCTGAACTCCAGGTTGGAGAGTTTTTGTGAGCGTATAAAGAATCAGTCAGGACGACAGGAATATCAGCTGGTTTTGATGACGAGCGATTCTCAGCTCACTGAATTGTGAAGCTCAAGAATTAAAAGTGGTTTTTTGAGGTGGGGCATCGGTAATTGAGTTAAAGTATTGATCCGTACAACCCTCATTATCGGCAAACTCACCCAGATGTGATCAGGTTGAATCTTAAAAAGCTGAGAACAGTTCCATGAAAATCGAAAATCTTGAGCTCAGAATTGTAATTATGGGATCAAATCTATCAAAAAATTGTTCAGTATGAATTCCCCTTGTGAGACTTGTGATATCCTGAATACTATCTGTTATGAACAGTTCCCACCTCATTTGCTGTTCATGGTTGATTTGAGTTTTCACCTTCCCCAATTCCTTCCTATCAACATCTGCTTTTTCGTGAAGTAGATAATGATCTGTAAGTACACTGTATCTCCTTTGATTGCAGTTCCTGTAATTCCTCCCACCATTAAGTTGTCCCGTTAACGATTTCAAATTCCCTCTGAAATTCGATTGCGGATTAACGATCAATTGCCTCTCAATCAATCCCGTTTTTCCACGTTAGCCGTTTAGGGCTGCGATGATTTACTACAAAAGTCTCATATACCGATTTCACGATCGATTCTTCACTGATGAGTTTCGGCTCACAGGATGGGACTTGAGTTCTGCATATTTTCAGGCGAAATATTCCTTACTGATAAAAGGGCTCTCGTCGCTTCTGTTTGTCATAGCAGCGAGCTTGATGGCCTCAACCGCTTGCGGGCAGGCTCTTCAGCGATTTGAAGCTTCCGGGCAGTATGAACGTGATGAAAAGCATTCAGGCTCGACATTGAAGGTTGAGACAGAGAATCGTTTTCGGCTCACGCCACTGAATCAGATTGCTGTTCAAGAATTCGATAAAACTGCAAAATCGCCAGCCATGCCCAGGTTAGAAGTCCCTCCGTTATCAAAGAGCGATGACGATTTAAAGCTGGATGTCCTACAGCCTGGGACCAGGATGTTTGTCGATTCCCCTTCCCCGGTAAAAACAGCTCGATTGTTCTCTGAAGACTCCCCCTTAATTCTGCCTGAGCCCGTCGTTGAAACTGCTCCCACCCTCAATCCCCCGATCTTAAGACGTCCTCTCGCAGAATTTGGGCCTCCACAAATTGAGTTGGAGGAGGAAGAGGTCAATCTGTTTGAGGACTCTCTTCTGACATATCCTCACGAAGCTCCACTCGGGTACACCGGGCCTTCTGGAATTCTGCCCAAGGATGCCCAAACAACGAGTCACTTTGTCCCGGTGGAAGATCGCTGGCGTTCCGGATTTCCGGACTGGGATCGATACGACCAGGGGCAGCCGTCGGGAGTTGATTATCCTTATGAGCATGGACGCTGGTATGACCCGTACAATCAAAATTATCTCAAAGGTGATTTTCCGATCATCGGTCAGCATCTCTTCATGAATATTACAGCAGAGTATGAAACCCTCCAGGAATTTCGTCAGTTACCTGTCGCGACTTCTCCTTTTGAAAGTACGATCGATCCATTTTCGGAGCCATTCTTTGGGGATCCCAATCAGTACTTCTCGTCCAATTTATTCCTGATGTCCTTTGAATTGTTTCACGGCAATGCGGCTTTCAAGCCGATTGACTGGCAATTCAAAATGACTACTGCATTCAATATCAATTACCTCGATACGAATGAACTCGCGGTCGTGAATCCTGATATTCGAGAGGGAACAACCAGGCTTGATGATTATTTTGCACTTCAGGAATATTTCTTTGAGTGGAAGATGGCGGACTTGAGTCCGCATTACGATTTCGTCTCCGCACGAGTTGGATCGCAGGAATTCGTCAGCGATTTTAAGGGATTTATCTTCGATGATGTCAATCGTGGTGCCCGGGTTTTTGGAACACGGCTGGCTAACCGCGATCAGTTTAACATCGTTTTGTTCGATCAGGTTGAAAAAGACACCAATAGCCTGTTGAATACTTTCAATGATCGAAAACAAAACACTCTCATCATGAATTACTACCGGCAGGATTTCATTTCCCCCGGTTACACGGCTCAAGCCAGTTTTCATTACAATATTGACCGACCGGACTTTCTGTTCGATAACAACAATTTTCTGGCCCGCCCCGATCCTGTCGGTATTTTTGAGCCGCATCAGGTGGAAGCCTACTATTTGGGCTTATCTGGCCAGGGGCATATCGAAAAGCTGAACATCTCGAATGCGTTTTACTATGTGTTCGGACATGACAGTATGAATCCGATTGCGGGAAAAGCTCAGGATATCAGCGCCTGCATGGCTGCTCTCGAACTCTCCTACGACCGCGACTGGGCTCGATTCCGCACATCCTTCTTTTATGCTTCGGGAGACAGCAATCCCAACGATACAACCGCAACAGGCTTCGATACGATTCTCGATGCCCCCAACTTTGCCGGAGGAGAATTCAGCTATTGGCAACGCCAGCAGCTGCAACTATTCGGCGTGAGTCTCGTGCAGCGGGAAAGCCTTGTTCCCGACTTGAGAACCAGCAAATTTCAGGGACAATCGAACTTCGTTAATCCTGGGTTATTGCTGTTTAATGTCGGTATGGATTTTGATATCACGCCGAAGTTGAAGATGATCACCAACGCGAACTATATCATGTTCGACGATACCGAAGTTCTCGAAACCTACACCTTTCAGGATGATATCGCCACCGCAATTGGGACCGACCTGAGCATTGGTTTTGAATACCGCCCTTTACTGAGCGATAACATCGTGTTCGAAGCAGGGATTGCAACCCTGATACCCGATGAAGGGCTCAAAGATCTGTACGGCAAGTACGATCCGTTCACGATTGCCCAGGTCAATAATCCAGAACTCGATCCCCTGTTCTCCATATTTGTGCAGGGTGCGTTCATCTATTAATTTCCAGGAAATGTATTCGTATGAATGGATTTGCTTCTCTCATTAACTCCGCTGAATTTCTCAAGCTGTCATTATGATCCATGACGATCAGTAATCCCTTTCATCACATCGAATTCAAAGACCGGAATGACTTCGAGTTCTCCAGGATCGTCTGGTGCTGCGCGTGTTGTGTGATTCTTTGCTGCGGAATCGGCTGTGCCAGATTGCCCAAAACGTCAACCACATCTATAGCCTTGGCTAACCCAGATTCAACCGCAGTGGAAGAGTATCCGGCCCTGATCGTAAGTGCCGAGATGGATGGCGAAAAACATCGCGAGGCGAATCTGACTCAGCTCAACGTTAGCGAATCGCAACTTCTTGAGGAAAGCACTAACGAAGAAGTCATCGAATTTGCTGCTTATTCGACCAATTCCGATTTACAAACTTCGGAAGCCTTAACGATTTCCATGGCAATGCAGGTGATGCTTGAGAATAATCCACTGGTCAGGCAGGCACAACTTTCTCAGGAAATGCAGCAGACGCTCATCGATCAATCTCTGGCTGAGTTCGATACTACGCTTTCCTCGAACCTCGATATGAGACAGGTCAACCAACAGGCCAGTTCCGCAATCGATGCTCTGGGGACGGGACAAAATACAATTTCGACGACCAGCCTGGGAACTTCGAATGGACCTGATCTACTGGCTTTTGGGAAAAAATGGGAAACCGGAACACAAACCCGACTGGCGTATGGCAGCAATTATAATAACAACAATCCTTCCGGGTCCTTTCTTCTGGTGAACCCGGCTTACTCCTCAAATTTATCTCTGAGTGTCAGCCAACCGCTCTGGCAGGGAAGAAATCAAAATGTCAATGAGGCTCCTATTGCGATCGCCAAATTAAATCAGGCGCGGTCAAAGTATGAAACTCGGGAAACGGTCACCGATCTGATTGTCGAACTTCATGCAGCCTACTGGTCGGTCTATCAACTCCAGCAGGAAGTCACACTCATTGAACAGGAATTATCGGATGCCGAACATTTGCATCACGAAGAAGAAGTACGTCTCAAACTCGGTGAAGGGAGTATGGTGCGTCTGACACGCTCGCTCGATTATGTTCAACAACTAAAAATCGAACTGGCCCAAGTTGAGCAACGAGCGTTCGAGGCTGAACAGAGACTCTTCCTGACCATGGGGATTGATCAGTCACTGTCTACTATACCTCGTCATCTGATCGCCGAGCCCGTATCCAATCTTATCGCAATAGACGCGGTCAGCAGTCGCGAGCAGGCACTTCAGAATCGAAATGAACTCAAAATTGCCCGCCAAAAACTCAAGACCGCGGAACTCCAGAGACTGCAGGCTGAAGACCTGACAAAACCATCAATCAACGTTGTGGGTCGCGTTGGAGTTTCCGGACTCGATTCGAATGCCTTCGGAGCGATCCAGAATGCCAGTTCCGGAAACTATCACAACTGGATGATGGGCCTGAACTATGAACGTAAACTTGGCAAACGAGGCGAACAGGCCCTGCTGAAACGAGCGGAGTTGCAGTTTCAGTCTGCGATGATTGAACTGCGAAAAGCTGAGAACATTATCAACTACGATGTCGACCAGAGCCTGGAACAGGTGCGGAAAAGCTATGACATCTATCAGGCCCAACTGACTCGCTCTAACCTCCTCATAGAGCAACTCGATATCTACAACAAGCTGTACCACAAAGGGCAAATCACCATTGAACAACTGGTGGAATCGCGTGGTAATCTCCTCTCCGTTCAACGCGACGAATTGCTGGCGCTGGTCAATTACAATCTATCGATTGTTGTCTATCACCGCAGCCTCGGAAATTTAACGCATCGTTATTCCCTTTGATTTGAATTTCTACTGCTATCTGTCCTCAGGCTGCTTCTGCGAAATGGAGTGCTAAATGTCAATTCAAACCGGTCACGTGCATCTGGGTAAATATTAGTACAATTTGATCATCACAATTTCTAAAGAAATTGAAGACAGATCACGTCGGATACTGTACACTTCCAGTCATACTCGCCACTATTTCATAAATGCTCCATTCGCTGAGCAGTCACAGGGATAGGAGCTGAGACGCAACAATCGTGATCGATGAGTGACTTCCAATGTCGCTCTAATATTTCTCAACAATTTTATTTGCACAATCATAATATTAAGGTGTCGAATTGCTTATTACGCGATCACATTGGATTGGCCATCGAGTGTGGGCGCTGGTGACTTTGCTGGTCGGCATCATCAGCATTGTGATCTTTGCGTTTCGAGTCGCAAATTCTGAAAGCTGGCCTACGGGGAGCGATCCCTACTGCTTCCTGCTGGGAGTTGGAGCGTTCCTGATTATCGTCTTCGAAAGTCTGCTCTGGCTTCGCAAGAAATTACGGCTCGTCCGGATTCTTGGGAAGCCGAAGACCTGGATGAAAGCTCATATCTGGCTCGGATTATTGTGTGTTCCCTTCGCGGTTATGCACAGTGGCCTAAGGTTTGGAGGACCACTAACGACTGCTCTGATGGTCATTTTTGGCCTGGTCATTCTCAGTGGAGTGAGTGGATTAATTCTCCAGCAGTTCATTCCCAAAATGATGTTTCAGATGATTCCTCACGAAACAATTCATTCACAAATCCCCCGCGTTGTCTGTCATTTACGGAATGATGCCGAAGGCTTGATTCGACAGTTGAATCGTGATTTTGCCTTTGAGAAAATGCAGGGTGATCTGCTCCATCTGGAACGGGTTGAACACGAAGCCCTTCGAAGTCAGTTTCTGATAGAAGGAGACGACAAGCGAAATCGGGGAGGCGCGAGCAATATCAAGTCGATTTCTGCTCCTACGATTTTTCGCCAAAACATTCCGAAAGATCATCCTCTTGTCAAATTTGCGAAAGAGTATCTCGATGACTTTATGAGCCTGAAAAAGTATGGCTCTTCGCCATTGCGGGATTCTGTTCGCATGCAGCGAGAGTTTCGAAAAGTACGCACCGAGTTGGAAGAATCGCAGGTGGCAACACTGGATCAACTGGAAAAAATTTGCAGCGAACGAAACGAACTGCATCAGCAATACCGTCTGCATCTCCTGCTCCATTTCTGGTTGTATGTGCATTACCCGTTGACGATTCTCCTGTTGGGATTGTTGGGAGTGCATATCTATTTTGGATTGTATTATTGGTAGGATATACAAATCTGTTACGGTGAAAGTGTCTCACACTTGATCTCGAACTGTTCACTACCCTTGCGTGAAACGACTGATTGATGGCCTTAAATAAGAATCTAATGACGGACCAATCTGGAAAGACGGCTGGCGCACGCGTCAATCGAATTCCTCCGGATTACTATCGTCGGTCCGATTCGATTCGAAAATGGCGTCATTTTCTGCTGGCGATTTCCGTCTTGCTTGTAGGAGCCATCATTCTATTTTCAGTCGACTGGAATGGAGTCCGGTCAAACGGGCTCCAGGGGTCAACTCTTGTCAAATGGGCGACCAATCATGGAGAGATTAGTCAGGCTCATGCGGCTTGGGAACATCAGTGCGAAGTCTGCCATGAACCCTTCAATCCAATTCGAGATCAACATGTCGGCAGTTTCTTCAATTCCATTGCCGGAACCCAGTTCAAAACCGAAGCACGTTGCACGTCCTGCCATCAGGAATCGCTCGGGCATGTCTGTCAACATTCGATAATCGATCAACAGGGCTGTGCGAGTTGTCATCACGAACATCGAGGACGCAATCACAATATTACTGAAGTCCGAAATATAAGCTGCACGAAGTGTCACAAGGATCTTGAGAAAGCGATGGCAGGAGTTGAGCCGAAGACGGCCTGCAAAAAAACGTCTCATGCGAATGGCTGGCAATCGATTGAACATTTCTCGACGCAGTCTCATCCCCAATTTGTATCATTGGAAAATGGTGATCCCGGAAATATCAAATTCAACCATCAATTACACCTTGCTTATGGACAAGGCCTGGGAGAAAAGGGGGGAGAAATCCTCGCTGAAATTGAGCCGGACTTCTCTGAAGAGCGGCTTAAACAACTTGCAGACAGCAAGCAGCTCAAATGCAGTGACTGTCATGAACGGGCAGGACTGGACTCCGCAGGAGATGCGGTGACACAACGAATGGATTTCCGTCCTATTGACTATGAACGTCATTGTCGATCTTGTCACCCGATGCGTTCTGCTGTCACACTCGTCGAACAAAGCTACGAAATTTCCAACGCGGCTCACGATCTTTACAAAAACGATCGCGACCAGTTGATTCAGGAGAGAATTCCTCACGGATTAACACTCGACCAGTTGGAATTTCAAATACGACAACGACTGGCCGGCGTGGCTGTCTACGAACAAGTCAAGTTATCACAGCGAGCAGATCATTCCCCTGTCATAATGCCGGGGCAAAGTGAAACCCAGCCACTACCAAATGGACTTCTGCCGAATACAGTTCGAGACGCAGATCAAACAGGGTCTCAAACAAAGAAAAATGATTCCCTGGAAAGCCTGCGATACTTGAGTCAAAAAGCAGTCGAGCAATTGACGGGATTAGGCGCGAATTGCACGAAGTGTCACTATTACACGGCGACTCTCGAAGATGGTCAGAAAAAGCAGGTCTTCTCATTCGAGGAAGCGAGGAATCTAAGCAAACTCGATTCTCAACCCGTGAATGGACAAATCGAAATCAGTCCTGCGAACATTCCTCAACTCTGGCTCAATAAATCAAAGTTTCATCACCATGCTCACCGCATGGTTTCCTGTGAGAGCTGCCATCCAAAAGCCGAGTTGAAAAAAAACCAGGCGACTTATGCGGAACTTGTCGACACACCTGCGACATTCGACAATCTCGAAGTCATGATTCCAGGCATGGAGGTGTGTATAAAATGTCATTCAAACTCACCAGAACAGCAAAAGGAATCAGGGAATCATGCCATAGCCGGAGCCAGCGATGCGTGTGTCCTTTGCCATTCGTTTCACCAGGCAGATCAATACAATCAAGATGATAAATCGGAGTTTTCCAGTCATTTCCGAACGATCGAAGAATTCTTGAACTATCAAGGACCTTCCGAGGAATGATGTTTAAACTGTCACTTTAAGTAAGTCCCGATTCAATTTCCGAACCAGCCGCGACAGGCAGTGTATTTATGAGTCTTGTGCAGATATTAATCAAACGACAAAAAGAAAACGGCGGTTTTCTTTCTGCAGAAGTTCTTCAGGAAATCTCCGATCGAACATCAACTCCGTTATATCGTCTTCAGGAGTTGGTTAGTTTCTACAACAGTTTTCGCCTCGCTCCTCCGCCGAAGGTTGAAGTGCAGGTTTGTCGTGATTTTTCCTGTCACATGCATCAAAGTCAGGAGTTGATTCAAGATCTCAAGAACGAATTTGCAACAGAAATTGAACAGGGGCAGGTTTCCATTTCTGGAAAATCCTGCATGGGCTATTGCGATGGCCCTGTTGCAGTCAGCCTCAATCATCATATTGTCCCCGACAGCAATTTGAGACAGTGCGTGACCTCCATTCGCTCAATCCTGAAATCGGGAATCACACATGGTAAGTCTGTTGATCATGAAATACCTGATGAGTGGGAAATCGACTGTTATCAGAAGCAGACGAAATATGAGTTACTCAACAATTTTTTGCAGGCTGCCGATCGGAATGCTTTCGGGGAATCGGTATTGAAGGCACTCGAAGATTCCAGCCTGGTTGGAAAGGGAGGTCCCGGAGCCAGGACAGCCAAGAAATGGCGGACCGTTAAGAAGTATGCAGAGCAGGAAAATCGAGCGGTCCGATATGTCGTTTGCAATGCCGATGAAAGTGAGCCGGGAACGTTTAAGGATCGGGAACTTCTGCTCAGAACTCCCCATCTGGTTCTCGAAGGCATCATCACTGCGGCTCTCATCATTGGTGCAGAGCGTGCTTACATTTACATCAGACATGAATATGAATCACAAATCGAGGCTTTTCAGAGGTGCATTGATGATGCAAAGGCTAGAGGCTTGTGCGGTCGAAATCTCCTAAAGACCGGATTGAATTGTGAAGTGGAAGTCTTTGTCAGTCCTGGCAATTACATTTGCGGCGAACAGACGGCAATGATTGAGGCGATGGAAGATAAACGGGCTCAGCCCCGCCAGCGACCGCCCGATTTGGAAATTCAGGGTTACAGAAATTTTCCGACGCTCGTCAACAACGTCGAAACCTTTGCCTGGGTCCCTGCTATTTTCAATAATGGTCCAGATTGGTATCGAAAACTAGGCGTGAACGACTGCGAAGGAAAGCGATTTGTTTCCCTCAGTGGAGATATCAATCGCCCTGGCGTGTATGAGGTTCCCTTAGGTTCGACTGTAGGAGATTTGCTCGAACTGGTGGGTGGCATGCGAGACGGACAGGAATTACAGGCCTTTGGAGTCTCCGGCCCATCCGGAGGTTTCTTACCAAGAAAGTTTTCACGTGATCAGCTTCCTGACGATTTTGTCAAAAAAATGATCCCAGAGGGAGAGCATGAATTCGATCTATTGAATCTACCACTGGATAATAACTTCTTTCGATTTCAGTTGCGTGGACGTTTCAACCTGGGAGCCGCCCATCTGTTTATTGGAGAGCAGACCGATCTGGTCAGTCTGGTTAAATCCTGCACGGAATTTTATCGCAATGAATCGTGTGGCAAGTGTGTTCCTTGTCGGCTGGGCTCTGAGAAACTCGTCCAGATTGCATCCAGACCATTGAATGAAGGGAAACTGCAGATCCCGGATTACTTCCCGGATTTAATCGAATTAATGCAGGAATCGTCCATCTGTGGATTAGGTCAAGTCGCTTTCAATCCCCTGTTGTCGTTGAAAGAATTTTTCCCGGAAACTTGGGAAGTCGCCAAAAGTCGGTAGTACAATTTGTACATAAAACACATCAATAATAAAGCAGACTATTCATGGCTGATCTCTCGGAAAAGCAGATCTCTTCATTCGCCAGACGCGAAAATGAGCTTCAGGAATATACGGTTGAAGGGCAAATTGTCACTCTCTCGCCAGCCGATGCCGAGAAGCAGAACGATCTGCTCAATTTAATCATTGATGGGAATCCCTTTCAATTTCCACGAACAGTAATGGCTCTCGATGCTTACGGAAGCCCCGTTTACGACAAAAATGGGGACGTGACTTATCGTTATTCCACTATTTATGATGCCGTCGATAAGTATTACCGAACCCAGCCCGGCGATGAAAATCCGATCCCGATTCTATGCCATCAGCAACATCTTAAACCAGTGGCGATGTGCCGCGTTTGTATGGTGGCTGTGCAGGGG
Organism: Planctomycetaceae bacterium UBA2671; assembly: GCA_002359185.1. Lineage (GTDB taxonomy): Bacteria > Planctomycetota > Planctomycetia > Planctomycetales > Planctomycetaceae > Rubinisphaera. The sequence goes on from DEML01000116.1 coordinate 71,863, forward strand.
CCGGAGATGGAACGATCAGGAGAGCCCAGGCGGGATGAAACTGGCAGTGTGATCTATAGTTCCCGTTCGACCCTTGTCCCCTCCTGCCATCGAGCACTCGACGACTACCTTAATATTCATACGCCCAGAACTCCGCATGATAAATTCCGGAGTCAAATTCGCCGTTTGGGAGGGCTGGCAGTCGAATTATTAATGTCCGATCAAGCCAATCCGCAACGCCATCTCCAGGTTGAAGATAAGCAGTTGCCGGAGCTCTATAAACTGGCCAGGCAAGTGGATGTCCCTGCCACGCCCAGGTTTCCAAGAAGCAGTTCCCATGCAACTAGAACGGTGGATACCTCCAGTTCGATGATCAAAGTCGATCATGGAGCCTGCATCATGTGTGATCGCTGCATCCGGGGTTGCACCGACGTCAAACATAACAATGTCATTGGTCGAACCGGCTCGGGATATCAAACGCGGATCAGCTTTGACCTCGACCAGCCGATGGGAGATTCCTCCTGTGTCGAATGTGGGGAATGTGCAATTTCATGCCCGACCGATGCATTAACCATCGACGAGCAGAACATTCCCAATATCGAAATAGGTGCGAATTCCAACGAGTTAACCATCGAGGAAATCCAAGCTCATCCCTTACTCAAAACCGTCCCTCCCAAATATCTTTCGTTTATCAAGAATTCATTTTCCCGGAAAACTTATCGACGAGGAGACGTTATTTTTCGAGAAGGTGAAATCGGACAAACGGCATTTTTAATGGAAAGTGGTCGATTCCAGATCACCGCACTGTCCCGTCAGAAAACATTGAAAAAACACGAAGGCTCAGTCTTCAGTCTGATGACCCGCTTCCGCTTTGATATGGAAGAGGGTGATTCTACGCAGAGTCATTCTCAAAAAACTTATAACACCTTCACTTACGGAGGAACTTTCAGTGCGCCGCCGAAAGATGTCCTGAAAGTTTTACCGGATCATGCGTTTGTCAGTGTTGTGACAAAAGACGATCATCTCTTTGGCGAGGCCAGTTGTCTCAATAATTATCCAAGAGCCTTCACGGTCGAAGCGATGGATGATGAATGTTCGGTGATTGAAATTCGTCGTAACATCGTACTCATGCTGATGCGAGATCGTTCCTCCCGTGAGTTGCTGGAAAAGCTGTATCGGGAACGAGCTCTGGGTGTCGATCTGAAGAAGATCGAATACTTCTCATCACTCGATGAAGCGGGTCAGGAAATGCGTCGCATCGAGCGACTGCTTAAGGATAAAGTCGAATTGACGAAGGTCCGTCCCGGTCAAACAATTACTCGCCAGGGTATCGAATCGAATTATCTGAATCTGGTGCGAATTGGATTCGTACGAATCGAGAAGAAAACTGCCAGCGGGGAAACTTATGTCGAAAGTTATCTCGGACCGGGAAATCACTTTGGCGATCTCGAAATGCTGGTCGATATCGATTCCTGTTACGACACCTTAAACGACATGCAGCGCAGCACAGTCGATCAATATGGTCGGGGTTTGAATCAGGCTTCCTATGTCGCAATGGATAACGTTGAGCTGTTGAGAATCCCTAAAGAGGTCTTTAAGGAAATCTATGCTCAATACCCTACGATTGCTCAAGCAATGCGGAAGCTTGCAAAGGAAAACCTCGATAAAATTCGTGTGATGCAGCCGACGGATAGTGGCGCGATGAAGAATTTTCTGGATCAGGGACTCGCCAATGCCCAGAACCTGCTCGTAATCGATCTACTCAAATGCACCCGTTGCGATGAGTGCACCAAGGCTTGTTCTGATGCTCACCTGGGAACGACCCGCTTAATCCGCGAAGGGCTTCGATTCGACAAATATCTCGTTACCAGTTCCTGTCGATCCTGCCGCGATCCTTACTGCATGCTCGGATGTCCGGTCGATGCGATTCATCGCGGCCCCGATTTCAACATGAAAATTGAATCGTGGTGCATTGGCTGCGGCTTGTGTGAAGAGCATTGCCCCTACGGAAACATCAATATGCAGCCTTTGCCAGAGAAGAAAACCTGGTGGGGAGGACAGTCGAAAGGACCGATCGAAGCCGGTGCCGATGGACGGGCCGTCATTAAAGTGCAAGCCACTATCTGTGACTTATGCACGGAAACATCCAGTAAACAACCTAGCTGCGTTTACGCCTGCCCACACGACGCGGCTCACCGTATGTCAGGCGAAAAACTGCTCAACCTGGTCGACCTGGAAAGCCGAAACTGAGTCATCTCAGGTGGATAAATCTTTAGAAGTGAAGCATCGCTCTCAGCCGAACACCTTTAAGATTATTCCCTGAATTGTCGAGCCGATCCGTAATAGGATTCAATCTGTTGATGCAGTAGATCTTCTCGCAGATTAGGGAACTCGATTCGATAATCCGGCGAGAACGTTTCGACCCGGAATGGCTCCTGGGAAACTGGATTGATATACAACTTCCTTTGTTGCTGATAATTAAACGGCCGGGCACCAACTCGCCCGAAGACGGCAATTTGATTCCCCGATTCATCGACCGCTCGATCCCGGTCAATTCCTTCGGCGATGCACAGAGCCTCGCCTTCATGAAGATGATACGTTGCAATCAATTTCGGTTCTGGCCGCACACTGAATCCATCATTCCCCTCAACGTGTGGGGATGTCAGTTGCAGCACATGCATTCCATTTTTGCCATCGGCTAGATAAGCAAACTCACTGTTGTAGGTGATTCCCAGTTTCACATCGTGCAAATCGCAAATTTCACCTTCCGCATTGAAGATTTGATCAACAAGAGGTTTTTCCGGATTCGTCACATCGACAATAATCAGTCCCTGTTTACCTGCAGCCAGATAAGCATAGTTTCTGGCGACATACACATTATGTAAGTCTTCAAATTCGAGTGCGGTTACGGGAATCGGGCAGGAGGGATCGGTAATATCAATGACCTTCAACCCCTCTTCATCGCAGACAAAACCGTAACGGAATTCCACTTCCATCTGATGAGGATGATTCAGAAATTCCTTGCCGAGGACGTTCACGATACACGGTTTCTTAGGATCGGTGACATCTACAACCACGAGCCCCTTCTCACAGCAGACATAGGCATAATTACCGACAATCTTGACGGACTGGGCACCATCAAGTGCTCCACCCGGGTTGAAGGCAAGTTCCTTTTCCAGGAAGTTATTGAGAGGATCGCCATCTAGTAATGTTCCTGCTCCGATGAAGACGAGCCCCTCGTAAAGATCCGTCGCGAACAGATATCCGTAGTGAGCAGGAACTTTCTGCTCATCGTTTTCGGGATAATGTTTGCGTGTCGGATCGGGAGCAATTGTAGCCGGGGCATAGACGGACGTTGCATATTTTGTACGGACGAAAAACTTCTGACCAATCGGTGAAACGGGAGCAGTCGTCACACGTTCCGAAAATCCTTTATGGTCAATAAAGGCAATATCGAACACTCGCACACCCGCTTTTCCGCAGGCGGCATAGAGATATTCCCCACGTTTCTGCAATGTCAAAACGGTTGGCTGTTTGAACGGGCGAAAGACCTCACTGATATCCCGTCCCGGATGTTCGTGAGCATGTTCAAGAATATGATCGTTCTCTTCATGCTCTTCATAATGCTCACGGAATGCCAGTTCATGCAGATGGCTGCCAATGACCGCTTGAGGAGCATCTCGTTCGGTCACTGGAACGGCATAAAATCCATGATCTCCACAACCAACCCAGCAGAAACGTCCGATGAAGTTCAGGTAGTTGGTTCCCTGCATGAGCAGTTGGGACATGATGGCGTTGTTATCGTTTGCCTGAGAAAGATGGCAATCGGTGCACATCTTCGTTTCCCCCCGACCACGCACCGTATGAGGAACATTGGTGCTGAAAGCAATCCCGCTGAGACCTTCCGCGGAAATTGTCTGCTGCTGTGTATAAATCGATTCGCGATTGTTGTTATAAGAGGTGACATGAATCGCACAGGAGGAGCGGGAAGGGTTGATCTTATTCCCAGTCACATTTCCATCGTGTGCCAGCATAAAGACATCATCACGCAACGTCTGGAAGTCATACGATACGTAATTTTTAGTGACATCTCCTTCATTATGGAGATCCGGCATTTTTCGGTTGGCCTCTTGAGGGAGATGGCAACCATAGCAACTCGGATTCCAGCTGCTGTGGCACGAACTGCAACTCATTGTTTGATTGCAGTGTGCCAGTTTCAGAGGATCCTGCGGCAAGTCACCCCATTCAAATTTCCCCAGCTCATCGAAGCGAATCGTTTTCGCCAGAGCCGCATTAGCATTGTATTTAGGATGTTTGGGATCAATCGTGTCCGAAACCTGGGTCACTTCCCAGCTGAGTCCCTTTTCGACCATCGAGTTCTGGTACAGTTTGTCGCCTCGAAGTTCGAAACGCTGTTTTCCGAATGGTGTGGTCATCGCCGAGAGTTCCCGACCGTTAGGCTGCGGAGCTTCTCTTTCCTTGGCGGCTGGCCCGGAAGTTCGCATTTGCCAGCGATTATTAATCAACTTGAAGGCTTTATCGTTAACCGTGCCATGGCAATCGATACATTGAATTTCAATTGCTGCTCGAACCTCACCGTACAATTTGGTATCGCCATGAACGTCCTGCACAAAATGGCAATCCACACAATGCATCCCCTTTTCCAGATGCACATCGAGCATATGAACGGGAACTCCTTTTTGCAGATCCAATAACTGCTGCTCCGCTTTCTCAACTTCAGCCAACGAGAGTGTCGGCTTCTTGCGTTCAAGTTCCTTCACATACAGCGGAATAGCCATCGCCTGTTGAAGCTTTTCATTTTCGACATGTTCGAGCCGATTGCCGAATTTATCGAGCAGATTTCCCTGACGATCCTTTTTATAGACGGCACGAAATACCCAGCCGTGGCCGTGGAAGTCGGCAAATTGTGTTTTTTCCAGATGTTTATTCAACGAGGTCAACTCGGTCAGGAATTCCGGATTTGACCAAAGCCCTTTCACACTGGCAGAATTCGGATCGGCCATTTCCGCCTGAACAATCTGCTCCGCGGTCGGATCGTGCTGTTCCCGCGGATACATATTCTCGCCATCGGTTTCCATGTCCCACCACATGTATCCCAGATAGCTGTTCATCACAGTAGTTCCCGGGTGAATATGACAGACTATGCACTGGCTCGTAGGAATTGAACGTGTGAAGTTGTGACTGACCGGATGACCGGATTGAAACTTGGGAATCATGGGATCAACTGACTCAATCAAATCATCAGGTTTTTCAGCTGCATAACCTCGATTGCCATACTTCGCATAAGGCCCCGAATGAATTGGTGAACGATCGTTGGCGTAAATCATATGACAAGATGTGCAACCGCTCGAACGGTAATCGCCGGGATGATCGTTGGTCCCCAAAAAATTCAGTGTCGGATCGAACAGGCGTGTTTTCTGCAATCCGATGAAGACAGGATCAGTTCGATTCAGCGTCCCCAGCCCTCGATTACTGATTCGTTCCCGCGGTCGTCCAGGTTCTTCGAGAACTTCGGGAATGCCCGGCTCTGTACGGAAACGTCCCCCCCGTTCAAAAATTCTCAGAATATTCCCAGGTTGCGAAGCTTGATATCGCGGCAAAGGATCCAAGTAAGGCAGTACACCTTTTCTGGCCGTCTCTTCTGCAGTTGGTGGTGGAACCGTTTGCAGACGCTGAGGCGCCCCATGCATCGAATAGCTCTCGCCATACATCGGCCATTTCTTCGGAACGGAACCATTATTATACAGCGCTGCTCCCCACAGCATGCAGCCATGCGTCATCATCCCTTTTTTCACCTGAAGGGTTTCGTTGGGATGACAACCAACAGTTCCGCAACTCAAATGAGCAACTCGCAAATCTCCTGGATTCACAAACTGGATAAACTCAGGAGATTCGTGATTCAACAACGTATAACTGCGAACCGGATTTGCAGAGGAATTCCAGATGGTCGGATAACGGGAAGGGACATGGGCCTGCTCGATCGTCGTTGCACAGGGGTCACCACCATGGCAATCCGTGCATCCAAGTTGAATCGCCAAAGGCTTCCCCGGTTGCTTGTGGGGATCGTGAGCATTTTTATGACAAACAACACACCCATGGCTCTTCGCGTCGGCTTCCTCACGAGATTGCCGCATTAACTGGGCATTCGCAATGGCTGGTGGAGTAGGGTAGGGATGCTGTGGATCACCAGGATGAGTTGGGCCAGGGTGAGAATTATCCAGATCGCCTAAGCGTATTTTGGCAGGAGGGACATCATTCGAGCCCTCGATCAAGTAGCTCCCGGCAGGAATTTTTTCATCGGCATACAAATGATCTTCACCGGCGGAAAACTCGAACTGAGAAAAATTATAGACGAGATTTCCCAACACCCAGAGTGTCAGTAATGAAACCCCGAATAACTTTGGTTTGAAGTGAGAAGGTGTGGGCTTCCTCATCATTGAATGTCCAGGTCTTCTTCCTTGAAGTCACTGCGAATGGTGTGCAATGAGGCATGATACGAACTGATTTTCAATTTATAACCGGTGGAGAGCAGAATCAGTGATTATGCAAACAGCTATAGCAGATGTTCGAAGTTTCAGGCAATACGAATCTCTGAAATCACTTCTTCCATAATCAGCGATTGATTGATAAATTCCGGCAGTATCCCTATCTGTGAATTGTTCTATGCTTATCCTGTCGCTGGAAAATCATCAGGATGGACTAAAATGTTTCCCACCAGAAATGAGCTTGAAGTGCCCGGAAAAAGTCGCCAAAAAGTAGACTACCAAGCGGAGCAGGAGAGCACTTGACCTGAGCGTTGACCGAGGCTCCCAGGTTAGTATTGATGGATTGATCATCAAGTGAGACGATACATTTCAGGTAAGGCTGCTGATTTCTGTAGACAATCCGCTCAACTTCGGGGCGAAGTAAATTCCCGGTGTATGTTATATCCGGTTCAGCTAAAAATCGGATTTCTGCAGAAAGAGTCTGGTCAGCGGATTTCCCTTCGATCTCTTCGTAGAGGTAGCCAAGTTGAGATTCCGGAATCAGCACTTCAATTGTCTTTCTTCCTTGATCATCGAGGATTTCCAGCAGCTTTTCTCCAATTTGTACGGGCTTGAGTTCCAGCTTACTCTGCAATTCAAAATCGGCAACAACCCCATCAATCGGGGCTATAACCAATAAATTGTTTTGCTCATGCTCCAGAACATCCAATTCCTGTTGATAAGCGACCAGTTGCAATTTCGCTTTAGCGATTTCTCCCTGGAGCTGGATTCTTTCGATTCGATTGCCTGTTCCGGATTGGAGCAGTTCATTCTCAAAGGATTGTGTTTCTGTTTTCTGTTGAGCAATCAAGTCCTCAAGCTGACTGATTTCTGCCCGGAGCAGGGTATCTTCCAGTTCGAGCAATACCTGCCCGGCTTGAACATGCTGTCCGCTGGAAACATGAACTTTCCGTATCACTGAAGACCGGGGAGCATATACCTGCGCCGTCTTCTCTGGCACTACCGTTCCGGACATCATGACTTTTCGGGGTAACGAAAAACAGGTCATTAACCATGCAGTCATTCCCAGCAAAATTGCAGCAATGCAATATCGAATGAATCGAGAATATCGCACCGCCTGTGAAGCCTGCCCGAGCGGTCTTCGCAAACTCTTGAGGAAAATTCCATCCAGATCCTGTAGTTGAGCCAGTGCGAGTTCCGATTGCCTGACCAGATCCGTCTGAAATTCCGTCAAGCGTGCCGGGGCGGACTGATTTTGAAAGCGTTCCAGAACCAGTAGGCCAATCGGATGGCTTTTCCGTGAACGTCGCCTATTCGAACGATCAGCCTCCGCTCTATTCGAAGAATAGAGCGGTATGATTTTAAGGAATGTCGATCGCGACCCTTCAATGTATTTGACTAGCTGATCTCTTAATGGCAGAGGGTATTCACGACTCTCTCGATCGTAAATCACTTCCTGTCCGGAACGCTGAGTATACCGACCAATCAATGCGAGTTGTCGCATCTGTTGACTTCGACGATCCACCCGGGCTACTCCGCTGATAGCAATTGGCTCCAGATGGCTAAATCTTGGGCAGAGCAAGCTGACTCGATCAACCTGAGTGAATTGCTGCCACTGATTGACAAGCTTACGTGTCCCGCTCTTCAATTTCGTTTCGCAATGAATTGCCTGGGTAAACAGCGAGAATTGCCGGAATGCCTGTCGATAATCGATAGCATAATGTCGTTGTTCCATGCTCTGCAGAGTATTGGAAAAAAGCAGAGTCAGGCGAGCCAATGGCTTTTCCCAGTCGGAGACCTCGTCCTCATCTCCGTTAGAATCCAGCAAAATCCCCAACACTCCGATCGACCGTGTTGAACTCGTCAGAGGAATCAGTACAAAAGTGCGTTCTGGCATCCCGAGAGTGCTGCAGTTCTGAATAATCACTTGAGATTCGGAAAATGATCGCTGAAGCCAGCCGGGAATGAGTTCGGAAATTCTCGCGGCATCAAATTCCAATTCTGAATTGAAACCAATATCGGAAAACAGCTTCACCTGCTGAGAACGTTCAGCCAGCCAGATGCAAGCTGGTGCCTGTGAAATTCCATGAACCGCTTCCAGCCATTGCTGACAAAGTTCATCAATCTGACCTGTGCGATCGCCAATTTCATTCACGCAATCCCAAAGCCGATCCAGTTGACCAGCAAAGGGAAGTGTTTCGGATGTCGCACTTCCTGTTGGCATAGATCTTCCCTGATCTCTTATGACTGTTTTTAAACTCCATCAATTGATGCTGGATTCTATGGAATCAAAGCGTATCACACAAGATTTGTTCAGGAGTGTCGGATTCAGGTTCCATATTGACCTGTTTTCAGGATAGCCCTTAGGATGTTCACGATTGTCATGGAGGTTCTGATCCAAACGATTTCGCCAATACTGTATTATCTGGAAGTGTGTATCGCATGATCAATGCGCTCAAACAGATTCAAGGCTCTATTATCACTTCTCGAATCCTGATTGCCATATTCGGGATTGTTATCTTCGCTCAATCCGGAACTGCTCAGGATCGTGAACCGATTGTGATTGATCGATGTGTGCTGAAAATTCGAGATCATATTGAGGTTTCCAGCACACGAGCCGCTCGTATTGTTGAGATGAAAATACGACTTGGGAATCTGGTTCAGAAGGATGAACTAATCATTCAATTGGATGGGGAAATTGCTCAGGCAAATTACTACGTGGCTCAGCAGCATGCGACCAATAATGTTGAATCTCGATATGCTGTCAAAGCCAATGAACTTTCCCAGAAAGAATATCAACGAGCAATTCAACTCAACGAAGAAATCCCCGGAGCTCGCTCCCAGGCAGAAATCGAGCAACTCCGTCTGAAAGCCGAACGCTCCGAACTGCAGGTCGAGCAGGCTCAGCAGCATCATCAAATTGCTCAAATGAACCGGGAACTGGCATTGCTGGAAGTGAAGCCTTATCGCATTAGTGCACCAATTTCAGGTCAGATCGTCGAAATCCACAAGCGAGTCGGTGAGTACGTTCAACCCGGAGAAGTGATCGCAGAGATCGTCAGTTTGGAAGAGATGCTCGTCGAGGGATACATCCCCCTCAATAAAGCCTGGCAGGTCCGGCCTGGTACATCGATTTCCGGTAGTATTTCTTTACCAAAGCTGGCAGACAACATCGGACAGCATACGAACTACCAAGGGCAAATCCTGCTTGTCGATTCCACCATCGATGACTTAAGCCAATCCGTCCGCTTTGTGGGTGTTCTCAAAAACGATACGGGACTATTGCGTGCAGGTATCCCGATGAAAATTGTGATTGACCCTCAGCAATCAGCTCGTCCGTAATGATCTGACGAAATTCAAAATTATAGCTGCTTTCATGAATGTGTAGCGGGTGATTGACAGGAAAAATAAAGTTCAAACCATCAAAAAGCCGCTACAGTAAGTTGCAAACAGTAGTAGGTATTAAAGCCAGCGATTTCATGGAGACATGGATTCAGGATCGATTATTCCGAAGTCTCATAATCAATGATGGTTTTCGGAGGAATTGCTACGCGAAGGGCATTCAGCACAGCAACGACATCGATGATTTCCTGACAGATGGCTCCCGCAACCGGCGGCAGGTAGCCCGTAGACGCGAAAATCATGCCGACAAGACTGAGCGCCATTCCTCCGATGGCACTTTGAAGGGCAATCCGCCGCATTCGACGACTGATATGCAGGAATTCATCGATCTTCCTCAACGAGCTATCCAAAACAACAACGTCTGCGGCTTCGGTGGTCACATCGCTATTCTGACCGAATGCAATTCCGACTGTTGCAGCCATCAAAGCCGGAGCATCGTTAATTCCATCACCGACAAACATTGTGTTGGCGTTTTGCATTTCTTCGTTGACAATCGCAAGTTTCTGTTCTGGTGTCTGGCTGCTGAAGACCGATGTAATGCCGACCCGTTCTGCCAGATAACTGACTTCCGATTCACGGTCACCCGAAACAAGCAGAGTTCGCGTGATGCGGTGACGTGGCCCGAGATGGCCAATAAAATTGGCTCCGTCAGGACGGGGAGTATCACGGAATCGATACGTGGCAGCATACCTGTCATCAATCAGAATGACACATTCCAGACCAGCCTGCTGCTCGGGTAATTCTGAAAGAAACTCGGGATGGAAACGACTCAGTTTACTTCGGCTGGTTACCTGAATGGTTCGACCATTAACGATTCCCCATAAACCTTCACCGGGCTTCTCGCTCAACTCGGAAGCGTTTTTCAACAGGACTCCTGACTTCCTGGCTGCCTGAACGATCGCGTTGGAAAGAGGATGCTTGGAATAGACTTCCAGGCTGGCGACTAGAGAAAGAACATCTTCGGATTGAAAGTGTGAGGCGACAATCTGATCAGTCAAATTCGGTTGGCCATAGGTGAGTGTTCCGGTCTTATCAAAAATCAGCGTGCGGCAGGTGTCGGCAGTTTCCAGAGATGAGGGATCTCGAATGATAATAGCACGCCGTGCGGCCAGTGAAATTGATCCGATAATTGCAACGGGAATTGCAATCAATAACGGACAGGGGGTGGCAATCACCATGACCGCGAGAAACCGCACGGGATCTCCAGAAGCAATCCAGGCTGCAATTCCAATGGCAACCGCAAGGGGTGTGTACCAGGCTCCGAGTTGATCAGCCATTCGCCGCAGTTTTGGCTTTTGTTGTTCGGAAGCAGCCATGACTTCCATGATTTTTGCATAACGGGAATCGATCGCCAGCTTGTCCGCTTTGATGATGAGAGCCGATTCCCCGTTGATCGCTCCCGAGAGGACACTCGATCCCGGCGTCTTGGTCATCATGTATGGTTCGCCTGTCAGGTAAGATTCATCCATCACGCCGTGACCTTCAAGAACCGTTCCATCAATCGGGCAGGTTTCATGAGGAAAAACGGCCAGAGTATCTCCAATCGTGATCTCTTCCAGCGGAATGTCGACGACTTTGGTATCGACCTTTCGATGGGCATTGGCAGGCATTCTCTTACTGAGTGCTCGCAGAACTGAAGAAGCGCTCCGCACCGCGTAGGCTTCCAGAGCCTCGCCACCGGAAAGCATCAGGACGACCAGAGAACCCGCAAGATATTCTCCGAGTATGGCGGAAACGACAATCGAAATTCCTGCTAAGAGATCAGATCCGAACTCGCGATCCAGCATTTTCAGAAAGAGATCCCAGACCAGCGGAATTCCACAGAAAAACAAAACCAGCCACAAAGGACCATTCGCAACGATTTCGCCAATTTCGAATCCAAAACGCAAAATCAAATGCAGGGCAATCATTGCGATAGAAAACAGGGCGATTAAAACACCACGCTGTTTCCACCAAAGAAGCTCTTTTGTTGGTTGGGTTGTTTTCGACATGGATATGACACTAATTTAAAATGACGACAAAACGAAAGGCTTCTTCACGTATCGTACTTCCATTGTCGAGAGTGAGTTTCCGAATGCAGTTTTCAACCATGATGACATTTATTATTTGAAAAGGCACTCTTCTCTTATTACTCAGCGAATCGATTAACAGACACCATTCGTGAGAGAATCTCCCTGGCCACCTTTCAGAAACTCATTGATGTTTTGGAGAGTGGTTTCTGCAATGTTGTCCAGAGCTTCGTGGGTCAGAAACGCCTGGTGCGAGGTAATGACGACATTATTAAAGGTCATCAGTCTTGCCAGAACGTCATCGTTGAGAATCTGGTCGGAGATGTCATTGAAAAAGACTCCTGCTTCTTCTTCGTAGACATCCAATCCAGCTGACCCGATATGACCGGACTTCAACCCTTCCACAAGGGCAACGGTTTCGATCAGCCCTCCCCGCGAAGTATTGATCAACATAACACCGCGCTTCATCTGGCTGATTGTCTTGCGATTGATCAGGTGGTGCGTTTCTTCAAATAAGGGGAGATGCAACGTGATGATATCCGACCTGGATAAAAGCTCGTCCTGGCTGACATATTCCGTATTGGATAACTTCTGTACTTCGGGGTTTTCATGAACATCGTAAGCCAGCACATGACAGCCAAAACCAACCAGGATTTCGGCAACACATTGTCCAATTTTTCCCGTACCAATCACGCCGACTGTCTTGCCATACATGTCAAAGCCCGTCAATCCATCCAATATAAACGAGCCTGCCCGGTTTCTCATGTAGGCTTGATGCAAATGTCTGTTGAGCATCAGTATCAGTGCGAGGGTGTGTTCAGCTACGGCATGCGGCGAATACGCGGGAACTCGAACGACTTCGATCTGGTGCCTGCGACAAGCTTCCAGGTCCACGTTATTAAAGCCCGCACAACGTAAGGAAATCAATTTCACACCCTGTTGAGCCAAACGCTCAATTGCCTGGGCATCGGCTCGGTCGTTGACGAAAATGCAAACCACCTTACACCCAGTTGCAGCGGAAGCCGTTTTCTCATTGAGGGGCGTTTCAATCGGAATGATGTTGAAACTTCCATCATTCCGATTTGAGAACGATTTCAGGTCATACTTTTTGGCATCAAAAAAAGCAATGTTCAATCGACCTTGAGCATCCTGACCATTGGCAACCTGCGGCTGATTCAACTCAGCGAGCAATTTCTCATAAACTTCTCTGGCAAGTCCATCTCGAGTCTGGAGTTGGTTGACGATCGTTTGAAGTCGTTCCTTGTCGTTCATCTCTTCCACAATATACCTTTGTAAAAATCAAGTGTTGAGTTCAGCTGGAATTAATTATTTTCCAAACGATGGGTCTAAAACCCTCGCCTTCAGGCGAAACCTTTTTGTTCTTCCCATTTGGAAAATTCACCAGAGCATGTGGGCGTCAGGACTTCAGTCCGTAGACCACGGTTCGAACCTATCGGCTTCAGCCGATAGTAATTCAGTCACGTTCATGTCATTGCCATTAACCCTGGAAAATTCCTCCCAGAATTGATGGACTTCAGTCATCCCCTGCATTTTCTCTGTATCAAATTTGTATGTAGAGAAGTTCTCTTCTGAATTGAGAGCATCTTGAGAGGCGATCTGTTGGGTTAGAACGTTTCCATCTGCATCAGAAACTGATTTCCCTTGATGGCCTCGCTTCTCCAGCCTCCGACGTAATTCCTCCTCAGAGGCGGTGCAACTAAGAATGGCAAATGGAATCCTGCTGGCTTTCGCCAGATTCAAAAAGAGCAGGCGATTTTCTTCCTTGAGAAAAGTCGCGTCGACAATGACTGAATAACCTGAGTTTAGAACTTTGTGAGATAACTCCAGTAACAGCAAATAAGTTTTGTTGATCTGGTTTTGTGAATACAGGTTCTCAGCAGTTTCACTCTGACCACTCTGAGTTGATTTCCGTTTCCGCTCAACGTCTGAACGAATTCGAATCGCACCGCTGAATTCTGCCAGAGACTTTGAAATCAAAGATTTGCCACTGGCGGACAAGCCGTGCATAATCACCAATCTGGGTGAAGATGGCTTGCTATACAACTCTGCGAGATTCAAGTATTTCTCGCAGAGTTGAGCCGATGTCGAGTGGACATCGTCCTCATGATTTTGCGATAGTCGAATGCGGTTAACTTTGGCCCGAACCATGGCGCGGTAAGCCATGTAGAATCGCAGAACCTGAAGACCATCGTAATCTCCGGTCTGTTCCAGATAGTTATTCAAGAGACGATTTGACAGATCACGGCGTTCGTTCGCTTCAAGATCCATCAGACAAAAAGCCAGATCATTGATCACATCGATCCAGCGAAGATGGGGGTTGAATTCAATTCCATCGAAGATTTCAACCTGCTGATTCCTCCAGATGATATTGTTCAAATGAAGATCGCCATGACATTCACGAACTATTCCCTCAATCTTCCGCTTCTCAAAGAAAGATTCCAATGTCTTCAATGAGTCGATAGTCCATTGTCGCAGTTCCCTGACTTTCGAATCCCATTCTGAAAATTTCGAGTTCGGCTCAAACACCTCAAAATTATTGATGGCCGCCTGAGAGATACTTTCAAAGCTGCCGTAGTCATCCTGGCTTCCAACTCGCCTGGCGTCGCCATGAAAGATGGCGACTTTCTGACTGAGAGCATCTATTTGAGTTTCGGTTAGTTCACCTGCGCTGATCAGCTGACTGAATAACGAGGACTGTGAAAACTGGTGCATTTTCACCGCCCACTCAACCGTTTCTCCACGACCATCAAACTTGAAGTAATCGACGCATCTGGTGATCGGGACGACTTTAATGTAAAGATCCTGAGTCAAGCGGCGATTGAGAACTATTTCCTGTTCGCAGAAGTATTTTCTTTTTTCCAACGTTGAGAAATCGAGAAATCCCAAATCCACGGGTCGCTTGATTTTATAAGCGTATTTTCCCGTCAGAATGACCCAGGCAGAATGAGTTTCGATCAATTGCAGATCTTCAACCGGATGATCAAATGCATCAGAGTTAAGGAGAGCGTTGATGTTGAGCATAGCACATCCTTATCTATGGGGCTTACAATCCTGGTGGCCGTCTGTCTGTAATATTATAAACCGCTGTTATTCTCTTCATAAACAGCAAAACAATCGAAGAGACTTGAGTTCAGTGGCAGTTCATTTTCTGCAGGGGGCAGATTCCGTTTTAAATCGCGATGGAATGCTAAATGTTACTCACCAGGTTTCCGATGTTTCTCTGAAGTTGCTTTCCTGGAATCATCTCTGAGCATGCGGATTGCGGGGGTTTCCAAATCATCGAGTTGGCCATTATTGACCGACCAGATAAATGCAATCACGGCTGCTGTTCCCAGGAGCAGAGCGATGGGTAACGCGACGTAAATTACACTCATGGCTGGTCGACTCGAAAAGCGGGATTGAGAAATGCAATGGTCAGGACAGATAAAGAGCTCAAAGGCATCAGTATGGCGGCAATGATGGGATTGATCATCCCTGACATCGCCAGTCCAGCCGCGATGATGTTGTACGAGAGGGAAACGGCAAAGTTTAAACGAATCGTCCTCACTGTTTTTTTTGCTCCCTGCATCAATGCGGTAATCCCCAGCAACCCAGGACGGTTAATATAAACATCAGCTGCCTGCAGGCTGACTGCGGCTCCGCCATGGACTGCTATTCCCACAGAAGCCGCCGCCAGAGATGCACTGTCATTCACGCCATCGCCCACCATGATCGTCGTTTCCTGCTTTGATGATTCCTTGACGATCTCCAGTTTTTGCTCGGGAGAGATCTGGCTGAATGTCATCTCTTCAGGAATTCCCAATTGCTTGCCGACTTTATTGACAACCTCGACATGATCGCCTGAAAGAATCCCAACTTTCCAGCCGGCTGATTTGAGTTGCTCAATGGCGATAGAAGCATCGGGACGAATCTGATCGCTGATCGCACAAATCGCCTGAACGGTTCCATCCACAGCAATGACGATCCCCGTCAATCCCGATTGATGGTATCGGTTTAATTGTTTCTTAAAGGGTTCGGAAATCGAGAGTGTCATTTTCTCGATCAGTTTTTCAGATCCAACAGCAATCGTCGCACCATTGATCCGTCCACAAACTCCGTAGCCGGGCAGGGTGTTCACTTCTTCAACGTGATCTGTCTCTGAGAGTTCCCCTGTTGAGACAAGGTCGCGTAAAAGTGCATTCGCGATGGGATGAACGACCTGCTTTTCGATGGCGAGAATCGCTGGGATTAACTCTGTTTCTCCCTGATACTCAACGACTGAGATCTTTCCTTCTGTAATCGTGCCTGTCTTATCGAGCCAGACGGTTCCCGGCTGTTGCAGGTGTTCGAAGACATCTCCGGATTTGACAAGAATCTGCTGACGGGCAGCGCGGGCTTGAGCAATTGCGATGGTAAAAGGAGTCGCCAGACCAAGTGCACACGGGCAGGCTACGATGAGTAATGTCATCGCATGATTGATCGCCAGTTCCAGACTGAAAGTAGCCCAGCCAGCAAATGTGAGCCCAGCCAGCAGAAGGACGATAACTACAAAATACCCACCAATCGCATTAGCGAATTGAACAATGGGTGTTTTCGATTGAATTCCTGCTTCGACCAGACTGGCGATCTCTGAGAGTCTGGAATGAGCCACCAGGCATTTCGCCTGAATAACCAATGGACTCAATAGATTCGTTGTCCCGGCTGAAACGTGATCGCCAACAGTCACAGGAACACCGATTGATTCCCCAGTCAGGATCGAGCAATCGATAGAAGAATTTCCTGATGAAACGACACCATCCACAGGAATCAAATCGCCTGCTCGGACTTCGAGGACGTCGCCAATTTCAATGGCATCCAGAGGGATTGATTCGGTGACCTGTTGCCCTTCGTGATCATGTTTGATGCGACGTGCGTATTGAGGAGTCAGTGCCTTAAGCAGCGAAATTTGATGGACGGCTTTTCGCTGCTGCCAGAATTGTAGATATCGACCAACCAGCAAGAGAAAGACCAGAACGGAAATCGAATCAAAATAGATTTCTCCACGACCAAGAACAGTATTTGCCAGCCCAAGGCCATAACCGGCCAGCAAACCGACTGCGACTGGGACATCCATATGTGATGTCCGGGTTTTCAGAGCACTCCAGGCCGTTCGAAAAAACAGAGAGCCTGGTCCACACAGAGAAACTGTGGCAACGATTAAACTCGTCCAGCGGAATAAATGAAGATACTCTGCTGCCATTCCCGAAAACACGCCACTGTATAACGCAAATGCAATCATCATCGCATTGCCAGCGCAGGCACCAGCGACCGCCAGATTGATCAGCCGTTTCCGATTTTCCGCCCTGCCAATTTCTGCGAAGCGATCATCATCCGCGGGATGCGGTGGATAACCGAGCCGATGCAATGTTTGTGCAATCATTGAAAGCGAAACGAGATCAGAATTCCACTCGATGGTGACCGTCGAACTGGTCAAATTGACGCGTGACGAAATCACCCCTTCCAGATACTGCGAAAGTTTTTCAATCGCAAAAACACAGCTCGAACAGTAAATCCCCTCAAGCAGCAGGCGAATTTGTCGCCGCTCTGGTGAAAGGGAGCGAACATAACGCGTCTTGAACGCGTCGTGGTCCATCGAGGTATAATCGAGATCCCGATTGGAATGTTGCTGCCGTTCCTGCAATGTTTTTCTGAGTTCATCGTCATCCTGCAGAATCAGATAAGCCGTTTCACAACCGTGACAGCAGAACATCCGGACATTCTCGGGATGACGCATCGACGCAGGAACGGGCAAGCCACAATGCGCGCAACTGCACTGTTGGTTTCTCTGCTCAAGATCAGTGCTTATTGATTCTGACAACATGGTGGCAGTAGCTTTTCAGTGGGGAGTTCTTCATGAACTGAATTCTGATGACAGCAGGGAAGCGGCTGAGTCTGGATTTCGTCCAAGGCCTGTAAAGCATTTGTGGAATGAGCTTTCGATTGATCCAGCGGGCTCAGGTCTGCAAAAGAACGGACGGAAACTGTAAAGAGTCCGCCGAGAATGAGAATTGTTGCTGTGCAGTAAGGTACGAATGCTTTTGCAGAATCTGTCAGCTTGCTCATGCTCAGACTAAGAATTGACAACGCAGGAATTGTTCCCATCCAGAAGGCCAGCATCACTATTGCCCCCGAAAGTGGGTGCGACGTTCCCATTGCCAGAATGACAAACGCATACAGCCAGCCGCACGGCAGGAATCCGGTGATTCCTCCTATTGCCACGGCTCGAAACCCTGCAGAGAGAACTTGTGTCCGCTGATAAAATTTGCGAATAGTCGTTGTCACAAAAGCAGGTAAAGCAAAATGGACGGAGCCTCGACTTCGCAAATTCAGGATGGCAATGATTCCAAATAATATCATGGCCAGACCTGTCAGCCAGGCAGCAGTCTGTTGCCAGCCGAGAAGACGACCGCCCACATCAAGCCAACTCCCGGTCCAGCCTGCAATCACGCCAATTAAGGCATAAGTCATTCCACGCCCCGCATGATAGCCTGTCAAATTTCTGAAACGGTACCGCGCAGACGCTTCATTCGATCCGCCAGCCAGGATGACGAAAGGTCCACACATACCGACGCAATGCGCACTCCCGACCAGGCTGGCCGTCAGTACTGCAATCGCGATTGAGATCAGATTCGATTCCATGGGTCACCTGGTCGCAATATCCAATGTGAATGATTCGACATAGGAGTCGGATTCCCGATTGGCCTGAAGTTCAAATTGCCACAAACCAGCTTTCATTATTTCGGCTTGAGCCTGATACGTCCCCGGAGCAATTTCCTCCAGAGGAATTGAAATCAGTTGAGCCGCGTTCGCATGTCGATAGGCCTTCAAACTGACATGATCAGCTGAGACCGGGGCCGATGTTGAATCATTCAGCCAGACAGTTACTGTTCGATTCCCGTAAACATCAATCGGTTCACTCACGTCAATCGATTTCTTCCACCCGAGCAGTTCACTCGTTTGTTGTTCGTTCCGAGTCTCATCCCAGTTCAAAGCTTTCTGATGATAGTCGGGAATCACAGCCATCGAAGTGGACGTTGTTGCCAGAAAAAAGGCGATCATGCAGCAGAAAATCTGCAAACTCAATAGCCCGACAATCATTCCACTCCAGATCCAGCGACTCTTTCGTTCGGCTTGTTCGGCGGATTCGTCTATGGTCCCAGTAATTTGCATTGCACAACTCTCCTGTCACCTGATTGACTCACGATTTCAAGATCTGCAGTCACCTGGCCGTAGGTAAATATATTTTTGGGGATTGTGACCAGAACGCCTACGGTTTCTGTCGCTCCGCTTTCCAGCACAACTGGTTGAGTTCGATCGATTTGCACTACTTGAGGTGACAGTACATTGATTTTGAACTGATCCTTTTTATCCAGTCTGTTCACCAGTTTAATTCGCAGAGAGTTTTCGACTTCGCCAGACTCCGTCATAATGAACGGGCTTCCCAGGTTCCGCATTAACGTCACATCGAACGACTTTCTCGTCACGATGTTGTAAGTCAATAAGCTGACCAAAATGAGGATTAAAGTCGGATAGATGACGACACGAGGTCTCAAAAACCGCTGCGACTCTCCATCCATCGCATTCTGACTGGAGTAACGAATCAAGCCTTTGGGGCGTTTCACTTTTTCCATCACTGCATCGCAGGCATCCATACATTGCGTGCAGTGAATGCACTCCATCTGTAAACCGTCTCGAATATCGATTCCCGTTGGACAGGTCCGGACACACAAACCGCAATCCACACAGTCTCCCAGATGTTGATTCACGATGGGAAGTGATTTTTTGACCTTACCGCGAGGTTCACCACGAGTCCGGTCATAAGCCACAATCAATGAACTGCGATCCAAAAGTACGGATTGGAATCGTCCATAGGGGCAGGCAATCACACAAAGTTGTTCGCGGAAGAAGGAAAAATCGAACATCATCATGACGGTTGTGACCAACATGACCAGAAATGGCCCCGGGTGTTCAATTGGGGAAAGACGTATCCATTGGGACAACTTTTCAACGCCCACAAAATAAGCCAGAAAGGTATGTGCCAGTAACATCGAAAGGACAAGATAGATTGCATAAAGAGCAATATACCGCCAGCCACTGATGTTCTTGCCGGGAACTCCACCTCGGCCTTTGGTCAGCATTAAGAGTCTCTCGATCGGACGATAGACAAATTCGAGGTAAACCGTTTGTGGACAGGCCCAGCCACACCACACCCGACCTAAAATCGCAGTCAGTAGAAATATGGTGAGAAACAGACTCACCATAAACAAGGCCAGTAACAGAGTATCTGTTGGTAAGAATGTCAGACCAAATAACGTGAATTCACGGCCGGTAATGTTAAGTAGAATTGCTGGACGACCATTGATTCTGATGTGGGGTAGAGCGACAAACAGAGCAATCAGTAAATAGCCAACAATTCGTCGCGCATGCCAGAATCGCCCCAGCGAAACTCGCGGATACAACCACCTGCGAGTCCCGTCCTTGTCCAATGTCGAGAGGACATGCTCATCAGCATCCAGGAGCGCATCATTCATCGTTTCGCTCCTCTGAAGATGCCATGACAAGGCCCTCCGTCGAAATTCCAATCAATGATTATCATAGCAAACATGAGCATTAGTTTTTCAACATGAACCCCGTTCCAAATTGAAACCGGATTTTCAATAAAATATTGAATAATGATATCCTGGGTGGCGGGGGCGCTCCGCTTTAGCGGAA
>DEML01000116.1:92655-130471 GCA_002359185.1 Planctomycetaceae bacterium UBA2671
TCGAGAGCGCCCCCGCCACCCGTGTTCGATTTTTTTCGTAATTAAACTGTTGAGTACCGGTCTATTAGCAGTTTGATGAATTTCTCCGGTTTTCAAATTGAACTTGGTTTAATTTTGAGATTCGTCCCAGGGCGGTATCGGTTTCTCTCCAGTAATGGGACTTTTTGCGGCTCCAGGATTTGTCCCTCTCAACGAGGCAACATATGCGGAAACCAGAACCAGCTCGTTTGGATGCAGTCGTGTTTTCCAGGCGGGCATCGCATTGTTGCCCGCTCCCTCGCTGACGACTTTGGCGATATCTTCAATCGTCTTTACGTTCTTCCACTTGTCATCCGTCAGGTTCGGACCAATTTTTCCTTCTCCATTGGAACCGTGACAGGAAACGCAATGTGTTATAAAGACCGATTCGCCGACCGCAGACCATTTCACATCGTCCATATATGTCAACAACGTTTCTCGATCTGGATTGAGTTCTCCAATTTCCGAGAACTGCAAACGCAGGTTTGCTGCGACTGCCTGCTGATATTCAACCAGCATCGATCGATCAACCTGACCGTTGTGGTAATAAACCATGTAGAGCACACCATAAACAATAGATCCGATAAACAGCATCTTCCACCAGCCGGGTAATGGATTATCGTACTCCTGAATTCCATCGTAATTGTGGCCGGTCAATTCGTTGTCAGCATTGGGGGTTAATAACTCTTCACTCATGCCTTGCTCCGTGTTCCATCCGACAATGGGATGTCGGCCTGCCTGTCCGTTGTTTTTTTGTCGGTGAAATAAGTTCGGATGCTGACTGCTACAAATACGAGTACGAAAAGAACAAGGGCACTCGTGGCAAATAAGCTGTAGTCGACGTTATTTAAAATTTCACGAATCATTTCTGCTCCTCGGTGGCTTCTATCGTTTCTGCTGTTTTTTCTTCTTCCAAAGCAACAGTTGCAGGAGTTTTGTAAATATCGATTCCCAGACGTTGCAGATAGGCGATGACAGCTATGACCTGTTTATCCTGCAGACCCTCCGGGCCATTTTGAGCAACGATAGCCTTCGCAATCTCGGCAGCCTGCAGTTTGGCAATCGCAATGGAATTCTCAAGAGTATCCTCAGGATAAGGAGCCCCCAGATAACTGGCGGCTTTCACACGATCGGGGATCGTCCTGAAGTTCAGATCCTGTTTCTCTAACGCAGCAAACGAAGGCATAATCGAACCTTTGACCAACGCTTCTGGATCACGCAGATGGACGAGGTGCCAGAAATGCGACTGTTTGTTTCCTTCACGTGCCAGATCGGGACCAATTCGGCGAGAGCCCCATTGGAACGGATGATCGTAAACAAACTCCCCAGGCTTGGAGTATTCGCCATAACGCTTCGTTTCCGAAATCATGGGACGGATCATTTGAGAATGACAGTTGTAACATCCTTCGGCCACGTAAATATCCCGCCCTGCCAACTCGAGTGGAGTGTAGGGTTCGACAGTCGAAATCGTGGGGACGTTGGAACGAATCAGGAATGTCGGAATGATCTCGAACAATGAAGCGGCCACCACTGCGACAATCACCCAAAACGTGAAGTAGATGGGCATACGTTCCCAGCGGCGATGCCAGGCCATTTTCGACCAGACATCAATTTTCTTACCAATCTCGAGCACAGCTGTTAACTCGGATTGAGGAGTCGGATCGTCCACATAGTTCTTCGAAAGCGCAGGAGCCTGATAGACAGGTTCCTCGTAGACTTTGGGGCGATTCATCCAGGTTCGGTAAAAATTGATAGACATCATCACGCCACCGGACAGATAGAGAATACCGGCCAGCACTCGCATCCAGTAAAACGGCATCAAAATTTGCGTGGTTTCCACAAAATCGGGATACATCAACTGGCCCGTTTCCTTGAGTCCAAACCACATCAACCCCTGAGTAATTCCTGCGACATAAATGGGAAGAATATAGAGCAGAATCCCCATCGTCCCGATCCAGAAATGCCATTCTGCGAGTTTTTTACTGTAGAGTGGCGTCTGAAAAATCCGCGGCATCAGCCAATACAACATGCCGAAGGTCATAAAACCATTCCACCCCAGTGCACCGCTGTGAACATGGGCGATTGTCCAATCCGTATAATGGGAAAGGGCATTGACGGCTTTGATCGAAAGCATCGGACCTTCGAATGTCGACATGCCGTAGAAGGTTATTCCCACGACGAAAAATTTCAGCACGGGATCTTCAGTCACCTTATTCCAGGCTCCTCTGAGAGTCAGCAATCCATTGATCATGCCTCCCCATGAAGGCATCCAGAGCATGATGGAAAAAACAACCCCCAGAGACGTCGCCCATTCCGGTAGCGCCGTGTAATGCAAATGATGTGGCCCGGCCCAGATGTAAATAAACACCAGCGACCAGAAGTGCAGAATACTCAGCTTATAAGAGAAGACCGGCCGATCGGCAGCCTTGGGAAGAAAGTAATACATCAATCCCAGAAAGGGGGTCGTCAGGAAGAACGCAACCGCATTGTGCCCGTACCACCATTGCATGAAGGCATCCTGAACGCCTGCATAGATCGGATAACTTTTGAATAATCCGACAGGCACAACAAGATTATTGAACACATGCAACAAGGCGACAGTAACTATCGTCGCAATGTAAAACCACAATGCGACATACAGATGTCGTTCCCGCCTTTTAATCAGTGTCATAAAAAAGTTGACGCCAAAAAAGCCGACCCAGACAACCGCAATCAACAGATCAATCGGCCATTCCAATTCGGCATATTCTTTACTCTGTGTAATCCCCAGGGGCAGCGTGATCGCGGCACAAACAATGACGAGTTGCCAGCCCCAGAAGTGCAACTGGCTCAGCAGATCGCTCCACATTCGAGCTTTGCATAATCGCTGAGTCGAATAATAAATGGCTGCGAAGATCGCATTGCCTGCGAACGCGAAAATCGCAGCGTTGGTGTGCAGGGGGCGTAACCGGCCGAATGTCAGATATTCCAAACCAAACGTCAACTGCGGCAACACCAACTGCAACGCAACGTAGATTCCGACAAGAAACGCAACCAATCCCCAGACCAACGTTGCGGTAGCAAACTGTCTCGTGATTTTATCGTCATATCGAAATGACTCCATCGTCTCATGCCGCATTGCCTGTTCGGGAGATGATGAGTCCGTAGGGCCGAATTCCTCATCCGGTACTGCTGTCGCATTCATTGTTAGCCGTTCACTTCTTGAAAACGAATTCTGAGATTTGAATGAAGTGACTTAAACGCAAGCAACGTGCCAGAAGTTCGATTTGCTGACGCAGTTTGAGTTTTGGCATAGAAATTCAAAAAGTCTGCTCAAAATGCGGATTCGGGAACGTTTAGTTCAGAAATTTCTTGAAAGATTTACACCGTTTTAAACAGACATGGATTAAGCGTTATGTGAACTGTGTCAGATCCGCACATCAGTGTGCGGAAG
This sequence comes from Planctomycetaceae bacterium UBA2671, assembly GCA_002359185.1. Classification (GTDB taxonomy): domain Bacteria; phylum Planctomycetota; class Planctomycetia; order Planctomycetales; family Planctomycetaceae; genus Rubinisphaera. The sequence goes on from DEML01000116.1 coordinate 96,107, forward strand.
GGCGCGCATCCCGGTGTGCCCATTCAGGTGATCATCCCAAGAGGATTGGGATTACAAAATCAGGTGTAGGTCAGGCAGTGCCTGACCTGCACCTGCTGGCCCCTCGCTGACTCGTTTTGAAGTTGCGATTTTTTTGAATTTTCAGCGTTGAATCCATAGGACAATGCGTGCCACGGCTCTGTGAGCCGTGTAAATCCGTGTCAATTTCACTTGAGCGGTGGGAATAGATAAGATCACCGAATGCACGGCTCACAGAGCCGTGGCACCATCAAAGTGAGCTTGTTTTCGTGTTTTATTTGTTCCACTGTGGAAAGATCACAACTTCAAAACTGACGCGTCGGGTTATTATTGATCTTGAGTTTTGCAAAACGCAATTGATGATTCAAACACGATGGTCACAGAATTTATTTGTTCTCATCGCAGATTTCATATTTTTCAAGCAGCCGATAAAGCGTGCGGCGGCTCACTCCCAATGCACGAGCAGTCATGGTTTTATTGTGGTGATTGAGCTGATAAATCTGCTCGATATGCTGACGTGTCAGCACTCCCAGTTCGACCGCATCAGATGAGGCCGAATGAGAGCTTTCCTCCTGATAATGAATAATATCCTCCGGAAAATTTCTCAGTTCAAGAACATGATTATCTGAGAGGATTTTTGCACGTTCCACAGCATTCTTCAGCTGCCGGATATTTCCGGGCCAGGGAAAGTTTTTCAGCTTCTTCAGCAGACCAGGTTCGCAAGTCCATTCAGGGCCGGCAAATTTGGCAATCAACAAAGAGATGTCATCCTCACGCTCGCTTAAGGGAGGCAATGAAATCGTCAGGACATTAATCCTGTAAAACAGATCTTCACGAAATCGTCCTGCTTCCACCTCCGCTGACAAATCGCGATTTGTTGCAGCAATAATGCGAGCATTCGCCCGGCGGAGTTTTGTCGAACCGACTCTACGAAACGAGCCATCTTCAAGAACACGCAACAGCTTAGCCTGGAGTGTAATGGCCAGTTCCCCAATTTCGTCAATGAAGAGGGTGCCACCATCGGCGATTTCAAATAGCCCCTGCTTGGCTGTGGTCGCGCCAGTGAAAGCCCCTTTCTCGTGTCCGAATAATTCGCTTTCAATCAATTGATCGGGCAGAGCCGCACAGTTGACTGCAATGAAAGGCTGATCAGAGACTTTGCTGGCTGCGTGGATCGCATTGGCGATCACTTCTTTTCCCGTGCCACTCTCTCCCTGAATGAGAATCGTTTTATCTGTTCTGGCAACACGTTCAACGAGTTGCAGGACCCGTTTCATGGCTGCAGAATCACCAATGATCAGACCTGTTTCTGGTTGCTGCCTTTTTAAAGCTCCCTGCAACTGTCGATTTTGTCGTTTGAGCAGGTAGCTGGAATGAGCTTTCAATACGACGGCTTCCAACTCTTTCAGACGCACCGGCTTGGTAAGATAATCGATCGCTCCAATTTTCATCGCTTCCACAGCTGATTCAATCGTCCCCACTCCCGTCAGCATGATCACTTCACATTCAGATTCGAGACTGTTCAGCTGCGTCATCAGTTCCAGACCGGATAAATCGGGGAGATTCATATCAACGATCGCGACCGAAAACACCTGATTTTTAACTGCAGATAAGGCTTCCTGAGCAGTTCCCACCACGTGTGTGTTAAAGCCCCGTTGACTGAAAAACAGCTGTAGATCCTGCTGGATGTACTTGTCATCATCGATAATCAGCAGATCAATTTGAGGTGGTGTGGTAGGCATATTTGTGTAACACTGAAATCGATCAGATCGACTCCAAGACTTCTTTCAACTGGGTGCGATTAATCGGTTTATTCAGGTAGCGAAGTGGCGGATGGGGCGTGTTACGCAACAGTTCCTCCGGGCACTGAAACGCAGAGACGATAACGACAGGAATATTCATCGTGCCCCAGATCCGTTCAACAGCTTGATCTCCATTCATGACCGGCATATTCAAATCGGTAATGATTAAATCGGGCGACTCTAACTGACAGATCTGCACCAACTCTTCACCATTTTTTGCAATCGCTAAAACTTCATGGCCCAGATGCGTGAGCATCCGCAGAAAGTATTCCCGCATATCGGGTTCGTCGTCCGCAACGACAATTTTCATACTGACTCCCGAATCATGCCTGGAAATTCTCTGTTCAGTTATTGCTCAGGGGAAAATAAAGACGAAACGAGGCTCCACCGAGTATGCTCGGCGAAGTTTCGAGGACTCCGTGATGAGCCGTGACGATTCGAGATGCAATTGCCATGCCTAATCCCGAACCTTTGGGTTTGGTCGTATAAAATGGCTCAAAAATGCGTCCTGCTCCTGCGGGACTCAGACCAGGACCATTATCTGAAACCGTAATTTCCACTCCTGATCGGTCTGATTCATTAATCACTCGGGAATCAACCTGAATCTTTACCGGATCTGTGCAGGCTGCCAGTGAATTTTCAAAAAAATTTCGAAACACCTGAACCATGCGAAATCGATCGACTTCCACTTCAAGATCTTCAGGATTGAGATTGATTACCAACTCCGCTTCACGATCCTTCCAGTCATGTTCCACCTGTCCCCAGGCTTGCTGCAACAATGTCTTCAGACTCCACCATTCCTTTGAGAGAGAGAGCGGAGAGGCATAATTCCTCACTTCATCGTAAAGCATCTGCAAGTCATCGATGGCCTGCTGGGATCGAACAATCAGACTCATAGCTGATTTGTTGTCTTCTAATTCCAGTTCCAGCATTTCAGTGCAGGCTTGAATCCGCTGCAACGCATTTCGACTCTCGTGGGCCAACCCCGTAATCATTTGACCAATCGCAGCGAGTCGTTCTGACTGTAACTGATTTTTATAGCGTTCCGCTTCTTCGGTAATATCGTGCAGCAGCCAGACCTCGTCTGCTCCTGATTGAAATTTGACTTGCGAGATCAGTCTCTCCTGTCCATCAGCACGGCGTAATCTCAATTGTCGATGATGAGTCTGCCCCTCTTTTCCTGATGTGACCGTGTTTTCCAGTCGGTCTTCCACAACCTCTTCATTCAGCACATGCCGATTCCATTCTTTCAGGTTTGTCAGTTCCTCTTTTGAGTATCCCGTCATCTGCTCGACTGCACTGTTGATTTGCATCGCATGATTCACAACATACACCGCACCGGCTGGGAGGCGATCGACCAGTCGACGAAGTTGCTGAGCTTTTTGAGCACGCATGAATTCAACCCGGGAGCGATGTATCGCATTGGCCAGCAGATTGGCAATGGAAAACAGAAAGTCATGGTCGGAAGATTGGAATCGATGGGGCTGGCGAAAATGGACTCCCAGCAAACCATAAACATCTTCTTCGCCGCGGACAACAACCTGCAGACTACTCACAACACGCTCATCCACTAGAATTGAAATGGGCTGGATTTTCGGTTGCAGCTGCCAGTCGCTCGTTTCCACACAGCTCTTTTGTTTCAACAGTTCAGCAATTCCGGGATTCGCATTTCCAAGTTCAATCACTGATCCATTTGACTTTGTCACCCATCCCGACATGGATTCCATTCTCAGATGATCGGCATCGGGTTCAAAAATTGACAGCTCACACAAATCAGCCCGAAACGCTTGAGACAGGTAGGCAATGGCCTGATCGTAAATCTCATTCAGGCTCGCGCCTGCCAGCGCTTCCTTACTCAACAGTGCTAAAAGCTTTTGCTGATTCAGTCGCGCACGATCAACCGGAACCTGACTCGATTGATACTCCTCCTGATAGGCATCCACCATGATCGCAAGATCGAGATCGAGCCTCTTATGCAAAGATTCGTGCAACTGAAATTTGAGCTCTTCTGAAATCGATTCCTGATGGCATAAGATCCGACTCAAGCAAGAACGGACACGAGCAAAGGCCGCGTTGACATAAAGTTGCTCCAAACCAATTTCGACATGCTTGTGCCCGATCTTCCAGCGCCTGAGTACATAATCTTCATCATGTTTCGACTGCAGCATATCTGCCAGCCACAGCGAGAGGCTCTGTTTCAATCGCTCAATTTGAATCTCACCTCCCGTAATAACACGGGAAGAAGCTGGATGCTTTTGGATTTCACGATAGAAATCCTGCAAAATCCCCTCTGTATGAGGAAGTAAAATTCTGGACAATTGATCGGAACAATGATCGTCCGCCTCTGTCCAGCCCACATAAGTTTTTAAATCGAAAAAACGAGTTAAGAGGGATTCGGGTATTGTCATGTCACTAATGGGACTCAAATTAATTGAAACGTAAACCGACGTTATCCTGAATGCCACAATCAGTAGCCAATTCACCAACTGTAGAGCGACCATGCAACAGGATTATAACAATCCGCAGCCGAGCCGGATGCGCCAACGTTTTCAGGCATTCTACAGCTTCAGTAAAGTCCTCAACGGACCCCAGTGGTTTAGGAACTGTAATACTTTTCATTTTAGTGACCATGGTCCTCTGCAGATAATCGATACTCAATAAATTCGTCTCGTTACGATATTTCAATAAGTTGTCTTATAATTATTGGTTCAGTTAACTGTTGTAAGTCATGGAATAACAAAAATGTAGGCCACAGAGAGCCTGGCACGGCGTAGCTGCGACCAATCACCAGCAACGGAAGAAAATAACCGCCAAGACGCCAAGTGAAACAAGGAGATCTTTAAAAAAAATTTGAACCACGATGGCACGAAGACGCAAAGAGATTCAGGAATCATGAAAATCAATAAAAAACATGCTGATGGATTTGAGGGAATACTGTTACAGAACTCTTCGTGCCTTTGTGCCTTTGTGGTAAAAAACTAGATCAACAAGCTCCTGTTTCACGACACCCATGCCCGAGTGAGAAACAGAAGGAAGTAAGGCCGCAATAGCATGACCTCTCTTCTGCCTGTAACGCCCAAAACTCAAAAACTTAATGAATTTGCCATCTGAAAATTTGCGTAAGCAACAAAACTCTGTATCGTTAGTAGCACAGAGAGGATATCTTAATATGAGCCGTTGGATGATTGATCGACGAACGTTTTTGCGTGGAACAGGTGCAGCTGTTTCTTTGCCTTTGCTTGATATCATGGGGAATCGCTCTTTCGCCGCCGAATCGACAAATCAGGCTCCTCAAAGACTGGTCAGTATTTTTCAGCCGAACGGCGTGTATCCCAAAGCCTGGGATGTGACTGGAACTGGAAGTACTTTTGAATTTTCTCCCATTCTTTCTCCGCTCAAGCATCTCAAAGACAATTGGCCAATCGTCATGGTCGGCCGTGGAGCAGGAGTGATCACTCCCGGGCGTCACTTGCAAATCAATAATCCGACACCGCTAGCGAATTTGCTGTTCTCAATTTCCCAGGGCTTTGGGGTTGAGGGAGACAATTTCAATGGTGTGAGTACCGGTGTCATTTCCGAACTGACCGTCTGATGCTGGCACGATATGTTCTCGTGCAATTCCTGGTAAGTTCCATTTGTTTTTGGCGATTGAGTTCTATCAATGGTTGCATTTACACCCGCACGATGAAAGAAGTCATCTGCATAGGCCTCGACGAATGAATTTATTGACGTCTCTTCCTGTCCGTTTTCTCTCTCTTCTCGCGTTATGCCTGATCGGGGTATCTGGATGTGAACAAAAATTGACAAACGAAGCTCCTGCTTATCCACAACGCCCAATCAAACTGATTGTGCCCTTTGCGGCTGGTGGGGGGAGCGATACTTTTGCTCGTATACTTCAGAAGGCGATCGAGGATCATCAGCTTCTTCCGCAACCGCTTGTAATTATCAATGTTCCCGGAGCCGGGGGGACGGTCGGCAGCAGACGTGTTAAAAATGCGCGTCCCGATGGATACACTCTGCTTCTTCTGCACGAAGGAATGTTGACATCACAAGCCGCAGGATTATCCAATTTCGGGCCAGAGGCCTTTCAGCCGATTTGCGGAACGGGCAAAACAGGGATGGTCATCTGCGTCGCAGCCGACTCGCCGTTTAACACGTTGCAGGATCTGGTTCATGAAGCAAAGGAGACTCCAGAAACACTGCTGTTTTCATGCAGCCTCGGGTCTCCAAGTCACTTCGCTGGTTTGATGATAGAAAATGCTGCTCCGGGAAGTCGATTTCGCTATGTCCAAGCTGGCGGGGGAGCAAAGCGGTTTGCAGGTTTGCAGGGCGGTCATGCCGATGTCACGGCTTTGTCGATGGCGGAATTCGTTCAATTTCGAGACTCCGGACTGAAAGCCCTGGCGTTGCTGGAGGAAAAGCGGGATGCGGCTGCACCTGAATTAATGACCGCGATCGAACAGGGCTATGATGTCATCGCCAGCAATATGCAATTCTGGTGGGCTCCAAAGGGGGCATCGAATGAGAAAATTGATTTCTTGACAGATGTTATTCAACAGGCGATGCAAACTCCTGAGGTGAAAGCACGGTTGAATCAGCTACAGATTGACCCCGTTGTTCTGACAGGTGATTACTTGTTGGAAAATCTTATCGATAGAACAGAACGTATTCAACGTGTCTCGCAACGACCAGCAATTGCTTTGCCAGAGATTCCAATGATCGTCTTCATCGCAGCTTTCATTTTGACTGTCTATGTGATAATAAAAACACTCCGGCATTCCCGGGATTCTCAAGTGGAAAAGCAGATTCAGACTGACTCGAATCGGGTTCAATGGAAGCTGGCAGTCTCCATCTTTCTCCTGACTTGTCTGTATATTCTGCTCATGCAATATGAATTGATCGGCTATCAACTGGCTACCCTCGGGTACGTGTTTCTGACCGGCTTGTTGCTGACAACGCGAAATGTTAAATCCGTAACCAGCATGGCGGCCCTGGCAGTGACGTTAAGCCTTGGATTACATTACGTCTTCACTCAGATATTCATCATCGATCTCCCTTAACCCATGTTCAAATGGTTTCTGCAGTCACCTGGAAACTGAAGTCCTGAAAACACTGTGTTTGCTCCTGCCGATTGCTACAGTCTATTTTTAATTTTGTCGAGAGTTCCGGGAACTGAATCATCAATGTATGAGCTATTTGGCGACCTGCTGACTTTACAGGCCCTCGGGCTGATGATGCTGGGGACGTCACTGGGAGTGATGGTTGGTGCAATTCCCGGTTTAACGGGAGCGATGTTAATTGCACTTTCATTGCCTTTAACATTTTCCATGTCGGGCAGTCATGCTCTTGTGCTATTGGTCTCAATGTATGTCGGCTCGGTGAGTGGCGGACTGATTACCGCGACGTTATTGAGGATCCCCGGAACACCGGCATCCATGATGACGACTCTGGATGGATACCCGCTCGCTCAAGCGGGACAACCGGGTCGTGCGCTTGGACTGGGCGTGGCTGCTTCGCTGATGGGTGGTATCATTTCCTGGATCTTTCTGATTCTGCTTTCACGTCCTCTGGCGGAATTTTCGTTGCAGTTTGGGCCGTTCGAATTCTTTTCTCTGGTTTTGATGGCCCTTGTGCTGATTGCCACTATCAGCGGCGAGTCCTTATCGAAAGGGCTTCTGGCAGGCGTGTTGGGAATCATGACTGCGATGCCGGGTGCCTCTCCCGCAACAGGTCATCCCCGGTTGACCTTTGGTTTGCACGAACTTGACGATGGTTTCAAACTGCTGCCCGTTTTAATTGGTCTGTTTGCTGTGAATCAGATCTTTAATGAAGTGTTAAGTATTCATCGACCGACTGCCAGACTCACAGTTTCTACTCAGGGCATATTTTTAACGTTGAATGACTGGCGGAAACACGTTCTAAATATGTTGCGTTCTTCCTTCATCGGAACTGTTATTGGGATCCTTCCCGGAATTGGAGCCAATATTGGATCGGTGGTCGCCTATTCGGCTGCGAAAAACAGCTCCCGAAACCCAGAGGAGTTTGGTCACGGAGCAGAAGCTGGTATTGTTGCCTCTGAAGCGGCCAATAATGCGACGGTTGGTGGGGCATTAATCCCGTTGATTGCCATGGGCATTCCCGGGAGTGTGATTGATGCAATTCTACTGGGTGCCTTTGTGATTCACGGTTTGCAACCGGGCCCGATGTTATTTGAACAGAACCCGGAAGTGGTTTATACCATCATGGGGACAATGTTGTTTGCCAACATTTTCATGTTTGTGTTTATGATCAGTTCTCTCAAATGGTTGTCGAAGCTTGCAGATGTTCCCCGCGCGTATCTGGTCCCTGTGATACTCACGTTTTGCGTTGTCGGCTCATTTGCACTGGCCAATCGGATGTTCGATGTCTGGGTGATGCTAGGCTTTGGTATCGTCGGGTTTCTGATGGAAAAAGCAAAGCTTCCGCTCGCACCATTTGTTATCGGATTCGTGTTGGCTCCAATCGGTGAAGAACATCTCTACGAAGGGCTGATGCAGACCGCAGGCAGTTACTGGCCACTAATCACTCGGCCAATATCACTGTTGTTTACAAGTTGTGCCTGCTGCATGTTGTGCTGGTCACTGTGGAAAAATTACTGTTCGAGTGGGATTGAGAAATCGACGTATCTTATGAATTCTTTGAAGAGTGAAACCGAATGACGAGCAGACCGAATATCCTGTGGTATTGTACCGATCAACAACGCTTCGACACGATTGGAGCCTTGGGTAATCCTTATGTGCAGACACCCACAATTGACAAATTGGTCAGAACTGGTGTCAGCTTTACACGGACCTACTGCCAAAGTCCGATTTGCACACCCTCCCGCTCCAGTTTTATGACGGGGCTCTACCCTTCGCGACTCCATAACACCCGTAATGGAAATGAAAGTTTCCCCGGTTTTCCACCGGTGATCAGCAAGCTGATTTCCGAAAGTGGATACGACTGTGGAATGATCGGAAAGTTTCATCTGCAAAGCTCAGGGTATCGCACGGAACCACGTCTGGATGATGGTTTCTCCTACTGGAGATTCAGTCATGCACCGCGTGACGACTGGAAAGAAGGCCATCATTACGCGGAATGGGTCCGTTCGCTTGGCGAAGATCTCAATCAACTGCGAGAGCGTCCCGAACGTGTGCCTCCTGAATATCATCAAACGACCTGGGCGAGTGAATGTGCACTCGAATTCCTGAAAAGGCATCGCGATGAAGCAACGCCCTGGTTTCTCAACATCAGCATTTACGACCCCCATCCTCCCTTCATTCCACCCAAAGAGTACGCCGATCGTTTCGATCCCAATGTGATGCCGGGGCCGCATTTTCAGGAAAGCGATCTTGAGCAGCAAAAGCGATTGTCATCACTCGACTTTCAGGATGATATCCGAACGCCGGAAGAACATGATGCCAGACGAAAACAGGCTGACTATTATGCGATGATTGCTCAAATTGATGATCAGTTTGCCCGCATTCTCGAATACCTTGATGATACGGGGCAAAGAGAAAATACGGTGGTGATCTTCACCAGCGATCACGGCGAGTCCCTGGGCGATCATGGCCTGATGTATAAGGGCTGTCGGTTTTATGAAGGACTTGTTCGTGTTCCGCTCATATTTGATTGGGCGGGACATTTTCAACAGGATTTACAGAGCGATGCCCTTGTGGAACTTCTCGATCTGACAGCGACACTACTCGAACTGGCTGGACTCGATCAACCGGAGTACATGCAGGGGCAGTCTCTGATTCCCATTTTAACGGGAGAATCAGACCCGAATCATCATCGTGATTTTGTTCGCTCAGAATACTTCGACGCTCTCGACCCTCATTTTACGGGAGGTTCAGGCACGTTCGGCACGATGTATCGGACTGATCGTTACAAATTGTGTGTCTATCACGATAAAGATCTGGGAGAGCTTTACGATTTAACTGTGGATCCCTGGGAGTTCAATGATCTCTGGAATTCGAAAGAGCACGAACCGATCAAGAATCAATTGATCTACGAAAGTTTCAATGCCCATGTCACTTTGACGACCGACATGGGGTCGAAACGAATTGCCCCCATGTAGTGGTTTGAAACTTTTGGTTTGGATTTTCGAAAGAATTGAATAATCTGATTTGTAGAATCAACGTTCGCAAATTGAGTCGGATCTCTTGAACATTGTTAAGTTGGCATCTCAACAATTTTGAATGCAATAGACGATCTGCAAACGCGATGATTAATCAGCCAATTCCTGGGGAAGTCCAAGATCCCGGCAGGCAATGCCTGTTTTAAGTCCATAAAGCACGGCATTTACGAACAGACGGTTGTCTTTGGCGACACCTCCATGTCCGACAGGCTGGCCGGAGAGAGAAATTTAATTCTTCAACATTGGCAGAACTAATGGATTCGCTCGCTCAAAAACTTGCAGTTGACCTCGGAGTAATGACGGTCCTGGCAGGCATTATTGCAGCTTTGGTGGTCGGGACTGTTGTGCGGTTGTCATTATTAGTCGGCAAAGAGACAGAGACCCGTCAGAAAAAAGTTGGTAGCTTGATTGCCTGGTGGGTTTTGGCAATGGTCTTTACGATTGCATCCCTTCTGGGTACGTCAGCATTAATTTTATTGATCGGTGTGATCAGTTTCATGGGGTTACGTGAGTTTCTGGAAATTACCGATTCTCGATTTCATGAGAAACCTTTGCAGACGATTGCATTTCTGGCGCTTCCTGTCCATTACCTGTTTATCCTGTTGAAATGGTATGAAGCTTTCTGGATATTCATTCCCTCGATTATTTTTTTGCTGTTGCCGATCCGTTTAATATTGGCTGGTCACACCGAAGGATACATTGAGAAAGCTTCGATGGCGACATGGGGGCTGTTTCTGACGGTCTATGGTTTTTCTCATTCTGGTTTGTTGCTGTCACTTCCTGAGGAAATTAATCCATCCGGAGGCCCAATCGGGCTCTTCTTGTTTCTGGTCATCCTGACGGAAGTTAACGATATTGCCCAAGCCCTGTGGGGAAGAAAATTTGGTCGAACCAAAGTTGTCCCCAATGTCTCGCCCAACAAAAGTTGGGAAGGACTGCTCCTCGGAATGCTTACAACAGTCACCGTAGCGATTGTGTTGGCTCCCTTGATTACACCTTTAGCTGGAGACATCCGTTCTCCGCTCGAATTCCGTTTCGGTGTCGAATTAATCTTGCCTACTGCCGCAGGACTCTTGATAGCGATCGGAGGCTTCTTTGGTGATCTCAACATGTCAGCCGTTAAACGTGATTTGGGAATTAAAGATGCCGGGCACTTAATTCCTGGTCAGGGGGGCATACTCGACCGAATCGATAGCCTGACATATACTGCACCACTCTTCTTTTACTTTGTTTATTTTCTGTATCGGTGAGAATCGTCAGAAAGGATCATTGTGTGCGAAAAATCAGCAGATCGAAGTCAGGACCGAACGACCTCCCTGCTGACAATTCCAAATATTCTATGCTTCATCCGCCTGATCGGCTCACCGGCATTACTATGGGTTGCCTGGCAACAGGATCAAATGCTCTTCCTGTGGACTTTTCTAGGGTTGTTTTTGACGGATTGGTTCGACGGGAAATTGGCGATCTTACTCAATCAGAAGTCGGTCTATGGAGCTGTCCTGGACAGTTTCGCTGATGTGTCTCTCTATGCATCGGCAATACTGGGTCTCGGCTGGCTCAAATGGGAGACATTCCAGCAAGAAGTCTTCTGGATAACGTTAGGTGTCAGCAGTTATTTCCTGACGTGTACAGTGGGGCTAATCAAATACGGGCGCATCCCCAGCTATCATACACGAGCAGCGAAAATCTGCTGGATGCTGGCGGGACTTGCGATCGTCTCTCTTTTGATGAATTGGCCAATCTGGCTCTCTCGCCTGGTCATCATTGGAATCATTTATACCAATCTGGAAGCTGTCGCGATGACGATCGTTTTGCCGGAATGGACGAATGACCTGCGGACTCTGGCGGCCGCGATTCGCATGAAGAGAAAAATGGATGCCAAAAATAAAACCAAATTCCATGCCGACTAGACCATATTCAAAAATTACCTGCAGCGTTTGGCAGGAGCAAATACTGCGTTTTAAGGTTATTTTGCGTTCATGCGACTGCAGAAACCATTCGAAAATGGTCTAAATCACGATACCCAATAATTGGATAATCATGAATTCATTGGAAAACCTGCAGGTCAGGCTGATTCAACTGATATTAAAGTGTCCAAGAATTGCGCACGGTCATCAAATAGTTCAATTATCTTTGAGTTGAATTTTCTCAGGATATGTTTTCCAGTATTGGCTGGAAACCCAACGAATCAAAAGTGGGAATAACCCCATTAAAACCAGAGCGAGTAGTAATTTTGGGGACAATACGGCTGAAGCACCATATTGAATGACTTCCTCCAGTGTGGGGATTTGCGTTCCCGCGAAGACGAAGACCATTGTCGAGGGGATGAGGCCGAGTTGTGTCGACCACCAGAAGGAGAAGGTGGAGAGAGAAGTTGCTCCGCAGACATAGTTGGTTAAAGTGTAAGGTGAGTGCATCAGACGCAGAGCGAGCAGATAATAGGCTCCTTCTCTTTCAAAAGAATGGTCGAGTTTCTGCATTAGGAAGAAGAAGCGAGATCGTATCGCGTCACGCATAAGAGTTCGGCTTAAGAGAAATGTCACGACGGCTGCTGCTGTCAATGCGCAGTCGGCGATTATGACCGCTTGCCAGAATCCGAATAACCAACCGTAAATCACCGCTTTCCCTCCGGTACCGGGAATTATCGAAAGCAGAAAGTAGCTGAACAGTCCGATTACAAATCCCAGGATTGGTTTTGACATGAGGAACGTGCGAATATGGATTTCGTAAGTAAGCAGAACTTTAAACAATCCATAGCGGCGAAAAAGTAACCCCGCCGCAGTGATTACTATCGTGAGTATGAGAAATGTCAAAATTTTGCTTTTCATACCTGCTCGTAATATCGCATGCCTGGACGAGGAAACGAATGACGACTGACCGGTTCGAATCGATCCTGTTCATGAAAGTAGATGTAGTGGGTAATCTGAATCATCCGCGAGTCCACTCGCAGTAAATTCAATGAGTTCTTTTCTTTTTCACGGCCACGTCCGCGGTAAGATGTCGTGGTACCGCTTTGCACGATGATGATTCCTCGATCACGGTTTCGACCGGCGTAGAGGTCAAGCGTATTACCAATATAAGCTCGATGCAGGTGTCCCCCCATGATCATATCAACTTTGAGATCGACAAATATGTCAATCGCCCTTTTGGCTTTCGGCATCGTCGAATCCCGTTCGTAATCGGGAGCGGGGGCGAAGTGGTGATGAGCGACGACAATTTTCAAGGTCTCCTCCGGAAGATCGATGAAGACCTGCTTGCAGAATTCCAATTGCTCGGGAAAAATACGCCCGTTGGAGATGGACGATTTTGGAGCTGTGGAATTCAAGGCAACAATCGTTGCTCCTTCCAACTCAACAACGTAGTCAAGACGGTCTTCGATAATTTCACAATAATTCCTGAGAGGATCTTTCAGCCGTTCCATGATACGGTAAAGCGGCACATCATGATTCCCGGGAACCACAATTTTAGGCACGTCGGGTAGCCGATCCAGAAACTCTTTCGCCTCAATGAACTGTTTCCGCGTGGCGCGCTGAGTAAAGTCACCGCTGACGACAATGCTGTCAAGTTGCAGTTCTGCCGCCAGTCGCTGAACAGCTTCGCCGACTCTTGGTAAATACGGGGGACCAAAATGAAGGTCAGAGCAATGCAGAATGTGAAGCATGAGGAAATTTTCGATCTGCGGAATCGTTTAAGGAACGAACCTGGAAATTAATACATACAGCAAAACGAATGAACTCGAACGAGTCTAAAGATTGTCAATGTTTCAGTAAAAACAGAGCCTTCACGTCGGGTGTCATAACCATAAACAAGAAATTCCCTGCAAATACCAGTGGCAATTGATTCGAATGACCAGAATAAATTTCTCCTCAATATGCGACAAGCGGCTGTAATTCTATTCTCTTCGATTTCGAATACAGGACGCAGGCGTAAATCGGTGGAAACTTTCTACTGCAGAAGCACAGCCTGAAATAGTTCAAAAACACAAACCTGATTACTCGCAATGCTCATCAAAAAAGGACACCCTGAATTGAATCGGGGCGCCCTTTTTCTGTGTACTGAAATATCAGCATAGCCGATCTCTACTCCGTGACTTTGAATCCTTTTTCAAAAGCCTTGTCATTGAATAGCATCACCACTTTGTCATCAGCTTCGTTAGCCGCTTTCAGGCAGTTGCCACAGCAGAAATTCACCTCCACGCCGTTCACCGTGACCGCTTTGTCTTCCCTGTCTGGACGTCCGGTAATCGGACATTTGACCTGTTTCGCTTGATCGGTTTGCACAAGTTGATGATTGGCCTTGGCAGCATATTTTTTTGTGTCCATCTCAAATGCCTTCGGGCATTTCGGGCAACAGAAATAAACTTCGGCTCCCTTATAGGATACCGAGTGGTCTTTGGAGATGGCTTTTCCAGAAACTGGACATTGCGGCTCAGCCTTTTTCTCTTCGGCTGCACTGATGGTCAACGTCATCAGTGATAGCAGACAAATTCCTAAAGTAGTCAATAGATTTTTCATCGAGTCCGATCCTTCCAGTTAGGGTGAATAATAAGTCTTAGTCGTTACTTACTTGTCTTTATGATAATTCCATATTCAGCGAGTTCAAGTGGCATTTCTTAGATGGAACTTGAATTCATCACTCACAAAGTCGCACAGATACCGGTCGCAAACGAATTCACATTATTGTGGATAATCATGCTGAGCATTCCAGCAAGTTTGACTGAATTCATTATATTTTGATGAACACGTCTTCAAACAACAGAAATTTCGCCCATCATAAAGGAGTGCGGAATGCTGATGTTTCACCAGAAGGGGAGTATTGTAGAAGCTCATTATGAATGTGTTATCGATCAATCCTGGAAGTTATACAGTCAAGTCCAAACTGATTCGTTCAGAAGATGAGCAGATCCTGAAGGAAGATTACCGGTACGGAGTAAAAGGAGAGCAGGTTGTGGATGCTGTTCGAGATCTGCTCGCCCAGGAATGGGAATATTCGATCGATCGTATTGGTATCCGGGTGGTTCAGGGGGGACAACACCATCGGAATCCGGAAGTTGTCTCCGCGAACCTGCTGGCTGATTTACGAGATTTAATTCCTTTGGATCCCGAACATCTGCCGACAGCTCTGGCGGTTATTGAAACGATTCAGGAAATAAAACCAGAAACTCCTCTGATTGCAATTTTCGATACGCAGTTTCATCAAACACTTCCCGATGCCGCTGCCATTTATGCGATCGGAGTCGATGAACCGGAACGCTATCGCCGGCTGGGGTTTCATGGCCTGGCATATCAATATGTGAGCAAAGAGTACTTTCGCGTCACGCAGCGGCTGGTTCCGGGCAGTCGATTGATTGCATTGCACCTGGGAGGCGGAGCCAGTGCCTGTGCTATTTACGAAGGAAAGAGTATCGACACCACCATGGGGCTGACTCCTCTGGAAGGTCTGGTCATGTCGACTCGCTCGGGTGATGTCGATCCGGGACTTGTGCTGCAGCTGATTCGCGAAGGTCGATCTTGTGATGAAGTTTCCGCTCTGTTGAATCAGAAAAGTGGTTTGCTGGGACTGGCGGGATTCAGTGCCGACATTAATGATCTGGAACCAGCTGCGGACTCTGGAAACGAAAAAGCCAAACTGGCCCTGCAGGTTTATCATCACCGTTGTCGTCGCTATCTAGGAGCGATGCTGGCTGTTTTAGGAGGCTGCGATGCGGTGCTGCTTTCCGGAGGACTGGTTAAAGATTCCGCGACCTTCCGGGCAAAACTCTTCCAGGGACTGGAAGGGCTCGGGTTTCAGTTGGATGCTGAACGAAATCAGCAGACCTCTTCCAAAGAGGCGACCCGAATATCGACTGAACAATCGGCTGTCGAAATCTGGATGATGCCCGCTGAGGAAGAGCTGGAAATGGCCCGTGAGGTTTCTGCAATGACTCTAGCGAGCGAGTGAGAACTGTTAAAAAAACGGAGACGAAAAGACCCTCTACTCGGGGTGAGGGGAAAATTAACATGTGTAGGTCAGGCACTGCCTGACCTACATCTCTTGAGCAACTCATTTACAAACTCTCGATCAAGTCATGGAACATATCAATGTCGAAGAAACCGCTCTCAGAAGATGAATTGACATTAATCAACCGCTACTGGCGTGCGTCTAATTATTTGTCTGTCGGGCAGATCTATCTGCTGGATAACCCATTGCTGCGGACGTCTCTGCAACATGACCACGTCAAGCCCCGGCTGCTCGGTCATTGGGGGACCTGTCCCGGATTGAATCTGCTGTATACGCATTGCAATCGGGTGATCAGGCGAGACGATCTGGACATGATTTTTATCACTGGCCCCGGTCATGGGGGGCCGGCACTGGTCGCTCAAACTTATCTGGAAGGGACCTATTCGGAATTTTATCCGGAAATCACTCAGGATGTTGACGGGCTGCAAAAGCTATTCAAGCAGTTCAGCTTTCCCGGTGGGATCCCCAGCCATGTGGCACCGGAAATACCGGGGTCTATTCATGAAGGAGGAGAACTGGGGTACTCACTCTCACACGCTTTTGGAGCAGCTTTCGATAATCCTGATTTAATTGTGACATGCGTGGTCGGAGACGGGGAAGCCGAAACCGGTGCACTGGCAACAGGCTGGCATGGAAATAAGTTTCTCAACCCTGCTCGCGATGGTTGCGTGTTACCCGTGCTGCATCTGAACGGATATAAGATCGCCAGCCCCTGCTTTCTGGCCCGCATCCCTCAACGGGAGTTGACCTTACTGCTGCAGGGATATGGATACCGCCCCTATTTTGTCGAGGGTGACGATCCGCTGGACGTCCATCAGCAGATGGCGGCGACTCTCGATCAGGTACTCCTGGAAATCAAAGAGATTCAATATCAGGCTCGTACAGACGGCATGCAAAAGCGACCCGAATGGCCGATGATTGTTATGCGAACACCCAAAGGGTGGACTTGTCCAGAGAAAATCGATGGCCAGAAATATGAAGGGTTCTGGAGAAGTCATCAAGTACCGCTCAAGAAGATCGATACGGACGACCATTTGCACATTCTGGAACATTGGATGAAAAGTTATCGTCCTGAAGAACTGTTTGATCAGAATGGAAGACTGCAGGAAGAGTTGGCGAATCTGGCTCCGGTCGGAAGTCGACGGATGGGAGCCAACCCTCAAGCCAATGGGGGATTACTATTGGAAGATTTGCGGCTGCCTGATTTTCGGGATTATCAAATTGAAGTGCCGGAGCCAGGTCAGGTTGAAGACGAAGCGACCCGGAGACAGGGAACGTTTCTGCGGGATGTCATGCAACTCAATCAATCTCAGAAGAACTTTCGTGTATTCAGTCCCGATGAAAATAACTCGAACCGCTGGAATGCGATTCTTGAGGAAACCGATCGATGTTTCATGGCAGAGATCGAACCCTATGATACGAATCTCTCACATGAGGGAAGACTACTGGAAACACTCAGCGAACATCAGTGTCAGGGGTGGCTGGAAGGTTATTTGCTCACGGGGCGGCATGGTTTTTTCAGCTGTTACGAAGCGTTTATTCACATTATCGATTCGATGTTCAACCAACATGCCAAGTGGATAAAAGTCAGCAAGGAAATTCCCTGGCGAAAGCCGATCGCCTCATTGAATTATTTGCTCTCTTCCCACGTGTGGCGGCAGGATCATAACGGGTTCAGTCATCAGGACCCAGGATTTCTGGATCATGTGGCGAATAAGAAAGCCGAAATCATTCGCATCTATCTTCCGCCCGATGCGAACTGCCTGCTCAGTGTGACCGATCACTGTTTGCGCAGTCGAGATTATGTAAACGTCATCGTCTGCGGAAAACAACCTTCTCCTCAATGGTTATCGATGGATGCAGCCATCAGGCATTGTCAACAGGGAATCGGGATCTGGGAATGGGCCAGCCAGCACAGTAGTGAAACTCCAGATGTCGTGATGGCCTGTTGCGGCGATGTGCCGACTCAGGAGACACTGGCCGCAGTCGATTTCCTTCGTCAGCATTTGCCGGAATTAAAGATTCGTGTCGTCAATGTCATCGATCTGATGAAACTGCAACCCCCGAACCGACATCCTCACGGCTTGAGTGATCAGGAATTCGATAGGATTTTCACATCCGACCGACCGATCATCTTTGCTTATCACGGCTATCCTTCACTGATTCACGAATTCACTTACAAACGCAATGGCCATGTGAATTTTCACGTCCACGGTTACAACGAAGAAGGCACAACCACGACTCCCTTCGACATGGTTGTCCGCAATGAACTTGATCGTTTTCATCTGGTTTTAAATGCTCTCCATCGCTTAACAGCTCCCACTTCTCAAACAGAGGACATCAAACGGATCATCAATAAAAAGTTCGAGGAACATCAGGCACACATTGAGAAATACGGAGATGATTTGCCAGAAATTAAAAACTGGAAATGGCATCAGGCAGACTGAGGAATCAAGTCGACATGAAAATCTAGATCCCATTATGGTTCAGATATAGATTCAGTTGGCGAGATGGTCTGCAAAGGAATTACGGTTGCAATTTTCCTCTTCTTCAAATGGATTAATCGATTAAAGTAAACGGATGATGCGGAGGATTTCGCTCTACATGTTCTTACATCAGGATTACGAATTCACTGACGACGAAGTTGATCCACTAGCTGTATCCGCTCCTTGATAAAATCAATTTCCTGGGTGGGATCAATACTTGTCCTGATACATCCCGCTGTCATGAAATTGAATCTTGAACGGAATACAAATCAATACTGCACCGATCTTCCTGAGCAAACCGATCGATTCGTAGCAGATGTTCGACTTGGTCAGAAGCCTGGACGCGAAATTACACTCCAACCAGTACAAGACAATGTCACAAAACAATCAAAACGAAATAACGGATGCATCAACATCCAGCCAGTGCGAACAAGGCTACACACATGCGATCAATATGATGCACGAGTGCCTGACCGAGCATGGGTTTTTGGCCACTCCGACGGAACAGGACAACTACCGTCGTATATGGGGCCGAGACAGTGCGATCATTGGCCTGGCGGCTGTACTCAGTGAGCACAGCGACTTGATCGAGGGTAGCCGCCGAAGTCTGGAAACGCTTGCCAGGTACCAGGGGCCGCACGGAGAGATTCCCAGTAACGTCGATCCGACGACCGATCGCGTGAGTTACGGCGGCACGACAGGCCGGGTCGATGCCGATTTGTGGTTCGTGATCGGCTGCGGTGCATACTGGCGAGCGACCGGCGACGATGAATTCCTGAAATCCATGATTGAACCGCTGGAGAAAGTCCGTTTTTTGCTCGGCTGTTGGGAATTCAACACACGCGGTCTGCTGTACATTCCGCCGACTGGCGACTGGGCCGACGAATACCTGCAAAGTGGCTACGTGCTTTACGACCAACTGCTCTACCTGCAGGCTCAACGTGAACTTTGCGCAATCCATCGCCAGCTTCATCAAACCTCCGACCACGATCTGGAAGACCGGGTTGCCCGACTAAAGCATCTGATCAGTGACAATTACTGGTTCAACCATGACAATGAACTGCCGGACGATCTGTACCACGAGGTGTTGTACGAAAATGGTCGCAAAGCCGCCCCGCAGCGTGGCGGGGCATACTGGATGCCATTCTTCTCGCCGTTTGGCTACGGCTATCGATTCGACGCGATGGCTAATGCGATGGTGATGTTGCTGGAAGTTGCCAATGAGCAACAGTGTGCAGCAGTCGATGACTACATCGCAGAGAAAATCGTTCAAAAAGACGTTATGCTTCTCCCCGCGTTTGATCCGGTGATCACGCCCAGGGACGAACAGTGGGATGATCTGCAAACGATGTTCTCGCACACCTTCAAGAACGGACCCTTCGAATATCACAACGGCGGTTTGTGGCCGATGGTCACAGGATTCTACGCCGCGAGTCTGGCAAAACGTGGCAAGTTCGAGCTTGCTAAGAAATACCGTGACGGCATTCACGCGGCGAATCGAATGCGCAGCCAGGATCGCGACTGGAGCTTCCCCGAATACTTGCATGGTCAAGACCACACGCCGGGCGGCACCAGTCCCATGGGCTGGAGTGCCGCTGCCGCAGTGATCGCAACTAAGACCATCGAAGGCAAGCAACTGTTTTGCGTATCGCGTGTGACAAGAAACCAGAATGAAGCATGATCCCAATGCCTCAATATCACCAACAAGACTTGACGGAGGGAAAAGCAGCCAGCCGTGATAGCGAACTTGCAGACCTGAGCGACAGGCGATTGCAGTGGGCAGTCAGGGGATTGGGCTGGCGCGGATGGAGTTCATTATTAACGGCGTGATCAAAAAATATCCACTCGCGTTGTCTCGTTTCGACGAATTGGAAGACAAGGAAGCTCGGCGCGAGATCGAGCGTCTCACATGCGGCAACGAAGACAAGACCGAATACTTTGTCGAACATCTGTCCCGAGGTATTGCGGCTATTACCGCGTCGCAGTATCCTGAATCTGATATCGTGAGGATGGATGACTTCAAAACTAACGAATACGCCGACCTGATTGGCGGTCAACAGTTTGAACCGGAAAAAGAAAATCCCATGCTCGGCTTTCGCGGTGCGACTCGCTATTACAGCGACAATTACCGCGACGGTTTTGCACTGGAATGCAAATCCATCAAACGGACTCGTGAATAAATCGGTTTGGACAATTATTGTGATGATGATTCCCTTTGTCCGATCTGTTGAAGAGGCTGATCGTGTCCTCGAAATATTGGCCGAAAACGAACTTAAACGCGGCTAACACGGATTACAGATTAATATGATGTGCGAGGTCCCCTCGAATATCTTCCTGGCCGAGCGCTTTGATGGATTCTCGATTGGTAGCAATAACCTGACACAGCTCATTATGGGAGTCGATCGCGATTCGGCAAAACTGAAGGATTTGTTTGATGAACGTAACGAAGCCGTCAAGACTGCGATTCGGGATGTCATTGAGCGAGCCCACGTGAAAGACACCAAGGTCGGCATTTGCGGACAAGCCCCCAGCGACTATCCGGAGTTCGCCGAGTTTCTTGTCGATTGCAGCATCGACTCGATCTCGCTCAACCCGGACAGCGTGATTGGAGTCATCAAGCGGTTAACGCAATAAACGACAACGCAGTAAACGACAACGCAGTCAGTGACAAAAGTCGCTACGCTCGCCAGAGCGTAGCAGCTCTGGAAGTTCACACCATTTACAATACGACCTCACTCTGGCGACGGTAGCTCCAATAGTAACAATGACGAACACAAACTCTCACGACGACAGAAAGCAAAATCAAGGCAAGGTGGTCTCGGTTCGGGGTAGCGTTATCGACGCGGTGTTTCACGATCGCCTGCCGGAGATGAACCATGAATTGCGAGCTGGGCATGACCAGGAGGTTGTCGTTGAAGTCGCCAGCCAGCTCGATCCTCACACCGTGCGCGGAATCGCCCTGAGCGATACCAGCGGACTGGCACGCGGGACTCCCGTGATAGACCTTGGGCGTACGCTTCAGGTTCCCGTGGGTAAGGCCCTGCTGGGCCGCGTCCTCGATGTATTTGGCAATACGATCGATGAAGGCGAGCCTCTGGAAAATGTTTTGCGAAAGAGCATTCATCAAACGCCACCGTCGATCAATCGGCGGGCCACTCGTTCGGAAGTTTTCAAGACCGGCATCAAAGCCATCGACCTGCTCTCGCCACTGGAACGGGGCGGTAAGGCTGGTTTGTTCGGGGGTGCAGGGGTCGGCAAAACGGTGCTCATCACAGAGCTTATTAACAACATTGTCGGCCAGCAGGAAGGTGTAAGCCTGTTTTGCGGCATTGGAGAACGCTGTCGCGAAGCCGAAGAACTTTACCGTGAAATGGGTGAGGCTGGTGTGCGTGACAACACCGTGATGGTTTTCGGTCAGATGAACGAACCGCCGGGGGCTCGCTTTCGTGTTGGACATGCGGCTTTGACCATGGCGGAGTACTTTCGCGATGAACAGAGACAGGATGTCTTACTGTTGATCGATAACATATTTCGGTTTGTCCAGGCGGGGATGGAGGTCTCCGGGCTGATGGGACAGTTGCCCTCTCGCGTCGGTTATCAACCCTCTTTGGCCAACGATCTGGCAGAACTGGAGGAACGCATCTGTACGACATCGTCCGCTGCGATTACTTCCGTACAGGCCGTTTACGTTCCAGCCGATGACTTTACTGATCCGTCCGCAGTGCATACTTTTTCGCATCTGTCTTCGACGGTTGTGTTATCACGCAAGCGCGCATCCGAAGGCCTTTATCCGGCAATCGACCCACTAAAATCATCTTCCGAAATGCTGCTGCCGCAAGTCGTCGGCCAACGGCATTACGACATCGCTCGCGACGTTCGTCGCACCCTGGCGGATTACGAGGACCTGAAAGACATCATCGCGATGCTCGGCATGGAGGAACTTTCTCGCGACGATCGCCGCACCGTCAATCGCGCGCGACGTCTGGAACGATTCCTCACGCAGCCGTTTTTTACCACCGAACAGTTCACTGGTCATGAAGGAAAAATGGTGGACATTGAGCAAACATTGAACGGTTGCATGCAAATACTTGACGACGCATTTTACGATTATCCGGAAAAAGCATTGTACATGGTAGGTGGTGTCGAGGACGTGGAAAAACCAAAGGAGGCGAAGGCAAAGAATCTACCGAAAAGTGATACGGAGGGAGCAGCATGAAGTTGAAACTGTTGACTCCCACGAAAGTTATCATCGATCAACCGGTTACGAAAATTATCGCTGAGGGCGAACACGGACATTTTTGTCTTTTGCCACAGCATATCGACTTCTTAGCCGCGTTGGTTCCGGGACTGCTTAGCTTTGAAGACGAAGAGAAAAACGAACAATTTGTCGCCGTGGATGAGGGCGTATTGGTCAAGCGAGGGGACGAAGTGTTGGTCTCGACCCGACAGGCGACACCGGGAACGAACCTTGAGCAACTGCGAGACAAGGTTCGAGAGGAATTCGCCACGTTGGACGAAGCTGAGCGTGCGGCACACGCAGCGACTGCAAAACTGGAAGCCAGTTTTCTCCGAAGCTACCTGGAATTTACAGAGGAATCACAATGAGCGATTCAAATCCAGATGATCGTCGCCGCGCACGACATGAACTCGAGAGTGAAGTTGCCAGGAAGCGGAAACGGAAACTCAAGGCTCAACGGGAAGGGGAGCATTCAGCGTGGTTCGGTTTGGGTATGTTTGGACTGGTCGGCTGGTCGGTCGCGATACCGACGTTGCTCGGCATCGCTTTGGGAGCGTGGATCGACTCGCACTGGCCGAGTCGCTTTTCCTGGACATTAATGTTGATGGTGATGGGTGTCACCGTTGGTTGCCTCAATGCGTGGTGGTGGGTGCAGCGAGAAAGTCAAGACGAAGAATGAGGCGGGACACGAAACATGCGTAATGAAACAAGTCAGCAGCGGAATTCGTTAAAAGTTCTGCCGCGAGCAAAGAGCGGAGTTGAAGCAGCGAAAGCCTTGACGACTTCCGATACGGACTACGAATCGCGATAGGGGATGACCGTGTTACTTGATTCAATTGAAATCGTTGATTTATTCATTGGAATTCTGACCGGGATCACTGTCGGCGGATTCTATTTTGGAGGACTCTGGTGGACCATTCGAAGGATGCCGAATACGAATGCACCGTTCTCAATGTACTTTGGCAGCTTAATGGTACGGCTACTGATATTACTTGCTACGTTCCTGGGACTCCTGAAATTCGTTGGTGCGCTCGCACTCATTACTGCGCTGGCTGGTTTTATCATTGCTCGAATCGTGCTGATCAGTATCGAAACTCGCACTTGCTTTGACAAACGTGGCGGCGAGCATAACGAACGTGCGGAGGTTGTCTAATGGCTGACGTACAAATCACAACCGACCAATGGATCTTCTGGCAATCCGATATTTGGCCTTGGCTACAGTTGAACGCGACCATTGCGTTCACCTGGCTGGTGATGGCGATTTTGTCTGTCGGTTCGTGGCTGATCACACGAAAACTTTCCGTCGACACAGAGATCCCTCGATTTCAGAATGTGCTGGAGATTGTTGTCACTGGCATGCGGGACCAGATTCGCGAGGTCAGTCGTCACGATCCCGGCAAGTACTTGCCGTTCGTGGGCACGCTGTTTCTGTTTATTGCAATGGCGAATCTACTGACGATCGTGCCCTGGTACCGCCCGCCCACTGGATCCCTTTCGACCACGGCGGCCTTAGCGACCTGTGTGTTCATTGCCGTCCCACTCTACGGATTCGCTTCCCAAGGGGTGGGTAGATATTTGAAACATTATATCCAGCCGACGCCACTCATGTTGCCCTTCAATATCATCGGCGAGTTGTCACGAACCCTCGCACTGGCTGTACGATTGTATGGAAACATGATGAGCGGCACGGTCATTGCAGCAATCCTGATCGGTTTTGTACCGCTGTTTGTTCCAGTTTTGATGCAAATACTCGGACTGCTGACCGGAATGATTCAAGCCTACATCTTTGCCGTACTGGCGATGGTCTACATCGCTTCAGCGACGAAGGTTCAGCAGCAGGCGGAGTCAGATGATGCGAAGAAGCAAGGCGATCCGCCCCAGTACAATAGTGAAACCGAAGAACAATCCACAGGAGACAACCATGAACAACAGTAAGCAGACTCTGCATCTCGTATTCGCGGCGGTTGTTGTGCTCAGCCTGTTCGCTGGCTCAATACCCACGGCTCTGGCGCAAGACGAGGCCTCACAGACAACGGCCGAAACCTCAGGCGGCGAATCAAAACAGAGCGACACACAGTCCAAGAGCAAATCTGCTGACGCGTACAAGCTCGACAATGTGGGACTCGTTGCAATGTGCTCAATTCTGGTTGCTGGTTTGACCATCGCGATTGGCTCGATCGGTCCAGCCTTTGGCGAAGGTCGAGCGGTCGCACAGGCACTCACTTCAATCGCTCAGCAACCAGACTCTTCCAATACGATCACGCGAACACTGTTCGTGGGCCTGGCAATGATCGAATCGACCGCCATCTACTGCTTCGTCGTGTCCATGATCTTGCTATTCGCAAATCCGTTTTGGGATTACTTCGCACAATAACGCTGTAACCAACATCGTCAGACGGCTAGCGAAGATGTATCACCCGCCAACGTTAACATTCACACGCTCTGACTCGCGTAGTTACGAAAATAAATTGCCCCATGCTCTGGCGAGTGTGGAGACGAAAGTGAAGAGTTATGAACATCGACTGGTTTACCTTTGCCGCGCAAATTTTTAACTTTTTGGTGCTTGTTGTCCTGCTGCGCTGGCTGCTCTACGAGCCAATCATCCGGGCGATGGAAGAACGCGAGGAGAAAATTGCAAACCGCCTGGAAGAAGCAAATCGTAAGCGAGAGGAAGCGGAAAATCGCAAGAGCGAATACGAACAGAAGACACAGGAATTTGACGAGCAACACGAACAGCGTCTCAATGAGTCTCGACAGGAAGCAGAAAAGCAACGCAGGCAATTACTGGACGAAGCCAAACAAGCCGTTGATGCCAAACGCGACGAGTGGAACGAAACACTGGATCGCGAACGAGAAGATCTGGTCGCCGAAATTCGTCGTGAGGCGGCTCATGTTGGTTTTCGTGCCGCTCGACAAACGCTCTCGCAACTGGCCGATACGGAACTGGAACAACGCATCTGTGAGGCGTTCGCAGAACGAATCGAAAAGCTCGACAAACAGCAACACGACGAAATTTCTCAGCAGTTGGATGATGGAAATACCAACTGCTCGGTCGCGAGCCAGTTTGACCTTTCCGACGAATGCAAAGAACGTTTGCGCCAAGCGGTCAACGGCACCTTCGAAATTGATGGTGACATCCGTTTCGAAAAGTCAGACGAATTGATTTGCGGTCTGGAACTCGAGATCGGCGGCTACAGTATCGGCTGGAACGCCAATGGTTTCCTGCAAGATATGGAACGTCGGCTCAATGAAAAAATGAAGTTATAAATCCCATGCTCTGGCAAGCGTCGCGACCTTTTCCAGACTGTAGTCGAGTGCCCAACGGAACACACACATGTCATTAGATCAAACAGAAGACAAAAAGCAGACTGACCATTCCAGTAACATACGGGATGCGGTTCGCGAGGCGCTCCAATCGCTTGATGAAGTGATCTCTCAGCATTCCGCCGATTTGCGAGCAAGAGAGATCGGCGTGGTGAAGGAACTCGAACGCGGCATCACTCGCGTAACGGGGCTCCCTAATGTGAAGTCCAATGAAGTCTTGCGATTTGCAGGTAATCGTCACGGATTTGCATTCAATCTCGATCCTGACGAAGTCGGTTGTGTGCTGCTGGACCATAGCGAAGAACTGAGCGCCGGGACGCGGGTTGAACGAACTGGCACAGTGCTCGATACGCCTGTTGGCGAGGAACTCCTGGGTCGAGTCATCGACCCCATCGGACGACCACTCGACGGTGGCAGAGAATTGTCCGAACTAAAACGCCTGCCCTGCGAGCGGCGTGCACCGTCGATCATGCAGCGGGCTCCTGTCACCGTGCCATTGCAAACTGGTTTGAAAGTCATCGATGCGTTGATTCCGATTGGTCGGGGACAACGTCAACTGCTGTTGGGCGATCGACAGACCGGCAAGACGGCAATCGCAGTCGATACGATTATCAATCAACGCAATCGTGACGTAGTATGTATCTATTGCAGCATCGGCCAGCGCAGCACCAATGTGGCCCGCGTGATCGCCAGCCTGCGCGAACATGACGCCCTGCAGCATACTATCGTCGTCATCGGTGCTGACGATGCTCCGCCAGGAGTCCAATACATCGCCCCTTACGCGGCGACAACTATTGGTGAACATTTCATGAGCGAGGGACGGGATGTGCTCATCGTTTACGACGACTTGACATCCCACGCGAGATCATATCGGCACGTTTCGCTACTCCTTCGCCGTCCACCCGGTCGCGAAGCATTTCCGGGGGATATCTTTTACGTGCATTCTCGCCTTCTGGAACGAGCCACCCATTTACGCAAAGATGCAGGAGGTGGTTCGCTCACCGCGCTGCCGATTATTGAAACCGAAGCCCAGAACGTTTCGGCCTACATCCCGACGAATCTCATTTCAATCACTGATGGGCAAGTCTACCTGTCGCCAACACTGTTTCGCAAAGGCATTCTGCCCGCCGTGGACGTCGGACGCAGTGTCTCACGCGTGGGAGGCAAGACACAGTTACCGTCCTACCGCGCGGTCGCCGGTGATTTGCGGCTGACTTATTCACAGTTCGAAGAACTGGAAAAGTTCGCACGCTTCAGCAGCCAGTTGGATGAAGACACACGGGAAACGTTGGAACGAGGTAAACGTATCCGGGAAACCCTCAAACAACAACAGTACCAACCGCTCGACGTCCCACAGCAGATTGCGTCATTGGTTGCCGTGACATCGGGCGTTTTCGACGACTTGTCGCCGGACCAGATTTCGCAGGCGGAGAAATTACTACAGGATGCCATAAAGAATGATCTACCGGAGTTGTGCGACAGGATTACATCCGGCGAAAAACTGAACGACGACGAAGTGAATGAAATCAGCCAGACAATCAAAAAGGCAGTGTCAGAGTTGGTGGATGAAGAACTATCGAACAAGAAGGACGCCTGAGGTATGGAGACGCTCGAAAGCCTGAAACGACAGATTGACACGGCCACCGACTTGAGTTCCGTCGTCACGACAATGAAAACGTTGGCCGCCGTCAGTATTCACCAATACGAAGAGTCTGTTCGTGCCGTGCGTGAGTTCAACCGTACTGTCGAAATGGGGTTCCAAATTGTGTTGCGAGAGGAGTCCGTTCAAGCGGTGAAAGATGACCAAATCGAACAAGGTGGTCGGACCGCGGCGATTGTTTTCGGTAGTGACCAGGGAATGTGTGGGCAATTCAATGAAGACATCGCATCCAGGTACTTCGAAGCTCACCGTAATGAGAGTCAACAGAATAAAGATGGTGATTCGGCGTGGATTGTCTTCGCAGTCGGTCATCGCGTTGAGGGACAATTGCTCGACGCCGGCTGGTCGCTCGAGCAGACCTACGATGTGCCGACTTCGGTGAGCGACGTGACGAATCTAGTTCTGGAGATGCTTCCCGCCATCGAAAACACGCGCAGCAAGGCAGACGTTTCGCGGCTACTGGTTTTCTACAATCACCGCCAATCGGCGTCATCCTATGATTCAAAAATTTTGCAGCTATTACCGCTAGGCAGAGAGCGTTTGCGACGCTGGCGGGAACAGCCTTGGGATTCGCGATCACTTCCGACCTATGCAACCGACCGTCGGCAATTGCTGTCACGACTCGTCAGGCAGTTCTTGTTTGTATCTCTTTTTCAAGCGTGTGCTGAGTCACTGGCAAGTGAGAATGCCAGCCGCATCGCAGCCATGCAAGCGGCGGAAAAAAATATTGAAGAACGGCTGGAAGAACTGCACGGATCATTTAACCAACAACGACAATCAGCGATTACCGAGGAACTGATTGATGTCGTCACCGGTTTCGAGGCCTTGAAGCATGGCAAATCCTCACCTTAGCAACAATCGCTGGATGGTGGACAAAGTAGTGGGCTGTCTAGGGCATATTCAAAAATCATCTGCAGTGTCTAGCAGGAGCAAACCCAGCGTTTTAGGGTCATTTGATGCTCATGTGACTGCAGAAACCATTTGAAAATGGCTAATCTGCAAATGACAAACCATCTATAACTGGAGAAACACAATGAGTCAGACAATCAGAGCAATCGTGATGAAGGGAAGGAGCATGGAGCGAACCAGTTGCGTGAGGTCGAATCCCGCAGTTCGCTGATCATCTTGCTGCAACAGTTTAAGAGCATGGTCATCCACATTCTTGCTATCGCTGCAGTCTTGGCCTTCTCAACTTCTCGCCTGGGGTAAACGGCTGGCTGCTAATCCTCGGTCTCAGTTTGATTCCGGCTGTGCTGGGGCTGATCGCCCCCGGCATCTACTTTTACTTGCCAGAAAAAAAGGTAACGGCGAAGAAGTGGCACCCTTCTCGTTAAGAGACCAACAGGTCGATGTACTGCCCGCTCGTCAGGGCTCGATTTATGTAAGGAAATCCAGAAAGAGGATGATCAGAAGAGTGATCGTTTTAAATGAGGGGGAGTTAAAAAAATATTGACAACCTCTGGATCAACTCATTTTGATTCAACTAAGTATTATGCCAGTGGTCAAAAGGAAAAACAAAGGGTTCAGCAGGTCACACTGGTCACGGAGAATTCCGTCTCTGCAGGACAGGAGGTCTTTATACATTCCCCGTTGCTGCTGAACCCCTTGATTCGATGTAAGAATTCTATTCTGTGAATACTATCTGTTCACATTTTTCTCTGCTAAACAATATCTGACTGTTCTCTTGAGTCTCAATAAATTTCGAAGCACGACCGTTGACCATTGCCTCCATAACATGGATTATGATCGGTCTCAGATACCACAACAATCATTGAAGCCTGATTCGTTCTGTAGTGAGTTTTGCCACATGGATGAATTCGCACTCTCTGCTTAGCATTCAAATAAGTGATATTCCTGACCACAATTCAAAGAACTCTCAGGAGAGTCCATGAACGATCCCGCCGATAGGAACGCGGATTCTTATTCTTTGTTACGGCGTACTTTTGCTGATGATCAGCCGAATGTGCAATGGTTGTTGCAGAGTCTGGATCGATCCGCATTCGGAATTCTGATTCTCGATCCTCGTCTGCCAGGGAACCCGATCATCTATGCAAATCAGTCCGTGACTGAGATGTCTGGCTATTGCTTGGAAGAACTCCTTGATCATTCCCCAGATTCACTTTGGGGCAAGGATCAGGATCAGCTCGGAATACGAACTCTGCTTGCAGCAATAGAGAATGGAAGCGAATGTCGCGTTGTCTTACGCAATTATCGCAAAGATGGGCGGCTGTTCTGGAATGAGATCACGTTAATTCCTGTGCGGGATCAGAATCTGGAAATCAAATGTTTCCTCCAGATCCTGAATGATGTTTCGAATTATGAGAAATCAGAATCAGAAAAGAAACTTGTTGAAGATACGTTACGGTCTATCCTCAATTCGGCAGAAGACGCAATCATCACCATCAACGACCGTGGAGAGATTCAGGATGTGAACTTGGCCGCTGAGGTAACATTCGGGTATCAGCCCGATGAGTTATTAGGACAGAATATCAAAATTCTGATGCCGTCTCCCTATCACGAAGAACACGACGGATATCTGAAAAACTTTCTCGAAACCGGTGTGCCCAAGGTGATTGGGATTGGGCGGGAAGTCATCGCCAAACGGAAGAACGGAAGCGTATTTCCAGCAGAAATTGCCATTAGCCAGGTGGATCACAAGCGTTTGTTTACGGGAATTGTCAGGAATTTAACCGAGCGAAAACGGAACGAGGAACTCCTCAGAAAAGAGCATGATTTAAATCAGAAAATTATTTCGACAAGTCGAAGTATTATTCTGATGCTCGATCCTCACCGCAAGATACTGCAGTTCAATTCATGCTTTGAACAGTTGACAGGTTGCCTTCTCGATCAGGCCAGAGATAAAGATTTTGCCGAACTCTTTCTCCCTGCTGCTGACCATCAGTACTTTCAAACCTGCTTTATGCATGCGATCGCCGGGCAAACGACGAATGAGTTATGTCGCACCCTGTTAACTCAGTCCGGAGAACGATTGATTGTGGAATGGGAAACGGTCCCGATGACATCCCGCACTGGGATGGTTGTGGCTTTACTTTGCACCGGCGTTAATGTGACAGAGCAGAGGCGACTTGAGCGAGAAGTTCTTGAAATCGCCACAGAGGAACAGCGCAGAATTGGTCAGGACCTTCATGATGTAGTCGGCCAGGAACTCACGGGTATGGCGATGCTGGCAGAGAGTCTGGCGGTTTCACTTCAGGAGGGTGATGCGAAGCAATTGCAACTGGCTCAAAAAATTGCCCGTGGGACCAGCGAAGCTCTCAGAAAGGTTAGGCTATTGAGTAAGGGGCTCAATCCGGTCGATATCGATGCTGCTGGTTTGATGGCTGCATTAAATTCAATATCCTCGAGAACAAAAGAATTTCATAAAATCAATTGTGAATTCAAATGCCCCTCTCCCGTCTTTCTTGAGGATAACATCGTTGC
The DNA here is from genome assembly GCA_002359185.1 of Planctomycetaceae bacterium UBA2671. Classification (GTDB taxonomy): domain Bacteria; phylum Planctomycetota; class Planctomycetia; order Planctomycetales; family Planctomycetaceae; genus Rubinisphaera. Next base: position 127,233 of record DEML01000116.1, read on the forward strand.
CAATCAGTTGTACCGAATTGCAGAGGAAGCCACCACAAATGCAATTAAACATGCCCAGGCCAGTCAGATCATGATCGAACTCCTTCAGTCTGAGGAACATATCATCCTCATCATCGAAGATGATGGGATTGGACTGCGGGAAGGTGACGGAAGCGGACTGGGGCTCAGGATTATGCGATACCGTGCGAATCGTATGGGAGGCGGGCTGAGCATTGAGGGATCGGAATTCGGCGGTACACTGGTGAAGTGTATTATTCCAGCTGCATCCTCAAAAGATAAGAGTGCATGACGATGCATAAAAAGAAAATCGCAATTATTGACGATCATCCTGCAGTTCGAGACGGCCTCGCGACACGGATCTCCCTGGAAAAAGATCTGGAGGTTTGCGGAGAGGCGGAGGATGTTGCAGATGGCCTGGAATTGATTCTCCGGACGCAGCCTCATCTGGCCATTGTGGATATTTCATTGAAAACAGGAAACGGACTCGACCTCATCGAGAAAGCGAAAACAGAAAATGAGTTTGTTCGCTTCCTGGTCTGGTCGATGTATGAGGAAGATCTCTATGCAGATCGGGCTCTGCGAGCTGGGGCGCGGGGATACATCAATAAGCAGGCCGCAACTGACAAAATCATTGATGCCATCCGAGCCGTGCTCGATGACAAAATCTTTCTTTCAACCGAAATGTCATCCGTGCTGCTGCATCGAATCGTAATGGGACAATCCGGATTGCAGAGTCGTCCGGAAGAAGCTTTGTCGAATCGAGAACTGCAGGTTTACGAGCAAATCGGTCTGGGGAAAACAACTTTACAGATCGCTGAAGCCATGAAACTGAGTCCCAGCACGATTGAAACGTATCGTGCTCGCATTAAACAAAAGCTCGACTGTCATTCCATGTCCGAACTGATTCGCCAGGCTTCTCAATGGGTTCTCGAACGAACCTGATCTAAACCGATCAATGGAGTTCCTTCATTCTCATAAGTTGCAGATGACGTAAGTCGGATGGTTCTTCATCGCGGTGCGCGAACGTCATTTCCAATTTCAGCATCGCCATCGCTTGTGGTGAATTTCCCGACACTCATGCAACTGTTTTCAAGACAGCCCGTATTCTGCGGGTTGGTTAAGCTATTGAAATCGATGGATGCGGTCGCTTCAAAAGAGCCAGGACAGAATTCTCCTTTCGAACAGTGAGATAAAAAAATGCATGGATTGATGAAAAATTCCGACAGTAAAGAGCCTGCGTTTGACCGGATTCCAAGGCGGCAATCGGAAATCACACGGACTGTCATTGTGGGCGGACGAGAAATCAGTCTCCTGCTCACTGAGGACTCCCACGACTTAACCATCAGTGGCACGGTAAACAGTTACTATCAGAAGCAAATGGCTCTCAAGTTGATTTTTGATGAAAACTCTCCTCGAACAATTAACGATCGCATTCTTGTTAATCGAAAACAACCTGAATTGAAAGGAAATGAGCATGATGGATAATCGTATCAACAAGGACGTCCCCGAATCGTTCCGACATGAGGAAATTCATGAAGCGATTTATGAATTGGAAACGTTCTGTAACGAAGTCAATCAATACGGGATTGGCCCGAAATTTGAAGAACTGAGCTTGAAACTGTCTCAATTTCGAAGCATACTCGCCAATCACTTTATTGAGGAGCAACTCTTTCTGCTGGCTTTAATCAAGCGAGGAGCTCAAATCAGTCAAGCCCAGTATGGTCAGATCCTGGAAGAGCATACTGTTATTCTGGAACGTCTGGCAGATGTCCTGGAACGTTTAGAGTCCGGGAATCACCGCTCCAGAAACTGGAGCACGGTCTGGGATGAGTTCAATGACATCATCGATCGAATCGCAGAACATGAAGCAGAAGAACAGGACTTGATTGCTAAAGCTGTTGATTTCCAGAACCGACAAGTCTCACCGCATTAGAACCAATTCATCGATTCTATTAATGGAAAGATCAATTCAAATGGAGAGATAAAGATCTCTGTGAATAATATAACTGGCAATCAAATAATTAACTTCAAGGCGTGATGAGGAGAATCGCAATGAGAAAATGGAACAATAGTCAAAGTGCCCTGTTACTCGCTGGTTTTATGACACTGTTCCTGTCGTATAGCTCGCCTACGCAGAGTGAAGAAAAGCCCCCCTCAGGCAAGCGGGGGGAAAAATCAAATGAAGTCGAAGCAAAACCTAAAGGTGATGAAAAGGATAAAGATCTCCATCACTTTATGATTGCCAAGTTGAAAGCCTCCGTTGATATCCTGGAAGGACTCACGACCGAAAATTATCCACTCATAAAAGATGGTGCCACGAAACTCAACCAAATGAGCACGGCTGAAAAGTGGAGATATTCTAATGATGCCCTATATCGTCAATTCAGTTCCGAATTTCAACGCACGACTCAGGATTTGATTGAGGCTGCCGACGAGAAGAATCTTGATAAATCAGCATTGAAATGGATGGATGTCACGGTGAAATGCATTGAGTGTCATCGCCATGTCAGAGCGATGCTGATTGTCACAGACTAAAGCGACTGGATCTTTGCATTAAGGAGTGATCAGTATTCATTTTTGAATTTCCGGAATAAATAGGTTCGCCAGCCGTCTGTTCGATAAAAAATAGTTAGAAGTTTTCTATTAAAATCAATAGATGTAAGGCAGAAATCTCCACCGAGTTCTTTTGAATTGTTCGTACTCCTGAAATTGTACCTGCATGAAAGTTTCTTCATAGCGTGCTTTGAAATTCAAGACAATGACAAGAGCAAGCCACATAAGCAGCCTCCAGATGGGAGATTCAAAAATTAAGGTGCTTCCGGTAAGAATTAACAGAGCGGTGTACATCGGGTGCAGTAAAATTCGATATGGTCCCGTCGTGACAAGTTTGGCATTCTGGTGAGGAACAGGACCAACTGAAAGGTTATGAAGTTTCATAATCGCAATTGACCAGAGGAAAAGTAGGAAACCAGAAATCATGCCCAGTCCATTCCAGATTGTCAGTTTTGACAACGGAGTCGACAAAACAATGACCGAGGACAATCCAAACTGCAGTACGACCAGCATCTGAATTTTCCAATCCCAATTTTTCATATGGATCTATTTTCTATTCAATCTGAATTCACTACGACAATCCGAACCCAATCAAACAGGAGTTGAAATATGCTTCAAATTCGCTCGCTGGCTGTTAACTGTCAATATGCATTGATCACTCTCTGCGGACTACTAATCGCCTCTCC
>DEML01000091.1 GCA_002359185.1 Planctomycetaceae bacterium UBA2671
GCAGGCAAACTGCCTGCGGAATAGCGATTTGAGGGCGACATTTAAAGCTCGAAAGAGTACTACTCACTTGAATCTCGACATTACTCCTGAAACACCTTGGTTGGCGATTCAGGGTGATCCGTTTCGCCGACGACATATCTCTGTGCTCCTGCCGGTCGCGTAAGATCTCTGACATGGGTTCCGTATGGCGGAATAATGTCGAAATCCTGGGATTCAACAGCTACGTCGAACTCATAGGATATACTTCTCACTTCTATTATCCGTGAGACCTGAGATCCTATCATGTAGATGGTCGCCTTCCATGCTGAAGGAACCGGACCTAATTCTTCATCGCGATATGTAATATCGATATCGGCTCGGTTCGTCAATTTGCCGTCCTCCTCAAGCTTGTTGACGACAAACCTGTGGACACGCATTGGATTCATAAGATCAACCCAATATTCGAAAAATGTGTTGCCCGAGAAAGGCGTAGTTTGTATTACAATGTGGTCACGACCGTTATACGATGAGGTGCTTACCACTTTGAAATTATCTGCAGTCAAATCACTTTCGAAGGGAGAACGCTGCCAATTAATCCCTATGCCGTATTGACCTGAAGCAAATAGCAATGGGTACATTTGGAATTCGAATATCGGGACAGTACCTGGTCGGCGATGAATATAAAGGTCCGTCGTCCGATTTCCTGGTAAATTGTCAGACCCATTCAACTCACTTGGTCGAAATTCCTTAAGGTACTCACTAGTTAGACAAGCAGTCCAATTACGTTGTACCCATTCGATGCTTCCGTCAAGCTCTTGCTGAGGTTGCTTCTCCTCAAAGCGAAAGCGAAGTCGCTTATCGGCTAGATCCAGTAGCAGATTTCCTTTAGTGTCGAAACTGCTGCTTTTGGAGGGAAATAATACATTGCTGTTGTTGTAAGGAAAAGAATAATACCCCTCCGCAACCCTCACTTCTCCCTCATAATCGACCTGGACAGCTTGTACTGATTCACTTCGGTGTCTCCATGCCGCCAATATATCCTCTAGTTCATCCGCCACGCACTCATTTACAAGCATGGTAAATACAATTGTCGGAATAGCAATCGCCCCGTTTATCCATCGCAATAATCCCTGCCCCATACCTCACCTCGACTTTCTATTTTGATATAATAGTCAGCTCTCATTAGAAAGGCATTCGTAACATAGTGAGTTCCCGATATGCATGTAATCATCAGATTCAATATCAGGACCGATTGTCACGACGTCATTGTTGCTCACAGAGTGGCTCGACCAAGTCGGTTGGGTCGCGAAGCGACAAGAGTTAACCAGCCTTCGGTATTAGATTATAATGAACATTCATCAATCCCAAAACACAAATTATGGTAAATCACTAAATCTACGAAGATGAGAAATAAATTGACTTCGTCAAGTTCTCAGGCTCCTAGACGTCAGAACTGACTCTCGGTTTGGAAATTGAAGATAAATTACCGTTCAATAAATATGGACAGCGAACGGTGAATCCTCTTGTACTTTCAGCATCCAACCGACTTAGTCGATTCGGTCACCCTGCGTCGTAGCGGACAGAAGCCCCCAGATTATTGATCATTCTAGGGGCTCACTTCGTCCTACCCCAACCACCCATCGTCAAATTCGGAGGCCGTGAAAGGTGCGTCTAGACGCACCCTACTATTCCAACTACCGCTATATGTCGTGTACGTTCAGAGATCTGGAGCAGGCAAACTGCCTGCGGAATAGCGATTTGAGGGCGACATTTAAAGCTCGAAAGAGCACTACTTACTCCTGAATTCGTGAACAGCGGAAATTCCAGTGGGCGCCTTTTTCGTCGATTAAAGTTCCTGACCATTCTCCCAGTCGATCGAACCTGAGATAGATTGATCCCTGAATTCCCTCGCGAAATTCTTTGTCTTTGTTGGCAGCACGCAGGTCGGTGAATTCCAGCCGAGTTCTGGTTTTCTCTTTCAACTTTTGTGTGCCTATCAGTTTACTGAAGTCGGGATCTTCGGGTGTCTCCTTTTGATACAGTTTAGCGTTGTTGAGACGAAAGAAACCTCTCAACTCAGGTTGATCTCCATTCTTTGCTTTCATCGAAAATCGCCAGATCGCTCCTTCGAACTGATCTCTCTCATTCTCTTCAGCAGCGAGAGTTGTCTCATTACTGAATCCGGCTATGAGAAAACTCATCATTAACACACGAATCAGCAGAGATCCCGATTTCAACATGAGCAGAGTCCTTATGCTGAGAAATACAATGGTATAGTGATATTGACAAAGCATATTGACGATACCATGAGTTAAAATCTTGAACAAATGTTCGACGCTAATTTTTAGTTCATATTTCAATCTCAACCAGAAATTACCTTAGCGATTTCTTCTGTTGTGACAGGTTGAATCACACCGCGCTCAGTGATCAAACCGGCGATGTATTTCGCGGGAGTGACATCGAAAGCCGGGTTGTAAGTCTCGATTTCCAGTGGAGCCGTCTGCTTGCCGTAGCCGTGAGTGATTTCGGCTGAATCGCGTTGTTCGATGGGGATTTCTTCGCCTGTGGCTAAGGAAAGATCGAACGTGCTCGAAGGAGCAGCGATGTAAAATGGAATGTTGTGAGCCTTGGCGAGGACAGCGACGGAATACGTGCCGATTTTATTGGCGGAGTCTCCGTTGGCAGCGATGCGGTCTGCTCCTGTGACAACCGCTTGGATTTTGCCTTCTTTCATGACCCAGGCCGCCATCGAATCGCAGATGAGAGTGCCGGGGATGCCGTGCTGGAGAAGTTCCCAGGCTGTTAAACGGGCCCCTTGTAAGAGGGGGCGAGTTTCATCGGCATAAACGTGAATGTTTTTCCCCTGCTTGTGAGCCGAGTAAAGGACCGAGAAGGCGGTTCCCATGCCAGCGGTCGCCAAGGCTCCGGTGTTACAATGGGTGAGGACGCCGGCTCCCTGCGGAATTAACTCGGCTCCGAAACGTCCGATCGCATCGCACATTTCGCGATCCTCGGCATCAATGATCCGGGCTTCTTCGAGCAGACGTTTCCGCATGGCTGTGGGATCCAATTGTGATTCGGACTTCGCCAGTTTCTGCATGCGATCGATCGCCCAGAACAGATTCACAGCTGTCGGACGGCTCTCGGCCAGATAGGTGCAAACTTTATTGAACTGCTGGTCGAAGGTCGCCCGGTCTGCCTGAATCACATCTCGCAGTCCGACAATGATGCCGTAGGCGGCAGAGACTCCAATAGCCGGAGCACCACGGACACTGAGGCGTTTGATCGCGCCGTAGACATCCTCGGGAGTTTCGCATTCCAGAAATGTCGTTTCGGTCGGAAGTTTTGTCTGGTCCAGCAGGCGTAAATGTCCATCGACATCGCCAATCCATTTAATGGTTTTCATAATAAGTTCAGCTCAATTTGATACATTCAGTGTGTTTAAAGGAATTTCCTGCAATTACTCAAACTGTAATCAATTTGACCTTCCGTTCCCACCCTGCAGAATTTGCACAGGATTGCCAAAACCGCCCCGTTGGCTAAGATCAATTGAGTCAGTTTTGATACAATTGGAACATAGTTCCCAGTCCACCGCAAAATGGAACGGGAACCTCGCCACTACCCGCACATTCTCGAAAACTGGTCGAATGTATCGGCCTTGAGAGACTTTTATAGCAAGGATAAAGACGCATGTTGGAAATTCCTGTCATCCGCTGGGGACAGCCTTACGAGAGTCTGGAAAAAGCAGAAGTTGTTCATTTTGAGACCGGTGAAAAACTGGCCGACATCCATCAGGCCAATGGCGGCCTCGTGAAAATGGATATGCGGAAAGCTCACAAAGCCCGTGAAGCTTTGAAAAAAATCGACATCTATGAACTGGTCGAAATGTGTGCCAAGGCGGGCGACTTATACATGAACGCCACATTGCCCTTGGGGAACGGAACGCAAACTCCCGAAGAGTTCTGTAAAATTCAGTCTGCCAGCACGGGCTTGCCTGAGAATATGTGTGCGGGGAATATGCACAAGATCGCGTTCGTGTTGAAGAACATGAAAGAGATTCTGGATGCCCTCACACGTGGGCTGCCTCTGGAAATTCTTCAGAAGGGTTACGGCATGGAAGATCGGGGGGTGATGGTCAGCTATCAGGCGACTTCCCCAACGCTCGGACTGGTTCTGCCTTCCAATTCTCCCGGCGTACACACCCTGTGGCTTCCGTGCATTCCAATGCAAATTGGTCTCGTCCTGAAACCTGGTTCTTCTGAGCCCTGGACACCTTATCGCATGGCTTCTGCTTTCATGGAAGCCGGTATTCCAGGCGAAGCGATTTCGCTGTATCCCGGGCCACACGATGTCGGTGGTGCGGTTACCGAAGAATGCGAGCGTGTGATGATCTTCGGTGGCCAGGCGACTGTCGACAAATATGCGAGCAATCCGAATGTGCAGGTGCATGGCCCCGGTTTCAGTAAGATTCTGCTGGGCGATGATGTGGTCGATAATTGGGAATCCTATCTCGATTTGATGGTCGATAGCGTGCTGGCCAACGGCGGTCGAAGCTGTATTAATGCGTCTGCGATTTATGCTTCGCGGCACACCAATGAGATAGCCGATGCCCTGGCTCAACGGCTGGCCAAGGTCGAACCGACTTTGATGAGCGATCCCAACGCCCAACTGGCCGCATTTGCGAATCCCGATGTGGCTCAGGCCATGAACGATCAAATCGAAGATGGCCTTAAAGAAGGTTCCGTTACTGAAGTCACTGCGAAATATCGCAATGGCGATCGACTTGTGAAACACGAACGACATGCATTCCTGAAGCCGACTGTCGTACACGCGGCTGATCCTTCTGCGACACTCGCAAATACAGAGTATATGTTCCCGTTTGTTTCAGTTGTCGAATGTCCTCAGGCGAAGATGATTAAAACGATCGGTCAGACACTCGTCTGCACGGCTTTGACGGATAACGAAGCGTGGTCAGCAGAACTGGTGAATGCGATGAACATCGATCGGTTGAATATCGGCGAAGTAAAAACGGTGCAACTTAACTGGCTGCAACCTCACGAAGGGAATATTGTCGATTTTCTGTTCCGTAGTCGTGCATTCCAGAATCAGCCACCCCAGGCGGTTCATTAAGAGCTTCGAAGATTTTTTAATTCTATATATTAATTAAGGGTGGCGGGGGCGCTCCGCGACAGCGGAAGCCCCCGGAAGTTCAACGATTCGGGGGCTTCTCTTCGAGAGCGCTCCGGCCACCCGCGTTTTTGATGTCGTTGAGGAAATAGAACATCGATGCTCGATTGGCCAGCCTTTCTTGAACCGACTTTGAGACTGGCTTTCTGGACCATTCTCGTAGGCACAATTGCGAATGTCACGTGTGCGATTCTGGGTTGCTTTCTTGTGCTCCGGCGCATGAGTATGCTGGGAGATGCGCTTTCGCATGCGGTATTGCCGGGATTGGTGATTGCGTTTATTGTGACCGGTTCGACTTCATCGGTGCCGATGTTTCTCGGGGCGACCTTGTTCGCGATGCTGACGGCTGGATTAACGAGATTGCTCACGACTCACGGACAGGCTTCTGAAGAATCGTCACTGGGGATTGTCTTCACATCATTCTTTGCATTAGGCATTCTGCTGGTGCAGATTTTTGCGGAGAAGGTGCATATCGATCGCGATGCGGTTCTGGAAGGTGCGATTGAGTATGTTGCTCTCGATACCGTGCCGTTTCTGGGACTGATGTGGCCAGCGGCTTTGTGGACGACACTGTTTGTACTCATCACAGTTATTGGTTGGCTGACGTTGTTCTGGAAAGAAATCAAAACAGCTGTCTTTGATACCGATTATGCAGCAGCCATCGGCTTATACGGCTATACGATGCTTGCCACCTTAATTGTGCTTGTCGCGGTGTGCGTGGTCGCATCTTTTAAGATTGTCGGCAGTATTCTGGTGGTCGCCATGCTGATAGTGCCGGGTGCTTCTGCTCAGCTGCTTACTCAGCGATTACGGAATATGATCCTCATTTCGTGTCTATTTGCAGCGATGTCTACGGCCATTGGCTATGCGATCGCGTGGCAATTGAATACTAGTGCAGCCGGCATGATGGCTGTGGTTTCTGGACTTGGATATGTTTTGGCGATTACATTTTCTCCTTCGCAGGGATTGATCGCTATAAAATTAAGGCGTCTTCGATTGCAGCAGCGAATTCATGCGGAGGATGTTCTGGGGATTTTGTATCGCTGGGAAGAAAGTCATAAAGGTCAGGGATTGCGGCGATATCCTCAATTGCAGGATATTCATGAAATCGCAGGTGATGATTTTCGTCATTCTTCACTTGGTCAATTGTCAAAAGTTGGATTGATCGATGTCGATCGGGAATCGCGATACTCGCTGACTGATAAGGGGCGAGCTGCAGCCGAGAGGATAGTGCGGGGGCATCGTTTATGGGAATCGTTTCTGGATACCGAGTTTCAACTTCCCGAAGATCACCTGCACGATGCGGCTCATCTGATGGAGCATTATCTCGATCAGGAATCCCGGGAACAGATCGAACGTGATCTTGGTTCCCCTGAAGCTGATCCTCATGGACGGTCGATTCCACCGCAAGATTCCAATTAAACCCTGTTTCAAATGGAAATCGGAAAACCGCATATGATATGCAGGCTACACATTTCGTTATGTGGACTTGTCACTTTACCTCATTCAATTTCCAAATCAGTTAAAATGATGAATCTTCCCTTCACGAATGGAATCTGTCTGTCATAATCGCGGAACAAGGCTGAACGCTAAAAATTATTTTCAGAGGAAATCCCGAATGGCAAAACTGGGAGTGAATATAGATCATGTCGCTACTGTGCGGCAGGCACGCAAGACCGTCGAGCCCGATCCTGTTTGGGCTGCAACCCTGGCAGAGTTGGGGGGAGCGGACGGAATCACCGTTCATCTGCGAGAAGATCGTCGTCACATTCAAGACCGGGATGTTCGAGTGCTGCGCGAAACGGTGCGGGTGAAGTTGAATCTGGAGATGTCGGTTTCTGAAGAAATTACAGATTTCGCTCTCGATGTGATGCCCGATCAATGTACGCTCGTTCCAGAAAAACGGGAAGAAGTGACCACGGAAGGTGGACTGGATTTGATCGCTCATCGGGATCGAGTTCTGCGATGTGTCAACCGTTTGCTTGAAGCGGGGATTGAGGTCAGTCTGTTTATTGATCCGAATTTAAAACAGATTGAAGTCGCAGATTCGATGAATGTGCATGCTGTCGAACTTCATACAGGTCAGTATGCTGAAGCGGTGGATGTGGAAACTCAGACTCGTGAGCTTGATTTGTTGTTTGAGGCGGGAGAAGAGACGCGGTCTCGTGGATTGCTGTTGCACATGGGGCATGGACTGACTTATTTGAATGTGGAGCCGATTGTTGAAATTCCAGGGGTTTCCGAGTTGAATATTGGTCATAGTATCATTTCGCGGGCAGTGTTTGTGGGGATGGAACGAGCCGTTCGGGAAATGAAGGCACTATTGAATCCTCCTCTGATCATGGCCAACGATGTATGATTTCCCGTAATGACAAATCTGGTCAACTCCAGTGGGTATTGTTTACTGCCTCTTTACTTTTAGTGATTTTGCTGGTCGGATTGAACGGAAAATGTTCTGCACAGTCTCCAGAGTTGACGAGTCAATCTATTCCAGAAGTCGCAACTTCCGAGGTTACGCCCACAGGAACATCTGGGGGCATCGAGTTAAGCCCTGAAGAACGGGAAAAGCGAGAAAAGGGCAAACAGATGCTCCCGGTTTTCTGGATTCTGTTAATTGGGATCGCCATTCTCGGGGGACTGCTGGTCTTGATCGCTATTTATCTCGGTTCTCGAGCCAGACGAATTGCTCGCAGGGCTTCACCCTCGGCCAAGTTGAAGAATGAATACTGGTATCTCCAGAAGAAGGACTCGCTGGAAAAGCGATCGCAGAAAGGTGAGACAGAGTGATGCCATCAACGCGATCGGAATCTGAATTCTCATTTCCTGCTGTCTATCGCATTCGTAGTGGGAGCGATTTTGATTGTGTGTATGCCGAAAAACAGCGGGCTGGTGATGATGTGTTATTGATATTCGGCAGAGCGAATCAACTCGGCATCTCGCGAATTGGACTGAGTGTTTCCAAAAAGCATGGGAATTCCGTTCAGCGAAATCGCAGGAAACGACTTTTGCGGGAAGCTTTTCGGCTCTCCCGTAAACAAATCCCCCTCGGGTTTGATTTCGTTCTTATTCCGAGAGTGATTGAAACACCGACGTTGAAATGTTATCGCAGTTCATTGATCAGACTCACGAAAAAGATTGCACGACGGCAGTCTGCTCAAACGAAGAAGGCAGAGTGATGCTGAGTATTTCCGTGGCCATCTCCTGGCTCCTCTCGCGAACTTTGATATTTCTGGTTCGCTGTTATCAATGGACGCTCAGTCCTTTGATCGGACGTCAGTGTCGTTATCAGCCGACCTGCAGCAATTATTTTATTCAGGCCGTGGAAAAATATGGAGCATATCAGGGGGCCTATAAAGGTCTTGTGCGCATCGCTCGATGTCATCCCTGGGGCGGTAGTGGACATGATCCGCCGTAGGTCAGGCTGTGCCTGACATGGTTAACAATCGACATCGAATTTCGTCAGGCACAGCCTGACCTACGGCTGACTTTTAATCTGTCGAAATTGAGGCTTCCTCTGTGCTCAACTGCCGATTTCGAAACGGCGTACTCAGAACGACAGATGTGATCAAATTCCGCAAAGAGTCATCGTTATTGAGTAGATCATCGGAAATCTGATTGATGACGCAATCATCACGATCATCCAGACTTCTGCCCAGTGCGAAGCCAAGCATTTTGCGGGTCAATTGACGATAGAAATCTGGTTTGCGTTGCATCATGATTGCTTTAAGGCCTGCTAAACCTTCGACGGTTTTTCCAGAGGGGAATGTTGCAGTGGCATCAATCGGTTTGCCCTCCTGTTCTTCCTGCCAACGACCAAGAACGTCGTAATGGTCGAGGGCGAAGCCGGGAGGGTCGATCAGGTTGTGGCAAGCCGAGCAGGAAGGGTGATCGCGATGGAGTGCCAATTGTTCGCGAATGGTCATTTTTCCTTTTTTGCTTTTGGAGAGTTCGGGAATATCGGGCGGAGGATTCGGAACGCGAATTCCCAGCAACGTTTCCAGAATCCAGCCTCCTCTTAATACTGGGCTGGTTCGATTCGGATAAGAGGTCAGCAGATGCACGCCGCCCATGCCGAGGACGCCACCACGTTGTCCATTGGTCACCATGACTTTTTCGAAGGGGCCATCTTTACTCAACTGAGGATTCGGCGACCAGGGCCAGTCCTGCTTATCCGATTTTTCTTCCTCATCAAAGCCATAATGCTTTCGCAATCGCTTATTGACGATCACATAGTCGGCGGTGATCAGCTCCATCAGGCTGCGGTTTTCCTGCAGCAAATAGGCGAACAACTGATTGGGTTCTTCGCGGAATCCCAATAAGAGCTCTGTTGTGAATTCCCCTTTGAACTTGCTGGTATCGGGAGCGACGCGGGCTCCGACTTCGTGGGTGCCCAGCCATTGGCCGACGAACTCATCGATGAAATAGTCCGCACGGGGATCGTTAAGCATACGGTCGACCTGTTCAACGAGTACCGCATCTTCATTCAAACGGCCCTCCGCTGCGAGCTGGAAGAGTTTCTCATCCGGCATCGATCCCCACAAAAAGTAAGAGAGACGCGTGGCGAGTTCGTAATTGGAAACTGGTTGAGGAGAAGCAGTTTCCGGAAGTGATTCCATTCGAAAGATGAACGGAGAAGAAACCAATACGCCTTTCATCGCCAGTTTTATAGCCTCGACATGGGGATCGCCTCGCTGTGCGGCTCGATCGTAGAGGGACATGTATTTGTCCACTTCAGTTGAGTTGGCTGGTCTTCGAAAGGCCTGGGAGATGAACGCCTTTAATTTCCTTTCGGCAACTGTTCGTGGATTTTCAGGTGTTTTGTCAGGGGATGTGCCTGTCAAATTTTCATAGATGTGCAACTGGTCTTTGTTCAACTCTTTTTCGTTCTGCTTCAAATGCAGGAATGAAACCAACGCTTTCTCATCGCCCGTGCAGCGGATTTCGAGGGTGTGAAAGCCCCGGGAAAGTTGAATGTTGGTGTCGTAATTGACAGGGAAATCACCTGCGGACTTTGGTTGGCCGTCAATTGTGAATCGTTCCACAACAATCCCATCGACTTTGAGAGTGAGAGTCGTGGGCTTCTCGACAGGTTGAGCACGCACGCGCACAAAATGTTGTCCGGCAGAATAGATTCTGGGAACCCAGCGTAAAGATTTCTTCGGTTCGAGAACTCTGGAGGAAGAGTCTGCTTTTTCTTCAGGCGGCAGGAGTTCCCTGGCAGGAATCGTGATTTTGATCGCCTGTGAAGGGAGAGCCGCATCAAGGATTTCATCGGCTGCTTCGAGATAACGCTCCATGAGAATAGGAGGCAAAAACAGGGTTTCTCCATTGTTGTCAAACCCTTCGCCACCGGACCCATCGACAGGAAACCGGACAGCCGCATCGGTTTCAACGCCCAGTAAATCTTGAATGGTATTAGTGTATTCGGTTCGATTGAGTCGTCTGCTGGTAATCGAGCCTGCATAAGGTCCGTGTTCGCAGGCGGTTTGCTGAAGGGTTTGATCGATCCATTCTGATATTTCAAGACGCTCAGTTTCGCTCGGTTGTATTTCATCGGGCGGCGGCATTGTGCGATTACGAAGTTGCTCGGCTACGCTCTTCCAGATGGAACGCATCTGCGACATCTCGCCAACACTGGTTGCCTGCAGGAATTTGACATCATGTTCGGAGTCTTCCGGAGAATGACAGTCCCCACACAAGGTGACCAGTTTCGGGCGGATGTCCTCCTGATACTGCAGGGGTTGTTCAGCATTCAGGAGTGACACTGAAGAAAATAATACGAGTGTTAAGCATGCTAATGATAGATTCCGTCGAGAATATTTCATTTTGTCCTCACCAATGCAAAAAGAGTTATTGCCTATGCATAGGGCTCTTCAGGGTATTTTACCTGAAATGAATAACTCACATGAAGGAAGGAAGAATCACGCAAAGGCTCAAAGCCGCAAAGAGATTCATATTGATGTCTTAGAAAATTCTTTGCGGCTTTGCGCCTTTGCGTGAAGTTATTATTTCTTCGAAATCAAAACAATTATTACTAACGATTGAGTAATGACTTAGCACCATTTCAAATTTGAAAGCGTATCACAGGACTCTTGCGGCTGCGCCGCCCCGAAAGAATCTTTCGGGGCTATCCTGAAAACCACGATTAACCATAAAAATCCATGAATGAAAAGACTGCTTGAAACCATCTCGTGCTTGTATTTTTCCGAGGGTCACGCAACCAGATCCAGAAAGTTTTTCAACAGCACTGTGCCGGCTTCGGTGAGAAAACTTTCCGGGTGAAACTGGACCCCGTGAATGGGAAAGTCGCGATGACGCAGGCCCATGAGTTCAGCCGGGTAATCTTCGTCGGCGGACCAGGCGGTGGGGATTAAACAGTCGGGGAGTGATTCCTGAGGGACAATCAAGCTGTGATAGCGTGTGGCGATACTCGGGTTTTCGATGCCGGCAAAAACGCCCTGTTCATCGTGGCGGATGCGCGAGACTTTGCCATGCATAAGTCGATCTGCGCGCACGACTTTCGCTCCGTAAACATCAGCAATCGACTGATGCCCCAGGCAAACACCCAATAGTGGCAATTTCGGGCCGAATTCACGAATGATCTCGCAGGAAAGCCCGGCTTCTTTTGGTGTGCAGGGGCCGGGCGAAATGATGATGCGTTCGGGATTGAATTTTGCGATTTCTTCGAGGCTCGTCTGATCGTTTCGCTTTACAACGATATCGAGTGAAGGATCGATTTCCCCCAACCGTTGGACGAGGTTGTAGGTGAAGGAATCGTAATTATCGAGAACGAAGATCATGATGGCTACTATTACGAACAGGTCTAAAGTAACATTTTGTGTTTAACGATCCGCGAAGGAATTGTAACACCAATGCTCTGAAAAGCGACCTGTCATGATATCCAATTTTATGTGCCGGGGCGGCGAGGGGGGGCGAATTTGACTTTTTCGACATACCGGATGACATTGCCATTCTGCGGATTGACGTAGCCGGTGCAGGCGGAAACCGCGGAAATGACATGCCTGTAATGCAGGTTGTAGTCGGCATCGATTTCGACTTCGAGATCATCCAGAAAAGGATTGTCCCGACGTCCGACCAGGTTACCAACTTCTGCATTTAAGCGGTCAAAGGCGAGATTGTCATTTCCGAGAGAAACCTGTCTCATGGTAACGCCGGCAAGAGTTCCATCGGGATTGGCCGTCAAACGGACTTTGATAGGCGGAATATCAATGTCTGGTGAATCGGTGGCCTGTTGCCCCAGGGGCATGTTGATATTGAAGTCCCCTTCGAGCGGGATGATTTTCAAAGTCAACATGAAGAAGATCAGCAGCTGAAAGACGACATCGATCATCGGCGCCATCTGTGCTTCAATTTTCGTTGCTGAGACTCTTGAACTTCGCAGCTTCATGATTCAAACCTGACACTCAGTTGAGTGAGATAGAGATCGAAATACATTCGAGGTGAGTTATTTCACAAGTTGTTTGGCCCGGAGTGAGAATTTCTCAAATCCATTCTCCTGGGACAGTTTGATCAATTCCTGAATAAGACCTGTTGGAGTTTCTGAGTCCGCTCGAATTTCAATGGTCATCTCCTGATTTCCCTCAGGCCCATAGAGGGCTTGAGCAACCCGTTTTTCTTCCAGGAGACGGCGTCCATAATCGAGAACGGGAATCAGTTCATCTCCCTCAAAGATGTAGGCTTCAGGATCGGTCTTTTCCCCCTGTTTGTTGCGGTTAAAACCGATGTTAACGACCAGGACTTTATCCCGAGCCGCTTCGGGGGGACGGGCCAGCTGGTCGCTAGGAAGTTTGACACGTTCATCGGCTTGAGTCTGCTCGAAATTCGTCACGAGCATGAAAAAGGCGATCAACTGGAACACGACATCGATCATCGGTGTCATGTCTGGTTCCAGGACCGTTGAGGCTGTTTTTTTATATCTCATGACGTCTCTCAGGAAGTCAAATTATGAATGGGAATGTTTCCGATATGGATTAGACCATTCCTAAAATCAGTTTTACGCGTTCGGACAGAGCAAATACAACGATTTAGATCAATAATCGCACATGCGAAGGCATACTGCATTTAAAATGCATTAAGCTGCAGGTGGTGTTGGTTGTTTGCTGATTGGCAGACGGCTCATCAATCCTTCACTGATCATTCCAACTTCGAGCATATAACGGGCAACCCGGTTTCGCAGAATGCTGTAGGCGACCATGGCTGGAATCGCGACGGCCAGTCCTTCGAGTGTTGTGAACAGAGCGGTTGAAATCCCGTCGGCTAGTTCGCTCGGCTTAGGAGCGACGGTCGCGGTGGCGATTTTCTGGAAGGAGAGAATCATCCCGTAAACGGTACCCATCAGCCCGATCATCGGGGCGACTGAAGAAATCAAAGCCAGATAACTGAGCTTGTGCTCGTAGGTCATGTTTTCTTCTTCGCCGAGTTCCTGCATGCCTTCCATGGCGGCATCGTAACCGCGATCAAGACGGCTCATACCGACGGCCAGGATGCGGGCAATCAGGGAATCGTCGGCTTTGGAAAGGTCGTAAGCCCCTTTGTAATCTTTGGCATCGAGTTTTCCCTGGAATTCATCGACGAAATCCTGAGGCACGAAAACATCCCGTTTGACCTGCATGACGTTAGTCATGATTAAGGCCATCATGACGATGGAGAGGATCAACAGAATTCCCCCGAAAATACCGGAGGCTTCAATCATCCAGATGAGGAAGCTTTTCTGTTCGGGAGCATCGCTGGCAGAGGAATCAGCCGCGGGGGCAGGCTCTGCAGCGGGTTCAGCGGCTGGTTCTTCATCCTGAGCATAGGCCGTTGAAGTGAGGCTGGCAGGTCCCATCACCTGCAGACCAAAACAAAAGACAAGGCTCAAAACACATAACAGGGCAATGTGTGGGCGCGATTTAGAATCTGAATGCGTCAACTTCACGTGGGTGTTCTCCAAACCAATAGCTTTTTTTAGCGATCTTCAATAGACAGAGAGCCAAAAGAGCTTCTGTTCACATGAAAAATGTTAAGTTCCAATAATGACGAACCGGGTATCGAGAAGCAACTGGCCAGACTGATAATCTTATCTGTTTGAGCCAAATTGCTGACTTTAAACGCCGGAGAGTTTTTTAGTCCAGGGACTATTCGGATATTTTGTTTCCAGATTTGCACGAGCTTCCTCTGCACGGCCGGGCTGGCCTACTGATGGCCAGAGTTTAGCCAGATTGTACAAGGCTTCGGCGTGATAATCCTGTTGACCTGAAAAAAGAATATCAACGAGCAGGTAGGCCAGAATGGCTTCCTGAGTTTTGCCTTGTCCTAACAGAGCCGTCCCTCTTAAAACCTGAGCTTCTCCCTGCAGACGGGAATCGGATTCCTGAGCATTAGAAATGACTTCTGCCAGGAGTTTGAGGGCCTGATCATACTGATTTTTGATATTCAGGCATTTTGCTTTCCCCAGTTTGGCTTCGAGTTGTCGCTGTTTAGAGGATTCGTCTTTGGCGGGAGCTTTTAATACGGCATCGAAAGCCGATAATGCTTGATCAACCTGATTTTGAGCCAGCATGACTCGGGCTTTTGAGGATTGAGCAGAGAGTTTCCAGTCGTCGAAAGGAGAGTTTTCTACTGAAGTGAAGGCAGCTTCGGCCTGAGTGTAATCGTATGTCGCCAGATAGAGGCGTCCCAGATAATCCATTGCTTCGTAATAGCGAAAACTGGTAATGTTGCCATCGGTAAAGGCTTTCATCCGGGCGATGGCTTCGGGCATGCGAGCGGAATCGGCCAGGGCGGCTTTGGCGAGTGCACGGGCAATAAAGAATTGCACATCGGTTCGGACATTTGTTGCGGTGACGGGCAAGCCATCCAGAACCGTTTGCAGGCTGGAAATTGCAGCATCGTAATTGCCATTAGCTTCCTGGCCGATGGCAGCTTTTAATGTTGCCGGAGCGGCATCCCATTCGATCAGGTCGATATCGTTGGCCGGAATTTCGATTTCGGCTCCGGTTTGCTGTTTCACTTTGATCGCTGTTTTGGAGATCGAAGTGACTTCACCGGAAATACGATTTTCCTGACTTTTGCGGGTGATGATGTCTATCGCCATCGCATTCGTCGTCAGGCAGAGGTTTGCCATTGAGGCGAGCAATAACATTAAAATGGAACGATCAACTCTCACGAGATTCTCCGTCATATATTGGGGTGCCATTCAAGGCACCAGTCAGTGTTCACAAGGAATGAAGATGCGACGAGTCGCATTTGAGTTCAGAATTATTCTGCAGTGGGTGGTCTTTTTCGAGCCTTGAGTTTGGCCGCTTCTTCAGGTGTCAATTTGCGTTTGCGAGGTTGTTCGCCAGCAGGCCGCGTTTTTCCTGCCGTTGGATCTGCTTTTTGTTGGGCAGCTGCCTTTTGAGCGGCGGCTTTCTTCGCGGCGGCTTTTTTGGCGGCTAATTGAGGATCGACTGGTTGATCATTCGGTTTGCTTTTTCGTGGTGGTTCAGCGGATGCAGGATCCGTTGATTTGGATTTGCGACGCGGTTCTTCCATCGTTTTCGGCATGGTTGCCACCATTTCCGCAGTTGAACGACGAACTGGTTTTTTGCTCGACTTCAAGGTGTAGCCGATAATTCCGAGGCCAAATAAGCCGACAACGCCCATCAGAATGTAGTTGCCCAACTGGCTTTGTGGTTCCGGTGGTTTTGCGGGAGGCTTATCGGCGACGACTGGAATAGCATTGGCTTCGCCGGAATCGTAATTGCTTTTTGTATTGTTTCCCTGGGCCAGCAGACTTTGGGGATCTGGCTTTTCCAGAGGAACAGCGACCTGCCCCAGATTCGTTTGGGCCTGCTGAAAGAGCTCATCAAACTTTTCCCACCAGGGGGTATCGACGAGATCCGGACTCAGCCGGGCAAATGTAATGATATCAGCCTTGGCACGTTCGAGTTGTTCCAACCTGTCTTTTTCGGCAGAGGCAAAGTCGGCATATTGAACTCGACTTTGTGCCAGATGGTATTGCACCTCCCGATTTCTCTCGATGTATTCGGGTGGAGCAGATCCTCCATCGATAATCATGAGCAGGCGTTTGCCGATGTTGCCCCAACCCCAGATGGAAGCTCCGTCTTCTTCTTTGCCACGAACGGCAGTGAGGAATTTTTCGGGTTCACCATCCGCATTTCCCCAAGCCTGATAGACATCCGCGGCTGCGATTTGGGCATCAAGAGCTTTGGGGTTCTCTGCGAGGACGATTTTGACATTTTCCTCAGCTGAAGAAAAATCCCCTTCTTCGATCTGGCAGTTCACAAGACGCAAGCGGACCCCCGTGAGACGAGCGGGATCGATAAATTTTGTATCGTTTTTCCCCCGATTAATAATTTCCTGATAGGTTTTGGAAGCGGAAGCGTAATACTGTTTCGCTTTTTGAGGTTCCTCGGAAGTCCCTTCAGCCAGTCCGAAATAGGTTTCGGCAATCCAGATCAGAGAACTGTAATTCTGACCGCTTTTTCGATTGAATAATGTGGTCAGGAAGGATTCAAATCCGCTCCGGACATCGGCCAGTCGTTTCTGATCCCCCTGTTTTCGCAGTCGTTCGAGTTCGTTTTGCAACTCCCGACCGAGTTCCACGTAGACGGCTGTCAGCGCTTCGCCACCGGATTGTCCGGCAACTTTCTCGAGTTGAGAACGGGCTTCTTCGGCTTTATCGAGTTGTTTTGTGCCGATGTAGGCTCGCAGCAGTTGCTGAAAAGCAAAACTGGCAAAGGTCGTGCTTTTGACGTTGGACTCTTCTTTCGGTCGTGGCTTGCCTTCTTCCACGGCGACGGCTTTCACGACTGAATGTGGTTCGACTGTCAGATACTCGACCGCTTTGGCGTCGTTTCCGCGCATAATTTCGATTTGAGAGAGTGAGACTTTGGCACGAATCAACTCTGGTGGAGATTCACGATTTTCCGGAAGCCCTTTTTGTCGCTCGGCAATTCCACTGGCCAGGAATTTGGCGGCCTGATTCTGCCACTCTTTCAACTCCTGTGGAGTCGCTTCGCTGTTTTCTTTAACGATCGCGTTGAGATATGCATTCCAGTACGCCTGACCGGCTTCGAGTTGAGCGGTTGCGTACTGTGGTACGGTATCGGGGACTTGCGAATACCATTTTGCGGCTTCGAGTGGTTCTTCATACAGGCGATAGATACGCCCCATTTCCATGCGGGCATCGGTGGCCCGGTCGGAATTTGGCCAGTTTGTGGCGATCCCTTCGCAGGTCTCGACCATCATGTTGAGGATTGCTTTTTTCTGATCTTTGGGGGCATCGTTGACGGCTTGCATCAAACCCGCCATTGCCAGATAAGCACCATCGAGCGCCATCGTTGGATCGGAATTCATCGCCCGGGAGGCGACGTAATCTCCCACGACTGCTGTTTCGAAACTTTTTCGCTGCAGGTAGAACATGTAGGCGAGGCGGTATCGAGTCGCATTGATTTGTGAGATGTCGACGGCTGGAGTGACCAGATTCAGTGCGAGACGATACAGTCGTTCGGTCTCACTTAAAACGGCCTGCAATTCTCCTTCGACTTTGGCGATTTCTTCTTTGTTGCCGGTCTTTTCAGCGGCTTTGAGTTGTTCCCGAAGCTTGCCGATCTGTTCGAGCAGGCTGTTGGCTGTTCCGAATGCGGAATCGAAATCTTTGGGGTCGCCCGGTTCACGATCCAAGGCAACCAGCACACGTTGTATCATGCTGTTGGAGACGTCTTTATAAGGGCCGGCATACTTATTGATTTCGCGGGCATTTTCGAGGGCCTGGCGAAGAAGTCGAGTTTTGTCGGATTCGACAGTCGTGCGATCCATTGCCAGTTTTTCCTGAGCCTGGGCCATTTCCCAGCGAATTCCCAGGCCTGTTGTCGAACGGGAAAAAGCCCGATTCGCTTTGAGCCATTCATCGGCTTCCATGATGACCAGTTGATAGTCTTTACGAGTCTCATGATTCAGGCAGATCAGGCGGAAATGTCGCACCTGACTTTGCAGTCGTTTGAGGCCGGCAGAGTTACCGGGATGACCGAGCAGTTCATCGTAGATCCCGATTGCTTTGCGGATATCATCCTGTTCTTCAAAGCATTTGCCCTGCATTGTTCGTGCAAACAAACCGGCATATTGACTGCGATACTTCGTGTGAACATCTTCAAATTCGAGAGAGGCTTTGCGGAGCAGTTCCAGGAATTTTTCCGACCCTTTATCGTAGGTTTGGGCTTCTTCATAGGTGCAGGTGGCCAAGTCGAGTTGAGCCCGCATATATAAGCCTTCAGCAGTTTCTCGCTGTGCCCGTTTTTCTTTTTCGTCTTCGGGAATAAAGACCCCGAAGCTTTCCCAGAGCATTTTGTAGGAATCGAGAGCTTTCTGATAAATTGCTCGGCCAGACGTTATCAATGCTCGAGCATCCTGCTGGAATTTGGCGCGATTCTCGATGTTGGAAGGAGACTGGGATTGCCAGATCAAGACACGAGCCTTGCCAAGCATGATGTTGGCCAACTCGGTATTGGCACGAGCAGCCAGTTCATGCTGAGGAGTGTCTTTGAGGAACTTTTCCAGAAATGCCTGGGCCTGATCGAGTTGTTCGGTTTGAGCTTCCGGACTTTGCACATAAGCGGAACTGGCCAGTAATGTCAGTGCTCGCTCGTAAGGGAGAATCTGCTTGATGTCCTGAGGAACATCGGGACGTTCTTCGAGCGTTTGGAGGTACACCATGGCGGTGTCATAATATTGCCGCTCCCTCAAACCTTCCAGAAATTTCAGGTAGGGTTCAGCAGCGGTTGTGGAATTGATACAGATCACATTCAGAATCAATACGCAGAAGATTCCCATCAAGATTGTGGAAATGCTTCCTTTGAGCTTGGTGCAGAAATGCCAACAGTGTGTCATTGTTTAACTCATATCGAGGATTACGAGTGAGGTCATATAATTGAGATCACTCGGAAAGTGTGAAGTGAGATTCGCGTGATGGAAACATCACTGAACTATCTACATTATTCGATTTCTGGACAGGTTCGCAATCCAGTACGAAAAAACGGGCTGAAGTTCTTGAAAATCGCTGAAATGACTTTCGCAGTCTCAAGAGCGCACAGCATCGAGTTCATCCAGGAACCAGCTTAATTCTGACTGCACATGATCCTGCAGTTTTCCCATCCGGATATGCAAAAAGGCTCCTGCAATGACCAGTGGGATTGCCACTGCCAGGCCTAGAGCTGTGGTGAAAAGTGCAAAGCTGATTTCTCCAGCCAGTGCGGAGGGATCCCCCCCGGTTTTCTGGGTATCAGCGATTTTTGCAAACGCCTGAATCATCCCACTGACCGTCCCAAGCAAACCGAGCATCGGGGCTGATTTTACGATGGTGTTGATCCAGGACGAACTGTATTCGAGGTCAGCCAGGACATCCCGTTCAAAACGTCCTGCCAGAATTTGACGGAGTTTTGCAGGAGGGCGGTCAATCTGTTCGATGGCAATGAGGACCATTTGAGGAACCGCACGGGACCAGTACTCAGGGGAATCGCACAGTTGAGCAATTCCCTGCCAGTCCTTTTTCAGGATCATTGCCTGGACCTGCTCTCGAAATTGATCGGTCGCAGGGACAGACATCCGTTTTTCAGCGATTTTCCGAGCCAGCAGAATGACTTGAAAAACCCCAAAGACTGCCGTCGCTGCAAGAGCGAAATAGATCGCGGTCGCAGATGCCTGAAAAATTGGAGCGAAATTGTATTCCATGGATTCCGTTAATCTGACACCAAAGAAATAAAATTGGTGAGTTGCGAAGATCATCCATGAAAAGAAAAGGTCAGGCTCCTGCCTGAACAATATTATGGGCTCAAAAAAGTGTGTTACTGTTTAATGGCAACATTTACCTACTCAGTTAAGATACAAGCACGAAGCGCAAGAGAGTGAGTAAAACGCCAAATTTCCGGAACACACTCGCTTGCGCTTCGTGCTTGTACAATGTTCTTATTTGTACTCCATTCCGAGTTCTTTCACCAGAAACGCGTAGACGTCGGCTAATTCTTCAATGATTTTTGAAGTTGGCTTGCCGGAACCGTGGCCGGCTTTGGTTTCGATGCGGATCAGTACAGGTTCGTCACTCGCATTGCATTCCTGCAGACGAGCAGCGAATTTGAAACTGTGACCGGGGACGACGCGGTCGTCGGTATCGGCTGTTGTCACCATTGTTGCGGGATATTTTGTTCCCGGTTTCAATTGATGATAGGGCGAATATTTGAGGAGGGTTTCGAACTGCTCGGGATTATCGGAGGAGCCGTATTCATCGACCCAGTAACGCCCGGCTGTGAATTTTTGGAATCTCAACATGTCCATCACACCGACTGCTGGCAGGCAGGCGGCATAAAGATCGGGGCGTTGAGTCATGCAGGCACCGACAAGTAGTCCGCCGTTACTGCCGCCTTGAATGGCGAGTTTCTCTCTGCTGGTATACTTGTTATCAATTAACCACTCGGCTGCTCCGATAAAGTCATCGAAGACATTCTGCTTATTGTGAAGCATTCCGCCCTGATGCCAGTCTTCGCCGTATTCGCCTCCACCACGCAGGTTGGCGACGCAATAGACGCCCCCCATTTTCAGCCATTGGGCACGACTGATGGAGAAGTACGGTGTCAGCGAGATGTTAAATCCCCCATAGGCGTAGAGGAGTGTCGGATTATTGCCATCCAGTTCCAGGCCTTTTTTATGTGCAATAAAGAGGGGAACTTTCGTACCATCTTTGCTCTTAAAGAAGACCTGCTTGAGTTCGTACTGGGTTTCATCAAAGTCGATTTCAGACCGACGGAACAGTTTGCTCTCGCCGGTGATCATATTGTAGTGGTAAATGCTGGGCGGGGTGGTGAAGCTGGCAAAGGAGTAGAAGGTTTCAATCTCATTTCGTTCGCCACTGAAACCGGATGCAGTACCAATGCCCGGGAACTTCACTTCTCGAATAAATTGACCATCCAGGCCATACATTTTGACTTCGGTTTTGACATCTTTCAGGGAACTGACGACAAACTGATTGGCGATCAGATTGATCGACTCAATTGGTTCTGAACCTTCGGGAAGGATTTCCTTGTAGTTTTCCGGAGAAGGATTGCGGATGTCGATTGCAATTATTCGTTTATTCGGAGCTTCTAGGTCGGTTTTGAAGTAAAAGTGGGAACCATCATTTCCGAGAAAGGTGTACTCGTTTTCGAAATGATCAATCAGTGGAACGGGGATGCCGTAAGGTTCGGTGAGGTCTTTCACGAAAACGCGATACTTATCGGCGGTTCCCTTCCAGACGGTGATGACAAGATAGCGTCCATCGTCGGTGACGGCTGGTCCGAAACCCCACTCGGGTTGATCGGGACGTTCGTAAACCAGAACGTCTTCACTTTGCGGGGTACCGACGCGGTGATAGTAGAGTTTATGGTTGAGATTCAGGCTTTGGAAGGCTTCGCCTTCTTTCGGTGCAGCGAATCGGCCATAGAAAAAGCCTTTGCTGTCGGGGGTCCACTCCGCTGAAGTGAATTTCAGCCAGTCCAGTTTTTCCGGCAGGAGTTCTTTGGTGGCGATCTCCATAATTCGCCAGGTTCGCCAGTCGGAACCGGCTTCCTG
Organism: Planctomycetaceae bacterium UBA2671; assembly: GCA_002359185.1. Lineage (GTDB taxonomy): Bacteria > Planctomycetota > Planctomycetia > Planctomycetales > Planctomycetaceae > Rubinisphaera. The sequence continues at coordinate 21,769 of DEML01000091.1, forward strand.
GATGCCGTAGGCGAGGTATTTTCCGTCTTCACTGAAAGCCATGCCATCTAGAGCGACTGTGCCATCTTCCGACCAGGTGTTCGGGTCAATTAAGAGTTCCGGTTCGTCATCCAGGTTCTCCATCATGTAGAGCACGGCTTGATTCTGCAGGCCGTCGTTTTTCTGGAAGTAATACCGACCGCCATGCTTGCTGGGAGCAGAGTATTTTGCATAGTCCCAGAGTTCCGTCATTTCCTTTTCGATTTCGTCACGAGCAGGAATCTGGGACAGATAGGCGTCGGTCACTTTATTTTCTGCTTCGACCCAGGCTTTGACTTCGTCTGATTCACGAACGTCATCTTCCAGCCAGCGATAGGGGTCGGCGACTTCTTTGCCGTGATAGATGTCGGTTTGATCGCCTTTTTTCGTTTTTGGGTAATTCAATTCAGCAGCCATGGTGGAATGCAGGAGAAGGGACTGGGACAGAGTGCAGCCCAGGAATAGTGAAACGGTCAGCAGATACCTCATTGCGAATCCTTCGAGATCATCAGGTGAACGGTAATCAGTTGAGACGTGTACTGAGAATAATAGCTGATTACACCGGAATGTCACGCCGTCTGGATCGGGAAGCTGCGATCAGAATGAAATTGAATGAGTGTCTACAATTCGCAGATCTTCGACTGATTTTCAATTCCAACCTCGCCGCTCGCCACCCAAAACGCAATTCCTCCCCCACAATTCCCCACGCTTTTTGGCGAAATACGCCGGACTCATCCGGGTTGATCATTTCCTCCCAAAATATAGGGCTGAGGCTCCTAATTCAGTGACATGGGTGCGGGACTGTGGGGTGTGAAAATCAGCAGACCCCAATTCGATTGATATACACGAATACACTGTTCCTATGTTCGCAAAATTTGAAAATAAGAAATCCGTAACTGATTACATGGTAAGCATCTAAGGCAATTTTCAATGATGACTTTTGGCAATCCTGCAAGGCTTATCTTGACGTTGGAGAATAGGAGGGTAAATTGGTGCCAATTGGTGAGAAGTGGGGAGAAGTGGGGAGATGCCTTTAACTGGAACTTTCGAGCGATCGCTCGATGACAAGCATCGACTTGCGCTACCCAAACCTGTTCGAGACCAAATCCTTTCAGACACCGAAACGACCCTCTATGCCGCTCCCGGAAACGATCGATGTATTGCGTTGTATTCCGCAAAATCCTTCCAGGAACTGGCAGATCGCCTTACGAAACTTTCCTCTGCTCAATCTGATGTCCGTAATTATCTACGGATGTTTTATTCCCAGGCTGAATGCCTTGAACCCGACAAACAGGGGCGTATTCGTCTGCCTGCCAGGCTCGTTGCGTTTGCAGGATTGGACAGTCAGACGACTCTGGTTGGTGTGCGGGATCATGCGGAAATCTGGGAAACAAGCCGCTGGGAAGGGCTGCTGGCCAGCCATGCGGATGAATTCGACTCTCTGACCGCTGCAGCGATGCAGGCTTTGGAGAAACAATAAAGGAAGACGAGTCTTAGCGATTCAGGCAATTTGAGAAACACATCGAAAAACACCTCAGTTCGAGCGATTTAGCTCGTTCGGTATATTTCCCGCTGCCTTACCGGGCTTCGTGGAACAGGGCCGGAAAGGATTCCAGCCTTTGAGGGCAGGTCTGATCATTGATCATTCCTGCACGTGCTCGATCGAGAGGGATGGATCCTATCTCGATCGATTTTTTTATGCCTGTAGATCAAGTACCATGCATGATAATGACTTGCAGATGACTCCACACATATCAATAAGGACGCTTCGTCCATGGCGCTCCCGAAATACTTTCCTGAGATCACTCAAGCCAGTCGAGTCGCGGTCTCCTTTCGCGGATATAACATCACTAATGCAGGTCAAACTGCGGCTCTGCTGAAACATTCTCTGCTGGGACCACTGCTGCATGATCGCCTCCAGCAGGCCGATGCCCTCTGCTTTGATGTCCTGGGAATCAAAACAACGTTGCAGAAAGATCTGGAAGAGAACCGGCCTTCTGATCTTGAGACTTACTCGCAGGATCTGGCGATGATTGTCGCAGTCGAGCTGGCGCATTGGGACGCGATGCTGGAAGTTCTAGGGAATCGCAGCAAACAGATTCGCGTTCTCACGGGATACAGCCTGGGAGAAATTACGGCGACGATTGTGAGTGGTCTGTTCGACTATGAACACGCGATGGGACCCGTGCTGGAACTTTCAAAAGATGCAGCAGTCCTGGCACCGAATGTGACGATGGGGGTTCTCTTTTCCCGCGGCCCGGAACTCGATCTGGAATTGATCCGTCAACAGTGTGAAGCGATCACCTGTCAGGGAAATGGGGTGATAGCGATTTCGACTTACCTGGCTCCCAATACCGTGTTGTTAATGGGAGAGGGGGATACTGTCGATCGTTTCAAGGAAACCATGCAGGAAGAATTTCCCAAGACAACGCATCTGCGTAAGAATCCGAATCATTGGCCCCCATTGCATACGCCGATCGTACTGCAGAAACATCTACGAGATCGAGCAGCGGTCATGTTGCAGACTTCCTCCTGCTGCACGGAACTGCCTGCTTATCCGATTCTCTCCTGTGTCACCGGCGATATCGGTTATAATGGCCACAACTCGCGACAGTTAATAACCGACTGGGTCGATCATCCCCAGCAACTCTGGAAGTGTGTGCATGCCATTCTGGAAATGGGGATCGACTCGATCATCCATTTAGGACCCGAGCCGAATATTTTGCCTGCCACACTCACTCGAATTTCCGAGAACGTGCAGGCACAATTGAACCAGCCGAACTGGTATGGCTATGGCTTACGCACACTCTCCAGATGGACCGCACACCGTCGCTGGCTGGCCCAGATGATGACTCGCGATGCTGTTCTGATGCGTGCGCCTTATGTGCATCAAGTGAATCTTGAAGATCACTTTCTGGAAGTCGATAAGTCATCCATCTCAGAAGATTGAATTGTCGCTGATTGATTTTCCCAACAGGATTGAACTGATGAATGCATCATTCAATAGCCCATTGAAGTCTGCTTATTGTTCAAACAAAGCGATGCTGGCGGTGAAGCCGTGCACGTGGCTGTTTTCACCTAATGGGCCAATTTCTCCCTGGGCATAGCAACCGGCTAAAGGAGTGGGGCCGTAGGCTTTCTGGATAGCACTGACGTCGTGATGAGAATGCCCAAAGAGACCTTCGCCTCGGCCATTGCAGTCGAAGAGTAAGACGCCTTTGACTTTTTCTTTGTTCAGTTTCCGGTCCTGTTCAATCATTAACTTAAGGTCTTCATCGGCAGTGATTGCATCACGGACATGAAATTGAACGGTTCGTCCCACGCGAACTGGTTGACTGACCGCGATTGCTCCGGATTCGGGATCGCTTCCGAGAACTCCCGAGACCAGGAAATCGCCTCGCTGGAATTCGCCTTTGTATTCATTCGTGACTACACCAAAAAAAGGGCCTTGTCGGACAAGTTCCTGATCAACCTCGGTCAGGTCTTCGAACATTTCCCGGAACTGAGCCATCGCTGGCCGGCCGCCAAGTTCGTAAACGATATTCTTTTCTGATTTTGTGACGACAAACGTATGCCCAATTGGACGGCAGCCCTGGGAGACGATTGGTCGAATCCGATGGTCGCCTCGATAGACGATGCCGACAGCTCCGTGATCGATTTTCTCACCATTGAGGAAGAGGCAACTTTCACCCGGTCCGACTCCACCACTGGCTACGCCACCGAAGATCGGGATGCCACTGAGACCATCCGTTAATTGTGGCAAGGCTACATGTGGTGATGAGGAATAAGGTTCGCAGAACAGGAACACGGCGCCATAGGGGCGTTCTGATAGAGAGTTCACAAGCGGATGTCCATAACATTCAATCCGCTCATGATTCTGATCCCGCTCAAATTGGAGATGAAATCCCTCGATTTCAGCATCGGTATCACTCATCAGCCAGACGACAATACCGGGCGTATTTTCATGCTCCTGTTTCTCGGCAATAATGGCTTCTGTTGTGCAGCCCAGAAAATCCTGACAGCCGAGTTTTTCCTGGAGTGAACCAGAGAGCGTCGAAAAATGGTCTTCATGATGATGCGTGACAAACAGAAAACCGAAGCGTGGTGTTTGACCATTCAGTTTAATTTTCAACTGCGTTACGAGTTCATCCAATGCGCGCGAAGTGTCAGCTTCGCTTGAGTGCTGCACATGGATTTCCATAGTCAAACTCCATCCGTCTCTGAAAGCGATCGCTTCGATTGCGGCTCACAGCCAATCCCCATCCTGGATTCTTCAATTGGAACCTCGATACATTCGATAACAAACGATATCCTGTCTGACTGTAAACGATCAAGCGTAACGGACTATGTTGTCAAATGAAGAAGAGATTGAAAATGGAAAAGAAGCAAACGGTGGCTATTCTTGGTGCAAGTCAGGATCGAAGCAAGTACGGAAATAAATCCGTCCGAGCCCATTTGACCGAGGGTTATGAGGTGTATCCGATCAATCCAAAAGCAAACCAGATCGAAGGACTGACATGTTATGCATCTCTTTCAGAAGTCCCTTCTCAAGAGCTGGATCGCATCAGTGTTTATCTGCCGCCTGCAATAGGACTGAAGCTGCTTCCTGAAATTCAGGCTGCCAAAGCAAAGGAAGTCTGGTTCAATCCGGGAAGTGAAAGTCCAGAGCTGATGGAACAGGCGCGGGCGATGGGGATTAATGTGATTCAAGCCTGCAGCATTGTTGATGTCGGTCGCATGCCAGACGAGTTTTCAGAGTAAGAGTGAGAACAGTAGGGTGCGTCTCGACGCACCTTTCACTGTCTTCGAATTAGACGGGGCTTGTTTATTCTCGTGCAATAACAATCATAGACAGGTGCGTTTAAACGCACCCTACTGTTTCTTCAGATTTTAAGAATCGAAAGAGGATGAGGCTCGAATGAGACAGGCTGGAAGCCTGTCCTACTTTTCAGTTATATAATTTATTCGGTAGGAATCGGTTGCAGCAGGAGATATTCCGGTTGTGGAGTCAGTGAGCCAGTGATTTCTTCAGTTGGAACTGGTTGGCAATCCTGACAACTGAGATTCATTTCCTGGGGCACCTGAGCACTTGTTGTTTTCACTGCTGATGGTTGAGGAGCATTCGATTCTTCATAGTAGGCAGTGACGATATTCTGATCCTGCTGTGCAGGAGATGGAGTCAACTGCTTGAGCGGAGTTTGTGATACCTGAAGTTTTTGCATCGGTGTTTTTTCGTCGGGCAATGTTCTAATTTCACCGCTGACGGTTTGGATCATATTTTGAGTTCTCGCCGAGGCCAGATCCATTCGCATTGACTGTTTCAAGCGTTTCGCGATTTCCGAATTTCGTTCTGAGACAATCGCATCATCGACTCGCAGAAGTCCCTGTTCGATGTGCAATGTCACCAGCATGGTTGCGGTTGGGGATTCAAATTTGACAATGGTTTCATTCTCCGCAGTGACGTGCCGTGCGACAATCGATTGACCTGTCGGCAAGGCTTTCAAATTGTTAGCGGCTTCCGCATCGACTTTCTCGACTTTTGGATTTCCCTGGGATACGAATTTCAGGAATTCGTACGCACTCGGGGGCATTGTTTTAGAAAGAGAAAAGACGCGATCATAAAAATCATCGGTGACGAGCCGGAGCGTCGAATTGGTTTGGTTATGGTGAATGTTTGATGCAAGTTCATAAACGGGAATTATGGGGCCGAGGTGATCTTTCAAAGATTTGTTCGAAGCATCTCCCGGTTTTTGACTATGAACGAGCAAGTCATCAACCAGAACTTTGCCGTTGATATCGTGCAGAACCACCGTGAATTTTTCGGTATCTGACTTCATGTGGATGTGCGTGACACTTCCCAGGAACTGAGTTTCTTCGACTTTGACATTTGTCAGATCGGCAAACGGCATGGGTACAATAGAAAGCGTTTGGGTTGAGGCTCGATTCCAGGTTTTTTCGTGCAGATCACGTGTGGAGCCGAACTGCAGCATCTTCTTATCGCGTTCCTGCAACGATTGAACAAAGTGCATCGCGACCGGACGAGCAGAAAGAGCTGAGGTGAGCGAGAGAGTCTGGTCCTGTTTCACATCGTATAAAATGACTTCAGCGACCCGGAATTCATTGTCGGCGTCTTCCAGATTTTTCAGTGTCATGCGGATTGTTCGATCGGGGCCGTTCAAAACGACATCGGCTCGTTCTTCCAGCATTTTTACTTCGACGAAGGAATCGATATCGATTGAACTTGGCATGGCCATATCCTGAAACTCAGCCGTTTCCAGACCTGCATCGTAGAAGCGTTTATCGGTCACTTCTTTGACGGTTGCTCTGTCATTGGCTTTCCAGGCATCCAGAAAGACGATGGCCTGATTTGCAATGGTGGCTGTTTTCAAAAGCGAGACGATATTGTATTCAGAGTCCCGTGAGTCTAAACCTAAATCGTTCACCAACCACTTGTCATTCGTTTTGATGAGCGAGACTTCCATCTTGCCGTGGGGCCGATTCAATTTCACGAAGGCGCGGTCTCCACTGATATGCACTTCCGGTCGATATTTGGTCGCATTGTCGCTTTTACCAACGATGCGAGTCACCTGACTGGCCAGGACGCTGGGTGGTAATTTTGCAAGGGCGGCTGCCAGTTTGTCATCGCAATAGGACAGGGCCTGTTCGCGGTTGCTTCCCTGCCACGCTTCGTAGAATTCTCGTGAGGAAAGCAGAACATTCATCTGTTCGGTGACTGGCATCGTGATTGTTTTTTCACCAGAGCGCTGCCGCAGGTAAATGTCATCGACTTCCCATTTTTTTGTCACTTCATTTTTGACGAGACGATATTGGATTTTACGGCGATTATCTTCGCCAAATCCGATGGTCACTTTCTTATCCGTTTTGGTGACATCTTCCACATTCAGGATTTCAAATTCTCCATCCGGGAGTTTGAGTTGTTCCAGTGAATCGTTGGATTTTGGGTGACGCAAAGCGTGCTGTTCAAAATTGTCACTCGCCTTTTCACGCAGGGCGACCACATCGCCCGCTTGAAGACCTTCCTGGAAAGCGGTGATCGTTCTCTTTTCGGTCATGTTCGCACAGCCGCAGCTGAGCGCAAGAGCGAAGATCATGAACGTGGACACAATGACCTGGACGGACTTTGTTCGAGAATGACCAGGACTAACCGTGACCATCTGCCGGGAGGCGAGCTGGAAAAGGCGCATACGATGAACCTGACTAAAATAATGAGAAGAGGATTCTCAGGTAGGAATTCCGCGAGGGAATTGCTGTGAAGGGATTCAAACTCTAAGCTGATTTCACATGACCGGTCAAGACGATCTCTCAAAACGAGAAATCAGGTTCGGAAATGCTTGAAAAGATGCAAATCTTACACATGATGACTGTACTGGACTGTCATCTAAACTACGGAAAGCGGAGAAATTCCCATGACTTTTCTATCTCGGTTTCTTCTGCTGACATTTCTGATCACTTCTTCTGTTCAAGCGGAGGATTCTCTCGGGCAAGTGACGATTCTTTCTAAAAATGCTCGTGCTGGTCACTTGCTGATGACGTCGGAAATAAAATTCGACCTTCCGGATGGTGAATATGAATTACGAGCTCTGGACTCCGATCTCAAACTCTCCGCTCAAATCTTTAATCATAAACTTTATGTGTTTCTTTCCGTTCCCTGGGCTGCCAGAACAGAGAAACGGTTTGAGATCGTTCGAAAAAGTCCATCTCCAGAAAATGAATTCCACTATAGAGAGCAGGATGGAAATCTGGAATTTCTGTGTGGCAAACGCCCAGTTTTGACTTACAACGTAACGATTGATGAACCTCCGACTGGAGCCAATTCGCTGTATCGGAAAAGTGGTTATCTGCATCCGGTGTACTCGCCGGCTGGCCATGTGCTTACGGATGATTTTCCAGCTGACCATTATCATCAGCATGGCATTTTTAGTGCCTGGGTCAAAACGACCATCGGCACACAGGAGTTCGATTTCTGGAATCAGGCCAAATCAGAGGGGACTGTTCTGCATGAGCGTTTGAGAAAACGATTCACCGGCTCGCTGACAGCCGGATTTGATGCGGAGTTGAATCACATTAGAGATCCAGAGAAAAGTCCACGGACAGTTCTGAAAGAGACGTGGGAAATGCGGTTGCATCCCCATGCACGATACAACATTTGGGAACTGAGAACTCAGCAGGAAAATGTTTCGAATGAGGTTGTCACACTGAATCAGTATCACTATGGGGGATTTGCATTCCGGGGTCGTTCCGACTGGCTGGGAACGTTCGAGCAATCGGGCTGCGAAATGAGAACCGATCATGAGGAATCCCGTGAAAGCGGCAATCATACACCGGCTCGATGGGTCGTCATTTCAGGGCCGGTTGATCGCGTTGAAGGGAAATCGACTGCTCGTAGTGGCCTGGTCATCATGAGTCATCCTGAGAATTTGCGATCTCCTCAAAAAGTCCGTCTGCACCCCAATAAACCGTACTTTTGTTTCTGCCCTGTCGTGGACGAAGAATTTGTTATCCACTCGGGAGATTCTCTGAACTCGAAATACCTCGTGATCACATTTGATGGCGAAATTTCAGAGAAAAATCTGCAGGAAATCTGGCAGGAATATTCATCAAGCATTGAGATCACTCCTCTAAAACGTATTGATGAATAAGATTGGAGACTGAGAACTTTATGTGAGTTTGTGAAAACCACGCAGACTCGGATTGACGAATGCTTCTCATTTGTCAGGATATTAGCTCACCAATCCAGACTGCTGATTTGAACGTCATCGACCCGCTCGCGGTCAGAATCAGCTGTAACTACTTTGAGGAGAAACGATGAAAATTGCTGATTTCTACAACGAAGTTTCCCGACTGACAGACACCGCCAAAACTCAGATTAACGCCGCTGAAACGAAACGTGTTCTGGCTGTCGCGTTCGATGTGCTTTGCAAAATGGATGCCGATGAATTTGCAGATACGATGAATAAAGGTCTGTCACTGGCGAAGAAGCGGGCTTCCAAGTAAATCATTTATGCAACAAATGAAAAAGAGGGTTCCTGCAGTGGAGCCCTCTTTTTTGTGGTTCTTCGGGATTATGAATTGATATTCTCACCGAAACTGGATAGCCCGGATAGCTCCGCTATCTGGGTGGACGAAGTCCACAAGAGGTCTTCAGTTTGATGATAGAAATTTCTCCAAGCTTCTTGCGGCTGTGCCGCCCCGAAAGAATCTTTCGGGGCTAACCTGAAATCCATGATTAACCAATAAAAGACATGAAGAACTATTTTGAATTCTGACTCTCTGCTTTACTGATAAAAGTTTTTCGCAGATTGTTGTAAGTCGGGAAAAAGCCCAAGCATTTGGTCTACAAAGGAGCCGGGGACCTCTTCGTTCTGGATCTCTTTCAGATAATTCTGCAGTAACACCCGGCTCTCCTGCGTGTGATTCAGGCAGAAATAGATCCAAGCCCAACTATCCCGATAATGCTCGGTTCGCATATCGGTCAAGTCTTGCATTTCTTCGAGTTCCCGAGTGCGGATCGGCTGTCGAAAACGAAGCCTCCATTTGAGATTGGATAACATCTCATCATTTCGCCCTTTGAGTTCCGCAGGGACTTCAAAGTACTTGGCGAGGCCTTCATCGATCCAAATCGGCAAATAGGGCATGGAGCCGTGGAGCGTGGCGTGAGTCACTTCGTGCCGTAGATCAGTTTCCCAACTCCGCGAGTAAGTCACAAAAACATACAGCCGGTCGGGAGCTTTCACAAACAGGGCAGGACGATTTGCCGCCTCCGGAATGCGAGGGCGAATGTATTTCCGAAAATTATAGGATGAAGAGAAAATCATCACATCGATTGTCTCGTCGTAGACTGTAATTCCGAGATCTTCCGCGATTTGTTCCTGTAATTGCGGTAAGGCCTGAATAGCAGGCAGGATTTTTTCTGTAGAAACCTGAGACTGAACGCGAAAATTATTCTGAGTAAACGTGTCGGGCCATTCCTCAGACCAGGCAGGCTGGTTGTGCGCTATGAGCATAACCGCAATTGCTAAAACAACTTGCGTTATTTTTGTAAGCGATTGGTAGTAGGATGTCCAAAGCTTCAAAATCCTGATTCCTCAAAACAACTGGCAGAGCAAGGCCTGAGAATCTGACTGTTTAGTCGTCATTTGCAGTTTCTGTCAATTGCAGTTCATTCGAACAGTTGAAATGAACTTTTGACGAAACTTCGATATCAGAATCGTTACATTCGATAATTTTGACACGTCAATGCGATAGAGATCGCAATCAAATCAATCCGCAGCCGTCACTTCAAGCTAGATTTGTAGCAAGAACTCACCTTGACCATGTTCCTTAAGCACCTCACTAGAGTGGAACCGTACGGTTTGGGTGGACCTTGATACTTCCAGGAATGAAGTTCCTTAAATTCGTATTTCAATGAGTGAATGGCTCGGTAGCTGAACGGCATGTCCATCGATGATCTCCAACTACAGCTCGACGAGAAGGATGAACTCGTCGCTGCGCTGACGCAACAGTTGGAGCAGGCGGCTGAGCAGTTGGATCGAATGCATCGATCTGGCGGTCGAGCAGGACATCAGAATTCTCAAGAAAGTCCAGTCGGAAATCCTCTGGGTGAACAACTCTCGACCAATCTCAATTATCTGATTGAGCAGTGGGAGGAGTCACAGATTGCAAGTTGTCTGGAACGAATCGAATCTCAAATTGAGGATTTGAAAAGTTCTGTCTCACAAATCCAGCAGCCAGCCGTTCCTCAAATGCATGATCACTGGCGTGATAAAGAAGAAGATAGCAGACCGAATGGCTTGCAACTCGATGCGTTGAAGGATGTTCTTTTCGGGGCCACCCCGGAAATCCCCGAAGAAGTTTACGATGAATCGTTAAATGAGATTGAGGATGAGGATCAGGAGCTCACTTCGGACGATCCTCTTCCTGCACTTCCTGCAGCGGTCGATTTTGAAGAGGCCAGTCGCGAGGAAATGATTTCTGCGATTCAAATTCGAGATGATTATATTGAGACCTGCATTTCCCTGTATCGGGACTTGCGGCTGAAATCGGGATTAATCCAGCCGATTAACTGGGATAAGATTTCCGATTGCCCTGATGAACTTGTGGAAAATCTGAAAGAGCTCGAATCTCATTTGCAGGAGCAGTCCCGACTGAATGAAGTCACCATGTCACTGGAGCGAGCCCGTATCAGCCGGGAATCGACGCAGTTGAGGCAGTACCGGGTTCAACTGCAGAAATACGTCAAAAAGCATAATCTTGACCCGACTGAGCTTCCTTCCCTTGGCATTCAACTGGCAGAAGAGTCCACGAATGAGAAACGTTCGTCCGTCCCGAATCAAAAATGGCTGAGTTTACTGCGGATAAAACATCAATCAGAGTAAGCATGCCATTCATACAGGAAGTCGCTCCGAATATTCATTCCCAATCACAGGATCAGGGATGAAAGGCATTTCTAATGTTACTCGTGAATAAATTTGTTCCCATTCCCAAAAAGAGACTCCTTGCTAATGTGATGAGTTCATCGGGAATGAATGCAGTTTTAAACATGCTTCCGACCTGGTCGGGTTTGCTTGTCGTGAATTATCATCGGATTGGACAGTCCGCTGATTGTCCATTTGACCAGAATCTCTTCAGCGCGACTACTGAAGTGCTGGAACTTCAGCTCAAGCATTACAAACGACATGCCGACGTGATTCGCATTTCTGATCTGGACGATGTGCTGAAACGTCGAACGGGGAAATCGGTACTGATTACCTTCGATGATGGTTACCGTGACAATTACGATCTGGCATTTCCTGTCCTCAAAGCAGCCAATGTGCCTGCGACGTTTTTTGTGGCGACGGGCTTTGTCGATCGTCCTCGAATTGCCTGGTGGGACGAAATTGCCTGGATGGTTCGTCAATCAAAAGTGAACAAGTTGCCGGGCAGTGTCTGGTTTCCAGAAGGGCTTATTATTCCTGAACAGGATCGCAGTACGGCTTTGGGAGCAGCCGTTCGGAAATATTGGACTTTGACAGGAAATCAGACGGAACTTTATCTCAACGATCTGGCTAAGCAGACGCAAACGGGACGTTGTCCTGCAGAACTGGCCGAGAAGATGTGGATGACCTGGGAAATGATGCAGGAAATGTCAAACTCAGGCATGGACTTCGGCGGACATACGGTCGATCATCCGATTCTCGCTCAGCAGTCCGGCAAAACGCAGCGACGCGAGATTTTCGAGAGTCGGGCTCGATTGATTGAAAAATTGGGAATCGAACCTCAAGCCTTTGCCTACCCTGTCGGACAGGCTCATATGTTCTCAGCCGAAACCAAACATCTGCTCAAAGAGGCTGGCTACAAGTATGGATTCAGTTTCTACGGAAACTATGAGTCCTGTGTCTCGGTTGATCCTTACGACATTCCCCGCTGCGCGATCGACTTTAACATGCCTCAGTCAATTTTCGATTCCCGCCTGACTTTGCCGCAGATTTTTGCGAAGAAGTAATTGAGACAGCAACAGCACACGCCAAGCGACATTTTATGAGAGTTGGACTTGTAGGGTCCGCTGTGCGGACCGGATTGTGGTATAAATAAGTCCTCAATACTTTGTAAGCACAGCGGACCCTACTGCTCTATTAAGTCCAGTGTGGTGCGTCCTGACGCACCGGAGTGGAGTGTCGATTTCGACATTTTTGTGATGCATGAGCCGTGTTGGAATCGTATATGGAGAAACTCTATGATAAAGCCATGTCGGTAGCATGGTGCGTCAGGACGCACCCTACTATTCCAACTATCGCTAAATGTCGCGTATTGTTAAGC
>DEML01000014.1:0-31858 GCA_002359185.1 Planctomycetaceae bacterium UBA2671
CCTGAGAGTTTTTCAACGGGCTGGTAACACTTTAAGTAGTCAGTTACGCTCCGCTAATCCATCCAACCAAACAATTCACTATTCACTATTCACTATTCACTAACGCCTAACTACTACCGCCTATCTCCTCTGGAATCACCCGCAAACTTGCCGTCATTGCATCAAAGGTACTTCGTTTCTCATCGAGATCAGAATCTTCTCCCTGATACAGTACGAACAGGCTGCACTCTTCCAGTTCGATGGCATTGAGCGTGACGCTGGTGATCAGGTCGTGGCAGACGACTTCGAGTTCCTGAGTCATCCAGGAATTGGACTTATCCATTTTGCGTTCGTAAACATCAAATTCGTCATATTCCTCCTGATAGGATTCCAGAGCCGCATCGAGCACTTCGTCGGCTGTGACCAGTCCGGGGACGATTGAAACCATCCAGAAGGCGGTGTTCTCTGCCAGGATGGTTATGGAAGAGGTTTCACCATCTTCCGTGCATTCGAGTTGCCAAAAGCCGGGATAGCGAAGTTGAAGTCCATTCTTTTCATAGGCTTCATCGAGCTGAACACTCGGGGTTGGATCCTGGTCGATCATGTGGTCGTTCCTGTTTATGAGTCCGTGTTGAGAGTCCAATGGTCACTCATCACTGGCCATGCAACTCTCAACAAAATCGCATTATAGGAGACTTAACGATCCTGCCAATTCAGACTACTGAACGAACCTGAAGAACTTTCCTAATATTTTTGAGGAATATCCATCAAGGCAGAAAAACTCATGCTAGTTTTGAATGAGGGTCTGTCTCGAAATGGAGTCTGGCCCGGGTCAAAGGATTCCCATTGGCGAATTCCATGTGACCAGGAGTGGCCCGCATTAAGTGACGCGCTGAGCGACTTAATGCCCGATGGATCATCACACGAAAGAGCGAACCCTTGGGAATCAGTGGTTTAACAAACTGGCTGTGGCAAATTGCAGCGCATGCTGAAAAATTTGGACTGCTCATCGTCCTGATTTTAGCAGGTGCGCTGCAGTACGCTCTCTATCATTACTATCGGGCTCATTTCAAACTCAAAGAAGATAAGTTTCTCGAAGAACTCAGCCATATGCGGGATAAACTCCGCAGGCTGCGTCAGGAAAAGTCACTGGCGTTTGTCGAGAACAGCGCGATGGCAGATATCTTTGCCGAACACGATTCCAACCGGACGATCGATGTCCTACTCAAGAAACTCGTACCGCATTCCGATGCCGGCTTCGCAATCTTTTTTTCCTATGAAAATAAACATCTCAATATCTACACACAACGTGGCCTCTCTAAACATACCATCTCCATCCTCACACTCGAAGAAACCTGGCTGAGCCGGGTGATGCAGGATGGCATTTGCCGGATTTCAGATTCCGAACTGTTCAACTCCCGCTTTGTCACCCTTTTAAACGGTACAGAACGAAATAAAATCAGCGAACTGCATCTCCTGCCCGTGGCAGACGACAAAGAGATGTACGGCGTTGTCGTTTCCACACATCTGTTTCCAGTCGGTACCGAACTAGAACTTCAGCAGGAAATGGTGGGACGGCTCCTCAAAAGAATTACGCCTTCGCTCAGACATCGAATGAATTCCCTCGATCAGCAGCAACTTCTCAAGCTGACCCAGGAAAAACTGGCCCTCCGGGCGATTGCCGATGAATTTCACGACCTTCCTACAAAGATGCTCGAAGAATTTCTCCGTCAGTTGAGCGTTCTGGTGGAGGCCGACCGCGGAGCATTATTGCTCTTCACGAACAACCTCGATAATCCAGTGAAAGTGGTCAATCGTTATGGCATCAAAATGCAGGCAGGTGTCGAATCGATCTGGCAGGAACATGAAATTCGCATCGCAAAATGGGCCAAATCAACCGGCATTACCGGCAGCATGAATATCGGAGACCTCCGGGAGGCAGAAGTCAATAGCCTGATGAGCCGTGCCCTGACCGTTCCCCTGTATCAGGGAGAATCGATGATGGGCATCCTCTGCATGACACGCAAGGATGATGGAGTCTACTCCCGCGCTCACATTTCGCTGGCCGAATGGTCCGGCGATTTCCTGGCAGAAACTTTGACGCGTGTCCTCGATCGTGCAGCGGTTGAACGCAAAGCCAGCCTCGATGGACTCACCGAACTGGCCAATCGACGCACTTTCGACGAACGGATCCTCCGCGAACTAGGACAATCTCAGCGGACAGGCCGCCCGTGTTCACTCTGCCTGCTGGATCTCGACCACTTCAAACACGTTAACGATCATTACGGACATCAGGCAGGTGACGAAGTTCTTCGCCAGTTTGCCCGCCTGCTTGAAGCAGAAATCAAGAACGTTCGCTCCTCCGATTATCCTCTCGTCGCCCGCTACGGCGGGGAAGAGATGGCGCTCATATTGCCCGGCATTGGTGTCGAAGGAGCTGTTCGTATCGCTGAATCGATTCGAGCAGCCGCTTGTGAAATGGTCATCCTGCATGGCGGACAACGTATCGATATCAGCGTCAGTTCCGGCGTCTCCTGTTATCCACAACACGCCTCGACTGTCGAAGGGCTCATCGAAGCTGCCGACGAAGCCCTCTATCAAGCCAAACGCGACGGCCGAAACGCCGTCCGACACGCCGGTGCCAATAAACAGGAACCCGCAAGAATCGGCCATTAAATATGGAATACGAGGAGTGACTGGGGTCGAAATGCGGCTTCCAGAAGGTGTAGGTCAGGCATTGCCTGACGACAAACAGGAAGGCACGCACATTTCGTCAGGCAATGCCTGACCTACCACCGAATATTCGTTTCGCACAGTGATTGAAACATAAATCTGTAATCCTCACATAAAAGCCATTCCCATGATCACTGAACAACTCAAACCAAAATCCCTCACCGATGCCTCTACACTGCAACGGAATTTGGCTACCATATTCGGCATGGAAACGACCACGAATCAACAAGAAGTCAAACCGAAAATCGTCGCTGTCATGCCCGCCTACAACGCGGCTGTCACTCTCGAACGCACCCTGCAGGACATTCCTACAGGTTCCGTTCAGGAAGTGATTCTCGTCGATGATTGCAGTTCCGATAACACCGTCGAAATCGCAAAGCACCTCGGCTTGACCGTCATCGAACATACAAAAAACCGTGGTTACGGCGGGAATCAGAAGTCCTGTTATGCAGCCGCTTTGCAGACCGATGCCGACATCATCGTGATGATTCATCCCGACTATCAATACGACAGCCGCGTCATTCCGCAAGCCGCCCAGATCATTCACCTCGGCATCTGCGACTGTATCCTCGGCTCCCGCATCCGTAGCCGAGCCGAAGCCCTTGCTGGCGGCATGCCCCGCTACAAGTACATTGCCAATCGGATTCTCACCACGATTGAAAACGTTGGCCTCGGCCAGAACCTGGGCGACTTCCACTCCGGTTTCCGTGCTTACTCGCGCGAACTGCTCGAAACCATTCCCTGGGACCGCAACTCCGAAGATTTCGTCTTCGATTCCCAGTTCCTCGTGCAAGCCGTCAAATTCGGCTTCAAACTCGGCGACATCCCCGTCCCAGTCCGCTACTTCGACGAAGCCTCCAGCATCAACTTCCGCCGCAGCACCACCTACGGCCTCAAAACCTTAGGAGCCGTCGCCCACTTCTGGACTTCAAAACTTGGGATTTATACGCCAAGCTACCTTAAAACAAAAACAGATTAAATTCCTATTTACCAACTACTACGAAGAGACTGTAATAACTCCAGACGATTTTACATAAATCATATTCCCTAGTAGTTTTAACCAGATCTCAAAATACACTAATATTGGAAATAGTTGTATGCAAATGACATCCGCCTCGTGTTAGCAGATCAAAGAGTTTTCTAATTTCCATACACTAGCAGTAAATGCAATTCGCCGGCGGCACTCATCTATTCTCCATTAACAATTATAATTTTATGCATAATGCCTGAAGCATAGTTGACAGAATATAATTCATTAGAGAATAATATCCTCCAATAAATATCGATCTTCAAAGTAGCTGGCATGAATTCATATGGCTAAAAGACTACCTCGACGACGCAGGATGAATGCTGACGATGGGCCGTTGGCAAGTCAATTTGAATCAGCATTACTCAAAGTCATGGCAGACTTTAAAGGAACTTCCGAATTTCGCCACGCACAAACCAAGGGGAATGAACGTGAAGTTCCAATTCGAAACTTATTCCAACGAGTACTACCTGAACCTTATAAAGCTGTCGGAGCTGAAATTTTTGATGTAAAAGGTAGAAGGAGCTGTCAACATGATGTGGTCATATTTAACTCTCATAAGAACCCCACTTTTGTATCTGGGAAATCAACTATTCTACCCGCTGAGGCAGCGCTTGTCATTGTAGAAGTCAAATCGAAATTGAACTCCACTGAAGTAAAGAAATGTTTTAAAGCAGCAAGAACACTGAAAGAATTACATCCTTTTGGAAAACCAGCCTGCAATAGCCCACCTGCCAATGGGGGCAAGAATGAAGGAGTTCGTTATTTTTATACCTTATTCGCTTATGACTCAGATCTAAGAAAATCTAACTGGATGAACAGCGAATACGAAAGAATTGATAAAATTAGATTAGAAGAGAAAATTGATACTTTTCCAATTGATCGTTTATATGTCGCGGACAGAGGCATAATAATGCCAGCGCAAGCTCGTGGCTGTGAAGAGTCCGATTATTCCGGTGAAGCCTTAATGGAGTTTTTAATTCATTCCGTAAATTTTTGCCTTAGAGAGGATTCTCGCAGACCTCCGGTTGAATACGTCAATTACACAAGAAGTGGTAGTAATAAATGGAAAAATTTGAAATATTGATAATGAGTATTCACATTACAGCCAGAAACCTTGTTGGACGCGATTAGTGCCTTCTGTAAAGAATGCGATACATTCAACTGGGAAATATCATCGCAGTGCGGCCCTTTTCCCGAACTTCCACATTGCAGAAGAAGACGATTCACTAATCGCTTTGAAACTTTTTCGCGAGTGTTCATATTTCGAAACTTCATGCTTCAACCGCAGCATACTATCGACTCATGCCCCAAGACTCATTCACGACGAATGGAGCTATTACCTGGGATTTAATGCTTAAGAGGGGGATATTCAGGACTTGCACAAAGCACTTCAAAACGACATCAGCCCACGCAAACAAATATTCGAGGTGATTATGTCAACACCCTGTGTCTACCTGATATTCGTAGATAACGGCTGGTGGGAATGTTACTCATCAATGAGTGATCTCTTTACAAAGGTGACGAAATCCTGAGATGGAAAACTGATCGACTCCGATCGATGGGAAGACTATTGACAATACAACATCCATCCAATTATTGAAGTTTCATAGATTGGGTAAGCGAAGCGTAATACAACTTGTGGAACCTCCCGAACTACTCCACCTCCAGCAAATAAATGTTCTCCTCTAATTTATTTACAGGTCTTTCTGTAGACAGCTTTTCGATATCATTCAGCTCGACATTGATAAAAAGAATCGGCAGCGGTTGATCGAGAAACTGAGAGGGATCTTCTGCAAACGTGATAGGGAATATTTCAACGCCGCCCCATTCCAGAGCTTTGCGATGGTCTTGAAATCCAGTGTTTTTATTGAGAACCACATTTGGCGGCTCATAATTGACTACTTTGGATGAGTACTCCAAATTTCGATCATAGGTCAGCATCGTTCGTCCGGGAGTGTTCGCAAGTTCGTATCTGGCAACCAGCGGATTGAGGCTATGACCAATAACAATCTGGCACTGTTGAGGTACCAATGGTCGGGCTGTGTGGATGATTTCTGAACTCCCCCTGCGAGCATCCCAGCCGTCTCCATTTTTCATTCGCTTGTTCAGCTTCCAACCACCCACCGCAATAAACAATCCCACCATCCCCCAAATCAATTGTCTGGGCAAAGACTGATGTCCTGCAATTCTCCGGAACAGAACCTGGATTCCCCATACGCTCAGCCACAGGACCACTACATAACTGATGTAAATGAATGCGGTGTTGAAAAAGACATGGGAAACATGAAACAGGAAAATGACTCCAGCCGATAGCAAAGGAAAAGTTATTCCAGCTGGCCATTCACGTTTCTTCACTGCGTCACTAAACAGAAACAGAGCCTCCATTCCAGTAATAAGATAAATCAGAACGGCGAGGAAAACTAAGAATGGAGAATGTCCATAAGGGAACAGATAACTCCAGCAGTTTTCTGCAAGAAATTCGGGGTCCCAATTGAACAGCAAAAATCCAAAATCATACGGTATCGAGCAATGAAAGCTGTAGCCTGTCCGGAGCCAGCCTCCGAATTCCATTTTGTTGTAAATTAATAGTGCAACAACAAATGGAACCGACCCCAAAGCAAGCCACAATAGTTGCCTCACGGAGTCTTTCCAGCCAGACCCATTGGCAAGTAATATCGCCAGACCGGCTGTCAGGCCAAGCAGCATACCGGCTGGTCGCACTGTAACACCAATTCCCAGAAACAGCCCTGCCAGAAAAATCCGAAATCCCTTTTGTGAAATCAGTCCCCACCAGGATGCCATAAACAAAAGCAGAGCCGGACAATGACTCAGTAACACACGAGCATTCAGGTTTAAACTCGGCAGAAACAGACAACCAATCGCAAAGGGGACAGCAACACGTCGACCACCCTCTTTCAAACCAATCCAAAAGGCGAAGACCGCTATTGCAATGGTACACAAACCAGGCACCAGGAAGAGCCCTGCATTGGGCACACCCAAGGACTTCAGAGGCAAAAGAAAAAACAAAGTGAAACCAAACGGGTATCGTGGGCGAAGCAATTCGCCTGCCGGATTCGGCTGAATGAAATATCCCTGCCCCTGAACCATATTCAAAGTCGCGTAGTAAGGTTCAGCCGAATCCGGAATAATCCCCGGCAACCACAGAGGATCAGGGTACGAAAGATAATAGCAGGCCCCCATCCATGCGATCGCAATTGAGAATGAGAGATTCTGAACTCGTGCCGAAGTCGTCATAGATTCTATCTTCAACAATTGAATTCAAGTTTCTGATATTATTAACATCAGTTCCCCTGATATTCGTTGATGGGGGCTGGCGGGAATGTTACTCCTCCATCAGTGGAATCGTTTCAAAGGTGACGAAATCCTGAGATGGAAAACTGGTCGATCCACTCGATGGGAAGACGATCGACTACACAACTTCCATCCATTTCCCGATGTTTGACAGGAGGGATAACAGGTTCCGTTAATCCAAATTACCGCACTTCCTGCGCATTTCGTCGCTGATTCATGAACAGCCGCCATTGCAAAAGTTGAATCAAAGTGGCAAAGCCCATGGGCAGGTAAATGTAAGCCTTGGGGACTTCATGATGCAGGCCTTCGAGCATCAGTACGATTCCGATGGTGATCAGAAACGAGAGGGCCAGGATTTTGAAGGTTGGATTCTTGAGCACGAATTCGCCGATCGGTTCTGCGGCGAACAGAATGACTATGAACGAGACAATTACGGCCAGTGAAATCGTGAGCAGGCTCTCGGTCATTCCGACTGCCGTTATGACCGAATCGAGAGCGAACACCAAATCCAGCGCCACAATTAAAGCAATCGCGCTCCAGAATGCACTTTTGGGATTCACGACTTTGGAGTCGTGTTCTTCAATCAGTTCCACCGTATGATGAATTTCCCGGATCGCCTTCCACATCAGGAATCCCCCGCCGCCGAGCAGGATTAAATCGCGAACTGAGAGATGCAGCAGGACCGGATCCTTCATCGCCAGAATGTAAGACACCCCCCACACCATCACCAGACGAGCCAGGAGTGCTATCGTCAGTCCAATAAATCGAGCCTTCCGCCGCGCCTCCTCAGGCAGCCGGGAGACGATAATCGTAATTACGACGATATTGTCGACACCCAGAACGAGTTCGAGAGCAATCAGCAGCGTTAGTGTAGCAATCAAATCCGGCATCATTGCCTCGGCGTTCTTAGGTTATTTTGTGTTCATGCGACTACAGAAGCCATTTGATAATGGTCTAAATATCAAAGATGCAGTACTGGGTGAAACAATTTTGGATTGTACCGATATTAATCTAATTGCCAACGATTTCAGGAGTAGAGCAGATTCCCAAAATTATTACTGATCAACAAAGGCCTCAAATCCATTCGTTCGGGAAACTTCCGGTTCCTCTTTCCCGCCAAGCACGACATATCCCTCTGCCTTCTCTTTCTTCAATACACAGAATCCCGTCTTCGGTCCCATCACTGAAACTGCGGAAGCCAACGCATCAGCTGTGATGCCGGTTTTGGCAATGATCGTTACGCTGCTTGGCGTGGTCAGCCCCAAGCCAGTTTCAGGATTCACGATGTGGGAATAGCGGACACCATCAATCTCCACATAACGGCTCGCATCGCCCGAAGTCGCAACCGAACAGTTGGTAAGTTTGAGATAGACATCAGGATCGTTCTCCGATTTACGTAACGGAGCAATCGCGATGATCCAGGCCTCTTTTTCCGGCGGAGCATTCGAGACGACGATGTCCCCGGAAGCGTCGACCAGGGCCGAGGTGATGCCGTACTTTTTCAGAACACTCATCGCTTCATCAGCAGCGTAACCTTTAGCGATGCCTCCCAGATCAATTTGCAGATCGTCCTTCAAAAACGTAACTGTCTGGTCAGACTCGTTCAATTCGTAAAGACGAAAATTGGTTTTTTCCAAAGCAGTCTGTAAATCTTCCGCAGCCGGTAAACTCCGCTTGCGGTACGCACGTCTCCATAAGTCAGTCAAATGTCCGACGGTTACATCGAAGGCCCCATCAGAATTCCGGGAGATTTCCTGCGAAGCCTGCAGAACTTTGAACAGATCCTCACTAATCGAAACCGTCTGTCCGGCAACGGCTTGCGAGCAGAGTTGATTTAGTTCGCTGTCGGGATCGTAATCGGAAAGGATGAGATCGAGTTCTTTGACGCGGGCAAAGGCGGCCTTTTGTGCATCGAGTGCGAGCTTGTCAGAATCGGCATAAAACTCAATTTGCCACGGCACACCCATCCTTATTTGTCGAAATTGGTACCGAATTGGGCCAGAACCAGGCTTTTCGGTGGCCAATGCTTGACAGTTTCCCGTCAACATGGAAATTATGATGAATAAACAGGCCCATATTGGAAGCCGTTGGTAATAATGGGGAGTGCGTGCGGGATTCGTTTTCCCCAACGATGGCCATTGATCGGGCTCCCTCCCTCTATCCCGCCTTCCCTCAAGTATTGACATTTTCGCGGAAAGAACTGACATATGAACCATAGGAATCAATTTCTATATTCGGGACTCTGTCTCGGGCTGGCCCTACTCATTGTTTCACCCCTGCAGGCTGAGGGCAAGGCACCTGCAGCTGGTGAGGTGAAGTTCGATGCTTATACTGTTGAACTTCCCTATACCGAAGTTACCTTCGAAATGCTCCCTATTCCCGGCGGTACCTTTCAAATGGGTAGTCCGGAAGATGAAGCCGATCGTCAGGAAGACGAAGGCCCACAGCATCCTGTCACCGTCGAACCCTTCTGGATGGGCAAATGCGAAGTGACCTGGGATGAATACGATACTTTCCGCTACAAACTCGATGTTCAACGCCGTGAACTGGCTGGGCTCGATGCGAATGAGAAAGACATCAAAGCCGATGCGATGACACGTCCGACCAAAGAATATCGTGACATGACCTTCGGCATGGGCCACGATGGTTATCCAGCCATCTGCATGACGCAACTGGCAGCCAAAGCTTACTGTGAATGGCTGACGGAAATCACGGGCGATTACTATCGTCTGCCAACCGAAGCCGAGTGGGAACACGCCTGCCGAGCCGGAACCACTACCGCTTATTCGTTTGGTGACGATCCCGACATGCTCGACGAGTACGCCTGGTATTACGACAATGCCGACGAAGCCTATCAGAAAGTCGGCCAGAAAAAGCCGAATCCCTGGGGCTTGCACGACATGCACGGCAATGTCGCCGAGTGGACCCAGGATCAATACATACCCGATTTCTATTCGACGTTCCCGACAGATAAAGCAACAGCCAATCCGATCGCCGTTGTGAAAACGCTCTATCCTCGCGTCGTTCGCGGCGGCTCCTGGTACGACGATCCCGATTTCCTCCGCAGTGCCTCAAGACAGAAATCCGATCCCCTCTGGAAAGTCCGCGATCCTCAGCTTCCCAAAAGCATGTGGTATCACACCGATGCCCTGCATGTCGGCTTCCGTGTCATTCGTCCCGTGCGACGTCCGCTGGAAGATGAAATCAAGCGAAACGTATTTCTGTCTGATCCTCCGCCAGAATTGATGAAGTAAGGTTGGGTTGAAGGTTAAATTTTGAGAATTAAAGGGGCGTTTCGCATTCGTGGAACGCCCCTGAGTATTTGAATCCGGTTATCCTTGGACAATAACGAAAATGTCATATCTGCAAATATTGATTCTTCAAACACTCGTCTTGACGTCCAAGGCGGAACTTGCGAAAGTTCGCCTCATCGCTCGTGACGAATATCTCGGATGACATTTATTCGAGCGATGATTGACCCGAAATGATTTGTGCATGGAGCACATCTTCGAACACAAAATTGAGGACCGAACGAACGGTCTGACGTTACGACGACTAGCAAAGGAGTGCCTGACGTGAAACGATTGACTCTCTTGACCCTGTGTCTGGGGTTCATTGTATCCCTGAACGCCAACGTTTCGACCACGCAGGCCCAGCAGCCTGGTGCCGATCAGCCCAAGCGTAATGTGGGTCTGATCGATATGGCGACGTTGTTCAAGGATTACCGCAAATTTTCTGATCTGCGCGATCAGCTGCGAAACGACATCAAAGCCAGCGATGAAAAAGCCAAGCAGATGAGCGAACAACTGCAGGCTCTGCAGAAGACTCTCAAAGATGGAACTTACACCGAAGGAACTCCTGAGTACCAGAAACTGGAATCTCAGTTGATCTCTCAGTCAACTCAGTTCGAAGCATTCCGCAAAACTCAACAGCGTGATTTCCTGCGTCGTGAATCTAAGATTTACAAAGACGTCTACATGGAAGTTGTCGCCGCTGTTGGACAGTATGCCTCTTACTACAACTACGATGTCATCATTCGTTTCAGCCGTGATGGTGTCGACGAAACCGACAATGCTCAGGAACTGATTCAGAACATGAATCGTCAGGTCATCTGGCACAACAGCAAGATCGACATCACCGATGCCGTTCTGAAGTACCTCAACCAGAAGTACGGCCCAGCCACAGCAGCTGAAGCTCCTGGTAATCCTAATCCTGTTAAATAATTTGGTTGATCGTCTTTCCCTTGAAATGACAATCAACTTTCCCTGGGAGTTCTCAGGACTATGAACAAAACGAGTCGATGCCATCGTGCGTATCGGCTCGTTTTTTTTACATAGATATTAACCCGAAGCGTCAGCGAGGGAACAGCGTTGTGTGCATAGTCCAGACACTGCCTGACGAATTCCGACATCGATACAAGCACGAAGCGCAAGCGAGTGTGTCCGAGAGGTGTGCCACTGCTGGCTTGCCCAGCAGTGTTTGATTTGATGTTGAATTTACACCTGTAGAGTCATCTGCGAGTATTTTTGCATGAAATAGAATGTCCGTTTTGATAAGCGGAGTTTGACCAAATTTGAAATCGAACGCTGTCCCCTCGCTAACGCTTCGGGTTAAGATGGTTCATACCCATAGCCTGACAATTCATTACGAATTGTCACCAATGATCAATCTCGTCAAGGAGTGACGAATGAGACAAGATCGTAATCAGCAGACAATTTCAAAGTCCACTTCCGTGCAGGGATTCGGGCTGTTCACAAATGCCGATGTGACCGTGACATTTCTTCCAGCCGAAGAGAATACGGGTATTGTCTTTGAACGGGTCGATTTACCGGGCCATCCCCAAATCCCAGCCGATATCGATTACATTGCAGCCGAAGAACGTCGCACCAAACTGGTCAACGGTTCTGCTTCGGTGGAAATGATTGAACATGTGATGGCGGCTTTGGCAGGCTTACAGATTGATAACTGCCGAATTCAGGTAAACAGCTCCGAATTGCCCGGATGCGATGGCTCGTCTCTTCCCTATGTGGTTGCATTGATCGAAGGACAGCCGGTATCTCAGTCAGCCAGACGTAAAACTATTGTTATCAATAAAGAAAGCGCGATTGAACAGGGAGAAGCGGTCGTTTCCATCGCCCCCTACTTCAGTGGACTGCGAATCAGCTACGATTTGAATTACGGCTCCGAGTCCTGCATTCCGCCACAACTGGCCGACTTTACGATTACGCCGGAAGCATTTGTCACAAAAATCGCCCCGGCTCGAACCTTCGTACTTGAGCGCGAAATCGAATATCTGCGACGACAGGGTTACGGCGAAAAAGTCACAACCGCCGATCTGCTCGTCTATGGAGAATCAGGCCCCATCGGAAATTCACTGCGGGCGCATAATGAATGTGCCCGCCATAAACTGCTCGATTGCCTCGGCGACCTGGCCTTATGTGGCTGCGATGTTCAGGGACATATCCGAGCATTTCGCAGCGGTCATCGGCATAACCACCAATTGGCCAGACAACTGAAACAGATGATTCGAACAGACAGAAAACAAAACGAACGAGCCGCTTAAAGATTTTATTATAAGCGTGCCACGGCTCTGTGAGCCGTGTTCGTGGATTGATCCACAGTAAAAAAATGATCGCACTGCTCACAGAGCAGTGGCACAGAACTTCAAAAGACAATTATATCTATTAAGTATTTAGAGTTGAGAGGAATTGAGATGAGTCAGTTACAAAAAATTCGCATGGCTGTTATCGGTGTCGGGGCATTGGGGCGTCATCATGCACGAATTCTGGCAAACATGGACGGTGTCGATTTAATCGCGGTCGCCGATCCGAATGCCGCTCAGGCGCAAGCCGTTGCCGAACAGCATCAAACCGACTGGGTGACCGACTATTCCGAGATCATCGATCAATGCGACGCCGTCACGCTGGTTGCACCGACTTTTCTGCATCATGAAATTGCCTCAAACTGCCTGAAACAGGGAAAACACATTCTCGTAGAAAAACCACTCACTGCCGATGTCGCTCAGGCTCAGGAACTGATCGAACTGGCCCTCGATCACGACTCCGTTTTGCAGGTCGGCCACATCGAACGTTTCAATCCGGCTTTTGAATTGCTGTGTGATTCCCTGACATCGGTCCCGCGATACTTGCGAGCAGAACGACTCAGTCCATTCCCATTCCGTTCCCTCGACATCGGCGTGATTCACGATTTGATGATCCACGATATCGAATTGATCCTCCACTTAACGGGAACAATGCCGACCAAAGTTGAAGCCTTCGGCTCGCAGATCATGGGTGCTCATGAAGATACCGTTCAGGCACGCCTGCACTTCCCCGGCGGCAGTATTGCCGATATCACCGCCAGCCGAGTCAATCCAGAACCGCGTCGAAGTTTGAGCGTCTGGACGAGCACTGAAAACCTTACTGCCGATCTACATACGCGACAGGTTTCTATTCAGCGTCCAACTCTTTCGATGTTGACTGGCCCAGCTATGGAAGATCGCATGCGAGCCGGTGAAGATGTTGCTGAGTTGCGAACCCGAGTATTCGGCGAATTCATCGAAACCGAAACCATCCAGGCTTCTGATGAAGATGCCCTCACCGCAGAACTCCTTGAATTCACCAACTGTGTTCGGAATAATATACAGCCACGTGTGGATGGCAAAGCTGGTTTGCAGGCGGTTCAGGTAGCTGACCGAGTTCTGGAATCACTGCAAAGTAATTGTATCAATGCACGATTGCAGGCCGTGAAACAGAAACGCGTTGCGTAGTCCAGGCACTTATTAAAAGTGTTCTTTTTCAACTTTTTAGATAGCCCCGAAAGATTCTTTCGGGGCGGCGCAGCCGCAAGCAGTTTTGTGAAAAACTCCTCACCAAGCTGAAAGGCCACTTGTCGACTTCGTCCACCCAGATAGAAAAATCTCTCTGGGCTATCCCAATTTGTTAACTGGGGTATTCAATCACGATTTAGTCGCCAACTGAACCTCAATCCACTTCATCAGATCTGCCTGGACGGCTTGATAAACGCTCTTCGTCTCTTCTTTCACGTTGTCCAGGAATCTCTCGCCGACTTTCGAACTGACGAACAGGTAGAATTTGATTTTCGGTTCGGTTCCGGAAGGTCGCACGGCGATGCGGACAGATTTTGTTTCGGTCGCGGCTTCAAAGAAGAGCAGATTGCCGCTCGGAGCCGGTAAGTCGGAAATTTCCAGGTTATCGGGCAAACCGCGGATTTGATGTCGTTCGAAATCGCGGACGGAATTCAAGGGAATTCCCCCCAGCACTGTCGGTGGCGAAACTCGGAACGCGTGCATCAAAGCGTTGATCTGAGCTTTCCCGCTCGATCCGGTACAGACTTGCGATTTCTGTCCCTCAAGAAAGTAGCCATGCTCTTTGTAGAGTTCGTCGAGACGATCGAGCAGACTCTTTCCCTGTGTTTGCAGTTCCGCTGCGGCTTCACAAATATAAAGTGACGCGATCCCGGCATCTTTATCGCGGGCGTAAGTTCCGGCCAGAAATCCGAGTGATTCCTCGGCTCCAAACACAAACTTCTCTGGCCCTCCTGCATCCATCGCTTCGCCAATGTATTTGAAACCGACGAGCAGATCGTCGACACATTTGACATTATGGGCTTGAGAAATTGCTCCGATCAGCGGCGTCGTCACCAGAGTTTCCACGACGAAATGCTCGGGCGATAATGTGCCGGTTTCTGATCGTTTTCTCAAAATGTAATCGACAATCAGCGATCCAATTTGATTGCCGGTCAAATGCACAAACTGACCAGACTGGTTTCTCACACAGACTCCGAGTCGGTCGGCATCGGGATCGGAAGCGAGAATCAGCGAGGCATCGACTTGTTTGGCTTTCTCGATACTCTCCTTGAAAACTTCCGTCCGTTCCGGATTCGGCATGTGCTGATCGACATTCGGGAAGTCCCCATTGGGGGCACGTTGAGCTTCCAGAATCTGTACGCCATCAAAGCCAGCTTTCTTCAAAATTTGAAAGCAGGCCGTTTCTCCGACTCCATGCAAAGGGGTATAGATTGCAGTCAGTTCCCGCTCGCTGGAAAGTGACATCTCCAGCACGGCAGCGTGATAAGCGTCGTCGATTTGTTGATCGAGAATCTCAATACTTCCTGACTGTACACCGACTTCAAAATCAATCGTCGGAATTTCGCCGGCATCATAAACGCAATCGACAATCCCTTTATCGTGTGGAGGAAGTACCTGTCCGCCGGTGTTCCAGTAGGCTTTGAATCCATTATCTTCCGGCGGGTTATGTGATGCGGAAATCATGACCCCGATATCGCAATTGAGATGCCGAACTGAAAAGGAAAGTTCCGGCGTCGAACGGGGCTCTGGAAAAAAGTAGACTTTCAGACCATGTGCTGCAAGTACACAAGCCGTCAAGCGGGCAAATTCCATCGAACGGTTACGAGAATCGCAGGTCACAACTGCCTGATTACTGCCGTTAATTCCTGCCAGCTTCAGATAGGTCGCCAGACCATGAGCAGACTCGGCAATGGTGCGAGGGTTGATGGTGGCAGAACCAAAATCCGCCATTGGCCCGCGACGTCCGCCTGTGCCGAACGCGATCACTTCCCAGAAGAGGGCGTCCAGCTTGCCGAACTGTTCCGCTTCAATCAATTCCCGGATGGGCTCGACATACTCGGAATATTGGGGTTCCGACAACCAGCGTTTGATATTTTTCGCGGCTCCATCCGTCAGCAGCTTCGCAGCCGCAGCATTCTTCACGATGGTTTTACACTTTGAGACGCTTGGAGAATTCATCTGTCTGTCTTTATGTTTAACTTAAATAGTGCCGCCGCATGAGACGCGGTGTGAACCGTTCCTATTATCAACTGCTTATTTTAGCAAAATAATCAGCGGACTTCGACTGAATTACAGAGGATGAGGCATTCTCTCAAAAACTCTTGAAGCCAATAATCCCTACAAGCACGAAGCGCAAGCGAGTGAGTAAGTAAGTCGAAAGGTAAAACTCACTCGCTTGCGCTTCGTGCTTGTATTCTCCCAATATTTAATGAGATCGAAGATTCTCTAGCTTAGGAATCATGTTTACCAAATAAAAAACGCTCCTGAACGGATCTGTTCAGAAGCGTTTGGTGAATCAAAGTGATTCTTGATTAGTCGTTACTCTGTAGATACATGAGCAGACGAATCATGTACCAGAACATCAGGGCGACAGAAGCAAACAGCGCCAGCGATGCGGCGACATGTTGATCCGTGCGGTAATGATGGAGCACATTGGAGGTGTCATACAGAATGTAACCGGCACTCAGGCCCAGCATGGCGATGGTGAAGATCAGGCCAAAACCATCTCCCATTGGGAAAAAGATCGAAACGACAATTGCACCCAAGGCGAGCAGACCAGCCAGCATCAGGAAACCACGCAGGAATGAGAAATCGGCTCCGCTGATGAACACGAAAGCCGTCAGACCGCCAAATGTCACCAACGTCAGGAACCCAGCCTGGGCAATCATTTCCGGTTTACCCAGCATAAACCAGGCATAATAAACAAGGGGCACAAAAATGACCGCTTCAGCAACAGTATAAAGCATCAGTCCGGCATACTGTGTAGTCAGCGAGGTGCTGCGGTGTGCCCACCAGTCTGCCAGCCAGCTGACGCCGATAAAGGCAATCAACACAATGAACCATTGACCACTCTGCATCAGGTTAGTTAAAGGAACTTGAATTGCAGGTGTATTGCAGAAGATGTAAAGCAGGCCTGCAAAGACTGCGATTGCTCCTGCCAGGTGGGAATACGTTTTACGAATAAACGCAGCTCGTTCATCACGAGCGGCATCAATCGCAAAGGGACTGCCACCAAACGATTCGTATTCGTTCGTGTAACTCATAGATTGAACCTTTGTAACAGGTGTGGAAACTGATCGAGAGAGCCGAGGAACTCTGCTCGATTTGGTCGACAAATTTCGAGCATTCTACCCTTCCCAGATCAATGTCGGGAACCATTATTGTGAAAAAATTTGCAGACTCTCGAAAATAACATTTCCGGAACAACTATTCCGGAGCAACCAATGCCCCCACTCGAGCCAGATGCCGTTCCCAGGATGTGACGGCTTGTTCCCGCGTATTTGCCACAGCCAGAGGTCGATAGCCCAGTTTCTGTCCGGTCAGTTCGGCAATCCAGTAAATCGATAATTCCCGGACAGCGACATGTTCGTGACGTAAGCCATCGACGAGCCTCCGTGAGATATCGGGGCGACGGCCATCATCCAGGGTGAATCCCCACAGCAAAGTGTAGACCGTTTGAGCCGTCTCCGGATTGAAGGTTTTTGCGAGCGATTCCTTCAGAAGTTCAGGATGAGTTGGATCCTGAGGCAGCCAGATCCGCAAGCCTCGTATCGCTTCGGTACGGGTCTCTTCATGGGGTGATCGGGCCAGAATTGTGACCAGAGAATCGTATTGTCGCCCCAATGCAAGCACTCGAGCCGCCAGTTCCGCAATTCGAGGATTCGGGTCGTCGGCGACTCCCTGCATATCCAGCCAGAGATTGTTCGAAGCCCCAAAATACTTCTGAAACTCCTGCTGATCCCGCTTTTGGGAAAGTGTCATCGTTAACGGCCCGCCATCACTCCAGGCAGGAAGGGGAGGAGCATTCATGGCTGTCAGTTGATTATTTTCAGCAGGCGGAGGATTGTCATTATTATCCGGAGCATCACCTGCCTCTTCAACTGGTGGAGCCGGACTTGCAGCCAGATTCAATGGTAACAAGGCAAAATAATTCCCCGGTGGAGACGGCTGACCTGCTCCTCGTTGAAGACTCACGGGAGCACCGGTTGACCAGAGATTGGCGACATATAATCCATTTGTTGGAATCTGTTCAAACTGGTTCGTTGGTTGTGGAATGACTTCAAGGACCAGTGTGGTGGGCTGATCGGGCAAGGTCATTGTCCAGATGTTTTTACCGATGACCAGCTGAAGTGTTGTCAAGCTGTCATCACCAACGACCGGGAGGACCTCAAGCAGAAATTGTCCCTGCAGCAACCTGAGAGAGACGGTCAATTCGTTATCTGAACCAATCAGTTGCGCGGCACTGTTTTCACGCATCTGGAGCCGAATGCGATCGTTATTAATCGTAAAGGAAGCCAGAGCATATTGCGGAGAAAAGACCGAACTGTTGAGCTTGATTTCCGTGCCCGTTTCAGCAGCGACGGAACCTCCAGTCTGAGAGTTGCCTGGAACATAGATGAGCGGTTGCCCCTCGGTCACATATGTCATCGAGGGAGCAAACTGGATCGGATTCGGCTGCACGACTGCAGGAGCCATCGCTTGATTGCCAGCTCCATTACCAGTCGCATTTTCCTCAGGAACCATCGGCTCACCGGGAATGTTATTCGCCGCCAGTTCCGTGTCCGTATTTTCGGGAGACGGCATATTCGCCGAGCCTGTGCTCGCAGGGGCAACGGGACTTGTCGGTGTCGTCACTGCAACATGGGGTTGTTGATTCATTTTCTGAGGAGCTGGAACTTTCACTGAAGTCCCTTCCGGATTACCGGCTACCAATTCAGAGGTCCCGACTTCTCCAACACCAGCAATCGGATTTCCGTTCACTGGATCATCAATATTGCGACTTCGCTCAGCATAGTTCCTACCCGCATCCTTGAAAGAGGGATCCGTCAAAATACTGTAGGCCCAGGCACCCAGTAATAAAATCACGCCTAGAATGATAAGAAATTGTTTGAAGCCATCGTTTCGTTTGGGAATTTCAAAGGGAATCGCAATTTCCGGGCTGGCAGGCTCAATCGAAGGGGCCATCATGGCAGGAATTTCCACAGAGGAACCTGTTGATTGGCTCGCTTCATCTGGAAACTGAGCATCATCCGGCAGAAAAGAAATGGCGATCTGCTGCAATTGAGATTTTGTCGAAGCCGGGATCTTCGGCTTTCCCCCCAAAACGAGCGAGAGAATCTGATGCGTCCCGGCTACCTCCGCCAGTTTCTCATCAGATTTCAGCAGACTTTCCTCATAGGCGACTACTTCATCCACCGGGGTCAGATTATCGAGATATTCGGCAACATCGTTCGCATTGAGCCCCTTTTTCTTCTCAGCCGGTGCAGGAACGGTTAACCGTCGCATCCGAATGAGGGCTCGGATTCGCTCCACAAGAGCCGTCGCATTCGGACTCGACTTCACCAACCGCCCAACCGCAGCTGCATCCTGAGGCTTGAGAATGTCGTCCAGATAAGCCAGTAAATATCGTAAGGTCAATTTCATCAGTTGAGTCTCGGAGAGAGTCCGGTAAAGTAAATTTCTTAGCAAAACAAAGTCTCGTTACTCTATTAGTGGCAGGCCTTCGATCATTCCGTACAAGTTTTTCAGAATTTTGTCATTTTTCTGGCGAACTGGTCTGGAACCGTGCCTTTTGAGTTAGAGATTTGACATTTCCTAATAAAAATCAATGGAGACCAACCTGGAAATATAAGGATCTATCGATCAATTCGAATTCTTGCCATCAGGACAAGACTTGCTTCGATTGAACTTGTTAGACTCAAATATAAATCTCCTTCCTGACCAGTGCACCTGCCGACCAGATACTTATTTGTGACCGATTATCCTTTCCATCTCCTGCTGCCCCTGATCGCGAGTCTGCTGTTTGTTGGGGGTTTGATTTTTGTCAAACGACTCACAATTGCAGGAGTGACTCCATGGACAGTTGCGTTCCTGTCCAATCAATGTGCGGCGGTTTTCTTCACCGCGTACTGGTTCGTCGGGGGACCGGGGCAGCCCTGGTTTATGCTGTGGCAACCCGCAATCATCGCGGCTCTGTATGTGATGGGCTTGAGCTTCACGTTCCTGGCGATTGAACGGGGGGATGTCTCGGTGGCAACGCCGGTGTTTGGTGTCAAAGTGTTGTTCGTGGCAATCCTCGTCACATTAACAACGGCCAAACAACTCACCGCGATCATGTGGCTGGCAGCAATTCTGGCCGTCGCGGGAATCGTGCTGATTCAATGGACCAGCCCGAGTGGAAATCGCAAAAAGTTGTTTCTGGCAATCGGCTTTGCACTATCAGCGGCCATGTCGTTTGCGACGTTTGATGTCCTCGTTCAGAAATGGGCTCCTGCCTGGGGCGCAGGTCGTTTTCTGCCGATTGTCTACTGGATGGTCGCAGTTTTCTCAGTCGTACTGCTGAAAGGTTTTCAACTTCATGTGGTGAAAGATAGCTCGCTGCGACTCCCGTTAATCGCGGGTTCCGTTTTGATCGCCTTTCAGGCAATTTTCATCGTCAGCACGCTCTCACTTTTTGGAGACGCAACCCGGGTCAATATCGTCTACGCCACTCGAGGATTATGGGGCGTACTGTTTGCCTGGGCAACCGCCATGAAATGGGGCGGAGCAGAAGCAAAGGTCCCCGTCCGCTTAATGCTCCTCCGATTATCGGGTGCCGTATTACTGACCGCAGCTGTCATTCTTGCATTACTTCGCGGCTAGTGCCCTTTCAGGGCTTAGATTTAGGCCTCAAATAACTGTAACGCACTCCGTTGTCGTGCTTTATAACATCATCAACCCAAATGATTTAGATGGAAGAAGTACTATTAATCGCATCAATAATCTTAACCCGAAGCGTCAGCGAGGTGATAGCTTCCGATCCTCATTTGAGTTTACCCAACGTATCAAACATCCCACTTCACAAAAAAATGAAGAACCGCGAATAAACGCAGATTAACGCGGATACAAAATATCTGCGTTAATCTGTGTCCATCCACGGTTCAATTTCTGCTTCATCTACTGTACCTGAGGCTCTGTCTTATGTCGACGGAAGAAAAACGTTCGGCGTGTCGGTGGCGAATCTCCGTTGGAATTGCTGCCTCTCAGGCTGTGGATAAAGCCGATTTTATCTACGACTGATTGAGGAAGTTGCTCGGGAAGCAGCGGCATCAGACCCAGGTCGGAATTGAATTCACTCACAACGACTGCGACCTTGAGGGTATCCTGCACAAACTTGTCGATATTCGCTCGTGGAGAAATATCAATCTTGGAATAATGAAACACATTGGCCGTCCGGGCAATCGAAATCAAATCCAGATAGACATTCATCGTCTCAGCCATATCTTCCATAGGATGCATCGTGGCATAGGCAGAGACACAATTCTCCGCCCAGTTATCAGGAGCGCCCTGTTTGTAGTAGAGGTCCTTGGCATCTCCATAGGAGACGGCATTGGGGTCTCCAAAAATTTCCACATATTTTTCGGCAGCCACTTTCTGGACGTAACACATATCGATGTAGTGACCGATTTCGTGCCGCATGTGGCCGATGAGCGTTCGCTGTGGTTCATTGAGTTCTAGTCGGGTTCGTTCCCGAAACACTCGATCCGCTTCCATCAGATTGATTGTGATTACACCATTGGCATGGCCCGTGTACACCGGAATTTGCTTGCCGGTATCATCGATCTGAGGAGCCAGGAACTGAAATTCGAGCGGAAACTCCGTGCCAGTCTCACCCAGATAGGGTGGAAAATCCAGCCATTCCAATTGAAAGAGAAGTTGCCGTTTGGCTCGCTCCAACTCTGCCCATCGCTGAAGGTTTTCAAGTTGGCTCGTATCCGGATGAACGCTCGTAAATTCGCACCAGTGACAAAGTTGGGTGGAATCTGGCAAAACCATTGAATTGCAGATAGCTGCAGTTCGATTCGAGCAAAAAACTACTTTTTTACCGCAACGTTTTTGATCGCACGTGTAGGTATTCTCAGATGACTGCGTAAAGCTCGTTAGAGAATGACAGCAGTCACACATACCAATCGTCCTCTCACATGCCAGACATTGGATGTTGTTAAAGAAGATCCGATTACCACATTTACATTCACTGATTTTCATACATGCTCCAAAATGATAGGGACACTGAATAGATTGCAAATCGTGTGCCCTCATTAATCTGAGCTCATGCTTTTTTCATCAATTCGATTTCTGTTGATAAAAAAGAAGCCGAACGATTTTCATCGCCCGGCTTTTTGATGTCCTTTTCGTTTTTTTTGATTAAGTCAACTTGCGTTCGCGGATCCAGTCAGTATGGAAGGTTTCGCCACGTTCTTTGTCGACGCGTTCGTAAGTATGGGCACCGAAGTAATCGCGTTGAGCCTGCAGCAGATTTGCGGGCAGGCGGTCCTGGCGATAGCCATCGTAATAAGTCAAAGCGGCACTGAAGCCCGGGACGGGTAAGCCGTTGTTGACCGCTGAGGCAACCACGCGACGCCAGGACGGTTGAGCTTCGTCAATCGCCTTCTTGAAAAAGTCGTCCAGCAGCAGGTTTTCGAGATCGGGATTCTTATCGAAAGCAGCTTTGATATCCTGCAGGAAGCGGGAGCGAATGATACAACCACCACGCCAGAGCAAAGCGATGTCGCCATTGTTGAGCTTCCAGCCGAACTCTTTGGCGGCTGCGTCTAACTGGACATAACCTTGTGCATAACTGACGAGCTTGGAGGCGTATAACGCTTCGCGAACATCGTCGATGAACTGTTTTTTGTCGCCATCAAATTTAACTTCTGGTCCTTCCAGAACTTTAGAAGCACGGACGCGGGCATCTTTCTGTCCGGAAAGGCAACGAGCATACACAGCTTCGGTGATAAGAGTTGTCGGCACACCCAGATCGAGAGCGTGCTGACTCATCCATTTGCCGGTTCCCTTCTGCTTGGCGGTGTCGAGAATATCATCGACGAGATAGTTGCCGGTCTCAGGATCTTTCACGGTGAAGATATCCCGAGTGATTTCGATCAGATAACTTTCAAGTTTGCCTTCATTCCATTCTTTGAAGACCTGATACAGCTCTTCATTACTCAACCCGAGCGTGTGCTTGAGGATGTAATAGGCTTCGCAGATCAGCTGCATGTCGCCGTATTCAATTCCGTTATGCACCATTTTCACATAGTGACCAGCTCCCGCTTCGCCGACCCATTCGCAGCACGGAATGTCGTTATTCGGTCCGACTTTGGCAGAGATCTTCTGGAAGATATCTTTAACAAACGGCCAGCCTTCTTTGTCTCCGCCGGGCATAATACTCGGCCCTTTGAGAGCTCCCTCTTCGCCACCGGAAACGCCAGTACCGATGAAACGGAAACCGGATTCCCGCAGATCTTCGGTCCGACGATTCGTGTCGGCATATTCCGAGTTTCCACCATCGATGATGATATCACCCTTGTCGAGCAGAGGCTTCAACTGCTCAATCACAGCATCAACCGGGCCACCCGCTTTAACCATGATCATCACCCGACGAGGTGTTTTCAGATTTTTCACGAACTCTTCAACGGTATGATATCCATCAATCCGGTCGGCTGTGCCCGGATGCACAACATCTTCAGGACGATCGGGCAGATCGTTGACGAACTCATCCGTCACGCTGGTGGTCCGGTTGTAAACAGCGACGGAAAATCCGTTATTCGCCATATTCAAAACGAGATTCTGGCCCATCACAGCCAGTCCGATTAATCCAATGTCATGTTTCATGGGTAGTCCTGTAGGTTGGTTGAATGTTCAATGTTGAGGGTTGAATGTTTTTACTGAGCCAGAATTGCGGGAACTTTCCCAGCATTAATTTTGAGTTTTCGAGGAAGAACTTCCGCCATTTTGTTAAGCGTCAGTCTTCGAATCGCATCGTAGCCCCGATCGTTCGGGTCTTCGAGATTTTCGTAATACCAGTAGCCGGGATCGTCTGCATGGTAGAACGATCTCCAGAACTGAGTGGAGTGGATTCCGTGGCCTATGAATTCGCTGTGAATATCGATCAGAGTCGTGTCCTCTCGCTTTTCACAGGTCTCTTCAATAATTGTGTTGTAGGCTCCTAAAACCTGCAGGCCATCTACCCAGGCCGGAAGTCCCGCGTTTTGAACATCGCCAATCCCGTCCGTGGGATCATAAATGTTCGCCAGAAAAATATGATACCCTCCAGGAAATCGACTGCCGATTTCATCGAGGATCAAATCCAGTCGTTCTTCGTAATTGTCGATCCAGGGCTGTGCTACTTCGATGGTCGCTCCATACATTGCTCCTTCACGGGGTGGCGTTCGACCATACATATGGATGACATCATTTCCGCCAATCGTGGCGACAATGATTCCAAAAACCTCCTCTGGATGTTCTTCAATCTTTGGCAACAACACATCGACTTGCTCAATGGATGTTGAGCCGGACAAGGCCAGATTGTTCACTTCGAGATTCGGCAAAACCTCACTCAAGGTGAGACCTTGAACATCCTCAAAATCATCATCTGGATTGTTGACCAGCAACTTAAAAAACGATTTCCCAGGCGAGGCTCCAAATCCAGCGGTAATGCTGTCCCCAAAACCAAGTAAAACAACTTCCTGTTCCGACCAGACTTTCTCAAACGCTTCCCGATTCACATCAGGACCAGCAGGCCCAGAACCGATGGGATGCGTGAGCCAGAAAAAGACATAGAACACAACACAACCGACAAGGATTCCTCCAAGCACCAGTAAAATCAGGAGTCGTTTTCGAAACGAACTGTTGACTGGTTTCCTTTCTGTTGAATCGTGTTCAGATGATGATTCTTGCGTCACGAAAAGTTTGCCTTAATCGTTTGTTGTAATTTAACCTTCAGGATTATCTAAAAGTTCCTGGAGACGTTCGCTAAGTGGAGACTGAAAACGATGAGGCCAGGTATTGTCGACCATTTCCAGTTCAATCAAATCTCTTAAGTGAGTTCGATCTTTATCACGAAACGAAGTCAATTTCATTCGAACCAGAGATTCGAGTGACAACACCAGAACATCATTTGATAACTCCGCTTCTTCAACTCCTGGTGTTGGCAGGGCATATTCCTGTCGGACTTTCTCATTCGCAAAAACAACATGGACGGCATCTCTGGCCTTGGCTTCCGGGCCATCGAGGAACATATCGATTCCCGCGGCATGTCGATAAACAAACCCAGCAGACACCATCGCTGTAGTGACTGCTGGCAGGTCTGAACGACGGATTAAAATGTCTACATCCCGCGTATTTCGAACGGCGGCTTCATCCACTCGGGAGACCCAGGCGGCGACTGCATTTCCACCCACAAGGGCATAAGGAATGTGGGCTTCATTCAGAGCGGCTGCTGTTCTTTGAAGTCGCAGGCGTACTTTTTCCACGGCTCCGATCATCCTTTCCCACGAAATTTCGCCATAGGTCACCATATAATATGCCTGCTCAATTCGTCGTTACTTCTTCCAGGGCGGTTGCTCGGGAAGATAGGTTTCAAATTCTGCGATTACTTTGTCCATATACGCTCCGCGGAATTCTCCGGCGAAGAATTTGTCGAGGGCTTCGTTGTTGAAGCGTTCCCAGCTGGCTTCTTCGTGTCCGGGGTTAATCGGATAGAAACAGGCACCGACAGCCAGGGCCGCTTTCATATCGCCGGGAGCATCGCCAATCATCAGCATCTTATCAGGTTCGTAGCCGAGGGCCTTGGATGCGGTGAGGATTTCGGTTTTATTCCCCGCTTCCTGTCCACAAATTTCTGCGACGTATTGAGAGATATCGTGCTCAGCCCATTCGGTTTCCAGCGCTGCGGTTGGAGTGGCTGAGCAGACGATGACGTCTGCTTTTTCTTTCATTTTTTCCAGAGCCGACTTCACACCGGGAAACGGTGGAACGCCGGTAACCATGTCTGCAACGGTTTCATCAACTTTGGCGGACCATTCGTAGCAAAGTTTGAGATCAGCATCACCCGTCTTTTCCGATTCCGGCTTGATGGTCTTCGTGCCCAGTTTCGACTCACGACTCATCCAGTCGCGCAATCCCTGCAACTTGGGCAGTTCGACATTACGAGCCTGAACTTCAGGACGATCCTTGAGCATATCGATCGCCATCAAATAAGAGACGAATCGATTCGCACCACGAGATGTTGAATATAGGTTTGTGAACTCCGCCGTCTCCCGGGCAAAGCGGGACACAGGCTGCAGGCCGAAATACTTGATGA
The DNA here is from genome assembly GCA_002359185.1 of Planctomycetaceae bacterium UBA2671. Taxonomy (GTDB): domain Bacteria; phylum Planctomycetota; class Planctomycetia; order Planctomycetales; family Planctomycetaceae; genus Rubinisphaera. Next base: position 26,005 of record DEML01000014.1, read on the forward strand.
AGTTGGGAATAAAGCACTCCTTGTGCTTGATCTCCATGGAATCGAACGCACAACCATCGGAATCGACACCGACGAGGTACTCTTTATTTTTAGAAAACGTAACTGTCATAGATTAAATTTCCAGATTAATTGATTAGTAGGTCAGACACTGCCTGGCATGTTGAATTTGTTAGACAAATATTATTGAGAAGTAATGAATTACTGATCTTTTCCTTTGGCATCACGAATGAGCAATGAATTCTTTTCGTTAAACTGTACATGTTCAGAGCTGGCCAATCCTTGGATGACAGTATCGCGGACTGATTTCAGATCACCAGCCAACATGGCGGTTGCGTTCAACCACAGTCCTGGAAAAACCTGACTCTGATAACATCCCTGTTCATCACAAGAAATTTCAACAAACTGATTCTCTTGTCTGCGATACCACACAAATTTGTTGGCCAAAACATTCCATACGACGTATTCACGGACTCCGCACTCTTCGTATATTTTTTTCTTCTGATTTAAGTCACGACTGGCACTGCTGGCCGAGACTTCCAGAATGAACTCCGGCGAGCCTTCCAGGAAGTGCTCATCATTGATGTGACAGCACCCTCCAAGTTCAGGAGAGAGAAACAGGCAGGCATCCGGCTGCAATATACAATTCTCTTCAAATTGAACTGTGCAGTCGCCGCCACAATTCGTTCCCGGAGTTTCCACGACATAACAATTGAGCCAGTAGCCAATTTTGAGGAGTTGATCTCCGTGATAACTAAATCTCTGAGCAGCATTCATAAACACGACCCCCTCAACCAACTCAGCCTGCTTGACCTCCGGCATCGCTTCCCAGCGACGCAGAAATTCCTCCCCGTCCAGGCAATCCCCATTCTCCAAAAAGGGTATCCTCTCCTCTTGATTGGGAGTTTTCGAATCGAATTGAGTTGTCGTCGCCATGAGTCCTCCTCGTTTCGCAGCCAATGTTAAAGTCAGCAGCGAACTCCTTACCGGTCAGCCTGAGGCACATATTTATCCAGCTTTTGATCCGCAAAAATTGGCTTCATACGGGCCAGTCGAATGCGACCATCAATTATGGGAACGCTCACCCAGTTATCGCCGATAAGCGGTCGGGCATATTTGATAAAGTCGTCTGTTACATCAGTTCCACAAGGGGTGATCCATTCCTGAGGGAAGTGACGCTCACTGTTAGCCACTTCCGGCAGCGGAGCCTTGCCATATTCAACCGTGTAATTTTCACGGTCTGCTCGCAGGATCGAAGCCATGTAGCCATGCTCGCCATTGGCAGCCAGCAAGGCTGCTTTTTGGCCGACGTAATAAGACTCCGCCAGATCGACATTGGAAGCGTGCACGATATCGTTTCGCTGATGAGTTCCGGAGACATTGCAACGAGCTTTCCCTTTGACTGCCAGCGGCTTCTCGTTCAGAGCATTGACCAGCATTTGGCCGACAGTGATCTTGCTTGATGATAGCATCGCATGACCAAAGGAATCGCGGACGACGAATTCCTCAGGAATTTCCAGTCCATCAATCTCCAGACCTTCACTGACCACAACCATCGCCCGGCCATGCTCTTTGAGGGTCTTGTTAATGTTCTCGCGAACTTCTTCAATGTTGACTTTTCGCTCAGCCAGATAAATCTGCAGCGGCATTTCCCGATTCGGGTCAGCCAATCGAGCCGCAGCCGGGATGTAGCCAATTTTTCGGCCCATCGCCTGCATCACGAGAACAGGATCAGCCGGGCAACTGCCGTTGTTTTCTTCGTTCGACATCTGGACATAATTGCTCCAGTAACGGGCAGTACTGCCGTAGCCGGGGGTGTGATCGATCAGCTTGAATTCGCTGTCACCGACATCGTTATCAATCGTTTTCGGTCCGCCGATGCCGACCACATCGAGCCCGCGCTCACGAGCGACATTGGCAACTTTATTGGCGGTATCCATCGAATCGTTTCCGCCGATGTAGACGAAATAGCCGATGTCGTGAGCCTTGAAGATCTCCATGATCCGATCGAAATCTTCGTTTTGATGATCTTTCAGCTTATAACGACAAGTGCCAATCGAGCCAGCTGCGGGAGTTGTGCGGAGCAGAGCGATTTCTTCGGGACACTGATCGGTCAGATTAATCAGTTCTTCTTTGAGCACACCTTCGATTCCGTGCCAGCCACCGTAAACTGTGCCAATTTCCGAAAGTTCACGAGCCGTTTCAACAATTCCGCGCAAAGTATTGTTGATAACCGGAGAGGGACCGCCCGACTGGGCGACAATCATGTTTTTTGCCATGGGAGATTTGTCTCTCAAGGATGGGTCAGGGATTCAAATAACGAAAATACAGAGGACGCAAGCAAGTCAACTCAAGCGACAACTGGTAAGACCAGTTGCATTTGCAGATTTTCCTCGAAAGTAACCGCCAAAAGGCATAATTTCAAGGGCAGTTCGTTCAAATTATGAAAATTATTTGATGAGCTCAGGGTGTCGGCAAAATCAACTCCGGAAAGCTGGCCGATTTCGAGCCCGGGACTGGACTGTTTTCAGGGCCATGGAAGGTGAAAACCACGGAACACTTCGTTTCGGTCGAGTAATTACGCGTCGCGGCATGGAACATGAGGGCATGGAACAGCAATAAATCCCCTTTTTCAAGTTCGACCGTCTGAACCGTTTCGAACAGCGACTGATTCTCCGGATGATCGGCTGCCAGGAAGCGTTTTTCGTTTAAGCGATCCGCTCCAATCGTCATCCGATGCGAACCCGGAATTACTTTCAGACACCCATTTTCCAGGCGCTCCTGCCCCAGTGCGAGCCAGGCATTGACGAGCTCTCCATTCTGAAAGTTCCAGAACCGTGTGTCTCGATGCCAGCCGGTATCGCTGCTGAACTGAGGCTGTTTTGTCATCACACAGTTGTGATGAGCCAGCGGACAGGTAACTGGCGATCCAACTAACTGAATGAGAAGTTCCACAAACGGAGGATAACAAACCCAATCCTGAAACACGGGATCCCGCGAGAGAGCCTGGCGAAGCCTGCGAACGGTTTGACCGCCGGGGGCTTCGAGAGAATCGGGAGAGCCGGGATATTTTACATCCGCTTCAAACTCAATCGGCTCCCGCAAAGTCTCGACATCCCTGCGAGTCACTTCACGCATTCGGTCGACAAAGGAGCCGGGCACAAAATTCTTCAGGACCAGAAATCCGTCTCGCTCAAACTGAGTCGCGAGTGATTCTGTTGGCGTCTGAGTTGTAGTGCTCAAATCAAAAGATCCTTCTTCTTATCAAATAAAGTGGAAATCCGATACAGGATCTGATCGAATGTAAACACATCCAGCCAGCGAAATCCCCGCGTGAACAGGTATTATTACTGATTTCATCAAAAGGGGAACTGAATTCCACTTGGCTGATTGCCGTTTTTTGTTACAGTATTCATAAGTAGAGTGACATGACAGCGTCAGGTTCGAGCAATTTTCAGGTTCTGAAGAAAATTTCAGGCCGACTTCTTAAACTTGTCTGATCAGTCACCGCTTCGTCCGAATGGCTTTATTCGTTGACGAACCCCACGGGTGATTTCCCACACGATTTGTATCAGAGAGAAAATTCTCTCAACTCGGAAGAGATTCTATCAGTTACCGGAAAGGATTGGCATTTTATGGCCAAAGAAGAGGCCATTGAGGTCGAAGGAACAGTTGTCGAAGCATTGGCGAATACGCAGTTTCGCGTTGAACTGGAAAATGGACATCTTGTCATGGCACACGTCGCCGGCAAGATGAGGAAGCACTTTATTAGAATCGTGCCTGGCGACAAAGTTGTTGTCGAAGTTTCGCCGTACGATTTGAACCGAGGTCGCATTACGTTCCGTGAGCGATAAAAAGTAGAACTGGCTTCCACAGCCTGTCGTTTCAATTGAGATCCATCTGCTTTTGACTGACGCTTATCCTCAGTCAATTAGACACCCGCCTGCCCATGACGTCTCCCACCACACCACCCGACGATGCCCCCCAGGTTCTCCTCTTCACAGACGGAGCCTGCAAAGGCAACCCAGGAGTCGGCGGCTGGGCTTACATACTCCGGCATGTCGCCACGGGACAGGAACGGGAAGACTCTGGCGGACTGGCAGTCACGACGAATAATCAGATGGAATTACAGGCTGTCATTGAAGGTCTGCAGGCATTATCACGTCCTGTTGCTGTCGAAGTGATTACCGACAGTCAATATGTGGCTAAGGGGTGCACGGAATGGATGATCGGGTGGAAGCGAAACGGCTGGAAACGAAAAGTGAAAGGTCAGCTCAAACCGGTCAAAAATGAAGAACAGTGGAAAGCACTCGATGCTCTGCTCAATACGCATCGAGTTAAACTGACCTGGGTCCGCGGACATACCGGACACCCTGAAAATGAACGCTGTGATGAACTTGCTGTTGCTGCTGCCGAAGCACTGCGTTAAGGGTTATTGATTCTGTCAGTTTCAGTATTCCCTATTTTCTTTCATTGTCATTATTCACAAATTCCTTACAGATTGTGAATTGAACTTTCTTTTGCTTCCGGGAATACTCATTGTTAATTCCAAAATAAACCACAGGGAGCAGCCATGAGCGACACTTCGATTTCCGATGCCTCTGCAGAAATCCGCAAATTCATTTCCAAGGTCTGGTGGATCGCCCTGCTTCGTGGTGTGCTGATGGTTCTTCTGGGAATATACGCTCTACTCAATCCGGAGCTCACGCTGATTGTCTTCACGAAAATTCTGGGGGCCTTCATTCTGATCGATGGCGTGTTTTCCATCATCGCAGCCGTTGCGGGCTGGTCGGAATCGCGTGTCTGGTCGCTGGCTCGAGGGATTTTGAGTATCCTGGTCGGTATCTTTATCTACGCCCATCCCGCAGTCATCGGTGCAATCGCCGCCGCTACGCTCATCATTTTGATGTCTGTCCAGATCGTCGCTGGCGGCGTGATGGAAATTATTGTCGCGATTCAAAAGCGCAAGGCGATCGAGGGAGAAGGCTGGCTGATCTTTGATGGTCTCATCCTGATACTGCTCGGCTTTCTCCTGTTCCTCACCCCCTTCTTCTGGGGCATGGTTCTGGTCCGCGTCTTCGGAGTTTTTGCGATACTCATCGGGATCATCGCAATAGTGCTGTCGCTGCGAATTCGAAAATTAGGTCAAATGGCCATGCCTGACGCTGATTGACTCTGCAATTGCGATTTCTTCACGAAAATCCCGCAGTTTGTATAACCGACATAACCGGCTATGAGATCGAATTGATTCGAGGAAATCAGTCGAAAACAACATTCCTGCTTGAGTCGAACCGGCAGATCAGCCATGCTCGGATGTGTTGCCAAAACGCAACATGAATCGCTGCCGCGGGTGACGTGGCGTACTTCATTGCTCGTGTTTTATTCGAAAATTTTTGATACAGGTTTGCCCATGGCTTATCCACCGACTTGGATTGAAGACTTTGTCCGTCAACTGGCGTACAGCATTTTTCCTCAAGATTTCCCCACTCCACTCGGATGTCACTATCATCAGGAAGGAGACTGTTGGGAGGTGGCCGTGTTTCCGTCCATGAGACGCGTCTCTGGCAGAGGCTTTGAGGAAGAATCACTCGCAACGTCCGCATTTTCCTTCGATATCCAGCAGTCGCTGTCGCTGTTTGAAGAATTGCATCATCTCGACTGGGTCACCGCTCCTCGATCTGAAGAGAATGAAGCTGGTCCTCATTTACTGTTCGAGGGAGTCGCGTTGGGGGAACCGGTGCTGATTCGCGTCTGTGCAGAAATCCCGACCCGCTTCCAGTCTGATCCTGATTTGATCGTTCAGGCAACTTAAAACCTGATCGAACCACAACCTCACAGCGGACCCTACAAGTTAATC
>DEML01000014.1:32079-35383 GCA_002359185.1 Planctomycetaceae bacterium UBA2671
AAGCGGAGCGCCCCCGCCACTCACCCAGGCTTGATCAGGATCAGGTTTTGTCTGGCATTCTTAACTGCCATCCTCCAACTTGAGCGAAATTCCAATTCCCGCCTCGAAATGAAAACTTTGTAAGAGCTTCGATGGTCTTCAAATTCGGCTGGTCTGATCAGACCGGTTGTGCCGATTATCTTGACTGGGGATCGGGTTGCTTACGAGCAGCTTCTTATCGGGAACGCATTTCCCGATCAATACTGGCTGGCTTTTGTGGGGATACGAAACGTGGCGCTTCGGCAACATCTGCGAATCGAAAAAACGCGGAGTACGTTTTATCAAACGCTCTGTGGCATTTATTCTATTTCGTATCGGATCGGACCATTGAATATCACTCCTGCGATCGTCGGTACGATTTTCATGGCCACCGGAATGGGTTTGCTCGATGCAGCTGAGCTGAAATCGAACACGTCTTCCTACGGTGCCTCTCAGCAGGCTCAAGACAGTATTGGCCGGCTTCAGACCTTTGAAGCAACCGGCCAGGAGATGAAAGCAGGCGATTCCGAACGGGATCGCGATATCGAAAAAATGCTGCCCCACTTTCGCACGATTCGTGGTGGAGATTCCGATCGCAATCTCAAAGAACAGGCCGTCAATCGCCTCAACAATGTACGGCTCACCTCCTCCGGACGCGCCTCTGCGAATAAGATGATCGAGGAAATGAGCCTGTATCGTCGACTTCCAGAGATCCGTTTTGAAATCGATCCGGAAACCTACGATTACTTCATCGGGAATCCGGATTTTGTGGTTGGCCTATGGCAGTCGATGGGGATCTCGGCCATCAATCTCAAAGAGAGTGCCAAATACCAGTACGACATGAATAATGTGGATGGAACCAAATGCAAAATCTATTACATCAAACGGAGCCAGAACACAAACATCGTGTTTTGCCAGGGCGAATTTCAGAGTCCGTTTCTGAAAACTCCAATCACCGCCAATGGGTTAGTCTGCATTAATGCCCAGTTTGAAAAGCAGCCTGACGGGACGACTTTTGTACGGCATTCTGCGGATGTGTTCGTTTCATTTCCGAATGTCGCCATCGAAGCAGCCGCCCGTTTGATTTCACCTGTCAGCAATTACATTGCCGATCGCAACTTTCAGGAAATCAGCCTGTTCATGCATTCGATGCACCTCTCAATGACCCGTCAGCCACGCTGGGTTCAGGATGTCGCTGGTAAATTGAATGGCGTGATGCCGGATCGGGTCGCCGAGTTGAATCGCATTACACTCAAAGTTTACGAAGCCGAGCAGGATCGACTGGCACTGCAGTTCGATGAGCGGGAACTCCCACTGCCAATCAAGTAGAGAATTGCTTCAACACATTTTGCTCCAGACTGTGTAGTGGTTGACGCACGATGATTAAATAAAGGAAATAACCGTGCGGGACTGGATGCTGATGTTGTTTGCTGGTCTTGCCGCTGCGGTGATTCCGTTTCAAGCTGTCGTGAATGGTCGACTGGGGCGAGCGCTGGAACATCCACTCTATGCCGCGTTCTTCTCATTCCTCGGCGGCACAATCGCCTTGACAATTCTCGTGCTGGCCACCACTCCCGGCATTCCTTCCTGGCCGAAAGAGAATCCGACGCCCTGGTTCTACTTTATCGGCGGACTCCTCGGAGTCGTTTTTGTGACAACGATTCTAATTGTCACGCCGCAAATTGGCCCTGCGAATGTTCTGGCCGCGACTGTGGTTGGCCAGTTGACGATGGCCATCATCATCGATCACTTCGGCATTCTCGGCGTGCCCGTTATCCCGGTTTCCCTGCCACGTCTCCTGGGCGTCCTCATGCTCTTCGGCGGACTGCTGCTGATCCAAAGCCGCTGAAACTTCTTGCAGGTTTATTGAATAAATTATAAACCGCCAGGACGCCAAGACACAAAGAGGGGGTTAGGAAATTCAGCGTCCAGAAACAACCAATCCCTTGTCATGGATATTTTGCTCTTCACAAATTTTTTCGTGCCTTTCTGACTTCGTGGTTATTCATAATCATAATATTGGTCTGTTCCAATTAAATATGAGGGTGTCACTGGCATAGCCAATGGCGAACAACTCTAAGTTTTAATGGGAACAGAGCAATAGGACGACAGCAGGCAGAATTTTAATTGATGCCTGATATTCCTAACCCGGAGACTGAAACCCCATCACCTGGAAGCGGGGCAAATCGAGCGGAGCGGTGATTTTTACCGTGAGAATCTGATCGTAACCGATCATAATTTTTCGAGCTCCCTGGCCATCCGGTGTGTCTCGATCGAGCAGCAGGATGCCAGCGGAAATCATGAAATTACTGAACTGAGTCGATTCCCCTAACTTGTTGACGACAAACCCCTTACGAGGAATTGAATCAGGCCAGCTTTCAAATACGTTCCGCCAGTGTGTGATCATTTCCATGACTTCTCGACTTTCCTATAACCCGGTTAGATGCTGATGCCGAACAGTATAATACTTTGAGAAATCCCGCAATTGATCTCCTGAAATGCCCTCCACTATTTTCCGGTTGCTCGATATTGCTGTCTGCGACATAATCCACTCGCCCCATCCTGTTTCCTGGCAGGGAGTTGGGAATATCCGCAACGCTCATGCTACTGAATTCTGTATCTTATGAATGCGACCACACACAAAACGGAATCTCCTGAGACAAAAGTCGCAAACACAGTCGACCTGAAGGCCCCTATTCCCCGTTCAAGATTTGTCGTATTTTTAAGCTTGGTTGTGCTCGGCACATTCTGGGATTTGTACACCAAAGCAACCGTCTTTGAGTCACTTGGCTATCCCGGAGGGATCTCTCCCTGGAAGCAGACTTTCCTGAATTCGTGGGTTCAATTCCGCTATTACACGAGCTTCAACGAAGGGGCTCTCTGGGGGATGGGGCAGGGCTACACGGCTATGTTCGCCATTCTTTCGATTGGAGCGGCCATTGGAATTCTGTGCTGGCTGTTCTGGTTTCGAGCCGCGAAGAGTTTGTGGCTGACGGTCACATTAGGACTCGTCATGGCCGGAACCATGGGCAACCTCTACGACCGCCTCGGCTGGCATGGCTACGAAGTTGCTGGCCGAAAAATGTTTGCCGTCAGAGATTTTCTGGCATTCACCTTCGGAAATTACCATTACCCGATCTTCAATTATGCGGATGTTTTCCTCGTGACAGGGGCCATTATGCTGGCTGTCTATTCGATTTTTCTGGACTTGCCCGAGTCGAAGCCAAAGGGGAAACCGGAATCAAAAACGTAGTCAACTTAACTAGTCGTCCCTGCATAACCCTGT
>DEML01000081.1 GCA_002359185.1 Planctomycetaceae bacterium UBA2671
GTTGGCCATCTCTACTGGAAAGAATTCCTCACTAGAGATGCCGCACGCATTGTCTGGACTCTCCGAGAAATTGGAAAGGAAAAAAACTTAGTCCAGACCAAATAAATTTGTCTGATTCATACTTCTGCTTGTTCATTGACTGGTCGGCTAAATTGTTGACTCATCACAAATATTCACGATGTCGAGTCCTTATCTCTCACTTGATTTCAGCGACTCAAAGTAGTCCAGAATATTGAATTGAAGAGTTTTTCTGGAAAGAACTCTGAAGAATCATTTATGATCGAATCAAGCTTTATAAACCCTTGTTCAATCGTCATCTAATAATCGTTTTTAACTGAAAGAACTGTCCAATGAAAAATCCAATCATATTTTTAGTGATGCCATTGTGCTTATTACTTTTGACCTCATCGCTCATAGCAGATGCTGATGCCCTCAAGAATCAGGGAATCCAATTATGTGGACAGTATGAAGAAAATTTCATACTCGGCAACTTTGTACTTGGAGGAACCCCAATTCGCTGTTTCGCGTTTACATACTCAGGCCCACTCGAAAGCAGATTGGTCCAACGCAAAGTTAATCTGTTCTCAACGATTTAGACGGTGATAAATTATTTGGGAAACAATATCCCACCAACTCGACACACCGCCATGAAGACCGTATTGCCTTAAAGGAAGGTGAGGTTTTTGTATTTGGGTATGAGAATATTGATGAGAATTCAGTCGGCTGGATCGCTTGTAATAGTAACAACCAACCTTTTCCTAAACACAACTGGATTAGTTCCACAAAACAAAATGGAAGCATTGATTCTAGCAAAGCAGGAGTAGATCCAGTCTAAGCTGCGGCAATCACCTCGTTTATGACTCCCACTCAAAGTGGGCGGAAGATGCGAGTACGATTAGAACTATTTTCATCTTCAGGATGGATCTCCTGGTACCACAATTAATGTCAAAAGTGATCTGAGGATTGGCATCTACTTCAAACTCAACCACTTCCGGTCTGTAGAAGGGCGTAGCGATGTTCGGAAACACAAAAGTATTCATATTGAGCTGCTCGATTGTCGTTTTAGTTCTAAGTTGTTTGTCAATGCCGTCCATTACAGCAAGAACAGATCCTCATTCTGATTTTACGCTTTGCATTTCTGGGGACCTTCGGGGGAAACTTCAACCTCACGGTTGTCATCCTTCAGCTACGACAGCGGACGGCGGTCCGTGTCGCATGGCTAAGCCGCACGCCGCCTTTGTGATTTAGAAAGTGCAATTAAAATGAATGCATCCAGCGCAGTTATAAATACTTACATTGGTTTTGAAGCAGACTTGGTATCCTGGCCATAGACATTTCCGTCTGCGCATGTCTGGCCTTTAACAGACCAAATTGCCCTTGTGCCCGTCACGCGTAAATTGTGAGAACAGATTCGGGCTTGGTTTAAGAAGATCCAGCCGAGACCAAAGGTGTCTTCAGTCGGGGCATGGGGATGGGAGGCATCACAATCAACGCGAATCGCTCATTACTCTTGTAATATCTGAGAGTACTCCCATTGCTGGTGAGACTATGCTTCGCGACGCACGAGCAAAAGAAAATGTACAATCTGCGTTCTGGAAAAAACCAGAGACTTCAATGATGGCTAGATTCGGACTTGCGATTGACATTCCAACAAAATTTGGATCAACATTAATCAATCCGATTGGGAAAGCCTTTAAAGTCTTTCAGGATGGTGACGGTGATTTATTAAAATTTCTGTTAAGTGGGACAATGAACATTTTGAGTCGAAACAAGTAGTTGGCAATTCAGTGGAACTCGTTGAATAGTACCTCCGAAAGACTTCGATCATCTCTGAAACGGGGAACACATGCCACATACTTCGGATATCGAAATGAATGTGACTGGTCAGCTTGCAGATCAGATCGACGGTTTTTCAGGACCGTTTTCTACATGGATCATGCACGTTCCAGCCCGTGTGTTATTTGATGCTGGCGAAGGGATCTCTACGTGGCTTGGCAACCGCGTGTTTCTGCCTCAGGCCGTTTTTCTTACGCATGCTCACTACGATCACATTGGAGGTTTACCCGGGTTGCTTGCTTCACGCAGATCCATGCGAGGAACCAAAAATAAACCGCTGACTATCTACTTTCCGGACAACAGTGAAGCATACCTGCGTCCGGTGCGTGATCTCGCAAGCAGTATCGTGCCCGGATTGAATGATTTCGTTTTATGGCAAGGATTGAAAGCCGGAGACCGAGTTCCAGTGCGAAACTGGTTTGTGGAGCCCTTTGCGGCATACCATGGTGTCCCGGCATACGGGTATCGTATGTTGGAACAGCGTAAACGACTGAAACTGGAATTCACTAACAAATCCGGTTCTCAGATCGAACAACTTCGAAAGTCGGGTGTCGAAATCACTGAGTATTATGAGCATGTGACCTTTGCCATCACGGGAGACACAGGGCCGGGAATTGATTCTGACCTGATCCGTAACGCTGATGTGCTGTTTCATGAATCGACGTTCGTTGACGAGGAGGAACGTGTCGGGGTACTTCATGCCACGATGCTTGAAGCGTTTGAACTGGCCTGTACGGCCGGCGTCAAACACCTTGTACTCTATCATTTCAGTCAGCGAAACAGCCTTATCAAGATTCGGAATGCAGCCTCAATGTTACAGGCACAGGTGAATTTTACCGGTAGACTGACTATCCTCACAGGCCACGCTCGCAGTGGGACGGTTGCCTACAATCAAACTTAACTGCATACATGAAGAAACCCGAACTACTATCAATTGAAAGAAAATTATAGTTCTAAAATGATTGAATACGAAATACTTGGAATGATTGGCTTAGCCTCGACTTTTGCCACTGTTGGGTCTGTTTCGGCTACAGAAAGTGGTTAAGCACACAGAGCCTCCTTTCGGATAGAATGATTGTCATCACGACAGACCGTTCCGCCTGAGCAAGGAGGCTCCCATGAGTAAGATCGTCGGGTGTAATAATCATATCACTGATTTCTGTCGACAACTTAAGGCTGAAAAGACGATTTAACCTGCAGAGAATTGCATAGTTGTGAGCAAAATTCTGATTCGTCAAGGATTCTGCAACGCAATTATAGATTTGGAAATCTCACAGCGCGGAGCGAGAGCCGGGAAAAGCTAAAGGTTTCTTGATTCTGTCAGCCTATCAAGCGGCGCGACGCGAATAACTCTTGAGCGAGGAAGCATGACAAACAGTGGGTGTAAGGTCCGACGCACTGGATCACCTTGAGATCTACTATCAAGGCTCTTTCGCTGACCGAACATCATTTTTGCACCCCGCTTGGAGCTGGGGAGAGTATTTCAGACTACTCCTTCAGGACTCGAATTCCCAATCAAATGTCTCCAGTGAGGTTTTTGCACCCCGAAATGACGCTGAGCGCGCTCAAAATCCTCCGTAAATCTCTCCAGATGGAATTGGCTAGATGTCTTTTACAGTTTCAATTTAATGAATCTCCTCAAGTGTTTTAACATACTCCTGGAATCTCAATGAGATCTCATCGAAGAATTCTGGCAACTCACATTCGTTTTAACTATGTTTCAAACGGTCCCGATGTGTATGCTTGTTAATATGTGTAAATTATGCATATGAAAAATGAGACGTTTTTGTTGGACTAAGATGAAGTTCACACTTCGAATTCTAACGTTCTGTCTTCTGAGTAATTTGCTGAATTTCGAAAAAAGGCTCAGTTAATCAGCAGTTGTAACTTTTGATTGAAAGAGCAATTGTCTTTTTTAGGTCATCGATTTTAAATGTCTAAAAATCAACATGAGCAAATTGTTCGACTCTCAATGATTGCCGAGTTGACAAGTAATGCTGTTATAGTCACTGACCAGTCTGCTCAAATCACCTGGGTGAACAATGCCTTTACTCGAATAACGGGTTACACACTTGAAGAAGTGCAAGGAAAGATTCCAGGACATTTTCTGCAATGTGAAAAGAGTGATCCAGTCGCAATAGCTGTGATGCGAAATGCCGTAGAAAAGGGAGAGAGTGCAAGAGTCGAGATCGTCAACTGCGGAAAGGGTGGTCGCGAATATGTGCTGGATATTGAGATTCAGCCGATTCGTGACGAAGCTGGCAAGCTGACCGGTTTTATGGCAATTGAATCGGATATTACAGACCG
>DEML01000069.1 GCA_002359185.1 Planctomycetaceae bacterium UBA2671
CCCCTTTTACCCATTGCGATGCGAAATTAGATTTCAGATATTGAGTTCCAAACCCTTCGGCTGTTACTCCGACACCTCGAATTGCAGCCGAACTCCAACCTCGGAAGGTTACCTCGCCATCATTATTCGTCACCGCGGTTTGCCGATTTTGAACCTCCTCGGGGAGTTCTGGCGTGACACTCCGTGGAATCTGAATGGCTTCCAGGGTGACTTTGGCTCCGACAATGGGTTCATCCTCGGGATCGACAACTTGAACCTTCCCTTGCTCCTCGGAAATTCGAATCTTGAGATGATCCTGCAGATACGACCACGTTCAATTCATTGATAATGTTCCTGTCGCTCCGTCTTTGCGAACCGCCCAGAAACTACCATCAAACACGAAGTGAGACTTGAGGGCAAGAATCGAGAATACGCCTGCGTCATCGGTACGAGCCTCAAATGCCAGCGGAGGACCAGTTGCGAATGGTTTGCTCGACTTCCTGGATTGATCGAATTCCTGAGGAGTGACAAACATCCCGACCCAACATTCGGGCACTGGGTTTCCCTTAGCATCGACGACCGTTCCACTTAACGGAATCAATTCAGTCTCATTATCCGGTTTGAGGTTATCAGCGAGCGTTGTCGATTCATTCGATGTTTCATTAAGAGGCGTTAATATTGGCTTTTGTTCTTCCGAAATGGGGACTCCGTTGACGGAGATACGGACCGCCGATTTGGGTCCCGGAAAGACACTCAAGTTTTCGAACCGTACGACATCGTAAAGACTCCGCTGCAGTTTGAGCAGCTTGGGCATCGGTTGCTCTTTGTCAAAGTAAAAAGCGACAATCTGGGCGGATTGAAGTTCCTCACGGACAGAGCCTCGAAGTGATTCTGGAAAAAATGGACTGGAGACCGATCCGCCGACGACCGACGGAGTGATTACGATCGACTCAGCATCATCACGTTTGATCTCCATCTGCCAGGCGTATTGACGGGCGTCGTTAATAACCACATACACACGTCGCTCTTCGAGCGATTGCACAACCTGCATGCCTTGAGAATGGTCTAGCGAGATGTCTTCCCATCTCTCCTGCGAAACTGAGACTGCGACATACGCATGATTGTAAGGAACGTCAGACATGATTGTCGTCAGAGGAAGTTGCACAAACTCATCGTCAATTGGCACAGAGAAATTGCCATAGCCACCAAGCCCACTGGTGCTCATCGAAGCTCGTGTTCCTTTCGGACCAACGACCTGCAGTGAAACACCTCGTGTGGCTTTTGGCATTTGGTTATCAACCCGGGCAGGAACCAACGAAATCGGGTCGAATCCTTGGGGAGGATCAATCAATTCCCCATCGGCTTTCCAAAAAATGTCCACGTTCTCCCCATCGATTTTTTTGGTGGCAGAAAGGGAGTTCAATTCAACCCAGCGACGTGAATCCAAATGCACACGTAATCCGGTCCCACTTGGCGGTATGTCTTTGTAGGAATTGTACTTTTCTGTCGGCCAGGGAACTTCAGATGGAGCTGGTTTCAGAGCCCTTGGAATGGGCTCTTTTGTCTCTCCATTAGGCTCTTCCGCTTTCTTTACTTCTATTGAGTCTATCGCATCGGAGTCCTTACCCTTCTTCTCTGATTCCTGCTTACCTGTCACAACCACCTCGTCTGCTAAAATATTACCAGCTTGAGGTGCATCGAATGCGGAGGTGGTCAGAGTTAACAATCCAAGCATGAATAAAATGGTTAGCGAATTTTGGCGGGAGGGGCGATCATTGGATGGCTCTTTGGCAATCCGACGAAACAGTCGCAAAAGATTTCCTCTGTCTGATGTGGTCAAGAGATTGCAAACATTGAAGGAGGGAATAACGATGTTAGACAATACCCGTGCGATTAGTTCTTTAAACTCTTCAGAATTCATTGGCATTTGTACTTTCCCTTATCGGATTTAGCTCAAATCGCAACAGCTAAACGATTGCAATACTAACATTAAATCCTGATCCACTGATAACTCCAGTGCATTGTATCGTATCCCTTTATATTAGGGCGTAGAATGATCACTTACCACTGGAAGAACACTTTTATCGATTGGATCTGCAAACCAATTATCAATTTGAGTATATGGACTATTCCTTGTTCGACTTGACCGAAAAGTAGTCGTTCCCCCTGTCCTGTGGGTAATTTTTAACGGACTGCTGGAGCATATTCATGAATCATCTGCAGCGTTCAGCAGCATCAGACACAGCGGATTACTTTCAATGTGATATACATAAGACTGCAGTCTCCTTTTGAAAATGGTCTAAACAAGAACCTCAGAAATCTCATCGATGAAATTGAAATCGCTCAGAGCGATTCTGGGGCAAGTCATTGATATCATTCATGAGTTGCAGATGATCAACAATAACGCATCGCTGTCAGGATTGTCATAAACAGACATATGTCGGTAGGATTTTCGAGAGTCAGAGATTTCATTTGGAAACAAGTTGTCTGACATGATAAAACCATTTGGTATTCTTGAGTAATACAGTCGATTTTGACGAAGCTAACGATATTACAGGCAGGCAAATGACTGACATAATAAAGTCCATTCGATTTGTGATTCTGGCGATTGCCAGCGTACTCCAGGTACAATTGGTGTCAGGCGATGAGCTTGATCTCTCGGTCGTTCAATTGCTGCAAACCAAGTGTGTTAACTGCCATGATGATCTCAAAGCGGCAGCCGGGGGTGGAGTCGATAATTTACTGAAACTCGATGAGCTGGCAGCTGGATATCTCGATGCGGATTCGCCGGCGGATTCTTATTTGCTGGAGCTGACGATTGGCGAATCGGCTTCCATGCCTAAACGCAAAATGAAGAATCTGGAATGGAATGGTCCTCTCTCAGAGAGTGAGCAGGAGACCTTAAATAGGTGGATTTTGCGAGGTGGACCAGCAGAGGATACCGTCGAGGATTTATCGGGGCGTCAACGAGAGTTGATTTCGCAAGCGGAAGTTGTGGAATTGATCGCAGACGATCTTCACACACTTGCGGGAACTCAACTACAGAATGCCCGCTATCTCACTATTTCGAATCTGCATAATAATTCGACCATCAGTGATCGAGAACTGGATGTCTATCGGGCGGCAATCGTCAAAACGCTGAATTCACTTTCCCGCTCAACCGAAGTACTGGGACTTGATACTTCGAATGCCACTCACAAACTGATCGCTCTGGACAATGATCGGACAATCTTTCGATTTGACCTTCATGTCATCGGTTGGACCAGACAGGACTGGGATCGAGTCGCTCAGCATGACCCGTTTGGAATTGTCCATACGAGTGGATCAGGAAAGAAAATGTCGGAATTGACTAATACAGAGATACCAGTGCTGCGGGCGGACTGGTTTGTGTTTGTCACTCTGCAACCTCCTTTATACCACGAACTGATCGGAATTCCGAAATCACTGGAGGAACTGGAAACTCAGTTGGGAATTGATCGATTGAACTCCATCAAAGAACGGCACGTCGCTCGAGCCGGCATGGAGTCCTCCAAAGTCTCAGTCAATAACCGTCTGCTCGAACGGATTCCGATGAACAAAACATCGGGTGCTTACCATCTCAGTTACGATTTCGCTTCGAATGACGGCGTGCAGAATCTCTTTGAAAATCCGCTCGGGCCGGAAGGGGCACTTGATACGGAGCACATTTTCCAACATGACGGCGGCGAAGTGATTTATAATCTGCCAAACGGTTTTCAGGCTTATATGTTGATCACCGCCAAAGGCGATCGGCTTGATACTGCCCCACAGGCAATTGTTTCCGATTCGACAATGCCGGGCGGAGTGATTATCAATGGGATCTCCTGCCTGTCATGTCATTATCAGGGAATGAAGCCTGAAACCGGTGTGCCACGTCTGCAGACGCTGGATGAAATTCGTCAGGCGACACTCGATAATTTTCGAAGATTCAACCGAAAGGATCGGGAACTGATTAAAGAATTGTACCCTAAACATGAAGAGTTTCTGGTATTGCTGGAGTCGGATCGAGAGCGATTTCTGAAAGCGATGAAAGAAGCGGGGATTGAACAAATTGATGCCGAAGAACCAGCGAGAGCTTTGTTTGATCGTTTTGCAAAAGATCTTGATCTGGCAACCGTTGCTGCTGAGTTTGGATTGACTCAGGAACAAATGAAAGAGCGTATGAATCGTGAAAGTGAAACTCGCCTGCTGTTACAGCGGATTCAGCGAGGAACACTTAAGAGACAACTCTTTCTGGAAGAATTCGCCGAAGTGGCAAATCTGACAGGGCAAGGGGAAGTAAGGGATTCGAAAGAACTGCCGATGCCCTTCTTTGGCGACAAGGTTCCCGAGTCCACTGCAGTTGCAGAATTCGTCAATCCTGCGAAAGTGTTAATTCCTGGAGAGACCGGAGTCAATCTAATTGATGCAGAGAACCGGACCGGGCAACTGCAGGTCGAACT
This sequence comes from Planctomycetaceae bacterium UBA2671, assembly GCA_002359185.1. Classification (GTDB taxonomy): domain Bacteria; phylum Planctomycetota; class Planctomycetia; order Planctomycetales; family Planctomycetaceae; genus Rubinisphaera. Next base: position 4,440 of record DEML01000069.1, read on the forward strand.
CTGGACGGCTGATAACCAGAAAAGCTTTGAAGAAAACGAAGTCCTTGCCTTTCGAGCCCGAGCCAATGAGGATTGTTTTCTGACGGTCGTCTCAATCGATCCTGAAGGTGAGATTTCGTTATTGCTGCCGAACGAGTGGCACCCGGAATTCACTCTGAAAAAGGGGCAGACTGCTACGATTCCGACGAAGGAGATGGGCTTTGAATTCTTTGCGATGCCACCACATGGACAGACGATTGTCAAAGTGATTGCAACGAAGCGTAAATTAGTGATTAAAGGAGCAGATTCAGAAACGCTTCGTCAGAAAGGAATTGTTTCACTCGGGAATGCGAAAGCGATTGGAGTTCGGGAAGCAGTCGCAGAGAATAAGCAACCAGTGTTATTAACATCGCAGAAACTGGAAGAACTGTTTGCGGCTAATGAATGGGCGACCGCTGTGTTGACAGTAGTGACACGAGCTCCAGAAATTCCATAAGCGGCAGTGATGATTGAGCAAATCGATTCCGCCAGACAGCGTCTGACATACGGATACTTGAATTGAAATCTTGTGGTGCAATATGAAATCATTCTTCTACATACTCGCCTGCTTAACTCTTTCTGTGGGAATTGTTAAAGCCGCTGAGGAACCGATTCTGGTACTTGAGACCGGCGGAAATACCTCGGCTTGCCGCTGGCTCCAATGGACACCAGATGGCATGTCGTTGCTCAGTGGAGGGGATGACAAGGTGATTCGTGTCTGGGATATGAGAGATCCGTCACAACCGACTTTGTCCCGGACGATTCGCGGCGAAATCGGACAAGGTAATGAAGGGAAACTGGCAACCGGTAGTCTTTCGCCCGATGGACGCTGGCTGGCGACGGGAGGGTATTCGTTCAATTTAGGTATTCGAATTATTGACCTCCAATCGGGAGAAGTTCACGCCATTTTGAAAGGATTTGAGGCCAGTATTAATGAATTGTCCTGGTCGGCAGATGGATCTTTATTGGCTGCTGCCTGCGGTGATGGAAACGTCCTGGGTTGGGATATGAGTGCCTTGAGCAATTTGAATCAACGACAGCAATTTCCGGGGGCATCGTTTGCTGGTCATTCCAATGTGGTAATTACCGTCGCGTTCTTACCGGATGTGCATCGACGTCGTCGAGTGGTTTCGGGATCCTGGGATCAAACCGCTCGGCTGTGGGAAGAACAGCGAGATGGTTCCTGGCGGACGATTGCACTGTTGCAGGGACATGAAGCACCTATTTCCAAAGTTGCCTGCTCGAAAGATGGTCACTGGCTCGCAACGTCATCCACCGATTCAGTCGTTCGTTTGTGGAATCAGGATGGCGAATATCTGAAAACTATCGAAAGAAATACTGGTCCACTTCCAACAACAGCAACATTGGACTTTTCAGATGACAGTCGTCAACTGATCATCGGAAATCGCCCTCAAGATGCCAGCATGCACATTGTCGACTTGCCCTCAGGACGCACTCAAACTGTTTTCAAAGGGCATACAAATACTCAGTATGCGGGACAGTTTCGACCCGATGTTGGCGATCGTCAGCAACTGGTCGCCTCAACAGGTGGGAATGCAGAAGACATCTGGATTTGGGATGCTGAGTCTGGAGAGAGTGTCGGGCATATCGTTGGAACTGGAAACAGTGTTTATGCGGTTGCCTATTCTCCCGATGGTAGTCAGTTTGCATTTGGTCAAATCAATGAAGGATTTTCCATCAATGCGGATGGACCGCTTGTCCATGCGTTTGATCTGTTTAACTTCAGTACGACGGCTCTGGATCAACCAGTTCCGGAATCAGATTGGGAACGTGGAAAACTTTCAAGTGAAGCCTATTCGGCTGAGTTAAGTGCTCAAAATTTCTGCGTTCTCAATGTTTATAAAAATGGCCGGAGAATATGCCAGATATCTCGAAGTGATGGATTTGACCGGATTGACTGTTTCGCGTTTATTCCCGGAAAATCTCTCATCGTGGTCGGATCTGAGTATCAACTGACACTGCATAATGCGGAAACGGGGAAACTGCTTCGTACCTTTGAAGGGCATACCGGTATTCACTGGTCGGTGGCAATCAGTCCGGATGGTCAGACACTTGCGTCGGGAGCGTCGGATCAAACGATTCGATTCTGGGAACTGGGGGATGTGGATCGAAATCAGAGAACTGATACTGTCAATCCTCTGCTCAATTTCTTTATCACAACGGATGCTCAGGAATGGATTGCCTGGACCGAAGAGGGATACTACGCATCATCCCCCAATGGCGATGAAATGATTGGCTGGCATACAAATCGAGGAATCGATCAGTCTGCGAATTTTGTCTCTGCATGGCAATATTCAAAAGTGTTTCAGCGACCGGAAGTTGTCGAACTGGTCCTGACAGCACGCAGCACGGAACGAGCCATTGAGCTGGCTGCCCAATCTACTCGAACACGACCGGCAGATCTGGTCGATGTCAGAAAAGATGTGGATGAATTGGCGGTACCAGAAATTCAGGTGGAAACGCCTCAACAGTACACCCGAATTCAGGGAAATACGGTTCAGTTGAAGGGAACGGTCACGCCCAAAGGCTCTCTGCCTGTGAAGGATGTTCGTGTGATGGTTAATAAGCGACCTGTTAATACCGGTGCCAAGGCGATAGGAGTTCGCCCCGTAGAAAATACGGGGTCGAATCAACGAGCCGCCAGTATTCCGATTGATGTGGAAGTCCCGCTCTTGCCCGGCATGAATCTGATTGAAATCGTGGCGAGCACCTCGGCAGCGACAAGTCAGCCATATTCGATTGAAGTGACCAGCGAAACACCAAAACTTCTCAAGCCGACTCTGTATGTTGTGGGGATTGGAGTCGCCGATTATGAAGATGAATCGCTTACGCTCAAATATCCCGATGATGATGTCAATGGGGTGATCGATGCCCTGACCTTGCAGAAGGGGAAATTCTATCAGGACGTTCAGGTTGAAAAACTGATCAATGACGATGTTACTGAACGGAACGTTCGACGGGCGATGAAGAATCTGCAGCAGAACGTGACTCAGCACGATGTGGCCATTCTGATTGTCTCCGGTCATGGATATGTCGACTACGATGGCAGCTACTTCTTCTGTCCATACGACTTCGAACAGGATGAACCATCCATTACGGGAATTCGCTGGACTGATTTCACCGAGCCTTTGAAATCTCTCCCCTGCAAGGTGGTACTTTGTATGGATACCTGCCACGCAGCTGGTGTGCTCGGACCAGCTGGCGGAGAGCAACGACGGAATAAATCGACTCAGGATGCAATTAACAGAGCCGTAAACGATTTAACAAGTATCGACTCAGGTGTAGTCGTACTGACAAGTTCAACCGGCAAGGAAAGCAGCTTCGAAGATGATCGATGGGGACATGGAGCTTTCGCACTGGCCATCATTGAAGCGTTGACGGGTAAGAAAAAAGTCGATATGGGTACGACAAAACTCCCCGCGGACCTGAATGATGATCAGGTGCTTGAGTTGATCGAGATCGATGCGTATTTAACCAATCGCGTTAAAGAGTTAACCGACGGACGTCAGCATCCGATTACTGAGCGGGGACGTTTGCCTTCGTTTCCGCTGGCTATTTCCGTTTCGGAGTGAGGAGTTTTGCAAAACTCTTTTGAAACTTCTCAGAGAAAAACTAATTTAACTCTCTGGGCGTCCGAAGGCCCGAAAGAAAATAGTAAAGTTAAAAAGAAATAACAGCTAACGGTCGGAGGCCTCGTCGCTGTAGATTTTGCTTATTCGAAGCGGTAGAGCGTTGGCTCACTACTAGATATCGAAATTCAAGAGATGGTCAGTCAGGCCACCTTCCGCTCAAACGACTTGATCAATCCACCAACGTATTTTCGGACCTCAATCTGATCGATGGAAATAGTCGTCACCTTATCAGGCTCCTCCCGAATCGGTGGCAGGTGGTCCCGTTCCATGTGGCTTCTTTTTGTGTTGTAATAACTCGTAAACTCGACTGTGAGATAATCGAGATGCTTTTTCCCGAATACAATGAACTTGTTGAGGCACTCCAGCTTGATCGTCTCAATAAAACGCTCACACCGACCATTCAGATTCGGTGAGGCTATTGGTAACGGATTCGTTTTCATACCCGCAGCTTCCACAGTTTTCCGAAACTTCTTTGTGTATTTCGTATCTCGATCGTGGATCAAAATCGCAGGACGCTTCTCACGATCACTGGTCTCCTCGGTAAATTTCTTCGTTTGTCGGCACACCCATGCTGAATTCGGTCGATAAGTCGCTTCGGTTACAATCGCTTCCCGAGTTTGCAGATTCAAAAACACCATCACATACAGGTCCCGGATGCCGCGTGCGGTCATCGATTTGACAGAAAAGAAGTCACTGGCCCACAGTGTTTCCCCATGTCGGTTCAGGAACTCCGTCCACGAGTCTGAGGTCCGATCGGGTCCTGGCTGGATCTCTTCTTCCTTGAGGATATTCCGAACCGTTTGACGACTGATATTCTTGATCCCGAGTTTCCGCAGCTCCCCGATGATTCTCGTGTAGCCGAATCCGGTTGTCTTGGCGATCTCGATCACGAGTTCCCTCAATTCACGCGGCTTCCGCTGGCCGCCTTTGGGATTCTTGGTCTTGGGTTTGCTCCCCTTCTCGTCCCGCAGCCAACGAAAGAACGTGGTTGGCGTGACAATCGTGATCAATTCTTCGATCGCTCTCCCGATCCCCTTCCCCAGTTTGATCAGCGTTTGGCGTTCGCCTGCTGTCGTGTGAATCTGTCCCGGAATCCGTGCCCGCAAAATTTGATTCTCGGCTTTCAGATATTCCACATATTTGGCCAGCTCCCGATCGGTTGCAGAAGCGATCAA
>DEML01000103.1:0-7583 GCA_002359185.1 Planctomycetaceae bacterium UBA2671
ATAATTGCGCACGGTGATTTAGCTTGGTGTGGAACTTCAAACCCGCAGCTTCGAAATCGAAATCCGTGTCCGTCGACAACCTTTCAAGCCCACCCGAAAGCACAGTATGATCATTCTGAGTATTCCAGCTGAGACCGAAGGCGTCGCGAAACACTACAATGAGCTGGACGAGTTCTACCGTGAAGTGTGGGGCGAACACGTCCACCACGGATTCTGGCATACTGGACGAGAAACTCCCAAAGAGGCAGTTGAGCAACTTGTGCATACCGTTGCCCAACGCGCAGGGATTGTTGCGTGTGCTCAGGTGTGTGACGTGGGCTGCGGATACGGCGGCACGTCGCGACTTCTGGCATCTGAATATCAGGCCAAAATCACCGGACTGACGGTTTCGGAAGCTCAATTCGAGTTTGCGTGCAAACAGACAGCCGGGAAAGACAATCCTCAGTTTCTGCTGTGTCCATGGGAGCAGAACGAATTCGATCCGGAATCGTTCGATACGATCGTATCGATCGAATGCATAAGCCACATCCCTGATAAGCCCGAGTTTTTTCGGCAGATTCATCGCGTCCTGCGGCTCGGTGGAAAGGCCGTGGTCATTGCCTGGCTGGCGAATCCGTCAGCAGGAAAGTTTTCCACTCGCCATCTGCTGCAACCCATTTGTCTGGAAGGTCGATTACCAGGAATGGCCACCGCAGACGAGTATCATGCGATGATATTCAAAGCCGGGCTGGCTTTGGACGGGTATGAGGAGATCAGTCGTCAGGTGCGAAAAACCTGGTGGATATGCGCTCGTCGACTCACCTGGAAACTCATGACACAACTAAAATACATCAAGGCTTTATTCGATCGTGACAGGTCGAATCGAGTCTTCGCGCTGACATTGTTTAGAATCCTCATCGCGTATCACACCGGTGCCATGCAGTATGGAGTGTTTAATATTTCGAAGCCGTTGAACGCAAGTCCCGTCAATGGATACAACCCATCAGACACCATCTAAAAATTTCAGCCGGCGACAACATCCTGAGTCTAGCCAAACGACAAGGTGAACTGGAGCTAAGTAGAGTAATGTCGCCGTACGATTGAAAGCATGATGGAGTAATGTGAAAGTGAGCGCGGATCGAAATACTTGAAGCATGGCAGAATCATCTGTAGCCGGGAACCCAGAACCATTGACTCTGAAACTCCCGCTGCTAAAGGCGTACGATCTATGTAAACTTGGACGGGATGAACTCGGAGAATTGTCGCAGCATTTGCTGTTGTACGGTCCTAGCTCCTTTGATATCGATGAAAGCGTTGCTTTGAGTGGCAATTGTGATTTCCCTATCGCTGAGGAATCACTCTCGCTCCTTCTCGGTATCAATCAACAGGCACGACAACTGACCGTCTCACTGAGAGACCAGCAGGGCAATGTCCTGCTCGCTCGTCAGGTTTCCACACTACTTGGCAAGATTTTACAATTTTTCGACAAGCTCACACAGCGTGTGCTTAGCTCAAAGACTAAGTTACCGAAGGCCAGAAACCGTCTGAATCAGGAGACAAATTTTAGTAAGTACTATACCCACGGCCTTTGGTCGTGCGACCCTGAAAGGCTCTGCCGATCCGGCGTGAATAACATATGCTCTTTCCCGGAAAGCCCTGCCAGGCTCAGGAGAAAGAGCATATGGAAAACTTTGAATCGATGTCGCACGTCCGTTGGGAGTGCAAGTACCACATTGTATTTATCCCCAAGTATCGCAGAAAGGTCATCTATGGAAAACTCAGAACAGGAATTGGAAAAATACTTCGAGATTTGTGCACGCAAAAAGGCATCGAAGTTCCAGAAGGACACGCGATGTCTGATCACATTCATCTGTGTATCAAAATTCCTCCCAAATACTCGGTTGCCTACGCCGTCGGGTTTATGAAAGGGAAAAGTGCTGTGCGAATCCATCGCGAATTGTTGCATGAGCGAAGAATGACGGGTTTGTACTTTTGGGCACCCGGTTATTGAGTAAGCACGGTTGGTCGTGACGAAGCACGGTGACGAAGCACGGTGCGGAAGTCTATTCGCGAACAGGATCATTGGGATCGTGGGCAAGGTCAACTGTTTGATTAACAATTTCAGCAACTAGCCCCAGCGGGGCTTTCCATATGATAACACCCCGCTTTGCGGGGCAGGCCAAAGCCACGGCTTATAGCCGTGGTCGATTACACGTCGAAAGTATTTTCGTGTCTCCCATGGCCAGAACTCGTCAAAAAACTCCAGAATGTCGTTAAAAATAGAATGGCTCGTAGGCAAAATATCCGGCGGCTCGATTACAAGGGTAATCAATAACAGCTTGGAAATTAACTTCATGGAAAACAGAGTGCCTTCTAGCAAACACAGCTTTTCAGGAAAAATTCGCTTAGGCAACGACGCATTGTAATTGTCACGATAGATAAAACTTAGTCATTCTTAAGAGTATTTGGGTGGCGGGGGCGCTCCGTTTAGCGGAAGCCCCCTGAAGATCAACGATTCGGGAGCTTCTCTTCGAGAGCGCCCCCGCCACCCTTGATTGAATGAATTTCGTGAAAGGTTAGTTATTTGAGTATTGCTCTAAGTTCTTAGATGACTTCCGGTATCAGGGTTCGACGAAACTCATGAAACCAATCATCATTTCGTTCCAGCTTTGATCGCCCCAGCGAACAGTGGCGGTTGGGTCTGGATTAACCAGATTACTTTCCGAATTGTTGTAGGCAGCCGTGCAGAGAATCCGAGTTCCTTTCGGAATCCGCTTTGGTTCTGCGAGTTTGTAATTCAGTTGCCAGTTGAAATTGTAGTGAGGAACATCGAGCAGGATTTCTTTAGATCCATCGGGATAATTCGCTTCAAATCGGAAGGCTTTTCCTCGCAAGTGCATGTGAGGTGTTAGTTGCAGCAGTAGCTGATCTCGAGGTGATCGATACTCTGCAGTGACCGTATGATGATCGGCTCCAGGAGGAATTTCGAACTTGGTGTTAATGGCATGTCCGCCGCCGAGGATTTTCTTGACATCCTGTTTCTTCATAAACTTCAGACCGATGTAACTGCGGTCCAACTGTTCGCGTCCATTGGGAGTGTAGTGCATTTCAAAGATGAGCTTGCTGCCAGCCACAACAGGAATCGCCACTCCATCATTAAGTATTTGAGGCAGAGATCCGGGGGCATATCCAACAAGCATGTATCGTCCATGAGCATTCTTCTCTTCACTTCCCGGCGGCACAACGTACACAACAATATGATGAACAACCGGGATATTGTCGGGACGAGCTTCGGTCGCACAGATATACTTGTCTTCAGTCCAGCCCGGATCGACCGTAAAATACTGATAATCGACGACACCCTGAGCAGGAACAGAGAATTCATCATCGCTCATGGCAATCACCTGATCCGGTTCTGGAATTCTCCAGCCTTTTACGAACTCCGGCGGTTCTGGCAATTCAACAGGATCCCCTTCAGGCATACCATTTTGAACCCAGGTTTCGAGCAGAGTTTTTTCCTGATCACTCAGCCGGCAGTCGTTTGCAAACTTGCCATGTTCTGGATTGGCAAACCAGGGTGGCATACGATTCTCGGCAATCACTTCCAGAATCGTTTCTTCCCAACCCAGAATGTCTTCGTAGCTTGTCAAGACAAAGGGAGCGACTTCACCGGCTCGATGGCATTCCACACAGTGTTGATTAAAAATCCGGGCAATCTGATTGCTGTAAGTCACATCTCCCTGCGGTTCGACGCGACTGATTCGTCCAATGTGACAGCCGATCGCTTTGGTTTCCGGAACAGAAACTTCTCTCCCATCAAGAACTTCTTCAATGGCGATCGCAAGGTCTCGTCGCTGTTCAGCTTCGCGCGAAAGTCCGACAAGATATTGATCGTCAATCCGTCCGCGATAACGAATCTCACGATTCTGATCGAGCAAAAAGACTTCAGGAGTTCTCTCGGCTTCAAACTGATCTGCAACTCGATTTCCCGTATCTTTGAGAATGGGAATCGTCAAATGATGCCTGGCAACGAATGCGATGATTTCCGTAAGGCTATCCTGCACATTAGCATCGATGCCGACAACAACCACGCCCCGATCCTGAAATTCAGTTTGCAATTCCTGAAGTCTCTGCCCATACAAACGCGCCAGCGGACATTCCGTTCCCAGAAACGCCACCACAACCAGATGATCTGCAGGAACTTCACTCAAAGACCAATTGACGCCCCGATGCGTTGGCAACATAAAATTCTGGAAAGGTTCTGCATTTGCAACTGAATTTTGCAAGACTGAGGTTACGATTAGCAACGAAAGTAACTGGAAAAAAAATCGAAATAAATGAGCAGTCATATATCAAACCTGAGAAATCAACGTGAGATGATGGATCTACTGCAGTTTGCAGATTTCGGTAGCGACTATTTATGGCTTCAGCACGATATTTCCAGACAATCACCCGCTACACATTCATGGAAACGGCTATCATTAAAGTTACTTACCCGAAGTAATCCTCTTTGGATGCAGAATTATTGCAAATTCTTCAGATCAGAGGAATCCTGTTGAATTTGACCGCATCTTTTAGAAATTGTACCGATAGTCAAAATTGTCAAACCCCATCAATCCGTTGAAAATCTCAGGCTGGACCGACCGAGTCGGTCAGGTTGAGGAACAAGAGATGCAGGCGAGATTCGGATTCAATTTGCTAAGTCTGGTTTGATCACAAAATGGCCTGAAGGATGACGAAATCTCGCCAATATTATTGCTCCAACCTGAACGGCTGGGCTACCAGCTGGGAATAAAACTCGTCGTCTGAAGTGTGCTTTAACAGAAAAGTGCTGAACGCATCGGTCTGTTGCGATAGGTGTTCTACTTAAGGTAGTCTGTTATCACTATTGTCTCGCGAAAAACAATGAATAGGACTTAGCCATAACACCTGTACCGAAAGTTCTCTTTCTGAGGTCAAGCATGAATTCACTTTCGCCTTTACGTCAATTCTCATTGGTGTTGTCACTGCTTTTGGCTTCCACCTGGAGTCCAGTATTCGCGGCGGAAGCAGATCGCTGGAATCCCGTTTATAACGTGCCCCACCAACCATTGATTTCAGCGACAGAGCGATTGATCGAAGCGACGAAGTTCGTTGGCGCTCCTATCTCGGATGCTGATCTCGAAAAGCTGAAAACGGTTCTCAAGCAGGATGATGAACTTGATGCCGTCGAGCAAATTCAGGAAATTCTCGATTCCTATTGCATCGCTTATGTGCACATCAATCCAGAAAGTCGCGTGAAGTCAGAAGAAGGGCCCGCGGAGAAGCAACTCGTGCAACAGGGTTGGCGAACATTTTTGGTCAAGGTGCATAATGAGGCGGGTATCAATCCCACGTTGGTCGCACAGAGTCCTCAGGCTCAACCCGTCTATATGAAAGGGCAGGGGGCTCGTCAACGACCAATGACCGAACAGGATCTTGTAACCTCTCAGGAATCCCGGTTGCGATTTCTCGATCTCAAAATGTTCGACAGCCAGCCTTTGCGGGCCAGGTTATCGGGACTGAATCTGGAATATCGGATCATTCAGCTTTACAGTCGTGATCAGGGAAAGCGTGAAGCCACGCTCAGTTTTAATGTCGGTCAGGGAACTCAGGATCTGGGATTCCGTGGTGATGTTCCGATTTTATTTGATTGCAAACCATCTGCAGAAATTGTCCTGAATGTCACAGACCATGACGGCACTGCGACCATGGCTGCTTTCACGGTTAAAGATGAAAACAATCGCGTCTATCCGAATCCTGCCCGTCGGCTTGCTCCAGATTTTTTCTTTCACGATCAGGTTTATCGGGAGACCGGAGAAGTCCTGCTTCTGCCTGCTGGAAATTACACTGTGGAAGTCAGTCGGGGGCCGGAATATCGGAAGCTCACCAGGCAACTGGTCGTTGCCGAGGATGAACCAAAGCAGCAATTTGACATCCAGCTTGAACGCTGGATTCACCCGGCTTCCAGAAACTGGTTTTCAGGAGATCATCACGTTCATGCGGCTGGATGTGCCCATTACGATTCCCCCACTGAAGGCGTCGGCCCGGCAGACATGATGCGGCACATTCTGGGAGAAGACCTGAATGTCGGTTGTGTACTGAGTTGGGGACCGTGCTGGTACACTCAAAAACAGTTTTTCGAAGGACAACCTTCCGATCTTTCCACCGATCGAAACCTCATGCGATACGATGTCGAAGTGAGTGGATTTCCCTCCTCTCATGCCGGCCATCTTTGTCTGCTCAGACTGATCGAAGATGATTATCCCGGAGCGAAATCACTCGAGCAGTGGCCCAGTTGGACGTTGCCCGTTTTGCAGTGGACAAAACAGCAGGGAGGAGTTGCCGGGTACAGTCACAGCGGATGGGGATTAACGTTGCCGGATTATGACAAACAGGGACATCGGATTCCCATCGAACGAATGTGGGGCGGTGCTCCAGAAGGCTGGCCGCATCAGGCAGCCGACAAACTGCCTGACTATGCCATGCCAGCATTCGATGGGATTGGTGCCAACGAATATATTATGACGGTTACCCACGATGCATGTGATTTTATCTCAGCTGTCGACACGCCTGCGATCTGGGAACTGAATATCTGGTATCACACCCTCAACTGCGGCTATCGCACGCGAATCTCCGGTGAGACCGATTTTCCCTGCATCTATGGAGAGCGGGTGGGACTCGGTCGAATCTATGTGAAGCTGGACGACGGTCAGGAACTCAGCTTCGATTCCTGGGTGCAGGGACTCAAAGCTGGGCGAAGTTACTGCGGAGATGGGCAGAGCCATCTGATGGATTTTCGTGTGAACGATGTCGCAGTGGGAGAACCCGGATCAGATGGTCAACTGAGCCAACTCAATTTGCCGGAATCTCAGCAGGTGAAAATCACTTGCGATGTCGCTGCCTTGCTGGAACAGAAGCCCCGTGATGAAATTCGCAATCTCCGCCTCGATCAAAAACCGTACTGGCATATCGAGCGATGCCGTCTCGGGACGACTCAGGAAGTGCCAGTCGAATTGGTTATCAATGGAGAAGTGGTCGCCACGAAAAACATTGTTGCCGATGGCAGCCTGACTCAGATTGAATTTGAAGCTCGCATTGAGCATTCCAGTTGGGTTGCCCTGAGGATTTTGCCTTCCTGCCACACAAACCCTGTGTTTGTGGAAGTTGACAACTCGCCAATTCGGGCCAGCAAGCGCAGCGCGAAGTGGTGTCGCAAAGCGGTTGATGTTTGCTGGGAGGCAAAAAAGAATGGAATTCGAAATGAAGACCATCAGGCAGCCGAAGCCGCCTACGAACACGCCCGTCAACAGTACGACAGGATTTATAAAAAAGCGTTCGATGACGAGTGAAAAGCAGAGTTGGTTTCCAATCCCCATTTTATCCGCGGGGATCGGGAGAACTCCTGAGGTTCATCCGAGGGAATCGCATACAGCAATTCCCCAGCAGTTCGCTTGACAACGCGAACACAGACCAGCGACCGCCCAAACCACGGATGCCATGGATAATGAACGGTAATCGTGGTCTTATGGGGGTTATGTTGCGGCCTTGTACAACACAAAAAGAAGCCACATGGAGCGTGACCA
>DEML01000103.1:7701-10611 GCA_002359185.1 Planctomycetaceae bacterium UBA2671
CACATGGAGCGTGACCACCTGCCGCCAATTCGGGAGGAGCCTGGTGAAGTGACAACCATTTCAATCGATCAGATTGAGGTCAAGAATTACGTGGGTGGCTTGATCAAGTCGTTTGAGCGAAAGGCTGCTTGATTGAGAAGACTGCAGATTGTTCACGAGCGGATTTAGAATACTCTGAATTCACCTCAGTTGAAAATTTGTCAATCTGCTGAGCGTAATCCCCTCTTCAAAACTCCTCCCTTGCTTCAAATATCCGCTGACTAATCCTTCAGCTGTGAGCTGTTATTTCTTATCAACTTAACTGTTTTGATTCCTTTGATATCGATGAAAGAGTTGCTTTGAGTGGAAATTGTGATTTTCCTATAGCTGGAGAATCACACTCACTCTTTCTAATAGGAGGACGACTATGTTTTTTCTCGGTATTGATCAACATGCACGACAACTGACCATCTCGAGTGATGCTAGAATTATTGTCTACTCTGGTTGATTACAGACCTGTCACGTCAGATTGTTCTGATGGTACATGCCCATCGAGCAGATCAATTACGGAGAATACGAAATCGTTTCGGAGAGATTTGGCATCGGAATCCGGACAATCTTCACGCCTGATGTCCATTTTACAGTTCACCCATGTTTTTCAGTGAAAGTGGCGACTGACTGAGACGGAAATCGTCCAGAATCCTGAAATTTCTCAAAAAGCCGGGGAAGATGCTGTCCCCTAACACGTTCCTATTTCGCTGTAAGAGTATGAGACATGATGGAATGTCAAAACAAACTCACTTATTCAGTCCACCACGAAAGCGAAAAGAACGATGAATACTTTCACAAAAACAACGGGAATCAAACTGGTCAAAGAAGTCAGCAAATTGCGATCTGACAAACAAGCCCCACAAGGCCGATGCTGCAGCTCATGCCGAAGCTGTCGAAGCTGTCGCTCATGCCGCAGCTGTAACAGCTGCCGAAGTTGCCGAGGAGGCGGTTGCCACTAACAAGCATTCTGCCTGACCGTGAGCAGTAGCATGGATCGACTCATGTCGACATGCTTGCTCCTAAAGAACCACGCAAACGAAATTGAAAGACGTAAAATTAATTTTGCCAGCGTGCGAAGCTGAATCAAGTGAATGTTTTTGGCCCTGCCATCGTATGCGGCAGGGTCTTTTTCGTTGATACGGCAGAGGAATGTCCAGTACAAGCTGGGCAGCCTAACCGTAGAACATTACTTATGTATAATCGTTGCCCCCCGACGGGCGTAAACAATCGCATCAGCTCGCCGGCACGACAGCCGCCACCAGCGTGATTTCAGGCTGTGAATATGGCAACTCCAGTATTTCAAGATTCTGTTTCAAGATTCTGTTTCAAGAAATTTACTGCAGATTCAGACAGTAGGTTCAAGTTATCAGCATCAGCTGCTCGAAGCGGTGCTTCATCCCGACGGAGCGTCCGCTTCTCAAGCACAATGTTGAAATCCCGTAGGACCTCCCAATCCCTAATGAGCTGAAATTCGCTTTCATACATTACAACTCCGGCGATTACTGATCGCACAGTGGCCCCCGTTGTAGTGACACGATCGTTGACCAGAAACACGAACAAGGTGTGAGGCCACAATTCTCGTGGCAAAGCCGTCACACATGCAGTGCATTCACGGGCTTGTTTCATCGCCGCATCGAACACTGCATGTCCGACACCACCCGTGGCTGGAGGTTTGCTGCCACCCAACACGGTCAACAGTCTGCTGGCCGCGGTGATGGCGTTTGTCCGGTACTGTGAGAAACATGGTTGGATTGATAAGGTTCCTCCCCTGGAGAAACTGGAAACGCGGGATGTCATGAAAGGGCGACCGATTACCGGCGAAGAGTTTGAGCGAATGCTCAAGGTTACTTCCAAAGTTGTTGGTCATGAGTATGCCCAGACATGGAAATTCGCTTTGCAGATTCTTTGGGAAAGTGGATTCCGAATCAGTGAGATGATCGTCAATCTTCTCATGATACGGTGATTGTTCCTCCTTCTCAGAAGAACGGACGATTGCAGGAAATCCCGATGCTCCCAGGTCTCAAAGAGATTTTGTTGAAGGTTCCAGAATAAAACCGGCAAGGATTGGTGGTCAATCTGGAATTGAAGCGAAAACGGAACGAGCAGTTATCGGTTGACTGTGTCAGTCGAACAATCGCTCAAATCGGCAAGGAAGCCAACGTGGTTGTGACTAAGGAAAACGAGTCGACAGGGATTCGAGCCAAATTCGCCAGTGCTCACGATCTCCGTCGAGGATGTGCCACACGATTGATGAATTCAGGAGTTTCAGCCGAGACGCTGAAAGTGATCATGCGACATGCCGACTTCGCGACCACAGAAAAGCACTATGGAGCAATTCGTTCTGCCCAGGCGGCAGGGGATGAACTCCAAGAGAAGCTGAAATCGAAAACCAAGAAATCAGCATTAGTAGGGGGATAGATGGGGGGAACTTGCGGTTCCTTTTATCGTCTGATTATCCCGAAAGTTCGTAAGTAGTTGCTAATTAACGACTTTTAATTACACCCAGTAGGATTCGAACCTACAACCTTCGGTTCCGAAGTTCGATGTTTAATCTTTTCGTAAGCCCTTGGGTGTCATGTGTTTGTGGCACTAAGACCTTATGGGTAAACAGTTTAGAGCTATAAACACTTTCGCCGCTTTCGCGATTTTTGGTCGGTATCGAAAGTTTATAAAGTACATTTCTGTGAATTCACAAATCGCTTCGTACTTCAAAAGTCTCGAATACTAAATGTCTTTTGCGACAATCTTTCGAATTTTGAGAGTCTGAAAGTGGCTCTCGGAGCCCTCAAATTCCACTCGCTGGATCATTTCAAATTCTGTCCCAATCTGCGTAAAATCTCGCCCCCAAAGTGCTGTTCAACGAATGTGTTGTACGCTGCA
>DEML01000103.1:10843-11697 GCA_002359185.1 Planctomycetaceae bacterium UBA2671
GAGAACAAGATTTTGCGGGCACGGATTCCGGGGCAGATTCACACGACAGCAGGCGAACGCCAAACGCTGATCAAACTGGGGAAGGGGATCGGGAGAGCGATCGAGGAATTGATCACGATCGTGACGCCGACCACGTTCTTTCGGTGGTTGCGGGACGAGAAGGGGAGTAAGTCCAAGATCAAGAATCCCAAAGGCGGCCAGCGTAAGCCCCGTGAACTGTGAGAACTCGTGATCGAGATCGCCAAGACGACCGGCTTCGGCTATACGAGAATCATCGGGGAATTGCGGAAACTCGGGATCAAGAATATCAGTCGACAAACGGTTCGCAATATCCTCAAGGAGGAAGAGATCCAGCCTGGTCCAGATCGGACTTCAGATTCGTGGACAGAATTCTTGAACCGTCATGGTGAAACACTGTGGGCCAGCGATTTCTTTTCGGTCAAGTCGATGACCGCACGCGGGCTGCGAGACATCTATGTGATGGTGTTTTTGAATCTGCAAACACGTGAAGCCATTGTAACAGAATCGACTTATCGGCCGAATTCGGCCTGGGTGTGCCGGCAAACGAAAAAGTTTACCGAGGAAACCAGTGATCGTGAGAAGCGTCCTGCGATTCTGATCCACGACCGCGATACGAAATACACAAAGAAGTTTCGTGAAACCGTGGAAGCCGCAGGCATGAAAACAAATCCGTTACCGAAAGCCTCGCCGAACCTGAATGGTCGCTGTGAGCGGTTTATCGAGACGATCAAGCTGGAGTGTCTCAACAAGTTTATCGTGTTCGGCAAGAAGCATCTTGATTATCTGACGGACGAATTTACGAGTTATTACAACACAAAAAGAAGCCACATGGA
>DEML01000103.1:11830-30398 GCA_002359185.1 Planctomycetaceae bacterium UBA2671
TACAACACAAAAAGAAGCCACATGGAGCGTGACCATCTGCCGCCGATTCGAGAGGAGCCCGATGAAGTGACGATGATTTCAATCGATCAGATCGAGGTTAAGAAATACGTGGGTGGCTTGATCAAGTCGTTTGAGCGGAAGGTGGCTTAAGGATCAAAATCTGCCTGCATCACCAAAACAGATCGTGTGATTACAAAAACAAGGCCCGGACACCGTGTTTCAACCATTGAACTGGTAAAAGGGAGCCGATTAAAAAATGTCCATATTCTATTGGGAACGAAGAAGATCCCCGCGTACTATACGACTCCTTGCACTTCAAATCTGAATCAGTTCTATAACTGACCAATGGCACAGACATTTCTGTCTGTGCCATTCGAAATAACATGTGGTCAAATTGGAATAAACGGTTGCGATAAACTTAAAGCTCATATCGAGCCTTGCTTCTGAAACTGATCCTAGATGAAGTGCTGAGTTTAATCTTTGGCGAGTTCCGATTTACGATCCATGATTTTTTTCAGGTGGTCGTAAGTTTTTTCTCCCAAAATCGACTCTGCTCTGGCAAAATCCTGCATCCTTACAAGTGACTGGACCTGCTTGAATGCATCTTCTCCCTTCCCTTCCTGAAGCCAATGAAACCCAATCACCGTATGGATGATTTCAGTTTCTTCCGATTCAAAGCGTTGCGTCAATTTTTTAATATCTTTTGAAGTCGCTTCGTCCCGAATGTGCTCGGCCAGTTGAACAGCCCAATCATCAGGATATCCACTTTGTATCGCTTGATGCATATAACGTTTACTCAGTACCAAGTCATTCATCTGTCGAGCGGCCAGACTCCCGTAAAGACCCATCAGAACTGTATGTGTTCGATCCGTTCCCGGACGAGCCAGTTCCTGATCGACATCTACCAAAGTCCATTCGGGGTGTCCTGTGATGATAAAACCTATAGCTTTGGCTGCACGTGGCTTTGGATTAAACAGATTATGGTCGATCGAGGATTCCCAGTTGTTGAAAGCTTCCTGGTAATCGCCATTGTGAAAATCGACAACACCAATCAAATATTCAATATCACTGAGAAGTTGATCATTCGGTCCAAGTTCGATTGCTCCTAACAATTTCTCTCGTCCTCCATTGAGATAACCCTCCTGAATCCACTCGACACTCTCATTGTAAATGGATTGTATTTTTTGATCGAGTTCTCGCTGAGCCAAAACCGTCTCTGGAATCACACATTTAACGAGTTCAATTTTTCCACAGTGAGTGTGTTTTTTGAGTCCGTCCAGTGCTATTTGCTCAGCCTCTTCCTGAGTATTTCCCCAAGCTGCAGACCAGGCATTCGGTTTACATTTGTCGTTGGATAACGCTAACGCATACCATGCATTTCGTGTCCACATCACAACCTTGGCGTCTGGTTCTGTGCAAACACTATTCGCACCCTCTTCTGCCGATTCCTGAGTAGAATGCCCCCAGGAATAACCATATTTTTTTGTAGAAGAAGAATAAACAATTGCTCCATAGTAGTCTTCAGCCAGTATCGCTTTAGTCGCTACAAACTGAAAAGCCAGCAACAGGATTAATCCAACATGTTGTATTCGGGATTGAATTGTCATATTCATGGTGCTACCAACCTTCCATTGACCCAGCGTGGGCCGCGATAACCAGGGATTTTCAAATGATCAGGTGAAATCGGATAGCCATTCTTATATCGAATATTCGAAGGTTCAGGCTCGACAGTGGCTGTCGGAATTTTTGGCGTTTGAACAACAGGAGCCTGCGGTCTGACAATGGGTGGACGATTTCGCAACGATGTCACATAAGGATCGTTCGTGTAATCGCGAGGCTTATAGGATTCGCCGCCCCGTCTACGCAGAGAGATCACTTCTGGAGTGAATGGTGTTGAAAATGAGAGTTCATCGTTTTCAGTATTATTAACGTCATTTTCTTCATCTTGTTTTACCATCTCAGGATGCGGATCCAGTTCGTCAGAGTCTTCATCCGAAATGATTTCATAATTGACTCCAGGTTGAGGGGAGTTTGATGGCTCAACCCCTGGAAGTGCTGGATTACTCCTGGCGGGAGATGGAGGCGTCACGCGGACTTTCACTTCTCGTTCTCGGGTCAATTTCAACGATTCTGGATGATTTTTACTCCATCGCAATGAAGCCGCAGAAGCTTCACTGTAGGAATCATAAATTCCAATCTGTTCGTCGATTCTTCCTCCATAGCCAATTACCTCGGCGACCCATTTTGTGACCACATAAGAGCGATCATCGTATTTCTTACTGGTATCATTCGGATCGTCCTGGGCGTATACAGGTATGGCGACGACCAGCATCATCGCTATACTGCACAACAATTTCTTCATCTCAAATCCTCCTTCGTTAAAACAAGTTGAAGTGGTCAATGTGACCGTACATCTCTGATATGATCTTCATCTGGCAAACCTTACATGAGATTTTCAATTTCATTGCTTAGCTCAAATGAATGAAACGAGACGAGTAATCACAGATTCATTAAATTGAGGAATGCAACTGCGTCACACCGCTTGGATAAAATTGAAAAAAACATCTTGAAATCAACCCGATTTGACATTTTGCCTATGATTTGCCATTGGATTTCTTCTCTTCTTTAAATCCTTTTACAATTCCCAGCAAAAGAAGCGTATCAGTCTCATTAAAGGCAAAATCCTTGGTGCCCGTATGACATCGATGAAAGAGTTGCTTTGAGTGGGAATTGTGATTTTGCTATGGCTAGGGAATCAGACTCACTCTTTCTCAAAGGAGGATCACCATCCTCTTTCTCCGTATTGATCAGCATGTACGACAACTGACCAAATCGAGGACCTCTGAGTTGCCAGGCGTGCGAGGATCTGGTTGTGATTGAGTGTTAGAATTCGGGGTTGAATGAAGTCGCACAAATTTCGAAAGAGCAGGGGACTGAATTTTGGGGACAACATACTGAAGACTGCAAACGATTGAGTTACCAGTCACGATCAAAACGGTAAACTCTCGGATTGTCGGAAACTTGGACAGAAAATTTCAGAATGTTGTGACAAAAAGCAATGCGTCTTCGCAGTGCCCCCGACCTGCTGCGGTCAGCCTACCAAACCCACACGACCACGAGTTTGCGAATACTCTTGCTGAGATTGATGCAACCGATGCACAATCGACACGCCAGTTGAAGGCCCCCGTGGTATTTGCTACAACTAATTAATGGTTATAAAGCGGGCTCACTTGATGAGGCTCCGCAGCGGGATTAAGCGTTTTCATAACTTTGTTACTGCCACATAACCATCAAGTTTCATATCTGGGCGTACTATCTCTTTGATGTGCCAATGTTGTTGTTGGTACTTTCGACGAGTATGCTTCGGCATTATTTAGGGGACCACCACATGAACGCAGCAAAATCAGGCGATACGGTTCGTATTCACTATACGGGAAAACTCGAAGACGGAACGCAGTTCGACAGTTCTGAGGGTCGGGATCCGCTGGAGTTTGCACTGGGGAGTGGCAATGTGATTCCCGGTTTCGAGAATGCCGTTGAAGGGATGACTGTAGGCGACAAGAAATCAGTCACAATACCACCGGAAGAAGCGTACGGCCCTCGGCAAGAACAGTTGATTCAGGACGTGCCGCGGAACCGTCTCCCCGATGGCATTACACCCACAGTCGGCATGGAATTGCAGTCGCAAAATGAGAACGGCCAAGTCATGCAGTTCTCGGTCACTGCGGTGGACGAAGAATCGATCACGGTTGACGGAAATCACCCGCTCGCAGGAAAAGCACTCAGCTTCGATGTTGAACTGGTCGAAATCGTTTGAGTGACCTGATACTATGACCACCGTGTCGCGACTCCTTGCCCGGAACAACTAGGCTCGTTTCTAATACCCCGCCAGTGTTTTTCCTTTGGGGACCACATTCGTTGTACCGAGAGGTTACTTGTTCCTCCTCTCGATGAGCGTATCCGAACGAACGGTTATAAGAATTTCAGACCTTATCACCGAAGAGCGACTACACTCATCGGTGACACGATGCTGTGAAATATGTTGGCTCATTTGAATGAGCGTTCCCAGCGTCTGAGTTCGGCGTCCAATCGCTCAACAATTTCGGGATGCACGGACGCCCGATCCTTCGATTCCGCCAGATCAGTTGTCAGATCAAACAGTTGCCAAGGTTGGTCGGGGGCTTGCCGAATGATTTTCCATTGCCCCATCCGTAAGGCGGTCTGTTTTTGATACTGAAAACAAAGGGATTGATGAGGTGATTCAGCCTGCCCACATAGCACTGGCAGCGGATTTTTTCCATCGAACGTAACTTGCTCAGGCAATTCACAATTAGTCAATGTTGCGATTGCGGCAAGCAGGTCTGGGGACCAGAGTGGCTCGTCAATGACAGAACCTGGTGTGATTTTACCCGGCCAGCTAGCCAGTGCTGGAACACGTAACCCTCCTTCCCAGCAGGTTACTCCGCCAGCTCGAAGTGGCGTATTGATCCCAACATCAAGTCCTTGGCGATTAAGCCGGAATGCTCCGTTGTCGGACATGAAAAACACGAACGTCTCCTCCCGCACGTTCGACTGACGAAGTTGTTCGAGTACGCGGCCGATAGCGAAATCGACAGCAAATACAACAGCCGCGTAGCGTTTGCGTGGATCGGTTTCAGAGGGCGTCAAACCGATCTGAGTGAAAGCATGATCGGGAGCCTGATAGATATTTGGTTCTCCGTCTCGTTTATTGCCCGCTGTAGGAAAATGCGGTGCATTGAACGGCAGATAACAAAACCAGGGCGTCTGATTTTCCGAATGCCGGGAGATAAAATCGATGGCGGCATCGGCGAAAATATTACTCGTGTATTCGCCTTGGCGATGCAATGGTTCGATTCCCTGATACAAATCGTGTTTATCACGATAATTGTGCCGATAGTAGTCACAGTTGCCGGATGCATGGCCGAGGAATTCATGAAAGCCGCGTTCGGTTGGACGGGATCCGGGGGCGAATCCGATGTTCCATTTGCCGAAACATCCGGTTTGGTAGCCTGTGTTTGAGGCATTCAGATACGCCGGGATAATCATTTCGGACCGCGAAAGGCCGACTCCGTAATTTCCAGCCACACCTGCGAGTTGTTGGCTCAAACCGTGCCGTTGAGGGACACAGCCGGTCAATAGACACGCCCGGGAGACTGTGCAGGTCGGTGAGGCCGTGTAAAAACTAGTCAGTCGGGCTCCAGATGCGGCTAGTTGATCTAAGTGTGGAGTTACCAGTTCGGACTGACTGTTGTACATTTTCAGATCGCCGTAACCGAGATTGTCGACGGTGATCAACAGAATGTTAGGCCCGGCCGCGAATATGGAGTCAGGGCAGATCGTGAAAAGCAGCAGGCACAGCATCGATAAGATACGGCCAGTCAGAAAGAAACGCTTGCTAATTCTCATGGTTCCACCAGACAATGACCCGATACGCTTATCAGACTGGAACATTGAAAAAACGAAACCGAATAAGCGGTATCGATACTTTCAACCGAATCATGATTTACGTTCATCAGGGCGGTAACCGAATATTGTAAAAATCAACTTAATAGAAACTGAGTTTCGGCACAAGCTGGCCGAATGGCAAGAGTCAAAATGAGCCGTTTTACAGGTTCTTCGGCGTTTTGCAGGATTCATACAGTCGTACGGTTTAAATGTTTTTACTTCGATCCGATTCAGTCGGCTAACCTGACGAAGTAGATCAGCCTGTAATGGGCCAGCGATTTCTTCTCGATAAAGTCAATGACCGCAAGGGGACTCCGTGATCTGTATGTGATGGTGTTTTTGAATCTTCAAACACGCGAGGCGATCGTGACCGAATCGACTTACCGGCCCAATTCGGCGTGGGCCTGCAGGCAAACGAAGGCTTTTGTCGAGGAGACCAGGAATCGCGAAAAGCGTCAAGCGATCCTGATCCACGATCGAGATACAAAATACACAAAGAAGTTTCGTGAAACCGTCGAAGCAGGGGGCATGAAAACGAATCCGTTACCGAAAGCCTCCCCGAATCTGAATGGTCGGTACGAGCGTTTTGTCGAGACGATCAAGCTGGAGTGTCTCAACAAATTTATTGTGTTTGACAAGAAGCATCTCGACTATCTGACGGACGAATTTACGAGTTATTACAACACGAAAAGAAGCCACATGGAACGTGATCACCTGCCACCGATTCGTGAGGAGCCTGGTGAAGTGGCGACAATTTCAATTGACCAGATTGAGGTCAAGAAATACGTCGGAGGATTGATCAAGTCGTTAGAGCGGAAGGTGGCTTGATTGAGAGAACGACAGTATGCTCACAATCGGAATTGAAATACGCTACACTCGCGTCAGTTGGATTATTTGTGAATAGGCCACCGCAATGTGCTGAGCTTTCTCGCCTTGAAAATAGCGACATACTCTTAGCCTAAGCCATCAACAGTGAGATGGTAAATCGCATACAATTTGCTATTTTCTTTTTATCGTATTTTGGATTACAGATCACATTTGTTGTACCGGAGAGTCTCAAATGAAACTGCCTCAATGAATTGAAACTATTATTGCTTTTCTCAAGACAATTGAATCAATCCTCGGCTGTGGTCATGAATTTCAATTCGGAGAGTGCATGGGGTGATCCCCACATACATATTTTTCCGTTGTCACTTGTACTGACTAGTAACGTCCCGTCTTTGGAAAAGGAAAGGTTTTCGACTTCGTCGCTGTAGCAATTTAATCCACCGAGTTGTTCACCGCTTTCAGGGACCAATAACACAATTTTTCCTTGATACGTTCCCACGGACAAGGCATCATAGGTGGAATCAACATTCATCGAGATACAGTCTGGAATTGCCAACTCCAAGATTTGTTCTCCCGTTTCAGAATTCCAGGATTTGATCATTTCGTCATCACGATCAAGTGTGCAAATCGTCGATCCGGCGGAAACGAATATTGGACGCGTGGTGCTATTCGTTTCTATTCTTGCGAGCAATTCTCCGTTCGGTTTGTAGGTACGAACTAATGAATCGCTACTGCAGGCAAAACGACTTCCGTCAGCTGCCCAGCTCATCCAGACTTCTTTTTCGTCAAATCCTTCGGTCAACGATAATTCGTTAATCAACTTTCCGTTGGACAGATCCCAGGATCGAACGGTTTTCCCTTCTACGACACATGAAACAATATCTGCCGTGGGGTGCATTGCGATGAAGTTCAACACGAGTCCTGTGTCTGCTTCATTTGTTTCTGTGAATGAAACTTTTCCTTTCGTCATATCCCAAAGTTGAATCAGATTCGTACCTGTGCCACTGCAGAAATAATCACCGTTGAAAGAAAAGTCTCCGACCCCATTTGCAGCGGGACGACAGGAAATTACTGCGGTCGCGGGCGGGGCATTCAATTTCCATGTGCGAATAATTCCATTTTTCCTACTACCGAATGCAATCATTGTTTTCAAATGGGGCGAGATTTTGACATTGCTGTATGGAGAATCCTCTCCGCTATAAGTTCCCAGTCTAGAGGAATCTATCCCCACAATTGTGGCTCCTTTATAGTAGGAGCCTCGAGTTTCAAAGGCATACAAAAGCTCCCAGTCAGCATAGGGATTTTCAGAGATCGTCAGCTCACGACTCTCAATGGGAGTGTAGTTTGAGTCCTTGCCAAAGGCTCTGACATCAAGTTTGACCGAGGGGAGATTAGGAACACGGAAACGGAGTTTACCATCGGCGTCAGCAATCCATTTCCCATCTGCACCGAGTCGATATTGATAATGAAGCTCTGATTCGGAATTTATCGCTGTCACTTCAGCATAAGCAAACAATCCCGCTTTGGGGTTCGCTGAGACTTCGCTGATTTTCAATTTAATAGGAGTTCCCCCTGAGTTTTGTGAATCTGTCTCTCCTTCTTTCTGGTTTAGTTGAATTAAATAAATTTCACCTTCTGAATTTGCCATAATCAATTGGTCACTATTAGGGGAAAACTCTTTGGCGGTTACCTGATTGACAGGTAAGATCTGATCCGGTTGAGGAGCGTTGATCGAGATTAGTCTTGTTTTTCCCGGGGAGTCTGAATCATTTCCAGCCAACCATTTTCGATCGGGAGAGATTGACGGCTGATCATGAATTCCGTGTAAAGTACACATCGTTTGACCCGTTTCCAAATCATGAAGATATTTGCGGGAACCCTGTTTATCCTTGACCGTTTGAATCCAACAATTTCTACTGGAAAATTCTTGAACATCGTCACCTTCAGAGAAATGATAAAGTTGCTGCCCCGTTTGGAGATCATCAACTGTCAGCCCCTCATCATCAATCTTCATGGTGAGATGGGTTTGATCCTCAAACAGTTGCGATGAATAGAACGGAGTCATTGACTCGGAGTTTGAACGCCTGGTTTTAAAAACATTTTTCGAGCCTCCAACGGTCTTAGTGAATAACAGGAAGGGCTGCTCATCAGAAGTACTCTTTGCCTCTGGAATATTGAATATCCGATCTCCCAGGTATTCACCGGTTTCAACTACATAGATGCTCACTGAAGTCAAACCACGTTGCTGTCCTGTTGGGGGACTTCCTCCCAATGCGATATGAGAGCCATCGAGCGAGAGTGCCCAAGCGGGCAAACGATTTCCTTTTTGACCTTTATATTCATCAGGATCAAATTCCTTCAACAATGTTCCAGTTGCAGTCTCGATGACGTATGTTGCTGCTCCCCATTCTGATCGCGGGATGACTGGATCGAACGTCGATCGTGCAGAAAAAGTAAACCGGCTCCCATCTTCACTGAACTGTCCCAGATCCGCTTTGAGCGAGGGAAACCACCCCTGCAATAGTTTGCCATCTGCAACATTCCAAATTGTTCCTGTACCTGATGTGGAGCCGATCACATATTCAGACCCAACGACAACGGCTTGGCTATCAGGGGAAAAATAGACTTGCGGCAATTCTGGTATACTCCACTTAATGGAAAAACGTTTGTCGCCACTGCTGCTATCAAAGATTGAGACAGCAGTGTTACTGTCCAGCCATTCTTTCTGCCCCTTCCGATTACTCCGCGTCACGCTACCAGGCACAGTCGCTGGCAGACAGACAACAGCGAACGAAGTCCCATCGGGAGAGAAGACAATCTTACTTACTGGATTGATGAGTCCCCGTACCACTTTCATGTTATCCGGTAATTTGGGAAGAGGTTCGACGGTCGCTAAATGCAATTCGTTCGCTTGGTATACTCCTTTCCAGAGGCGATTCCCGGCAGGGTCGTAGCATTCAAACACACCTTCCCGTCGTCCGTTTTGATAGCTTCCTCTGACCCGAATCTGCTCGGTCTGGTCGTGGTAGAGCACCCACGTACCACTTCTCTTCCCGTCTTCAAATTTTCCGCTGTACAGCGGAAAGGGACGACTGAATTGAATCTTCGAAGTTTTGCCCAGAAAGCTGCCCACGAAGACATTCTTTGCTCCTCCTTTGAAAGTGGAAACATCAACATGTCGATTCACTCGTCCATTTGCATCAATAATGTTCGGTCCTTTCAGTGATGTATATCGACTGATTTCACTTTTAGTGAGGGTATAGTCATTTTCATCTTCCGGATTGTGAAAACGTTTTGTGTTCGTCCACACAAATTCTCCACCAAATAGCGGGCTGCCGTTTTCATCAACATTATCGGTTTCCGAGTTCGGAACTAATTCAATGCGATTCGATGTATTCAGTTCCGCAAGGTCAAATGATTCCAGCAATTCCAATTCGCCTGTGGGAGGTCCCGGGATCTCTTGCTGCTTGTCTTCTATTGGCGGAGCGATATCCATAACTGCCACATCTACGGCATCGAGAACGTTTTGTTGCTGATCATTCATGGGGGCTTCATGATCTTGCTTCTCACCCTGCTCATTGACTAGATTGGGCTTTTTGACTTCAGGCGAATCGAGGAGCGTCATCGCTACCAAAACACCTCCAACAACCATGACCATAAAGACGATGCCTGCAACCGACCAGAATAGTCCCCGATTATTATCATTGGATTCATATTGCATTTGAGTAGGAGAGTTTGGGCGATCCACAAGCGGTCGCTTTTTATCAATCTTGATATGCTCCTGGATTTGAAATATTTGTTCACAATCCCGACAACGAAATTTTCTCCCGAGTTTGTCATTTGCAAATCGGTACTGCTTGCCACATGCAGGACACAAATAATTGAAAGTCATGGTTGCAATCTTTCGGTAATGATGCCTAAATCCATGGTTAACTATTGGACTAACGACAACTGTCACTATTTTTTAAAATTCTGAAATATCTGTTGGCGAGGGGCATCTTTCCACCAGATGATTACTTCTTAAGCCCCATGAAACGGGCTACCATCAATCCAATGATCAAGCCGGGGACTGCGTATATGATAAACATGATGGCAAGTGGAACCGCGATCCATCCTAGACAGAGAATCCCCAGAAATACTCGGAGTTTTCGATCTTTTGAATGCAATAGATAGTTCCAGCAGGCCAGAAACAGCAGGGGGAATAGAATCAGAGAGAGACTGACCTGAACAGTTTCTGATATACTCTTCGACGAACTGCTGACAGAGAGAAACATCAGAAGTGTATAGCTGATGACTCCAAAACCAAGGACGACTGCACTGTGTGGTGTCAGTCCCATGCTGTCCAAGGCTGTTTTATAAGCTGGAGTTCTTGGACGAATGGGCTGGTTCTTCAGATCCGTGGCAAGTTTCTTAATTGTCGAAACCTGTCTCCACTCTTCTTGATTAATTCTGCGAATCATGTCCGCAGCTTGCAATTCTCCCGACTGGACTAACAGCTTCACCTGATCTGTTGAGAACGGTCCACTCTTCTTGTTGTCGATACGACAGAACCATATTTTTTCGATGACTAGCTCTGTAACATGAAACTGTTTGCCACAGTGTTCGCAATCTTCCCAATACCCTTCCATACTTTTGAGAACACGATTTTTCGCATTGCAATGCGTGCAGACGCAATAAATTAATTGTTCCGGTGAAGTCTTGGACGATACTGAATCACTTTCTGATTCTTTACCTAAAACTTCATTGATCACTGTGCGGTAAATTAAACTCAGTAGTGGGGTGAATGCCGCTAACACAACAAGCAGGGCAGTTAAACCCAACAGATCAGAGACTGACATGGACTACTCATTTCCTTGAGCATTTTCAAAAATGAACTGCAGCGTTTGGCAGGAGCAAACACAGCTTTTTACTGTCATTTGATGTTCATGCGACTGCAGAATCAATTTGAAAATTATCTAATATCGTGAAAAAGGATTTCCTTCCTTTGTGAAACGAGTGACTGTCACAAAAATATTTAATTCCATATCTTTATCTAATTGGTAATGCAGTGAGGATTTTATTCGACGGAATTTGTGGCCGAAAAGATCACCAGGGCTGCGATCAAAATGACAATCAACGTCACTGAAATTACCACTGACCAGAGTAACGCTTTGCGAATATAGACGCCCCACTCAATCTCCCTGCGTTCCCATTTTGTGGCATATTTGAGATCCGTTTGCAGCAGGTACAAGCGGCGTATTCTCTGCAGGCTCGCCAACTCCATTCGATCCTTATGTGGCATATTTTTCGAGTTACCAGCAGCGGCATAACCCCAGGCCGCATCACCCCCTACTGCGGCACCGATGAGGCCTCTGAAAAAATGGGAATGCCTCTCGCTGATTTCAGCTTTATGCTCATTTTTTGCTGCCAGTTTTGCCTTCGAAATTTTGCGATCAAACGCAGCTAACCGGTAGTGATCTGGATTTTTTATACCAATTGGCACTTTTATCTGTGCTCTTTGATCGATTAGGCAGCGGGGACAATACGACACTTTTTTCGAAGTGGATGGCCAAGAGTATTTTGTTGTCCCATCCCAATTCGATCCACATCCTCTGCAGAATTGATTTTGGGTTGATTCACACGAAACAATTAAACTTGCACCACATTTACAGGGAGTATCTATCGAACATGAATTACCGCACACATTACAACTCCCAATGATGAAACTCATGTCGCATTTAGGACATTGGTTGATATTTGTTTTAATCTGATGATCACACTGCGGACATTGGCCATTATGTACTTGAATTGGTGTCTGCTGGTATTGAGTGGATCCATCAGTTGTTGCGACTTTCTCAAGAAATACTCCGCTGCTGAGAGCCTGTTGGATCTCAAACTCGGATTCTCCATTTTCACTCGCATCATGCCATGTTTCTCGTCGTTCTGCAGCTGTATTTCTCAGCAGGGAATCATTTACCGTGTTAAAATCAAATTCTTCCGGCCTGAAGAATTCCCTGCGAATACGTCGATGTTCCACTTCTATAATCAGGCCCCTTTCAAAAATTCTTAATTGGGGAGACACAGCACTCTCGGCATGATTTTTACATCGGGAATATGCTAATTCCACCGGTATTTTCCGGGATATATAATATCCGAGTGCTAACCAGGGAAGAACGCTTGGGAGTATGATTAACCAACCCACTTGATTCCCCCACAACAGCAGTGTCATTGCAAATCCAATACTAATTACCAGTAATGGTGAGCCGAGACTGAAAATCTGTTCTTCGATGTGAAAGACTCGCTTTGTCTTTTTTCCGCAAACGATACAGTGTGGAGGCAGTTCGATTTTCCAACCTTTAATGCCGAGATATTGAACTTGTTTGTGGTCAATATCGGGAGGGATTTTCAATTCACACGGCTGATCCGCATCATCGAACAACGAATAAATAAAATCCCCCAGATAACGAATGATTCTGGGAGTCTCATGGAAATAAAACATGGCAATTTTCTGAACTGCGGAACTGGTATTATCGTCATGGTGTCTGTGCTTTGATAATTCACTCGGGAAACTCCCATTAGATGAAGAAAAACTTTCGCCATCTATTGATTCCGATTCTGATTTGCTAACTTTGGACTGTTTGACTATGTTTCCGTTTTCGACTCGCAGGCCCACTCCCTCGTTCACAGCAAAGAGCGTTTCGCAGCGACGACAGGTCACCTTGCGTCCAATCAGATCAGTCTCGACATGAAATTTCTGTTCGCAACCAGGACATAGAGTGATGATTGGCATGCTTAGTCCTCAGAAGTTCTTATTCATTACTCTCGTTAATCCCTTCAGCGGAAATGAACGCGAGGTAAGTTACAAACTACTAACGGGAACTGTCACAAAAAGAGACAGCTACGGACTGGCAAGTCAATCGGCTGAGTTGCGATACGGAGTCCCCTTGGCACTGTTTCTCAGATTTATAGCACAACAGTCTACTGACAACGGTACAAATTAATTTGAGGCAATCACACAATACTTTTTTAAAACGCAACTCAGTAGAGAATAATGCAGTTCGGATTTTCGTGTTGGAATTGATCGATACCACTTTTTGAGACGGCCGTCTTTGTGACATCCAACGATGTTAGCCCCAGTCCTGAGAGAATAACGAGTCCCTCATCGGTCAATGAAGTCTGACTGAGTTTCAATCGTTGAAGTTGAGGACATTTTGCAAGAGATGGCATTCCGGAGTCTGAAATATCAGTCCCTGATAAATCAAGAGAAACTAATGAGTCCATCAACGAAATATATTCGATGGCACTGTCAGTCAAAGCCGTTCGCCGGACAATTAATTCTCTGAGTTGAGGGAATGATGACAGCATTTCGATCGTATCATTGCTGATTGAAGCATCGCTGATTTCCAAATTTGTTAAGCACTTCTGATAACTCATTAATGACTTCATACCTTGATCGCTGGCAGATGTCTTGGGGATGTAAAGCCATTTCAATTCCCAGTCGGGATCGAATTGAGCAATTAACTCGTCCGTCACCAGTTCGCTGTTAGCTAGGATGCCTTGCAAATGCTGCAATTCGGTCATTTTTTGTAAATGTTCGGCCGGGTCGTTCACAGCTTCAAAATGCACAACTTGGATCACTCCAATTTTCCCGGACAAGTCATCTGAGGAATTTGGCTGCATACCAATCCAATCGTTTCCATCAAAGAGATTGGCGGTCACACCCGCTCCATGACGAAGAAGCCAGGCAGCGATTGGTAATTCATTCGCGAGTTCCCCCGGAAGCCCGATTTCAGGAGATGCGATAATTTGCTTTGATGTGGGGCTGCTGATTGCCAGGTTATCCATTTCGGCCATTTGATTTTTGTGATCATCCCGGTTGATCTCACCTCCTGGATTCCAAACGAAAAATGTCATGATTGCAATCAATAAAACACCAACACTTAAAATCGTATGTTTTCCGAACCGATTCTTTTTCATACGACCGACAGGTCCTTCTCGGCTCGTTAATAAATGACCTCCTATGGAATCAGATTCAGAGGAAAAATGATCTGTTTCCTGCAGAAGTCCCTGAAGTGCTGAGCCACTCGTTATCGGAGGACAGAATTCTTCTAACCGTCTTGCAACTTCGATTGCAGATTGAATTCGTTGTGAACGATCTTCCATTACCATCTGGTGAAGTAGTTTTTTAAGTCGGACAGGGACTTCTGATTCTTGCAATAAGCTCTGCAGTGAACGACCGAGACTGTAAATGTCAGAACGATGATCAATTTCGGTCAAGCCAAGTCTCTGCTCGGGGGAAATATATTTTCCTGATCCCACAATGACCTGAGAAGCCGTTATGTCTGAGCCTTCCTCAATGTTGAATGCCAAACCAAAATCGACCAATTTCACGATCCCTCGCTTTGTAAGCATTAAGTTGGCGGGTTTGATATCACGATGGACCAAACCCGCCTGATGGACCGCATCCAGCCCAACTGCAGATTGTCGAATAAGCTCACAGCAAATGGCGACACATAATTGTCTGATCTCACTTAACTTCTTCAGATCACATCCGTGGATTAACTCCATTGCCAGGTAAGCAAAGCCTCGATCGGTTCCTCCATCATAGGCACGCACGACATGCGGATGATCCAGAGAAGCAAGGGCACGCATTTCCCGATAGAATCGTTCTATCGCATTATCGCTTAGCGTGCGATCAGGACGAATAACCTTGAGAGCGACTTGATTTTCTAATGCCTCGTGCTGTACCAGATAAATGCTTCCCATTCCCCCCGAACCAATTGGGGCAATCAAATGATATGGGCCAATCTTCTTTAGAAGATTCTGTTTCGCTAAATCTGTACTCTCAAAAGGAATCTGTCGGATACGCTCGGTGACATCGTCAGGAAATGGAATGGTTTCAGTCTTGTGAATCTCCGATAGAAGACGGTCGATCAGTGGATCAGAGTCAGCTATGTCGTCCTGATCAGTTGAAGCAATTGGATGAAGTTCTTCGTCATCGGTCATCAAAAGCACCTTCAGGTTATCGCATGGAGTGCATCAACCCATCCTTATCGGGGTGAGCGACGAAAACGGGATCGTTACTACCCATTCAAAAATACGTTCGCAGAAGTAACGAACAACTGTCACAGAATTAGATTCCGTAATTCAAGTCCTGTTTGATTCCTTCCAGTTTCACTTGAGTTAGTACAGTCAGTTTTTTCTTCACTCGGCTTGAATTTGAAGTGACATAAGTCACAGATTTTCCAAGCAGCTTTGCAACTTCACCAGATGTCTTACCGTTGACGAAATGAAGCCAAAAACAGTGCCAATGATCTTCTCTGCCTGAGATTTGGTACTCTTCTTCCAACTCGGCAAGAGCAATCGCCAAAGCCATTTGCTCCGATGTGGGACCACTCTTCTCGCTCTGAGAAGTTTCGCTTTCCGGATTTTGTATCGAATCAGCCCAGGAACCAATACTAATGGGGCTTGCTTTGTGTTTTCGGAAATGATCGATAATGCAGTGATAAGTCAATTTACGAAGCCATTTCCCAAAGCTTTGGCCGGTTTGATCTCGGGAAAATTGATCCAGCTTTTCAAAGGCATGCGAAAAAACATCAGCGGTAATTTCAGACGCAGGCCGCTGTTGAAAGCCTGATCGAAGAACCTGTCGAAAAACCCGTTCCTGATAAACAGACCAGATACGATCCCACGAATCGTTGTCGAACTGTCGTGCTTGTAATAAGGTTTGTGTCGAAATGGTAGTTTCATTGTCTTTGCTGAATGTTCTCAATACACAAACACCTTTGCAGGGGACTTGAGGGGCGGATGTGAATGATTCAAGATAAGTGAATATGCCTCAAATGTACATTGACACTCATTAAATGGACTACGAAGTAACTTTAGAAACAGAAGAATAGTCACAGATCATGCAAGCATCTCCTGTTTTGCAAACCAAACCAAATTGCACGATCTGGTAATTAGTAATCGAGATCGCCAAGACAACCGGATTCGGCTACACGAGAATCATCGGGGAACTGCAGAAACTCGGGATCAAAAACATCAGCCGCCAGACCGTTCGGAATATCCTCAAGTAAGCATTGATTCAGCCAGGTCCAGACCGGACTTCAGACACCTGGACCGAATTCTTGAACCGTCATGGGGAGACACTGTGGGCTAGCGACTTCTTCTCGGTCAAGTCGATCGAAGCTGGGTTCAAATATTCGAACTGATTACTGATCCATAGAACCAATCGACAGAAGTGTTCTTCTGATGGTAAGTGATCATTCTACGCCCTAATATAAAGGTACAGGATACAATGCACAGAGTTACCGGTCGGATAGAATTCAAAGTCAGTATTGCTGCCGGTAACCAGTAGATTTGGGCTTATTCCAAAAAGGGACAGTACAGATGTCAGTAAATTCTGAAGAGCTTAAAGGGTTATTCGCACGGGTATTGTCTAACATCGTTGTTCCCTCCTTCAATGTTTGCAATCTCTTGACCGCATCAGACAGAGGAAATCTTTTGCGACTGTTTCGTCGGATTGCCAAAGAGCCGTCCAATGATCGCCCCTCCCGCCAAAATTCGCTAACCATTTTATTCATGCTTGGGTTGTTAACTCTGACCACTTCCGCTTTCTATGCACCCCACGCTGGAAATGTTTTAGCAGACGAGGTGGTTGTGACAGGTAAGCAGGAATCAGAGAAGAAGGGTAAGGACTTCGATGCGACGGACTCAATAACAGTAAAGAAAGCGGAAGAGCCTAATGGAGAGACAAAAGAGCCCATTCCAAGGGCTCTGAAACCAGCTCCATCTGAAGTTCCCTGGCCAACAGAAAAGTACAAATCCTACATAGACATACCTCCAAGCGGCAGCGGATTACGTGTGCAATTGGATTCGCGTCGCTGGGTTGAATTGAACTCCCTTTCTGCCACCGAAAAAATCGATGGTGAGAACGTGGACATCTTTTGGAAAGCCGACGGGGAATTGATTGATCCTCCACAAGGATTTGACCCACTCTCGTTGGTTCCTGCCCGCGTTGAGAATCAAATGCTAAAATCGACACGAGGCGTTTCACTGCAGGTCGTTGGTCCCAAAGGAACACGAGCTTCGATGAGCACCAGTGGGGTTGGTGGCTATGGCAATTTCTCTGTGCCAATTGACGATGAGTTTGTGCAACTTCCTTTGACGACAATCATGTCTGATATTCCTTACAATCATGCGTATGTGGAAGTTTCCGTTTCGCAGGAGAACTGGGTAGATGTTTCACTCGATAATTCTCAAGGCATGCAGGTCCTGCAATCCCAGGAGGATCGACGCCTGTATGTGGTTATTGACGACGCCTGGCACTACGCCTGGCAATTGGAAATCGAACGTGATAAGGGGGAGCCAATCGTAATGACACCTACGGTCGTCGGCGGATCGGTCTCCAGTTCATTTTTTCCGGAATCACTTCGAAGTTCTGTCCGAAAGGAATTTCAATCCGCCCAGATTGTCGGTTTTTACTTTGACAAAGACCAACCTGTGCCCAAGCTGATTAAGCTGCAAAGGAGTCTTTACGATGTCGTGCGATTCGAAAATTTGAGCGTCTTTCCGGGGCCAAAGTCGGCGGTCCGTGTCACTGTCAACGGAGTCCCCATTTCGGAAGAACAAAAACCAACATTATCGTCTCTTGACGAAACATCGAATGACTCGACACCGCTCGCCGATAACCTCAAACCGAATGATGAGACTGACCTGATTCCATTAAGTGGAACCATCGTCGATGCCAAGGGCAATCCCGTGCCAGACTGTTGGGTCGGGATGTTTGTCACTCCTCAGGAATTCGATCAATCCAGGAAGTCGAGCAAACCATTCGCAACTGGTCCTCCGCTGGCATTTGAGGCTCGTACCGATGAGGCAGGTGTGTTCTCGATTTTTGCCCTCAAGTCTCACTTCGTGTTTGAAGGCAGTTTCTGGGCGGTTCGCAAAGACGGAGCGACAGGAACATTATCAATGAATTGTACGTGGTCGTATCTGCAGGACCATCTCAAGATTCGAATTTCCGAGGAGCAAGGGAAGGTTCAAGTTGTCGATCCCGAGGGTGAACCCATTGTCGGAGCCAAGGTCACCTTGGAAGCCATTCAAATTCCACGGAGTGTGACGCGGGAACTCCCCGAGGAGGTTCAAAATCGGCAAACCGCAGTGACAAATGATGATGGCGAGGTGACCTTCCGAGGTTGGAGTTCGGCTGCGATTCGTGGCGTGGGAGTAACAGCCGAGGGATTTGGAACTCAATATCTTGAACATAATTACGCATCGCAATGGGTAAAAGGGG
>DEML01000064.1 GCA_002359185.1 Planctomycetaceae bacterium UBA2671
GATTTAACATACAAGACACAGAGTTCACAGAGGAGGCGATAAAATATCACAGTTGTATGTTAGAGGGTCAAATTTCGCTGTATTCTCTGTGCCTCTCTGTGGTTAATTCCATTACTTTGTGAAGTTTATTCGCATCGAACAGTAGTCATTGACACAATGTCATCTTCCCGGAGGGAAACGGATGGCGAAAATCTTTATGAGTATGTCTGGCGAAGGTCGTGGGCATGCGACGCGGGTTCGCTCGCTGGTTGAGCGGATGCGGGATCGGCATGAGATCACGCTGTTTGCCCCCGGAGATGCTTATCGCTTTCTCGAACCCCAGTACGGAAACGATCCCGATGTTCGGTTGATCGAAATTCCCGGACTCAAGTTTCACTATGTTGATGGTAACATCCACCTGACGAAAACCATCTACCAAGGCTTTTATTATCAAAACTCGCACCTGCCGAAACTGGTTCAGCAGTTGGTCGACGAAATTGAGAAGCACCAGCCGGATGTCATCCTGACCGACTTTGAACCCGCCTTACCACGAGCCGCCAAAAAGTGTGGCAAACCATTTCTGAGCATGACGCATCAGCACTTTCTGGTCGCGTACGATCTCTCCATTCTGCCGATGCACCTGAGATTCTTCGCCTGCTTCATCGGCCTGGCGGTGCCAATGCACTACACCGCTCAGAAAGAGACGATCATCTCTTCCTTCTTCAAAGCGGACTTAAAACCTCGCTGGAAGAAAAAGGGAGCCGTTTGTGTCGGCCCGATGATTCGCCCGGAAGTTCGTCAGGACAAATTCCCTGTTGTCAGTCCTGAAACGGGCTCTTCGGATTCCGGTCAACCTCCGTTTTTACTTTCCTACCTACGTAAGCAAGCCAAAACTGATGTCGTGGATATTCTCAAGGAATCGCCGATTCCCGTGAAAGTTTATGGACTGGGCGAGCGTGAACCTCTCGGAGCAATCACGTTTCACGAAATTCATCCTCAGCATTTTGTTGACGACCTGCTCGCCTGTCACGGTGTCGTCAGTGCCTCTGGAAATCAACTCCTCGGAGAGTGCATGTATCTCGGGAAACCTGTATTGGGGATTCCCGAGACCTGGCATCACGAACAACTCATCAATGCTCATTTTCTGAAGGCGATGGGCTGTGGCGACTTTGTCACAATCGAGAAATTTCAGCTCAAACATTTGCAGAATTTTCTGGAACACATCGAAGAGTATCGAACGAAAATTCTTGAGACGTGTCTTGGTAACGACGGCACTGATGACACAATTGCCATTATCGAAAGAAACATTCCGGTGGAAATCAGACGGAAGGTCGAAGTTGCCGGGTAGGCAGTTCACATGGAAATTGGTCACCTAAATAGTGCCTGCAAATTTCAAGACTTGTTGAGTTCAGGTCGCTTTTCAGGTTAGTAATCCAGGCTTTCACAACAAAATTCGTCGAATCTTCATCATTTTTCAGGGAAACATTCCCCAAGCTCAGGTTGACGAATGCCTGTCTGGGACTAAAAATAATTGACTCAACCTCGAACACAGGAGGAGATATGACGCAAGTTGCTCTCGACCGGCCGACGCTGGTCCTTAATAAATCCTGGCAACCGGTCCGTGTCGCAACTGCAGCACGCTGCCTGATCATGCTGTGGAACGGCACCGTCAAGGCGGTCGATCCTCACGACTATCAGACTTACGACTGGGAGGACTGGTCTCGCATCAGCCCAGGCGAAGACGATGCGGTCGTGCAAACGGTTCAGCAGTCGATTCTGATCCCTGAGGTCGTCGTGCTGATGAACTATTCCAAAGTTCCGAAGCAGACGGTCACATTCAGTCGTCGTAACCTGTTCCGACGCGATCAGTACCAATGTCAATATTGTGGCTGCAAGCCTCAGAGTGTTGATCTGACGATCGATCACGTTGTGCCTCGATCTCAGAACGGCGGTTCCAGCTGGGAAAACTGCGTTCTGGCCTGTATTCAGTGCAATACCCGTAAGGGTGGTCGCACGCCTGTTGAAGCGAATATGAAATTGATGCAGAAGCCGGTCCGACCACGTTGGACACATCTCTTCAGTATGCCAAAACATCGCATCAGCAGTTGGTCCAAGTTTATCAGCGACGCCTACTGGGATGTCGAACTGCAAAACTAATCTATTTGCAAAACAAATGAGCCGCACGTCTTTCGATGTGCGGCTCATTTGTTAAATATGAAAAATTATTGAGCAAATACCCTCGACATTAATCGTCTTTGCCGGCTTCCAGTACTGAGAGGAATGCTTTCTGGGGAATTTCGACCTGACCGAATTGTTTCAGGCGCTTTTTACCCTCTTTCTGCTTAGCCCACAATTTTCGCTTTCGGGTAATATCGCCACCATAACATTTTGCGGTGACGTTTTTTCTCAAGGCGGAAATCGTCTCGCGGGCGATAATCTTTCCCCCGATCGCGGCTTGCAGAGGAATCTCAAACTGATGCTTCGAGATTTCATCTTTGAGCCGTTTGACCAGGCCGCGTCCTCGCTTCTCAGCCACATCACGATGCACAATTGTCGCCAGGGCATCGACTTGAACGGCTTTGACCAGCACATCCATCTTAACGAGGTTAGCCGTTTTATAGCCGATCACTTCGTAATCCATTGTGCCGTAGCCACGCGTTGCTGATTTGAGGCGGTCGTGCATGTCGTAAATGATTTCCGCGAGTGGCAGTTCATAAATGACCTGGGCACGATCGGGGCCCAGATATTCCGTATTGATGTAATTGCCACGGCGTTCTTCACACATCTGCATCAATACGCCAATATTGGAAGTCGGTACAATGAAATTCACTTTCGCGATTGGTTCGCGGAATTCCTCAATGCTGCCTGCATCCGGAACATCCTGCGGATTATCGAGCATCATCACCTGTCCGCCGCGCAACAGCAGTTCGTAGGTGACGTTCGGAGCGGTTTGGATGAGATCGATATTTGATTCATGTTCGAGCCGCTGCTGGACAATTTCCATATGCAACATGCCCAGAAAACCGCAGCGGAACCCAAAGCCGAGAGCGTCACTGGTTTCTGGCTGGAATGAGAAACTGGAATCATTCAGACTCATTTTCCCGAGTTCATCGCGCAGTTTCTCGAAGTCGGTTGCTTCAATCGGATACATGCCGCAGAAGACCATCTGCTTAGGCTCACGATAACCCGGCAGTGCCTTCTCCGCTTTGCGATGTTCGTGAGTGACCGTATCGCCAACTTTCACATCTTCCAGCTTTTTCACGCCCGTGATTATGTAACCGACTTGCCCTGCTCCCAATGACTCACATGAGGTTAGTTTGGGGATAAACTGACCAACTTCAATCACTTCTTGAACCCCGCCTGTTCGCATGAAGCGGATTTTGTCCCCTTTTGCGATTTGACCTTCGACAAGGCGAATGTAAATGATAACGCCACGAAAGCTGTCGTATTTGCTGTCGAAAATCAGGGCTTGCAGTGGCGAAGTCGAATGTCCACTCGGGTGAGGGATACGTTCGATAATCGCCTGGAAAACGGTATCGACGCCGACGCCGGTTTTGGCGCTCACCCGCAATGCCTGAGACGCATCGAGTCCAAGCACCGTTTCGACTTCATCGAGAACTTCGTCGACGCGAGTCACTGGCAAATCGATTT
Organism: Planctomycetaceae bacterium UBA2671; assembly: GCA_002359185.1. Lineage (GTDB taxonomy): Bacteria > Planctomycetota > Planctomycetia > Planctomycetales > Planctomycetaceae > Rubinisphaera. The sequence continues at coordinate 3,631 of DEML01000064.1, forward strand.
TGTTGACAACCGGAATAATCTCCAGATCGACCTCGATCGCCGCATACGCATTCGCAACCGTTTGAGCCTGCACTCCCTGAAAGGCATCGACGAGCAGTAACGCGCCTTCGCAGGCAGCCAGTGAGCGGGAGACTTCGTAGTGAAAATCGACGTGGCCGGGCGTGTCGATCAGGTTCAGTTCGTAAGTATTCCCTTTGTATTCGTAACGCAAAGCGACCGCGTGAGCTTTGACGGTAATGCCGCGATCTCGCTCGATATCCAGATCGTCGAGCATCTGATCTTTAAAATCCCGTTGCGTGATTGCACCGGATTGCAGCAGCAATTGATCGGCCAGCGTACTTTTGCCGTGGTCGATGTGGGCAATAATTGAAAAGTTGCGGATAAACTCGCGTTCCATCCGTCCAGCTTTACTTGTTGACCTCCCTGAAGCGGCCATTCCTGTCCTCAATGCCCTGTCTGGGCTTTATATTGGTATTTAAATTTTGATGATTGGGTGGCACTGGCTCTGCCAGTGCCTCTTAACTTCAGTGTTAGTGTCGACTTGCACTGGCGAAGCCAGTGGCACCCGACCAGATACATGAAGTTGAACGACCTAAAAGCAGCCTGTTCAATATGATCAGGCAGATTTAGCATTATACACACAAGATGGGCATCGATGGGAGAGCATAGGCCATCAAATGTTGCAGTACAAATGGATTCGCAGAGGAATTCTGCAACTGAAGTCCACCGCATGCAACAGTTTACGCCGATGCGTCCTGTTTCCACTGGCTTCCCACTTTCGGATTCCACAGCGTGGGCAGCATGGCAAAGAATGCCCCGGCATACGTGGAATAGACCGGATTTTCCGGATTGTTCTCGCCGTAAACGACCTCGCTCGCTTCCGGCAGTGCATAAAATGGAATCCGTGCATAGCGATGATGGGTGCCGTGATGATCGACGTGCTGCATCATGTTGGAAATCGTTTTATCAACCCGTTTTTTCGGAATGACGGTTCGTGTTCCGGAAAGTACAGTATCACCGAGCAATCCCATGTGTTCCGTGTATTTATTGAGCGTCTGGTACATCCCGGCAAAGGCGTAGGGAACTCCAAATCCAACGAGGAACTGCACCCACCAGCCTTGCCAGGCGACAACGGTAAACAATGTCCCCCAAACCAGCAGAATGAGACAGTATTCAAAAATAATCCGTTTTCTCAGGTCTTTTTTGAGTTTTCCACAAACGAATAAGGATCGGACAAATAACAGGGGTGTGTAGATGAATCCGAAAAAGATTTCCAGAAACGCACACAGCATGCGAAACGGGCGGGAAGCCTGAGGATCGTTGAAGGGCCAGAGTTCAGGATCGGCCTTTGTGGCCATAAATCCATGATGATAGGCATGGGCGTAACGATAAACGCTCAAGGGAACAAGTGAACCCGTTCCGCACACAATCCCGAAGATCGTATTCCGGCGTCGATTTTGATCGAGCGTGCCATGACTGGCATCGTGCAGAGAGAGTGGCTTTGTGTGAAAAAAGTGCCCCAGTGCCAGCCAACCGATGACCAGACCAATCCACATTTGCTGGTAATACAGAGTAATGCAGGCCCAGATCAGGAAAATGATCGCCACATTGTTCAATTGCTGACGCAGGACTGCACTGCCCGATTGCTGGTGCAGATCCTTCATCTTTAATTTTTCTTCCGCAGCCAATTCCTGTTTAATGACATGACGTGGAGGTTCGGAAGGAATTTCTCCTTCGTCATTAAAGACAGGCTCAACGGGCGATATCGAAGTGCTCATAAATTACGAACTGATCTAACATATCTATCGATTCTGGCAAAACTCCATCACCATCATGTCCTCCGTGCAAAATCATGCAAGCTCAAGCATGAATTGATGCTTTTCTCACAATTTCAATCTACACAGAACGTGAAGGAAATCAAACGACAATATTTTGCAGATACAGTCAGTTTTTAAGTTTCCTCCGAGAAGTGCTTATTTTAATGGTGATAAGCACCAAAGCCTTTTCGTCGACGTGAGCTGTAAGCCTGGAGAGAATCTTCGATAATACTCATGCAGGGCTCAGCTGGTTGAATCTTGTTCACCTCGACCACCTTTTGCTCCAGCTGCTTATAATCCTGAAAGAAACGCCGGAGTTGATTGAGTCGATGAGTCGGCAATTCATCTGCCTCTCGAACATGATTGTATTCAGGATCATCGACAGCGACGGCCAGGATTTTGTGATCCGGTTTGCCGCTGTCAATCATCGTCATCAACCCGATGGCTCGTGCATTGACGAGCGTTAATGGAGCGACGGCTTCTTTACACATGACGAGGACGTCGAGCGGGTCGTCGTCTTCGGCGAGAGTTTGCGGGATAAATCCATAATTAGCCGGATAATAAACGGCTGAGTACAGCATTCGATCCAGCCTCAACAGACCGGTTTCTTTATCCAATTCGTATTTCACACTCGAACCCATCGGGATCTCAATAATTGCCTGAAATTCCAATGGTAAATTTTCACCAGGAGTTACATCGTGCCAGGGATGAGTCATGCCGTCGCCTTATCAGGTCGTCAAAAATGTTATGTAAAAAAAATCAGCCAACGGCTGCCGGTTAGTTGTGAACGCAAAAACGAACCGAAAGAATAATGACCTTCGATTAAACGTTTGTAGTCTGCCTGAGATTTCCATGCAAGACTTTCATGGAAAATGCGACAGAATAGTGTCTATTGCTGTAAAGTGGAGGTTATCTTACTCCTGTTGAATTGGATATCCCTGTGCTTGCTCTAATTTTCGAGAAGTTTCAATCCCGACCACACATCACAGAAGTTCCCAAGCCGGGATGTCCTGTCGATGGTGTGCTGATCCAAGTGGAAGTGACGGGATTATGTCGCAGTGACTGGCATGGGTGGATGGGGCATGATGATATGATCCAGTTGCCGCATGTGCCCGGCCACGAATTTGCGGGGACTATTTCTGAAGTCGGATCGCAAGTCAAGCGGTTTCAGATTGGAGATCGCGTGACGGCTCCCTTTGTCTGCGGGTGTGGTCGTTGTGAATATTGCCATCAGGGAGATCAGCAGGTCTGTCCGCATCAGACACAACCCGGCTTCACACATTGGGGATCCTTTGCCGAATTTGTGGCGATCCATCAGGCCGATGTCAATCTCGTAAATCTTCCGGAAACAATCAGCAGTCTCGAAGCCGCCAGTCTCGGCTGCCGGTTCGCGACTGCATTTCGAGCGATTGTCGATCAAGGTCAACTTAATTCAGGGGAATCGATTGCGATTTTTGGCTGTGGGGGTGTTGGCCTTTCAGCAATTCTGATTGCAAAAGCACTTGAAGCCAGGGTGATTGCCGTCGATATCTCGCCAGAGTCATTGCAGAAAGCAAAATCTCTTGGTGCCGATGAGGTCGTCAATGCGACTGAAGTGAGAGATGTTTCACAAATTATTCGAGAACTCACCGGCGGTGGCGTGCATGTTTCGGTCGATGCGTTGGGAAGCCTGACGACATATCAAGCCTCTCTGGCAAGCCTGCGGAAACGGGGAAGACATCTGCAAATTGGCCTCATGACTGGTGAACATGCCCGACCCGAAACTCCAATGGGGCGAGTCATTGCTGACGAACTTCAACTCTACGGCTGCCACGGCATGCAGGCTCATCGCTATCCGGCGATGTTCGATCTGATCACCCGAGCCAACATTCCTCTTGGAAAATTGATCGAACGGGAAATCTCATTGGAAGAAGCGGTCGATTATCTCCCCGAAATGTCGAGAGGCAGTCTCTCCGGTATGACAATGATTCGGGTGCAAGCGGGAAGGTAGAAGGCGGAAATTAAAATGCAAGTGCTTGCTGGGTTACGCTTCGCTAACCTATCCTTGATACACAAGTCTGTTTGATTTCCAAGAAGGTGTAGGTCAGGCACTGTCTGACGTCAAACGAGGTGGCACACACATATCGTCAGGCAGTGCCTGACCTACAGGGCTTCTTCACTCAGGTTCGCCCCCAGCCACCAGTCGTAACCAGGGCCATCCGCTGGCGTTTCTGACCCTGCCACCCGTCGCAAACCCAGCCTACTTTTACTCTCACCACTCACCAGTAATTACTATCCTATTTTAAAAATCCCTTTAGCAAATCCAGCGCTTTCTGGCTTGTTTTTGTGGGAGATTCTTCTTCGGTATCTGGTTCAAGGCTGGCGATTGGCCCGCGTTGCATGCTGGGAAGCGTGATTGTTTTGATTTGGACATGATCGATGGCGACATCGCCCAGGCCATAGAGTTCCATCACGATGTGCACATCTTCCTGTTTCCAGATTGGCCGCATCATTTCAAACTGTTTCCATTCGGTTTTCTGAGACCACTGCAGAGCATTAGCGGAACCGAACTGAGTGTCATAAATGCGAAAACCTTCCAGGCTGCTTCTCAGGGGATTGGGAATTCGAATCCAGCCAGTCACATGCAGTAGTTCTCCAGCCTTAACAGGAATGGCGGGAGTTTCATAGCGGACCACGGGATCATCGAGTGTGACAACCGGTTGATTTTCCGTCGGTACCGAAACCATCCGCAGGCAGTATTCTCCTTCGTGAACATGACTCGGATCGAGGGCATCGTAGACGGCGACTTGATTGGAGGAAGTGACATCTCTTGTCCAGCCTTCCACCCGCATCGCATCAGCATCTTCAAAGTTAGCCGAGTGAACGAGCGATGTTTGTGGAGTCTCTTCCTGTTTCCCGAGCAGTTGAATCAGTTTCCAATAGTCTGGCAGTGTCTGAAAGCAGACTGCATGAGGAACTGAAGTCGGTGATGACAAATGTTGAACGGCATTTTGCCAGTGAGTTCTCTGAAGAATTCGGAGCAACTGACAGGCCATTTCTGCATTGTCTCGGGCTTGATGATAGTGTTGTTTTTTGAGGGAAAGTCTTGATTCCTCAATCAATCTCCGACTTTGCAACATCAGATGAGAACCAGCCGACAGGCCGACCCCCAGTTCATTGAGTTCGAGATCAATTTTCTGAACCCGTTCAAACTTTGTTTCTGCCAGCGCTAACGACAGCTCAGCAGAGCGAGATTGAATCTGCTGAATCTTTCGTTCCATTTCCTGAGCCACTCCCTGATCGGTGGCGACCATCAAAGCAGCAGTCATATTGAAGCGGGGAATTCGAATTTCTGTTCCGCCCGCTTTGCGAGACGTTTCCAGCGGCCACAATCCAGTCGGTGTGATTTGCCAGAGAAAAGCCGATTCCGGCAAACTTCGTACCAGAATTTTCAAATCGTTGGCCGCCAATGGACCCGGCACATATTGAGAGTCGGGTTCCACAGCCGACATCAGAATGACCAGACCATGCTCGCTGCGGATGAGTGCACAGGTAAGTTCTTCTGCAGTACTCTCACTTCCAGTTTGCTTGACGGAACTGCGTTTTGAGCCATTGGAACTGGAGAGCGGGACTACAAATTGATCGATCACTTCGCCACCTGCAATGAATGGTTCGAGCAGATCGAGTTCGGTCATTAACTGTTCCAGAACAAGCCGACGCTCTTCAAAGCCGGGCCCTTCCGCATTTAAAGGGGTCCAGTTCCAGTAACCGAGGCCCTTGCAACCCGCACAAAGTGAGAGATACGTTTGCAGGCGGATCTGTTCCGGTTCGACGCTCGCTGGCCCTAATCCAATACCCTTCCGATAGTCGGCGATTTCTCGGGATGGTTCGGTTTGTAACCAGGACATCGCAAAAGTCCCCGGTTGGGCGCGTCTCATGCGCCTTGTCAAATGCTCGGAATAGGCATTGAAACTGTAAGGAGTTTGCAGAATATGCTTGCTGATGCCGAGCATATCGACATCGCGGGAGAAGATCGTTTCCTCTGCCGTGACATCGGCCAGGATTGGCCGACGTTGTTCACGATCGCTTGTTTTGACCTGATGCACCCAGTGTCTTAACTGATCATGACTATTCGGATCGATTCGAACTCCTAAATTCCAGAACAGCACGCCATCGGTCTCATCGCCAAATGGAGCCAGGCTCCCCTGAGCGGCATCGAGGATTTTTCCATTTTCCGATTTCACACTCGGAGGCCAGGCTGTCGCCCAAATCCGTTCGCGATTCAACTGATTGACCAGATCGCGATTCAGGTAATTATCGACCCAGACGACATTGGGGCCAATCTGTTTGAACAGTTCGACTGGTTCGTGCTGATAAGGCACAATCATCGGAAACATCGGCCGTCCCTCGACAATGAGCCGATCTAGTTGAAATTCGATTTTCGGCTTTCTCGGCTCGTTTGCTTTTGCCTGCGATTGATTGAGCCATTCGGTTTCGGGTTCGACAATCGGCGACATCCTCAAATTGTCGAGCATGATTTCCGTCATGCCTTTTCCGAGATTCTGTTTCAGATAGACACGATCAATATACATTTCCCGGGGATCAAGCTCTTTGGGCTTCAACGAGGCACGCCACAAGATGAGATGCTTACCGATTTGACTGTCTGTCGTGGCCAGACTCAATTCCTGCCATTTGGTCACTTCCGTCAATGTCTGACCTACAAATAATCGAGTGACCGGCTCATTGGTGGAGGGATCAATTTGATGGGGAAAGACCACGCGAGCAGCCAATTGTGTGCCTGGGCGATTACAAAAAACGGCAGCCGAGATCCGCAATTCTTCAAAGACTCGCGTCGGCTTGACAGCGGTTTCAATCACCAGACTGACATTATTCTCAGCTGAAACTAATTGAAGTCGCTCGGCCCCCAGGCCAGAAAATGCCAGGGATTTTGTTCGCTCATGCAGCTTTAACTGCACCTGTTTTTCATCAAAATAGAGGCGGCAGCCGATTTTTTCACTATCGAAATCATCCACATACTCTTCGGCTTGGACAGTATCGGAGTATATTGTGAAAACCACAGCCAGCAGGAATCCCATCAATATACTGACAGGGCTGCAATAGCATCGAATGCCTGATACTGCGGCTGATAGTGGCCTCAGAATTATGATGTGATCTGGTTGAAGCACGCTGGCTCATCCTGAGCTGAATAAATAATAGGTAATGACTAAACCATCCGGGCTTGTCGTGATCAGGCCGTTGAAATCGAAACTAACTGATTTAAATTGAGAAAAGATGTCTGACGTTGAGTCTTTGACCCATCAATTTCGTAACATTCTTCACGATCCGAATATTATCTCTGGACATCCCTCTGCAAGACCTGCAAAATCGATTTTATCGGACTCAATGATTATGTGATTTGTATGAATTCGAGGTTCATCCGCAATCTGCTTGTGGTACACCTGGGATGTCATAACAATCACAAAAATCAATTTTCAGGCTGATTTTTCTGAGAATATCAGACATCAAGGGAGTGGGACAACACCAGAGTTCCCAATCTGCACGAAGATTATCAGTCCTCAATATAACATAACTCAATCGACAGCATAGACTTACGGGCTCCCCTTCTGCCTTAAAGGTCGCCCGGAATGTTCAGGATTTCATTATGCTTTCACCACATTCAAGACTTGAAACTCAGGAATCCAGTGAATTACCTCGAGAACTGGTGGAGTTAGGGGTGAACTTACAGCGGATGCCTGCTTCAGTGCAGCGCGAAATGGCTGAGAGTTATGATCAGGTGGTCGATTGCGTCCGTCGTAGACGTCGGATTCTGAATCTTGTTCAGGAAGCTTTGGCTCAGTTGCGGCTGGACATCAAATATCTGATGTTCGATCTGGAAATGACACGCAAAGAACGGGATCAATTGCGTGCTCAGCTCGACGAACTTGACGAACTCGATTGAAACATATTGCTGGACATGCATAAGATGGACTTGTCGTTTCACTTTCCCAGGTGATTCCGACTCCTGCCTTGTTCGTCTCACCTGATAATTTCCATCGAATTTCGTAAGAGAAATCCTATGTATAGTCGTTTTGCGCTATTTTTGTCGTTAATGATTCTTGTCACTCTGGGGTCTGCACAATTTGCATCTGCCCAGAACTCTTCCGTAGCCCCCATGGTTCGCCTGGTCGATAGCGGAAAGATGCCGGAAGATCGCTTGCCGACAATTCTGGGCCTGATCTGCAAACGAGGCGATGCGGTCGATCTGCGATACGTATTCGATAAAGCGATTTCCACGGAGGAATTCTCGCCCAAAACACAGCTCATCACACTCGAATTGCTGGCAAATACGACCCGAGATCGAAAATTAAAACCAGAAGGCGATTTGACTTCACTTGGCAAAGCCCTCGAGACTGCGATCTCCAACGAAAATGTGGCAATGCAGAAGCAATTGATTCAGTTGATAGGCCTCTGGGATATCAAAGAACTGGCTGGAGATCTTGAAAAGAGTCTGCAAAATCCCAAAACGCCTCGGAGCTTAACGGGAAGTATCATCACGGCTCTGGCAGACCTGGGTGGCAAAGACGCTAAGCAGACAATTGTTTCCCTGACAACACCCAAGCATTCCAAAGCTGTTCGTGCTCAGGCGATTGAAGCTCTGGCTGGGATAGATTTGTCATTGGCCGCGGAATCGGCTGCGAAATTTCTAAGTGAAGCAACTCCTGAAGACAATCTCAATAATGTGATTCAGCCATTTCTGGATCGAAAATCAGGCCCTGAAGCCCTCGGTTCTGCACTGGCAAACGTCGAAATTCAACCGGATGTCGCCAAATTAGCCATTCGGACCATGCTGACATCAGGCCGAAACGAAGCCGTCATTTCCGACCCGCTCTCCAAAGCTGCCGGTCTGGATACGAACATGGAACCATTGACCAAAGAGGAACTGGCTCAGTTGGCTCAAGAAGTTCAGCAGCATGGCGATGCCGAACGTGGCGAATTGATTTTCCGTCGGGAAGAACTCAACTGTTATAAGTGTCATTCCATCGGAAAAGCTGGAGGCAATATCGGTCCAGACTTGAGTGCCGTTGGTGGGAGTTCACCGATCGATTATCTGGCTAATTCTCTTCTGCTTCCGAGTCAGGCCATCAAAGAGGCCTACAAAACATTGCTGATTGTCGATATTGATGGTTTGCAGCATACGGGGATCGTCGTCGACGAGGATGATGATCGGATTATCCTTCGCGATGCCCAGGGCAAAGAAAAAACGATCGCAGTCGATGATATCGAATTCGAAAAAGAAGGCGATTCACTGATGCCAGCCGGCTTGACCAAGTTCCTGACCGATCAGGAATTTCTGGATCTGGTGCGTTATATATCCGCTCTTGGAAAAGATCCCGGCTACACCATGTCAGCCGATCCAACCGTCTATCGCTGGCGTGTTTACCAGAATCCTCCCAGCAAAGTGACCGGCGAATTATTCGATGACGACTCTGTCCGGAATATGCTATTCGAGTATGCTCCAGAAAAATGGCAGCCTCTGTATGCCTTCGCTTCCGGTAATATTTCCATGCAGGAAGCCCGCGAAAAAACCGGAGGAAACGTCATCTTTCTGATGGCCGACTTTGAAGTCACGGTGGCTGGTCATATTAGTATCGACTTGACTTCCACTGAGGGCATGACCATCTGGATCGATGACAAACGTGTTTCGGCTACTGATTTAAAAAACCTGCACGTTGATCAGGGACAGCATCGCCTGCTCCTGAGATTGGATCGTGCCGCCTACAGTAAACCGGAACTAAAAGCCGTCATCAGAAAAGGTGAAAACCCAGCCGCTGAATATACGATTCAAGTCGGCAACTGATATCACCTATTTCTGCCAAATGTGACTTCAATGTTAATTTGAGGCAAATAGACTATTTGCGCTGGCGTTTATTTCTCGCCCTGCTATCCTTACTGTGTAAGCTGTGCATTTGTCATTATCCGCACAAGTTACCGTAACTAACAGTCAGATGAGCGAGGTTAAGATGAAATTCAAAGCTGTACTATTAATGGGGCTGACGGCGCTGCTGCTCTCGTCGCCAACAACCACAGAAGCTCGCCGTCGAGCCTGTCGGCTGTGGAATTGTGGAGTCGGACCAATCAATTGTCTCGATGATTACTCCTGTGCACCTTGCGGCCCCGTCTGCGAGCCGACCTGGCAGGAAGTTGAATGCACCGTCATGGTCCCTGAAACGAGTTACGAAACTCGAAAGGTGATGACCACTCAGTACAAGCATGAAGTTCATCAGCGTCAGGTCACCTATTACGAGCGCGTTCCTCGCACTGAAGTTCGTGAAGTTTCTTACACAGTCTGCGATCCAGTTGAACGGGAAAGAACAGTTCCGCATGTGACTTGCCGACCGGTCTATGAAGATCGTGAAGTCAGCTACAACTATTGTGAACCTGTCTACGAACAGAAAGTTGGTTATCGAACCGTTTGCCGTGCGGAATGGGATGAAGTTCCACACGAATATACGGTCATGGTTCCTCGAACCGAATGGCACACCGGCGTCCGCAAGGTTTGTCACATGGAACCTGTGACCGCGATGCGAACAATCTGTGTCGATGAAGGTTGCTGGGTTGATCAGGAAATTGCTGCCCCATGCAATATGGGATGCGGTCCCGGCAACTGTGGTTGCTATTCAGTTTGTCGACCAATCATCTGCCGCCGCTGGCAGCCAAACATTGTTCAAAAGCAGGTTCCTTATATGACTTGCCGTCCGGTATATGTCGATCAGGAATATCGCTATTGCACAACCGTTTGTGAACCCCAAACCCGAACCTGCACACGACGAGTTTGCCGAATGGTTCCCGAAAAGCAGGAATACACTTACACCGTCTGCCATATGGAGCAGAAGACAGCTGTTCGTAACGTACGTGTTTGTCGCTACGTGCAGGAAACTTCAGAACGAGTTGTTCGTTACACCGAAATGGTGCCACGCACAGAAACACGCGAAGAAGAATACACCGTTTACGACTGCGTCCCTCGCGAACGGACCGTCGATTACACGGTTTGTGTGCCGTATCAGGTTGAACAGGAAATTCAGGTTCCCGTTTGCCACATGGTTGCGAAAACCATCGTCAAGCGAGTCCCTGTCCCCTGCTCGACTTGTCCTGAGAACACTTGCTACTAAAGTCGGATGAGCAATCATCAATTCAAGAGCCGCCGAGCAATCGAGCGGCTCTTTTTTTTCGTCTCATGTCTTTGCAGGCTTTCTATTCATTGTTGTTCTGAACATTATGTCCGATCTCGTGTCAGCAGTTGACAGTTGATTGCTCATCTGACCATAGTTGAGGGATTGCTTTATAGATTCTCAAGGAACGTCCCGGCTCATGATTCTCGGAATTGATTTAGGAACAACCAATTCACTCTGTGCAGTTTTTCGCAATGGTCAACCAGAGTTGATCCCGAACAGTCATGGAAATCTGCTAACGCCTTCTGTGGTTGGGATATTGAGTTCGGGAGAATTGCTGGTGGGCGAGCCTGCTCGCGAACAGCGGGTCACACGACCTCAGGCAGTTGCCTCGCGTTTCAAACGATTAATGGGAACGAAAGAAACACAGAAGCTGGGCAGTAACAAATGGAATGCTGAGGAACTCTCGAGCTTTGTCCTGAAAACTCTTAAGCAGGATGCCGAGGCTTATCTCGGAGAAGAAATCACAGAAGCGGTCATTACTGTCCCCGCTTACTTCAATGACTTGCAGCGACGATCCACGAAAATCGCCGGTGAGCTGGCAGGTTTGAAAGTCCGCAGGATCATCAACGAACCGACCGCCGCCGCCCTGGCCTATGGCTTTCACGATCGGGACGCGGAGAAACATCTGCTCGTGATTGACCTGGGAGGCGGCACGTTTGATGTTACCTTGATGGAAGTCTTCGAAGGCACTCTCGAAATCATCGCTTCAGCGGGTGAGAGCACACTCGGAGGAGAAGATTTTACCGATCGCCTGGTTGGTTCGGTACTCGAATCACTCAAGTTGCACCTGGAGTCCGCAGAAATCCAGCATCCGCAACTGGTTGCCCGTCTCCGTGAAGAGTGCGAACAGGCAAAACGCCAACTCGGAAACGCTGCCTCAGTGACGATTCGCATTCCCGATCACGAGGGAAATTTCTCGTCGGAGCCGGAAACCCAGACAATCTCTGCAGAAGATTTCACAAGAATTGTTACGCCATTACTCGATCGAATTCGTCGTCCGATTGCTCGTGTCCTCCGAGATGCTGGCCGCTCTGCAGATCAGATCGACGATGTCATTCTCGTCGGCGGTGCGACCCGCATGCCGGTTCTGAATCAGTGCGTCAAAGAGATGTTCGGTAAAGATCCGATGTGTCAGCACAATCCCGATGAAGTGGTCGCAATTGGAGCTGCGATTCAGGCCGCACTCATTGTGAATGATGCCGCGGTGCAGGATATCGTAATGACGGACGTTTGTCCGTTTACTCTCGGCGTCGAAGTCGTCAAGCAGTTTGCCGGTCGGGATGTGAATGGTTTTTATCTGCCAATCATTCATAGAAATACGACACTGCCAATTTCAAAAGAAGAAGTAGTCTCGACAGTCCGAGCGAACCAACGCCAAACGAATGTCCGCGTCTATCAGGGAGAACATCGTAAAGTTGAAGACAACATCTTCCTTGGCGAATTGACGGTCAAAGATATTCCACTCGGTCCTGCAGGAACTCCAATCTGCATTCGCTTCACATACGATTTGAATGGCCTGCTCGAAGTCGAAGCCTTTGTGCCTGATACCGATAAGCGCTTCCGCACAGTCCTGACCAATCACGCTCAGCATCTTTCGGAAGCCGAAGTGCAGTCGGCAGTCAAAAAGCTGGAGAACATCAAATTCTATCCCCGCGACGAAGCCCAACATCAACGCCTGCTACAGTTTTCCGAACGCGTTCTGGGAGAAATCGCTCCTGATGAACGACAGCCGTTCGAGGAAATTATCGACAGCTATGAACAGGCGATGTCCTCGGGCGACCGGGAATTCTTTTTCGAAGTCCGCAGTTATCTGATCGCTCGTCTGAATGAAATCGGATTTCCGTATGAAGAGCCGTCTAACGAAAATGATTCCGAAGAAACCAGCTAATTCCACTTGAGTCGAACGAGCTTCTTTTCGACCGAGTTGTGCAGAATATTGCACATGTGAACATTTTTTAGATATTTTCGATTTCCTCCATGATTTCTCGATGTCATAACGAACTGGGATCTGTATAACTGAACTTGAATGTTCACTATAGATGTCATTGAGAATTCTGTGCGGGTTTCACTGAAAGGGCTAAAAATGATCAGGTCGCGATGGGTTCATTTAATGGGAGTGCTGGCAGTTTACTGCCTGCTGTCATTTTCAACGCCGCAGGTCTCTGCCCAAATCAGCAAGAATAAAATCAAGAATTCGACCTGGCAGGGCTATTATGAAACCAAGGGGGGGAACCGGATGAACTGTAAAGTTGTCTTGAACGGTTCCAGTGGAACTTATCACACATCCGACGGTTCAGGTCGACTTAGAAATGTGGAATATAATTTCGATAATGATCCCTCCAATGGTGACTGGTTTGTCAGGATCTCAGCGGATTGGTATCTGACTCAAAACTGGGGTGGAAAATATGGAGGAGAAGTTTCCTGGACAACAAGCAGTGACAATTACAAAAATCTCTCCGGTGATTATGACATCAACGGCAATCGAGGGGGAGCCTGGAATTGTCGCTTGCAGTCCTTCAATGGAGGCAATGATGATTTTGATCTCGGTGGCGGTGGTGGAGGAATGGATAAGTGCGTCGACTACTCCGACTGGAAATATAACGATCGCAAGTGCTATTACTACCGCACTTGTCAATTTCCCGGTGGTGGGTATCAGTATGTGATTTACTACCCGGATACCGATCCGGAATGGGTCTTCTGGTATAACCCCAAATCAGAAAAATACTGGTGTTCATGTCCGACGGTCAAACATCCCAAATACGGCAAGAAAGTTCGAAACGGACACGAGTATTTCCATCGTTGCTCACAACCTGCTCGTGAGATTGAAGATTGCGAATGGGAAGATGAAATAACGACTTCCTGTACAGCAAAAAATGATCGAGGGGAATCAATCGACCTGGCTGGTTTACCAACCGATTTGCCGTAATGCTCAGCAATTGCTCGATCACTTATAGACAAGTCTGAATCACACAGACTTGTCTTTATTATCAGGTTTCTCAGGCCTCTAATTATGGCCAAATTAAGTTGTATGAAAGGACATATTCTTCTCAATTTGTTCCCCACCAATCCAAGGCTCATCACATCGACCTCGCGTGCAATGGTAAACAGTCACCTTCCCTTCAACCGTGGTTTTCCCCTGAAATTTAGCATTCAACAACGACCACGTTGGAGTTTCTGCAGACTGAACAACAACAGATGTTAACGGCGCATATTGCGAGGAGAGTTGATGAAATCTCTTTGATACTGTTTCATTGTCCGGCACAAGACAGATCAGTTCCGATGTCGGTCCCAGATGTCGATCCAATGCCAGCAACGCCTGGCACATGCCTGTCGGCTGATGCAGAAGTGTTCCCGAAACTGTATCGAGTGCAGCCGTTGCGACAGCGATAAATTTCTCATTGTCCACAAGCTGCCCCACCTTTAACAGGGCATGAATCGCCAGGTTAGTTCCTGAAGGAATCGCGTTGTCGTACTGATCACGGATTCGTACGATCAATTGTTCATGATCGAGCGGTGTATACAGAAACGCGGCTGATTCCTCATCGTAAAATTGAGCAATCATCGTCTCACTCAATTCAACGGCAGCCTGCAGATATCGCTCTTCCTGAACAGCCAGAGATAAATCGGTCAGCCCTTCAATCAGGCAGGCGTAATCATCCAGAAAACCAGAGATCTGGCAACGACCATCCTTGTAACTATGCCACAATCGACCTTGATCATCTCGCATGGTTTCAAGCAGAAAATCAGCCGTTAATCGAGCGGTCTCTCGATAATATACCGAATCGATAATCGCAATCGCCTGTGCAAAAGCCGATAGCATCATCCCGTTCCAGGCCATCAGAATTTTCTCATCACGACCAGGTGGAATCCGATTGGCTTCTCGATGATTCAGTAGTGTTTCTCGCGATCGCTTCAGTACTTGCAGTAACTCGTCTGAATTCACTTCCAATTGCTTGATAAGTACTTCCATCGATTTTGGTCGGTTGAGAATCGTATGACCTTCCCAGTTTCCATGCTCAGAAACGTCGTAACACGCACAAAAGATTTCCGCATCCTCACCCAGCAGTGTTTCGATTTCTGATTTCGTCCAGACGTAATACTTGCCTTCAACTCCTTCGCTATCGGCATCCTGAGTCGAATAAAACCCACCTTGTTTCGCTGTCATTTCTCGCATGACATAATTGAGCGTCTCCTTAACAGTGTTGAGGTATTTCTGATTTTTTGTTGCCAAATAGGCGTCGAGATAGACTGGTACGAGTTGAGCATTGTCATAAAGCATCTTCTCAAAGTGCGGCACCAGCCAGCGTTGATCGGTCGCATAACGAGCGAAGCCTCCCCCGAGATGGTCGTAGATTCCGCCATCTGCCATTTTGTCGAGCGTCAGACAAACGAACTCCAATGCCTTTTCATTGCCGAAGCGTTTCCAGGTGCGTAGCAGCAATTTGAAATCGACCGGATGCGGAAACTTCGGGGCCTGTCCCAGTCCGCCGTGTTGCCAGTCAGCCGCTTCGAGAATTTTCTGCTCGGCATTTTTCAGCAGATTTTCATTGAGGGCACTTTTCATCCGCTGTTGGGTCTGCAACTGGTCAATCGCCTCGACCATTTCGCGACCTTTGTCCACACACTCTTCCCGATGCTGCGTCCAGTAATCGTGAATCCGCTGAAGAATCTCACCAAATCCGAGCATCCCCTGCTGAGAAGTTGGCGGCCAGTAGGTCCCCCCGAAAAAGGGCTCGCCCTCAGGAGTCATAAAGACAGACATTGGCCAACCGCCCTGCCCGGTCACCAACTGAACAGCTGTCATATAAATCTGATCGACATCCGGCCGCTCTTCGCGATCAACTTTGACGTTGATAAACCATTGATTCATCAACTGAGCAATCTGCGGATGTTCAAAACTCTCCCGCTCCATCACATGACACCAGTGACATGCGCTATAACCAACAGAAAGGAAAACGGGTAATTCGCGTTTTCTCGCCTCCGCAAAAGCCGCTTCTCCCCAAGGGTACCAGTCCACTGGATTATAAGCATGCTGCTGCAGATAGGGGCTGGATTCATGACTTAAACGATTCGGCTCGCCATGAGTTTTGCTCATTGGATTCACTTTCCGCTTTGTAGAATAGATTCCCCTCTATTGTAACGATTGGATGGGGTGGCACGACCCAGAACGCAGTGATAGGCTAGGAGATTGAGCCAAACCACGTCGATTGCTATGAGCAAAGGCATACCAACCATCGACTCAACATTGTTTGGAATCACGGCTTATTATGAGCATTTGCTCTTTTTTAAGGTGAACATTTCTCAAATTTGGAGTGTCTGCCAGACACAACGCCCAAACTCCTTGACACCCCCCGGGAGTTCATGCTACGTTTCGCGTACAAACCGCTCGGAGAGGTGGCAGAGCGGCCGAATGCACCGGTCTTGAAAACCGGCGTCGGGCAACCGACCCAGGGTTCGAATCCCTGCCTCTCCGCTTTTTTCATTTTGGCTATCTCAAACCCAATAAAAAAGGGGTTTGAGAAGTGTTGCCAGTCTCGAAAATTGAAACTGTGCCAAAACTGTGCCAAATTCGTTGCTTGAATCAGCCATCGATTGCTTACTTCATTCAAAGTCGCTGGACTTGCTGACCTCCAGTAAAAAAGAATAGTAAAGTCCCTACATCACACTGATGCAGAGGACAACATCAGACAATTTGAATTTTGCTCATCTGTTCGGTCGATGTTTTTTCATTCAGGTGATAGTACCTGCTGATCATTTTGCTGTCTTTGTGTCCCAGCCAGTCCATCAGGATCCGCTCCGGGATATTGTTATTGGCACAGACTGAGCAGAAATAATGTCGGAACGAATGGAGTCGTCCGTCAATAAATCCGACCTCCCCGTCAGGGCTCGGAAAACGATCAGCTAGTGGCTTGAGCAGATCCCGGATCAGTACGGTACGAACGACATCCGGTTTGATTTTCCCTCCCCGTGATCCATGAAAAACACGGGACAAACTTATCCAACACGGTACGATACCGTTATCGGGTCGATTCCCGTGGACCTCCGACCGATAACGGTCGTCGAGTATAATCCTCGTACAAACTGCGCCCTGCGGCGAGTCAATTGAGCAGGACTCAATAAGTGAAGTGGCATTCAAAAAGCACATGAGAGAATGAATTCAGAGAATCATTCCGCCACAAAACGCCACAAACACCGCCACAAAATGCGTTTCGAAACAGAGCCCATCAACGCAAACACCCACGTGTCAACAGGTTATGACTCGTGGGTGTTTGGAGATGCGGAGAGAGGGGGAATATCCGCCCCCGGTTTTCGCAACTTCTTCTATCGTTTGGAATTACGACGAAACTACTTTCCCGGAAACGACTTGCGTTTGTGGTGTTGTTAGTTGTTAGTACCGGTTGTTGCCGGTTGTTAGGGAATGGATCTAGCACAAATCTAGCACAATCCATTTGGGGGCAGTCAGTTATATCTGGATGGCAAATTGATGTGCTTTCCGCTGCAAAGGAGGTGCTGTGATGCATCTCCGGGTATCTATTCCAGCGCGTGCGAAGATCGCTGTAGTTGATCGATTTTCAACTGAAGAGCAGCGTCGCCAAAGTTCTCAAGCACAGCATGAGTATTGTGTTGAATTTCTGAGTGATCAAGGTGTCGTTCAACCTCAGGTTGAACGAATCAGCGATGAAGGTTGGTCAGGTGAACTCCGAGAACGACCAGGAATTATTAAATTGCGGGAAGGGATTCTCTCACGTATCTGGGACTGCATTCTCTGTGAGGATTCAAGTCGTCTTTACAGAGGTGTTGCTCTTTGTTTGGAACTCGTTGGATTAGCAGTTGATCATGGTATCCGTGTGATTTGTATCAATGATTTTGTTGATACTTGCAACGAAGATTGGCAGCAACGGCTTGAAGAGGCCCAACGTCACCATGGTCAGGATAATTTCTACACCCGGTTTAGAATTAAGCGAGCCCATGACAGTTTGTGGCGAATGGGAGCCGCGATTGGTCATATTCGTTCGGGATACCGTCGGAATAAACAGAACCCTGATGATCCGAAATCTCCGGGATTTGATGAAATCGATCCCAAGTGGATACAGGTCATTATTAAAGCTTTTCAGATGGTTGCTGAAAAGCAGCCTCTCAACATTGTTGCCGATTATTTGAACATGAAGAAATTACCCAAGACTCCTAATGCCCATAGTCCAGAGTGGTCGGAAAAGAACGTAATCAGTTTGATTCGGTGTACGAAATATCGTGGAGAAGAATTTTATCGACAGACTGTCAGTTTGACTTTCGCACTTTTTGA